>NZ_LAVA02000049.1 GCF_000974985.2 Streptomyces mangrovisoli | reverse complement strand
CCCCACCCACCCGCGCCCGGAGCGCGCCGTCGACCACCCGGCCCCGCTCCCGGACAACGCAGCCGACCGCCCGGTCCCCCGCCAGGCCGCGCCGCCAGGCGACCCCGTACCGGCCACGCCACGGCCCGCGCCCCGCTCCCCCGTGGCAGGATCGGTCATGCCATGACTGCGCCCACGAAGCCCCCGCACCACAGTTCCTCCGCCGCCCACGACACCGACCCCGGCGACGCCCTGCACGCCCCCGTCATCGACTGGTTCGCCGAGAACGCGCGCGACCTGCCCTGGCGGCGCCCGGAGGCCGGGCCGTGGGGCGTGATGGTCAGCGAGTTCATGCTCCAGCAGACGCCCGTCAGCCGCGTGCTGCCCGTCTACGAGCAGTGGCTCGCCCGCTGGCCCCGCCCCGCGGACCTCGCCGCCGAGGCACCCGGCGAGGCGGTCCGCGCCTGGGGCCGGCTCGGCTACCCGCGCCGCGCCCTGCGGCTGCACGGCGCCGCCGCCGCGATAACGGAACGGCACGGCGGCGACGTACCCACCGACCACGCGCACCTGCTCGCCCTGCCCGGGATCGGCGAGTACACGGCCGCGGCCGTGGCGTCGTTCGCCTACGGCCAGCGGCACCCGGTGCTCGACACCAACGTCCGCCGGGTCTTCGCGCGCGCGGTCACCGGCGTGCAGTACCCGCCGAACGCCACCACCGCCGCCGAGCGCAAGCTCGCGCGCGCCCTGCTGCCCGACGACGAGCACACCGCGTCCCGGTGGGCCGCCGCCTCCATGGAGCTCGGCGCGCTGATCTGCACGGCGAAGAACGAGGGCTGCCACCGCTGCCCGATCGCCGCGCTGTGCGCGTGGCGGCTCGCGGGCAAGCCGGAGCACGACGGGCCCCCGCGCCGCGGGCAGACGTACGCCGGTACCGACCGCCAGGTGCGCGGCAAGCTGCTCGCCGTCCTGCGCGAGGCGCACGTGCCGGTGCCGCAGTCGGCGCTGGACCGGGTCTGGCACGAGCCGGTGCAGCGGGCGCGCGCGCTCGACGGGCTCGTCTCGGACGGTCTGGTGGAGCCGCTGCCGGAAGGGCTCTATCGGCTGCCGCTGAGCTGACGCACAGCCATGTCACAGTGCGGGCGGGCCCGTCGGAGGGTTTCCTCCACTCCATCGCGCGGACATATCACCCCATACCACCACGACTAGGCGTACGCCCTTACCCCGAACCTACTTCCGTTACACAACCGACGGACAGCCGAGCGTTTCTCGCAGTCTGCTTCGGACAGCGCCGTGACAACCCCTCCGTAGCTTCGTTCCCGTGCCCGGCGGACCACCGGGACGACACGGGGTCGACCGGAGAAAAACGGGGAACGGAGGCGGTTGCGATGGTGGAGCAGGGCGAGGTGCTGGAGTTCGAGGAGTACGTCCGCACGCGGCAGGACGCGTTGCTGCGCAGCGCCCGCCGCCTGGTGCCCGACCCGGTCGACGCCCAGGACCTGCTCCAGACGGCGCTCGCCCGGACCTACGGCCGCTGGGACGGCATCGCGGACAAGCGGCTCGCGGACGCCTACCTCCGCCGCGTGATGATCAACACGCGTACGGAGTGGTGGCGCGCCCGCAAGCTGGAGGAGGTCCCCACCGAGCAGCTGCCGGAGGCCTGCGTGGACGACTCCACCGAGCAGCACGCGGACCGCGCCCTGCTGATGGACGTCATGAAAGTCCTCGCACCGAAGCAACGCAGCGTCGTCGTGCTGCGACACTGGGAGCAGATGTCCACGGAGGAGACGGCCGCCGCCCTCGGCATGTCGGCCGGTACGGTCAAGAGCACGCTGCACCGGGCGCTCGCCCGGCTCCGCGAGGAGCTGGAGGCGCGGGACCTGGACGCACGCGCGCTGGAGCGTGAGGAGCGGGAGCGGTGCGCGGCCTGACCGGCACGAAGTCCACATCCACGGACCGATCCACGGACCGATCCACGAACCGTTCCACGAACCGTTCCACGGACCACCGGGCACGTCACCCGACCAGTCTCCAGGCGGCGTTCGCCGCGGGGGCCACCGTCGCCGCCCTCGCCCTGCTCGCGTCCGCCTGCGCCACCGGCGGCACCGGCGCCCGCGACGAGGGCCCGGCGCGCGCCGACTCGGCGGGGGGCGCCGCCCCCTCCCCGGTGTCGTACTCCCCGAGCCCCGCGGACACGTACCGGCGCGTCGACGCCGTCGCGCTCGTGAAGGACGACGCGGTGGTCTCCGCCGCGGTCAAGCACGATCTGAAGCCCTGTGTGGGCGACGAGTACCCGGTCGACGTCTCCTACGGCAGGCTCACCGGCGGCACCTCGGAGGACGTCGTGGTGAACGTGCTGACCTGCGGCGACGCGGTGGGGGTCGGCTCGTACGTGTACCGCGAGGAGAACGGCCGGTTCGTGGACGTCTTCAAGGCCGAGGAGTCCCCCGTCTACGCGGAGATGGACCGCGGCGACCTGGTGGTGACCAAGCAGGTGTACGAGAAGGGCGACGCGGTGTCGAACCCCTCCGGCGAGAACGTGATCACGTACGCCTGGTCGACGGCGGCCGGCGGCCACTTCGTGCAGCGCGACTTCCATCACACGGACTACAGCAACGCCGTGGGGGGCGACGGGTCGTCCGACACGGACAAGTGATGATTCGATCGCCCGGGAAGTGAACCGAACGGGTACCGCCGTCCGATGAAGAGGACGAAGGGGTGGGACGATGCCGGCTCACCTCCACGGGGACGGCAGCGGGCGTCCCTGCCGAGCGACCCACAGAAGGACTGAGAGCACCGGGATGGCAGAGCAGACCCACGTCCTGTTCGTCGAGGACGACGACGTCATCCGTGAGGCCACCCAGCTCGCCCTGGAGCGGGACGGCTTCGCGGTCACCGCGATGCCCGACGGCCTGTCGGGCCTCGAGGCGTTCCGGGCCGACCGCCCGGACATCGCGCTCCTGGACGTCATGGTCCCCGGCCTCGACGGCGTCAGCCTGTGCCGCCGCATCCGCGACGAGTCGACGGTCCCGGTGATCATGCTGTCGGCGCGCGCCGACTCCATCGACGTGGTGCTGGGCCTGGAGGCGGGCGCCGACGACTACGTGACCAAGCCGTTCGACGGCGCCGTCCTGGTCGCCCGCATCCGCGCGGTGCTGCGCCGCTTCGGGCACGCGGGCGGCGCGGACCGCGGGGAGGAGCCCGCCGCCCCGGCCGCCGACGGGGTGCTGACCTTCGGCGAGCTGGAGATCGACACCGAGGGCATGGAGGTGCGCCGGTCCGGGCAGCCGGTGGCGCTCACCCCCACCGAGATGCGCCTGCTGCTGGAGTTCTCCTCCGCGCCGGGCACGGTGCTCTCCCGCGACAAGCTCCTGGAGCGGGTCTGGGACTACGGCTGGGGCGGGGACACCCGGGTCGTCGACGTCCATGTGCAGCGGCTGCGCGCCAAGATCGGCCAGGACCGGATCGAGACGGTCCGCGGATTCGGCTACAAGTTGAAGGCCTGAGCGGGGGCGGGGCATGAGGGGGACGAGGGGGCAGCTGATGCCCGAGCGCCTGGCGCACGGGGGGCTCCGCACGGGGCTGCGGTGGAAACTCAGCGCCGCCATCGCGCTGGTCGGCGCGCTGGTCGCGGTGGCGCTGAGCCTGGTCGTGCACAACGCCGCCCGGGTCTCCATGCTGGACAACGCGCGCGAACTCGCGGTCGAGCGGCTCCAGATCGGGCAGCGCAACTACGAGCTGTCCAAGCGGCCGAACTTCCCGAAGATCGAGCGCGACGACCCGGACCTGCCCTCCAGGCTGCGCGACAAGGTCGACGAGGGCCGCATGGCGACGTACGTCGGCGAACACGGCGACGTGCCGGACATCTGGGCGGCGGTGCCGATGAAGGACGGGCACGTGCTGTCGCTGCACACCCACCTCACCGACCGCAGCACGGACGTGATGAAGGACCTCGACCAGGCCCTGGTCATCGGCTCCATCGCGGTCGTCCTCGGCGGCAGCGCGCTCGGGGTGCTGATCGGCGGCCAGTTCTCCCGCCGGCTCCGCAAGGCGGCCGCCGCGGCCCACCAGGTTGCCAAGGGCGAGACGGACGTACGGGTGCGGGACGCCATCGGCGGTGTCGTCTGGGACGAGACCGACGACCTCGCGAGCGCCGTGGACGCCATGGCGGACGCGCTGCGGCAGCGGCTGGAGGCCGAGCGCCGGGTCACCGCCGACATCGCCCACGAGCTGCGCACCCCGGTGACGGGCCTGCTGACGGCCGCCGAACTGCTGCCGCCGGGCCGGCCGACGGAGCTGGTCCTGGACCGCGCGAAGGCCATGCGCACGCTGGTCGAGGACGTCCTGGAGGTGGCCCGGCTGGACGGCGCCTCGGAGCGGGCCGAGCTGCAGGACATCCTGCTGGGCGACTTCGTGTCCCGGCGGGTGGCGGCGCGGGACCCCGCCATCGAGGTGCGCGTGGTGCACGAGTCGGAGGTCACCACCGACCCCCGGCGTCTGGAGCGCGTGCTGTTCAACCTGCTGGCCAACGCCGCGCGGCACGGCAAGCCGCCCATCGAGGTCACCGTCGAGGGCCGGGTCATCCGGGTCCGCGACCACGGCCCGGGATTCCCCGAGGACCTGCTCGCCGACGGGCCCAGCCGCTTCCGCACGGGCAGCAAGGACCGCGCCGGGCACGGCCACGGCCTCGGCCTGACCATCGCGGCCGGGCAGGCCCGTGTCCTCGGCGCCCGGCTCACCTTCCGCAACGTCCGCCCGGCCGGTGCCCCGGAGCACATAGCCGCGGAGGGCGCGGTCGCGGTCCTCTGGCTCCCGGAACACGCCCCGACCGACACCGGCAGCTATCCGATGCTGCCCGCGTGACGGGCGCGGAGCCGACCGACTCGACGGCGTACGCCGTACCGAGCCCGCCCCGCACCGGCAAAGCCACCGCCGTCGCCGCCGCCGGACAGGCCGAAGGCCCCCGGGGCGGACACCTGCCGGGAGCCTTCGGTCAGCCGCGTGGCGCGGCCGTGGTCGGTCAGACGGCCTCGACGATCGGCATCGGGGCGGCGTCGGCCTCGCCCTGCTGCGCGTCCGGCTTCTGCGGGCCGCCCTTGAGCGGCACCTCCTTCACGAACAGGGAGGCCACCAGGACGATCACCGCGACGACGGAGCCGAGGAGGAACGCCGTGTGGGTGCCGCTGGACACCGCGTACTGATAGGCCTCGCGGGCCGCCGCCGGGAGCTTGGCCAGGCTGGCCGCGTCCAGCTGCGCGGACTGCTCGGTGACCTTCGAGCCCAGCGCCCCGGCCCGCTCGGCCATGACGTCCTGGACCCGGTGGTTGAACAGGGCGCCCATGATGGCGACACCGAAGGAGGAACCGAGGGTGCGGAACAGGGTGGTCGACGAGGACGCGACACCCATGTCCTGCATCTGCACGCTGTTCTGCGCGACCAGCATGGTGATCTGCATCAGGCAGCCCATGCCCGCGCCGAGCACGGCCATGAAGATGCCGGAGGTGAGCCGGGTGGTGCCGGTGTCCATCGTGGACAGCAGGTACAGGCCGGTGATCATCAGCACGCCGCCGGCGATCGGGAACACCTTGTAGCGGCCGGAGTTGGTGGTGACCCGGCCGGCGACCAGCGAGGTGACGAGCATCGCGCCGAGCATCGGGAGCAGCAGCAGGCCCGAGTTGGTGGCCGAGGCGCCCTGCACCGACTGCTGGTACAGCGGCAGGAAGAGCGTCGCGCCGAACATCACGAAGCCGGTGATGAAGCCGATGATCGACATCAGGGTGAAGTTGCGGCTGCGGAAGATGTGCAGCGGGACGACCGGCTCCTTGGCCTTGGTCTGCCAGAACACGAACCCGATCAGCGAGGAGACGCCGATGCCGATGAGCTCCATGATCCGCGCGGAGGTCCAGGCGTACTCCGAGCCGCCCCAGGTCGTCACGAGCACGATGGAGGTGATGCCGACGGTCAGCAGGGTGACGCCGAGGTAGTCGATGCCCGCCTGGGAGCGCTTCTTCGGCAGGTGGAGCACCGCGGTGACCAGCACCAGCGCGACGGCGCCGAGCGGCAGGTTGATGTAGAAGGACCAGCGCCAGCCCCAGTTGTCGGTGATGGTGCCGCCGACCAGCGGGCCGCCGATCATCGCCAGCGCCATGACGCCGGCCATCATGCCCTGGTACTTGCCCCGCTCGCGCGGCGGGATCAGGTCGCCGATGATCGCCATGACGCCGACCATCAGACCGCCGGCGCCGAGACCCTGCACCGCGCGGAAGCCGATCAGCTGACCCATGTCCTGGGCCATGCCGCTGAGCGCCGAGCCGATCAGGAAGATCACGATCGAGGTGAGGAAGGTGGCCTTGCGGCCGTACATGTCGCCGAGCTTGCCCCAGACGGGCGTGGCCGCCGCGGTGGCCAGGGTGTATCCGGTCACCACCCACGACAGGTGCTCCAGGCCGCCGAGCTCGCCCACGATCGTCGGCATCGCCGTGCCCACGATCATGTTGTCCAGCATCGCGAGCATCATCGCGATCATGAGCGCGAGCAGGACCACCCGCACGCTCTTGGGCTGCTTCTCCGGCTTTGGCCGTTTCTCCGAGGTCACCGGGTCGGCCCCGGTCTGCGCGGTGTCCGCCATGGTTTTCCCATTCCCCCAGGGCCAGCTACTTACTTGCCGACCGGCTAGCTGTCTACACTGGGAAGGTAGACCTTAACTAGCCGGGCGTCAAGTAAGTTAGCTAGCCGGGCGGCAAGCAAGTTTCCGTGGGAGCGCAAGGAGTACCAAGATGGACGTCACGATGGACGGCACCAGGCATCAGCGCCGCGGCAACACCCGCCAGCGCATCCAGGACGTGGCGCTCGAGCTCTTCGCGGAGCAGGGCTACGAGAAGACATCCCTGCGCGAGATCGCCGAGCGCCTGGATGTCACCAAAGCGGCTCTCTACTACCACTTCAAGACCAAGGAAGAGATCCTCGCGAGCGTCTTCGACGACCTGACCAGGCCGATCGAGGAGCTCATCGAGTGGGGCCAGCAGCAGCCGCACACGCTGGAGACCAAGCGGGAGATCGTACGGCGCTACAGCGAGGCCCTCGCGAGCGCGACCCCGCTCTTCCGCTTCATGCAGGAGAACCAGGCGACGGTCCGGGAGCTGCGCATCGGCGACACCTTCAAGGACCGGATGAAGGGCCTGCGCGACGTCCTGATAGACCCGGACGCCGAGTTGGTCGACCAGGTCCGCTGCGTGAGCGCCATCTTCACCCTGCACGCCGGGATGTTCGTCCTCCAGGATCTGGAGGGCGACCCCGACAAGAAGCGGCAGGCCGTCATGGACGTCGCCCTGGACCTGGTGACCCAGGCGGACCGGGGCAGCGCGGGGCGCTCGTAACCGCCCCTGAACGCACGTCAGCGCGCGTCGACTCTCCGGGAATCCGGAGGTGGACGCGCGCTTTGTGTGCTGCCGGTGCGCCGCGGAGGCGGCTCACACCATCTGTCAGACGTGCACGCCGTGCGAGCGCAGGAACGTGACGGGGTTGACCGCGGAGCCGTAGTTCGGCGTCGTGCGGATCTCGAAGTGCAGGTGCGGGCCGGTGGAGTTACCGGTGTTGCCGGAGCGGGCTATGTGCTGGCCCGTCTTCACGTGCTGACCGACCTTCACGTCGATGCGGGAGAGGTGCGCGTACTGCGAGTAGGTGCCGTTGCTGTGCTTGATCACGATGGCGTTGCCGTACGCGGATCCGTCACCGGCGCCGTGGGAGCCGGCCTTGACGACCGTTCCGGAGTGGGCGGCGACGACGTTGGTACCGATCGGCACAGCGAAGTCCTGACCGCTGTGCTTGGCGACCCAGTGGCTGCCGGCCTGGTTGAACGAGGCGGACAGCGTGTACTTCTTCACCGGGTCCACCCAGGTGCTGGCGGACTTGGCCGTGGCAGCACCTGCGGCTCCGGCTCCCAGCGCGACCGACACGCCCACACCGGCGGCCACGACGGCCACACGCTTGCGGAGCTTGGAGGACGAACGGGAAGAACGGACCGTGGAACGCGGGAACATCGAAACCTCATGGGGTGGGGGACAGAGAAACCATCTGGCGTTCGAACTTCCGCCGAATGGACTATCCCTTGGTAGCCCGCCGGGACCCCTGAGGACAAACCGGTCATCTACGGCAGACCGTAGTAGTCCATCTCAAACCAAACACCCCCAAATCGACCAAACCCCCGCTCAACGCCCTCCGGACGCCTACTAATCGCCGTAGTACGTGACGCACCACTCGTGATGGAGGCCACCGGCACCACCCCCCTGTTGTGACCCCCGCCACGACAGGAACCGGCTTGTGCAAAGCCCGTGTTGGAGTGAGCTACCGTCCGGTAACCCCCCGGTTCCCCTCTTGCCACTCCCGCCCTCCAGCATGACCCTGACAAGATCTGACCAGAGCCGTGCTCGGACGCGAGAGGACCCCCCACCCATGACCAGAGGCACCTGGACCCGCCGTACCGCCCTGACGGCCGTCACCACCGCCGCTCTCACGGCGCTGGCCGTCCCGGCCGGAGCCCAGGCCGCCACCGCGGCCACCACCGGCACGGCCACGGCACGGACCGCCGCGGTGAGCACCTCCGTGGCGACGGCGTCCACCGCGGTCGACTACGGCACCTGGCAGCAGGACTGCCAGAGCGTGATGGACCAGGCGCTGCCGTACCTGAAGGACCGGATCGCCGCCGCTGAGCCGGGCGAGAAGCAGGCGATCGTCTTCGACGTCGACAACACCACGCTGGAGACCGACTTCGGCTTCAGCTACCCCCAGCCGGCCAACAAGCCGGTCCTGAACGTCGCCGAGTACGCCCAGGAGCACGGCGTCGCGCTGTTCTTCGTGACCGCGCGCCCCGGCATCATCGCCTGGCCCACCGAGTACAACCTGGAACACGACGGCTACGACGTCTCCGGCCTCTACGTCCGCGGCCTGCTCGACCTCTTCAAGGACGTCGCCGCCTACAAGACGGCCCAGCGCGTGGACATCGAGAACAAGGGCTACACGATCATCGCGAACATCGGCAACAGCGCCACCGACCTGTCGGGCGGGCACGCCGAGAAGACCTTCAAGCTCCCGGACTACGACGGCCAGCTGTCGTAGCCGGCCGCGCCACGGGCGCCGGCGGGCGCCGCGGGCACGCGAGAGGGGCCGGTGCTGTCGCAGCACCGGCCCCTCTCGGTCGGCCCGGGGGCCGTGAGGCTTACGCCTCCTTGCTCAGGTTCGGCCCGGCTCCGCCGGCCGCCTGCTCGATCGGCGGGACGTCCGGCAGTGCGGACTTCTCCTCACCGCGGAAGGTGAAGGTCTTGGTGTCGCCCTCACCCTCCGTGTCGACGACCACGATGTGACCGGGGCGCAGCTCGCCGAAGAGGATCTTCTCCGACAGGGTGTCCTCGATCTCGCGCTGGATCGTGCGACGCAGCGGACGCGCGCCCAGCACCGGGTCGTAGCCCTTCTTGGACAGCAGCTCCTTGGCGGACTGGGAGAGCTCGATGCCCATGTCCCGGTCCTTCAGGCGCTCGTCGACCTTGCTGATCATCAGGTCGACGATCCGCAGGATGTCCTCCTGCGTCAGCTGCGGGAAGACGACGACGTCGTCGACGCGGTTGAGGAACTCGGGGCGGAAGTGCTGCTTGAGCTCGTCCGACACCTTGTTCTTCATGCGCTCGTAGTTGGACTTCGTGTCACCCGTGGCCGCGAAGCCCAGGTTGAAGCCCTTCGAGATGTCCCGCGTGCCGAGGTTGGTCGTCATGATGATGACCGTGTTCTTGAAGTCCACGACCCGGCCCTGGGAGTCGGTCAGGCGACCGTCCTCCAGGATCTGCAGCAGCGAGTTGAAGATGTCCGGGTGGGCCTTCTCGACCTCGTCGAAGAGGACGACGGAGAACGGCTTGCGGCGCACCTTCTCGGTCAGCTGACCGCCCTCTTCGTAGCCCACGTAGCCGGGGGGCGAACCGAAGAGACGCGAGACCGTGTGCTTCTCGCTGAACTCCGACATGTCGAGGGAGATCAGCGCGTCCTCGTCGCCGAAGAGGAACTCGGCGAGCGCCTTGGACAGCTCGGTCTTACCGACACCGGACGGGCCGGCGAAGATGAACGAGCCACCGGGGCGCTTCGGGTCCTTCAGACCGGCGCGCGTACGGCGGATCGCCTTCGACAGCGCCTTGACGGCGTCGACCTGGCCGATGACCCGCTTGTGGAGCTCGTCCTCCATGCGCAGCAGGCGGGAGGACTCCTCCTCGGTCAGCTTGAAGACCGGGATGCCGGTGGCGGTCGCGAGGACCTCGGCGATCAGCTCGCCGTCGACCTCGGCGACGACGTCCATGTCGCCGGCCTTCCACTCCTTCTCGCGCTTGGCCTTCGCGGCGAGGAGCTGCTTCTCCTTGTCGCGCAGGGAGGCGGCCTTCTCGAAGTCCTGCGAGTCGATCGCGGACTCCTTGTCCCGGCGGACGGCGGCGATCTTCTCGTCGAACTCGCGCAGGTCCGGCGGCGCGGTCATCCGGCGGATGCGCATCCGGGAACCGGCCTCGTCGATCAGGTCGATCGCCTTGTCCGGCAGGAAGCGGTCGGAGATGTAGCGGTCGGCCAGGGTGGCGGCCTGGACCAGCGCCTCGTCGGTGATGGAGACCCGGTGGTGGGCCTCGTACCGGTCGCGCAGACCCTTGAGGATCTCGATCGTGTGCGGCAGGGACGGCTCGGCGACCTGGATGGGCTGGAAGCGGCGCTCGAGGGCCGCGTCCTTCTCCAGGTGCTTGCGGTACTCGTCCAGCGTGGTCGCACCGATGGTCTGGAGCTCACCTCGGGCCAGCATCGGCTTCAGGATCGACGCGGCGTCGATGGCGCCCTCGGCGGCACCCGCACCGACCAGCGTGTGCAGCTCGTCGATGAACAGGATGATGTCGCCGCGGGTGCGGATCTCCTTGAGGACCTTCTTCAGGCGCTCCTCGAAGTCACCGCGGTAGCGGGAGCCGGCGACCAGGGCACCGAGGTCGAGGGTGTAGAGGTGCTTGTCCTTGAGGGTCTCGGGCACCTCGCCCTTGACGATGGCCTGGGCGAGGCCCTCGACGACGGCGGTCTTGCCGACGCCGGGCTCACCGATCAGCACCGGGTTGTTCTTGGTACGGCGGGACAGCACCTGCATGACCCGCTCGATCTCCTTCTCGCGCCCGATGACCGGGTCGAGCTTGGACTCACGAGCGGCCTGGGTGAGGTTCCGGCCGAACTGGTCGAGGACCAGGGACGTCGAGGGGGTGCCCTCGGCAGGCCCGCCGGCGGTGGCGGTCTCCTTGCCCTGGTAGCCGGAGAGCAGCTGGATGACCTGCTGCCGCACCCGGTTGAGATCGGCGCCCAGCTTGACCAGGACCTGGGCGGCGACGCCCTCGCCCTCGCGGATCAGGCCGAGCAGGATGTGCTCCGTGCCGATGTAGTTGTGGCCCAGCTGAAGGGCCTCGCGGAGCGACAGCTCCAGGACCTTCTTGGCACGGGGGGTGAAGGGGATGTGCCCGGACGGGGCCTGCTGGCCCTGGCCGATGATCTCCTCCACCTGCTGGCGGACCGCCTCGAGCGAAATCCCGAGGCTCTCAAGGGCCTTGGCGGCGACACCCTCACCCTCGTGGATCAAGCCCAGGAGGATGTGCTCGGTGCCGATGTAGTTGTGGTTGAGCATCCGGGCTTCTTCCTGAGCCAGGACGACAACCCGCCGCGCGCGGTCGGTGAACCTCTCGAACATCGTTAATCGCTCCTCAGAGCGGTCAGGCAGTGGAGGGGAACTTCCCCTCCCTGTCCTTCCGCAGCTTAGTCCCGCAAGCGGGGACCGCTCATTCCAACTGCCGACACCGGACCGAGAACCAGCACTGCCTCCTGACCCCGAACGCCGACATCTGCTCCAACCCGATGGTGCGAGACGATGTTCCCGCAGGCCAGACAGTTACCCCCACCATCAGTACGCCGATGGCGAACGTGAGACGGCCTTTCCTGCGTGTCGCCCCCTCCCACTAGGGATGTCTTACCCGTACGGACTGACACTCCATGCCGTGCGCGCCCGTTCCCTCCGCTACGGGCGAACAACCTTGCGCCTCCCCACGCCCCCGCACGCCCCCCGGACATACACTGCGGGCGATCTTCCCGGCACTCAGCGTAACTTGCGGGGGTCCTCGGGGGTTGCACTTGGCATGGTTGGCATGACCCCGCTGGCGGTGCCCCAGCCCAGGCGCGCGATCGACCCGTCCGCGGTCCGCGACTGGTACGAGAAGAGGCTGGGGTGGGCGACCGCCCCCGGTCCGGCGCCGGGCTCGCTGCCGCGGCTGGTCACGGGGGCCCGGTTCGACGTGCTGGAGGTGCCGGCGCGGGCGGGCGGCCCTGCGCTCAGGCATCTGGGCCCCGGCTCTCCGGTGGCGCTACAGGGCGGCCGGATGCGCTTCCTGGTGGCCGCGGGCAGCGCGGAGGAGCTGCCGGGGGTCCTGGACTGGCTGGAGTGGGGTCCGCTGGCCGCGGGTCTCGACCTCGTGGCGCTGGGCGCGGGCGGGCACATCGACGCGCCGTCGCCCTGGCGGACGGCTTCCGTGCAGGGGGCCGCCGTCTGGCTGCGGCCCCCCGGGCCGGGACGCGAGGTCGAACCCTCGCTGCCGACACTGTCGGCGCTGGGGGGCGGCGAAGGCGCCCCCGATCTCGTACGGCTGGTGGACACGGTGGCGACACAGTGCCACCGGATCCTGCTGCGGCGCCCGCACGGCGGCCCGCCGGCCGTCACGCAGGCTCAGCCGTTGGCCTTCTCGTAGGCCTCGCGAATTTTCGCGGGAACGCGGCCGCGGTCATTGACCTCGTGGCCGTTCTCCTTTGCCCAGGCGCGGATCTGCGCGGTGAGCTGGTTGCCACTGACGCCGGAAGCGGGGCGCGCCTTTCCACGGCCGCCCGAAGAGCGTCCCGCACCGGTGCGACGACCACCCTTGACATAGGGGTCGAGAAGGCCGCGCAGCTTGTCCGCATTGGAAGTCGTGAGATCGATCTCGTACGTCTTGCCGTCCAGCGCGAACGTGACGGTCTCGTCCGCCTCGCCGCCGTCGAGGTCGTCGACAAGAAGGACCTGAACCTTCTGTGCCACCGGATTTCCTTTCATTCATCACTTCAGGACCGGGGGTCCGCGGCGTCCGCCGTTTCACCGCCCCCTGTTATATGCAGTACTGCACTACGTCGGAAAGCAAACCGCTTTTGCTGGAAAAACACAAACCCCTGGCAGAGGCTCAGGGACTGCTCAGGACCGGAAACATGCGCGTTTCGGACATAGGGAACCTGGGCAGGGCGGCGTGGAATACCGGATCGTCCGGGAGATCACAGATGCAGAAGCATCCGGCTGTTGCCCAAGGTGTTCGGTTTCACTCGTTCGAGACCGAGGAACTCCGCGACGCCCTCGTCATAGGAACGCATCAGCTCCGCGTAGACGTCGGTGTCCACGGGTGTCTCGCCGATCTCGACGAAGCCGTGCCTGCCGAAGAACTCGACTTCGAAGGTCAGGCAGAAAACCCGGCGAACACCGAGCCAGCGCGCGGTGTCCAGCAACTTCTCCAGCACCCGGTGGCCGACGCCGGCGCCCTTCAGACCCGGCTGGATGGCGAGAGTGCGGACTTCCGCGAGGTCTTCCCACATCACGTGCAGTGCGCCGCAGCCGACCACCTCGGCGTTGTCGTCACGTTCCGCGACCCAGAACTCCTGGATGTCCTCGTAAAGCGTCACCGTGGCTTTGTCGAGCAGGATGCGCTCGCGGACGTAGGCGTCGAGGAGGCTCCGCACGGCGGGGACATCGCTGGTCCGGGCACGGCGGACCGTGATGGCTTTTGCGGTGACTTCGGGGTGCATCGCTGACATGAGCGGACGCTATCGCCCGCTGTCGTCCACCGGGGAGCCGGGGTTCTCCGGTTCCGCCGGTTCCCGGGTTTCCGGTCCCTGGACCATGCGAACGGCGTCACTGAGGGCGCGGCGCTGTTCGTCGCTCATCATCCCGAAGAAGGCGACGAGAGCGGCCGCGGGGTTGTCGCTCTGGGACCAGGCGTCGTTCATGAGTGCCGCCGCGTAGGCGGCGCGAGTCGAGACCGCCTCATAGCGATAGGCCCGGCCTTCCGCCTCACGGCGGACCCAGCCCTTCTGATGGAGATTGTCCAAAACGGTCATCACCGTGGTGTAGGCGATGGACCGTTCCTGCTGAAGGTCTTCCAGGACTTCCCGAACGGTCACCGGGCGGTTCCACTTCCACACCCGCGTCATGACCGCGTCTTCGAGTTCTCCCAATGGGCGAGGCACAGCTCAGAACAATAGTGGGAGATCTTGGAGATCTTGCCTATGACGTGGCGGACGGGCACTACAGCCGCGAAAGGAACAAAAAGGGCGCACGGCCCGGGTACGCGGAGGGCGTCCGCGCGGAGCCGTGCGCCGGGGGCGCGGCCGTACGCCCACGAGGGGGCGCGACGGCTTCAGATACGAAGACAGGGGCGGCCGATGCTCGTCGGGCGCCCCGTGTTCAGCCGTCCGGGGTTCGAGCGCCCGGTTGTCCAGGCGCCCCGAGTACGACCGTCCGGTGCTCAGGCGTCCGGGGCCGCGGGCTGCCGGGCGGCCTCCGCGCGCGCGAGGGCGGCGTCCACGGCCGCGTCCTCCTTGGCCTTGGCGGCCCCGCCCTGGGTCTTCACGATCACCCGGATCACACCGATGAAGAACACGGCCATGACGACCGGGGGCACGAGCGCGGAGACGTAGTCCATGCGTCCAGGGTAGCCACGGGGCAACCGCGGGCGGGGCCGGGGTCGGGACGGGCGTGGCGGGTCAGCCCGCGGCCAGCCGCTGCGAGGGCGGTGAGCCGGGTCTGCGGCGCGGGAACACCTCGCCCGGGGTCGGGACGGGCCGGGACGGCTGCGCCGGCTGCGGGGACGGCGGGGCGGGCCGTTCGGCCGGGCGCTCCCCGGGCTTCGGGGCGGGCCGCTCCTCCGGGTCGCGGGCGGGTCCGGCCGCGGACACCCGCGCGTCCGGCTCGGCGGGGACCGACTCGGCCGGCACGGGCTCCCGGCCGCCCGGGAGCGCCAGAAGGCGCGTACGGGAGGCGGGAACGGCCGGCGCGCCCGGAAGGCCACGGCTGCGCTGTCCGCGCGCGAGACGGCCGCGCACGTCCTCCTCGGCCATGACCTGGCAGCGCGCGAGCAGCCCGGCGGCGACCGGGTTCCCGCGCAGCGCGCGGAGCGCGGCGAGGTCGTCGGGGACGGGCCGGTACCCGGACGCGAGGGTCTCCTCCAGGAGCGCGAAGTAGCCGGCGGCGGTGCCGGGCAGGGCGGCGCGGTAGCGAGCGAGGTCCGCCACAAGGAAGGCGCGCAGCCGGGCGCCCTCGCGCATCGCCTCGTCGAGCGACTCGGCGAGCCTGCGACAGTCCTGGACGTCCTCGGCCGAGGCGGGTTCGGGGTGGAGGGCAAGGGCGAGGGCACGGCGGAGCACACGCAGCTCCTCCACGCCGAACGCCATGCCGCCGCGGGATCCGTATGGCGTGGGCATGCGGCGACGATACGCGCTAATCAGACAAAACCGACCTAACGATCTTGGCGCGGCGCGGAACCCACCCACCTGGAGCTGCGCGGAGCCGCTCCGCCGGGTGGCGGGCGGGAGACCGGCGCGCCCGCACCCGGCGATGCGCCCGGACCCGGCGAGAGGGGCCCCCTCGCTCACATCCTCGAGACGTTGCGCTCGTAGACCAACCGCAGGCCGATCAGCGTCAGCCACGGCTCGTGCTCGTCGATCACCGACGACTCGCCCAGCACCATCGGCGCCAGACCGCCCGTCGCGATCACCGTCACGTCGTCCGGGTCGTCGGCCAGTTCCCGGGCCATCCGGCCGACCACGCCGTCGACCTGCCCGGCGAAGCCGAACACGATGCCCGCCTGCATGGCCTCGACCGTGTTCTTGCCGATCACGCTGCGCGGCCGCGCCACCTCGATCTTGCGCAGCTGCGCGCCCCGCACGCCGAGCGCCTCCACCGAGATCTCGATGCCGGGCGCGATCACCCCGCCGACGTACTCCCCGCGCGCGCTGACGGCGTCGAACGTCGTCGCGGTGCCGAAGTCCACCACGATCGCCGGACCGCCGTAGAGCTCGACCGCGGCGACCGCGTTGATGATGCGGTCCGCGCCGACCTCCTTGGGGTTGTCCGTGAGGATCGGCACGCCCGTCTTCACACCGGGCTCCACCAGGACGGCGGGCACGTCGCCGTAGTAGCGCCGCGTGACCTCGCGCAGCTCGTGCAGCACCGACGGCACGGTCGCGCAGATGGCGATGCCGTCGATGCCGTCGCCGAGCTCCTCCCCCAGCAGGGGGTGCATGCCCATGAGCCCCTGGAGCAGCACCGCGAGCTCGTCGGCCGTGCGGCGGGCGTCGGTGGAGATGCGCCAGTGCTCGACGATCTCCTCGCCGTCGAAGAGGCCGAGGACGGTGTGCGTGTTGCCGACGTCGATCGTGAGGAGCATCGCGCCTACTCCGCTTCGCGCAGGTCCAGGCCGATGTCCAGGATCGGCGAGGAGTGGGTCAGCGCGCCCACGGCGAGGAAGTCGACACCGGTGTCGGCGTACGCCTTGGCGTTCTCCAGCGTCAGCCGGCCCGACGCCTCCAGGAGCGCGCGCCCGTCGACGATGCCCACGGCCTCCGCGCACTCGCTCGGGGTGAAGTTGTCGAGCAGGATCAGGTCGGCGCCCGCGTCGACGACCTCGCGCAGCTGGTGCAGCGTGTCGACCTCGACCTCGATGGGCAGCTCCGGGAACGCGTCCCGTACGGCCGTGAACGCCTCGGCGACGCCGCCGGCGGCCACCACGTGGTTGTCCTTCACCAGGGCCGCGTCCGACAGCGACATGCGGTGGTTGACGCCGCCGCCGCAGCGGACCGCGAACTTCTCCAGGGCGCGCAGCCCCGGGGTCGTCTTGCGCGTGTCGCGCACCTCGGCCTTGCTGCCCTCCAGCACGTCCGCCCACGCGCGCGTGGCGGTCGCGATGCCGGAGAGACGGCACAGGATGTTCAGCGCGCTGCGCTCGGCGGTGAGCAGGTCGCGGGTGCGCGTGGTGACCGACAGCAGCTTCTGCCCGGCCTCCACCCGGTCGCCGTCCTCCACGTGCCGCTCGACCTCGAACTCGTCGGTGCACACCACGGAGAGCACGGCCTCGGCGACCCTGAGGCCCGCCGCGACGCCGTCCTCACGGGCGGTGAAGTCGCCGGTGGCCACCGCGTCCTCGGGGATGGTGGCGACGGTCGTCACGTCGACGCCGTGGTCGAGGTCCTCCTGGATCGCCACGTTGGCGATGTCCTCGACCTCGACGGGGTCGAGGCCGGCGTCGGCCAGGAGCTGGGCGAGCGCGGGGTCGAGCCCGCACTCCAGGTACTCCTCGTCGGCCCCGGCACCGCAGGCACAGCCGTCGCCGCAGCCACCGTTCGAGGCGAGGGGAAGGTCGGGGGTGCTCACTTGTTCACTGCTCCTGGGACTGGGTGAGGGTAGGGGGGAAGTCTGCGGTGTCCGTCGTGGCGACGGCCAGCGCGCGGTCCGGATTCAGCCGTACGACGATGTGGCGGCGCCAGGCGGCGTCGTCGCGCTCGGGGTGGTCCTCGCGCCAGTGGCAGCCGCGGGTCTCCTCGCGGCGCAGGGCGGCGGCGACCAGGACGCGGGCCACGCACAGGAGGTTGGTGGCCTCCCAGGTGTCGACGCCGGGCTCGGCCGTCTTGCCGTTCTCCTCCAGGGCGCCCCGCGCGTCGGTGTGCAGCTGCTGGAGCGCGTCGGCGGCCTGGGCGAGGGACCCGGCCGACCTGAGGACGCCCGCGCCACGGGTCATGATCCGCTGGATCGCGAACCGGGTCTCCGGGGCGAGCAGCGGATACGCGGGCTTCTCGGGGTGCTCCACGGGCGCGGGCACGCGCGCGTGCAGGCCGTCCGCGGCGTGGCGCGCCGCGATGTCGGCGGAGATGCGCTCGGCGTAGACGAGGCCTTCGAGGAGCGAGTTGGAGGCGAGCCGGTTCGCGCCGTGCACGCCGGTGCAGGCGACCTCGCCGCACGCGTACAGGCCGGGGACGGTCGTACGGCCGCGGGAGTCGGTGCGCACGCCGCCGGAGGCGTAGTGGGCCGCCGGGGCGATCGGGATGGGCTCGTGCACCGGGTCGATGCCGTGCGCCCGGCAGGCGGCCAGGATCGTCGGGAAGCGGTGCTCCCACATCTCGGCGCCGAAGTGCCGGGCGTCGAGGAACATGTGCTCGGCGTCCTGCTCCTGCATCCGCCGCGTGATGCCCTTGGCGACGATGTCGCGCGGCGCGAGCTCGGCCAGCTCGTGCTGGCCCACCATGAACCGCACCCCGTCGGCGTCGACGAGATGGGCGCCCTCGCCGCGCACGGCCTCGGAGACGAGCGGCTGCTGGCCCTCCGCGTCCGCGCCGAGGAACAGCACCGTCGGGTGGAACTGCACGAACTCCAGGTCGGAGACCTCCGCGCCCGCGCGCAGGGCGAGCGCCACGCCGTCGCCGGTGGACACGGACGGGTTCGTCGTCGCCGAGAACACCTGGCCCATGCCGCCGGTCGCGAGGACCACCGCGGGGGCGTGCACGGCGCCCACGCCGTCGTGCTGGCCCTCGCCCATGACGTGCAGGCTCACCCCGGCGGTCCGCCCGTCGGCGTCCGTCAGCAGGTCCAGGACGAGCGCGTTCTCGATCGTGCGGAGGCCCCGCGCGCGGACGGCCTCGACGAGCGCGCGGGAGATCTCCGCGCCGGTCGCGTCCCCGCCCGCGTGCGCGATACGGCGCCGGTGGTGGCCGCCCTCGCGGGTCAGCTCGATGTCGCCCTCGTCGTCGGTGTCGAAGTGGGCGCCCGTGGAGATCAGCCGGTGGACGGCGCCGGGGCCCTCGGTGACCAGGATCCGCACGGACTCCTCGTCGCACAGGCCCACGCCGGCGACCAGCGTGTCGTCCAGGTGCTGCTCGGGCGTGTCGCCCTCGCCCAGGGCCGCGGCGATGCCGCCCTGCGCCCAGCGGGTCGAACCGTCGTCGAGGCGGGCCTTGGTGACGACGACCGTGTTCAGACCGGCCGCCTCGCAGCGCAGGGCCGTGGTCAGACCGGCCACGCCGGAGCCGACCACCACCACGTCCGCGGAGATCGACCATCCGGGGGCGGGTGCGTGCAGTCGTATGCCTGTGCTGGTCACGAGGCGGCTCCGAAGGTGAGAGGAAGGTTGTCGATCAGCCGGGTCGTCCCGACCCGGGCGGCGACGGCGAGGACGGCCTCGCCGGCGAAGTCTTCGGTCACCCCGGTGAAGTCCGACGGGTCGACCAGCGCCAGGTAGTCCAGTTCCAGCGGCGGATCGAGGCGTACGGCCTCGTCGAGGACGGTGCGGGCGGCGGCCAGGACGCCCGCCGGGCCGCCCGGGGCGACCTTGGCCACCGCGGCGGCATCGGCGGCCGCGCGGGACTCCCCGATGGCGCTGAGCGCCTCGGCCCGCGCGCGGGAGGTGGGCACCTCACGCGCGCGGGCGCGCAGCGCCTCCTGGGCGGCGTGCCGGTCGCGGCCCGCGAACAGCGCCTGGGACAGGGCGAGCGCGGTGCGCCGCTCCCGGTCGGAGAGGTAGCGGTTGCGGCTCGACAGGGCGAGGCCGTCGTCCTCGCGCACCGTGGGCACGCCGACGATCTCCATGCCGAAGTTCAGGTCCCGCACCATGCGCCGAATCAGGGCGAGCTGCTGGGCGTCCTTCTGGCCGAACAGGGCGGCGTCGGGGCGGGTGAGGTGGAGCAGCTTGCCCACTACGGTGAGCATCCCGTCGAAGTGCCCGGGGCGCACGGCGCCCTCCAGGCGCTCCCCCATGGGGCCCGCGGAGATCCGCACCTGAGGGTCGCCGCCGGGGTAGACCTCGTCCACGGAGGGCGCGAACACCACGTCGGCCCCGGCCGCCTCGGCGACCTTGACGTCGGCCTCCAGGGTGCGCGGGTAGCGGTCTAGGTCCTCCCCCGCGCCGAACTGGAGCGGGTTGACGAAGACGGTGACGACGACCTCGCCGTCGGCCCCCGCGATCCCGCGGGCGGTGCGGATCAGCGTGGCGTGCCCCTCGTGCAGCGCGCCCATCGTCATGACGACGGCGCGGCGACCCGCACGCGCGCGTGCGTGCAGGTCGTCCGCGGTGTGCAGCAGGGCGATGGTCATCGGGCGTTCCCTTCGGTCCCGTCGGTCCGGTCGGTCCCGTCGGCGAGGACCCCGAGCAGGTCCTCGGCGAGTTCGGGCTTCAGCAGCCCGTGGGCGAGCGCGCGGTCGGCGGTCGCCCGCGCCATGGCCAGGTAGCCCGCCACGGTCTGCGGGGCGTGCCGGCGCAGCTCGCCGATGTGTGCGGCGACGGTGCCCGCGTCCCCGCGCGCGACCGGTCCGGTGAGGGCCGCGTCGCCCGAGCGCAGCGCGTTGTCCAGGGCGGCGCCGAGCAGCGGCCCGAGCATCCGGTCGGGCGCCTCGACACCGGCGGCGCGCAGCAGCTCCATCGACTGCGCCACGAGCGTCACCAGGTGGTTGGCGCCCAGTGCGAGGGCCGCGTGGTAGAGCGGCCGCTTCTCCTCGGAGATCCACTCCGGCTCGCCGCCCATCTCGATGACGAGCGCCTCGGCGGCCAGCCGCAGCTCGTCGGGGGCGGTGACGCCGAAGGAGCAGCCGGCCAGGCGCTGGACGTCGACCTGGGTGCCGGTGAAGGTCATCGCCGGGTGCAGCGCGAGCGGCAGCGCGCCCGCGCGCAGGGCGGGGTCGAGCACACGGGCGCCGTAGCGCCCGGAGGTGTGCGCGATCAGCTGACCCGGCCGGACGGCGCCGGTCTCGGCGAGTCCCTGGACCAGGCCGGGCAGGGTGTCGTCGGGGACGGTCAGCAGCACCAGGTCGGCGCGCTCGAGGACCTCGGCGGGCGGGACGAGCGGCACGTCGGGCAGCATCAGCGCGGCCCGCCGCCGCGAGGCGTCGGAGACACCCGAGACGGCCACCGGACGGTGTCCGGCGAGCTGGAGCGACACGGCCAGCGCGGGACCCACCCGGCCGGCGCCGACGACGCCGACGGTGAGCCGCGCGGGGCGGTCCTTGGGGTCTGGCTGGTGGACTGTACTCACGCGACGGAGGCCTTCCCGTTCCAGTCCGCTCTGGGTACCGGACGATTTCTCGTCATGTTAACGCGATCGGCCTGAAGGCCCACCAGTTGTCCACAGGCTGTGGGTTTCTCCACACGCTGCGCACGGGCGGCCGTGGAGGGAACGTTCGGGCGGGCCGGACGTAATGCGTGTGCCCGCCGCGACCCGCGCACGGCATGATCCAGGGCATGGGTGAAACGCGACAGCAGAGCACGGAACCGGCCGAGCGGGCCGGGGCGACCGAGGCAACCGGGGCGGCGGAACCGGCCGAGGGGGCAGGTCAGGCCGAGGAGACGGGCCCGGCCGAGGGGCTCACGGACGACGAGCGCCGTGCGCGCCTGCGCGAACGGCGCGTCAGCGCGCTCAAGGGCGCGCGGCGCATCCTCGCGCGCTCCGGCGTCCTGCGCACTCTCCGGGAGCGCCTGGCGACGCTCGACGGCGCGGCCGAGCTGTACGACCTCGACGAGCGCGCCGACATCTACGGCAACGGCGTCGTCGAGGCCCTGGAGGAGAAGGTCGCCGGGCTGCTCGGCAAGGAGGCCGCGGCGTTCTTCCCGACCGGCACCATGGCGCAGCAGGTCGCGCTGCGCTGCTGGGCGGGCCGTACCGGCTCCGCCACCGTGGCGCTGCACGCGCTCTCCCACCCCGAGATGCACGAGCGGAACGCCTTCAGCCAGGTCAGCGGCCTGCGCCCGGTGCGGATCACGAGCGCGCCCCGGCTTCCCACGGCCGAGGAGGTGCGCGAATTCGACGAGCCCTTCGGGGCGATCATGGTCGAGCTCCCCCTGCGGGACGCCGGTTTCGTGCTGCCCACCTGGGACGAGCTGTGCGAGGTCGTGGACGCGGCACGCGCGCGGGACGCCGTGGTGCACTTCGACGGCGCGCGGCTGTGGGAGACCACCGTCCACTTCGGGCGCCCGCTGGACGAGATCGCGGACCTCGCGGACAGCGTCTACGTGTCGTTCTACAAGTCCCTCGAAGGCTTCGCGGGCGCCGCACTGGCCGGCCCGCGGACGCTCGTCGACGAGGCGAAGACCTGGCGCCACCGGTACGGCGGCATGATGTTCCAGCAGTTCCCGACCGCGCTGTCGGCCCTCGCGGGCCTGGAGCACGAGCTGCCCCGGCTGCCCGAGTACGTGCGGCACGCGCGCGTGGTCGCGGACGCGCTGCGTGAGGGCTTCGCCGAGGCGGGCCTGCCCTGGGCGCGGGTGCACCCCGAGGCGCCGCACACCCACCAGTTCCAGGTCTGGCTGCCGTACGACGCCGACACGGCCGGGGAGGCCGCGGTGCGCACCACCGAGGAGACCGGCACGGCGCTGTTCTCGGGCGCCTGGGCCGACTCGGGACCGGGCCTCTCGTACACCGAGGTCACCGTGAGCGCGGCGGGCCTGGAATGGACGGCGGAGGACGTGCGGACGGCGGTTCGCGAGTTCGCCGAGCGGCTGCCGCGGCCTTAGCGGGCACGGGCTCAGCGGGCGCGGCAGGCGCGGGCTCAGCGGGCGCGGCAGGCGCGGGCTCGGCGGGCGATGGCTCGGCGGGCGATGGCTCGGCGGGCGATGGCTCGGCGGGCCGGTGCCAGGTGCGGTGCACCGGCCCGGCCCCGCCCGGCTCGCCTCCCGGACGGCCCGGCCCGGACGGCGTGCGGCGTTGTCGGTGGTCGGGTGCACCATGGCCGTATGAGCGTGACCATCGACATCAGCGGCCTGCCCGCGGAGCGGATCTCCTTCGTGCCGTCTCCGCTGGCCGAGCTGGGCATGGCGCTGCACACGCTCAGCGAGCCGGGGCACCACGCCGGTCTCCAGGGCTGGGCGGCCGGGGTGACCGCCCGGCTCGACCCGCACCTCGCCGACCGGATGTGCGAGGCGGACTTCCTGTGGCGGACGACGTTCTCCGACCTCTTCCTGCCGTTCGCCGGCCTCCCGGGCAGCCTCGGCCTCCCGGGCGCCACGCTCGCCGAGGACCTCGACCTCATGGACAAGCTGACGGACGAACAGTTCGTGGACGCGGCGCTGGAGTTCACTTCCCTGCTCCTGTACGACACCCGGGTCCCCGCCATCCTCTCCAGCCCGACGGGACGCCGCCGGGCCCTCGAGGTGGCCGCCTCCCGGGGCCCGCAGCAGGTGCGCTTCACCCAGCGGCTGCTCGACGACCCGCCGAGCGTGCGGGCGTGGCTGCGGCGGTTCCTGGAGGACTGCGACGAGGTCTTCTTCGCGGAGACCTGGTCCGGGCTGCGCCACCAACTGGCCGCGGACGCCCGGCACAAGACGGAACTGCTGCGCCGCAAGGGCCTCGCCGAGGCGCTGGCCGCGGTCTCCCCCGCCGTGACCCTGGACGGGACCGGCGCGAACATCGTCGTCGACAAGCTGATCCGGGGACGCGCCGTCACGGCGGGCGGCTGCCTGGTACTGGTCCCGACCAGCCTCGGCCGCCCCCACCTGAATGTGCTGCACCGCTTCGGCTGGCAGCCGCTGCTGCACTACCCCGTGGGCGCGCCGGAGCCGACTCCCCCGGCCTCGGTGGAGCAGTTGACGCTGCGGATGACGGCCCTGTCGCACCCCGTGCGCATGCGCCTGTGCCGCCACCTCGCCCGCAGCGCGTACACGACGACCGAACTGGCGCAGATCCACGGGATGACGGCGCCGGAGATATCCCGGCACCTGAGCGTCCTGAAGAAGGCGGGCCTGATCACCACGCGGCGCCGCGGCCGGTACGTGCTGCACCAGCTGGACGTCGCGGTGGTGGCCCGACTGGGCACCGAGTTCCTGGAGGGGCTGCTCCGATAGCCCCTGCCCCTGCCCTTGAGCTCCCGAGCGCTCGGACCCTGATCGCTCGGACCCTGGCCCCTCGTCCCCGGCCGCCTAGCCCTGGCCGCCTAGCCCTGGCCGCCTGCCCGGACCAGCCCCGTCTCGTACGCCAGCACCACGACCTGCACCCGGTCGCGCAGCCCCAGCTTGGTCAGGATGCGGCCGACATGGGTCTTCACGGTCGCCTCGGACAGCACCAGCCGGGCCGCGATCTCCCCGTTCGACAGACCCTGCGCGACCAGCACCATGACCTCCCGCTCACGCTCCGTGAGGCGTTCCAGCTCCTTGTGCTCCGGCTGCCTGCCGGCGGTGGGCAGCATCGGCGCGAACCGGTCCAGCAGACGCCGGGTCGTGGACGGCGCCACCACGGCGTCGCCGCTGTGCACCGAGCGGATCGCGGCGAGCAGTTCGCCCGGCGGCACGTCCTTGAGCATGAAGCCGGACGCACCCGCCTTCAGCCCGGAGAAGGCGTACTCGTCGAGGTCGAAGGTGGTCAGGATCAGCACCTTCGGCGGGTCGGGCTGGGCGCAGATACGCCGGGTGGCCTCCACCCCGTCCAGCTTCGGCATCCGGACGTCCATCAGGACCACGTCCACGGCCGTCGCGCTCAGCACCTGAAGCGCCTCGACGCCGTCCCCCGCCTCGGCGACGACCTCCATGTCCGGCTGGGCCGCGAGCACCATCCGGAACCCGGTGCGCAGCAGCACCTGGTCGTCGACGAGCATCACGCGGATCGTCATCGGGAGCCTCTTCCGTTCTGTTGCGGAGTGGAATGCGGGGGCGTGACAGGTGTCAACACGGGGGCGCGCGTCGACGTCAATGCGCTGGTTTGAGCGGCAGCAGGGCGCTGATGCGGAATCCTCCGCCGGGGCGCGGGCCCGCGTCCAGGGTGCCGCCGACCATTCCGACGCGCTCCCGCATCCCGATCAGACCGTGGCCGTGGCCGTCCACGCCGCCCTCCTCGTAGAGCTCGTGCGGCGCGCCCATGCCGTCGTCCTCCACCAGCAGGCCGAGGCCGTCGTCGAAGTAGACCAGGCGCACGCTGGCCCCGGCGTTCGGCCCGCCGTGCTTGCGGGTGTTGGTCAGCGCCTCCTGCACGATCCGGTACGCCGTGAGTTCGACACCGCTGGGCAGCGGGCGCGGGGTGCCCTCCACCTTGAAGTCGACGGGCAGTCCGGAGCCGCGGCACTGCTCGACCAGATCCTCTATCTGCTCGACGTCCGGCTGCGGGACGTACTCGCCGCCCTCCTGGTGCTCGCCGGTGCGCAGCACGCCCAGCAGGCGGCGCATCTCGGCAAGGGCCTGCCGGCCGGTGGAGGAGATCGTCTCCAGGGCCTTCTTCGCCTGGTCGGGCGTGGCGTCCAGGACGTACGCGGCGCCGTCGGCCTGCACGACCATCACCGACACGTTGTGCGCGACCACGTCGTGCAGTTCACGCGCGATCCGGGCGCGCTCCGCGGCCACCGCGACCTTCGCCTGCGCCTCGCGCTCCTTCTCCAGCCGGGCCGCGCGCTCCTCCAGCTGTTCGAAGTAGGCCCGGCGGGTGCGCATGGAGTCGCCGAGCACCCAGGCGAGCACGAACGGCACCGTCTGGAAGACGGTCAGCGCCACCCGGCCCGCGGGGCTCGCCTCGGGCTGCGGCCAGCGCAGCTGCGCGATGACCGCCGCGGTCAGCCCGCCGATCAGGGCGGTACGGGAGGCCCAGCGGGCACCCGTCGCGGCGACCGTGTAGATGATCACGAGCATCGCGAAGTTGGCGACGGTCGTCTCGACGTCGAGCAGCAGCTGGGCCACCCCGGTCGCGACGGCCAGCAGCAGCATCCTCTCGGGCATGCGGCGACGCAGGGCGACGACCAGGCTCATGAGGACGCACACCGCCAGGCCCTGTGCCGTCGTCCCGTGGTGGTCCTGCGCCCCGCCGACGCGCGAGATGCTCGCGCCGGCGATCCCGAACAGGACGACGGCCCAGAAGGTGTCGACCCCGGTCGGGTGTCTGCGGAGAAAGTCATAGAGGCGCTGCACGTAACCCAGCGTAGGGAAGCGTGACGTCCGGCCGGGTCAACCGGAGGGCCGATCCGCACTCCGCGCGCGTACTCCGCAAGGTGGATGCCGTGATCACCTGTGCGCCTAGTCTTGCGGAGTGACGGAAGACACCACGGGCGGCCCGACGGACGACTCGGCGGGCGGCGCCGCGGACGGTCCGGGTGACGGCTCGGGGGACGGTTCGGGGAACGGCCCGGCGGACGAGTGGCTCGGCTGGCGGGCGGCCGCGCGGGCGGCCCTCTACGGACCGGACGGTTTCTACCGGCGGCCCGAGGGCCCCGCCGGACACTTCCGTACGTCCGTGCACGCCTCGCCCCTCTTCGCCCGCGCGGTGGCGGAACTGCTGTGCCGCGTCGACGCGGCACTCGGCCGGCCCGCCGCCCTGGACTTCGTCGACATGGCCGCGGGACGCGGCGAACTCGTCACCGGGGTGCTGGCCGCGCTCCCCGCCGACGTGGCCTCCCGCACCCGGGCGTACGCCGTCGAACTCGCCGCGCGCCCCGCGGGACTCGACGACCGCATCGAGTGGCTCGCCGAACCGCCGCGGGACGTCACCGGGCTGCTGTTCGCCAACGAATGGCTCGACAACGTGCCCGTGGAGGTGGCGGAGGTGGACCCGGCGGGCGTACCCCGGCTGGTGCTCGTCCGGCGCGACGGCACCGAGCGGCTCGGCGCGCCGGTCGCCGGGGCGGAGGCGCGGTGGCTCGCGCGGTGGTGGCCGCTGCCCGCCGAGGCGGGCTGCCGCGCGGAGATCGGGCTGCCCCGCGACGCGGCGTGGGCCTCCGCCGTCGCGCGCGTCGCGCGAGGGCTCGCGGTCGCCGTGGACTACGCGCACGCGGCGGACGCGCGCCCCCCTTTCGGCACGCTCACCGGCTTCCGCGGGGGGCGCGAGACGGCGCCCGTACCGGACGGGTCGTGCGACATCACGGCGCACGTGGCCCTGGACGCGTGCGCCGCAGGCGTGGAGCATCAGCGCGCACGCGGGGCGCGCGCAACGCACCACGCGCTCATCCGCTCACAACGCGCCGCCCTCAGCGCCCTCGGCATCACCGGCGCACGCCCCCCGCTCGCGCTGGCCTCCACACACCCCGCGGAGTACGTACGCGCCCTCGCGAGCGCCGGCGAGGCCGCCGAACTCACCGACCCCGGCGGCCTGGGCGGCTTCGGCTGGCTGACGCAGCCGGTGGGCATCCCGGACGTGCTGGCCGGCTGACCCCGCCCGCCGCCTACTTGTCGATGTCTCCCACCACGAAGAACATCGACCCCAGGATCGCCACCATGTCCGCCACCAGCGTGCCCGGCAGGAGTTCCGTGAGGGCCTGGATGTTGTTGTACGACGCGGAACGCAGCTTCAGCCGGTACGGGGTCTTCTCGCCCTTGCTGACGAGGTAGTAGCCGTTGATGCCGAGCGGGTTCTCGGTCCAGGCGTAGGTGTGGCCCTCGGGGGCCTTGAGCACCTTGGGAAGGCGCTGGTTGACCGGGCCGGGCGGCAGCTCCGCCAGCCGGTCGAGGCAGGCGTCGGCGAGGTCGAGGGCGACATGCGTCTGTTCCAGCAGGCACTCGAACCGGGCGAGGCAGTCGCCCTCCTGACGCGTCACCACCTTCAGGGTGTCCTGGAGCTCTCCATAGGCGAGGTAGGGCTCGTCGCGCCGCAGGTCGAAGTCGACGCCCGAGGCGCGCGCGATCGGCCCGCTCACGCCGTACGCGTGCACGGCCTCCGGCGTGAGCACCCCCACGTCCCGCGTGCGCCCGCGGAAGATCTCGTTGCCGAGGACCAGGTCGTCGAAGACGTCCGTACGCGAGCGGACGGCCGCGACGGCGGCACGCGCGCGCGTGGTCCAGCCGGCCGGCAGGTCCTCCTTGAGGCCGCCGACACGGTTGAACATGTAGTGCATCCGACCGCCGGAGACCTCCTCCATGACGTTCTGGAGGACCTCGCGCTCGCGGAAGGCGTAGAAGACCGGCGTGATGCCGCCGAGCTCCAGCGGATAGGACCCGAGGAACATCAGGTGGTTGAGCACCCGGTTCAGCTCGGCGAGCAGCGTGCGCAGCCACACCGCGCGCTCGGGCACCTCCATGCCGAGCATCCGCTCCACCGCGAGGACCACGCCCAGCTCGTTCGAGAAGGCGGACAGCCAGTCGTGGCGGTTGGCCAGCATGATGATCTGCCGGTAGTCGCGCGCCTCGAAGAGCTTCTCCGCGCCCCGGTGCATGTAGCCGATGACCGGTTCAGCGTGCCTGATGCGCTCACCGTCCAGCACGAGGCGCAGCCGGAGCACACCGTGCGTCGACGGATGCTGCGGGCCGATGTTGAGCACCATGTCGGTGCTCTCGGCGGCGCCGCCGATGCCGACCGTGGTCTCCGTCATGGGAGTCATGGGCACAGTCTCTCCTACGTACGCTGACTGCATGGAGACGGGGAGCGCAGGGGGCGGCATCGCGGCGGCGGCGGGCGAGCCCGTGTGGACCGGCCTGCCACCGGGGCTGCTGCGGATGCGGCGGCTGCTGCTGGTCGTGTGGCTGGGGGCGGCCGCGGTGCTGCTGGCGGTGCCGGCGGGGCTGTTCGCCGGGCCGCTCTGGGCGGCGTCCGGGCTGCTGCCGCTCGCGGCGGCGGCGTGGGGCTGGGTGCTGCTCGGCCGCAACTGGCGCAGCTGGCGCTACGCGGAGCGCGCCGACGACCTGCTGCTCAGCCGGGGTGTGCTGTGGCGCCAGGAGACGGTCGTGCCGTACGGCCGGATGCAGTTGGTCGAGGTCACCTCCGGGCCGGTCGAGCGGTACTTCGGGCTGGCGCGCGTGCAGCTGCACACCGCGGCCGCCGCCACGGACGCGGCGATCCCCGGCCTCGACCCCGCCGAGGCGGAGCGGCTCCGCGACCGGCTCACCGAGCTCGGCGAGGCCCGATCGGCGGGACTGTGACGGCGCCGGGCGCCGAGGAGGGCGTACGCGGCCAGGACCCCGTACGCGCCCGTGCGGACGTACGGCACGGTGAGCGGCGGCTGCATCCCGTGACGCCGTTGCGGCGGGCCTGGGCGCCCGTCGCGGTGCTGATCGGATGGGCCGTGCACGACCCCGACCAGGCGCAGCGGCAGCTGACCCGGCTGACCGCCACGACGCTGCTGGTCGCGGTCGCGGTGTTCGTGCCGGCCGCCGCCCTCTATGGCTTCCTGACCTGGTGGTTCACCCACTTCGCGGTGACGGACGCGGAGTTGCGCATCCGCACCGGGCTGGTGTTCCGGCGCACCGCCCACATCCGCCTGGAGCGGATCCAGGCGATCGACGTGGGCCGGCCGCTGCTCGCGCGGGTCGCGGGCGTCGCGAAGCTGCGCATAGACGTCGTGGGCACCGACAAGAAGGACGAGCTCGCGTTCCTCGGCGAGGGCGACGCGCGGGCGCTGCGGGCCGAACTGCTCGCCCGTGCGGCTGGTTTCGCCCCCGAGACGGCCCACGAGGTCGGCGAGGCCCCGGCCCGGCGGCTGCTGCGGGTCCCGCCGGGCGTGCTGGCCGGGGCGCTGGCGCTGACCGGGCGCACCTGGGGGTCGCTGGGCGCCGCGCTGGTCGTCCTGCCGCTCCTGTGGTTCGCCACGCACAGCCCGGTGCCGGTCCTCGCGGGCGGCCTGCCGCTGCTGGGCGCGGCGGCCGCGAGCAGCTTCGGCCGGTACGTGGCGGAGTACGACTGGACGGTGAGCGAGTCCCCGGACGGCCTGCGCATCGACCACGGGCTGCTCGACCGCACGCACGAGACCGTGCCGCCGGGACGGGTGCAGACGGTCCGGATCGTGCAGCCGCTGCTGTGGCGGTGGGTCGGGTCCCGCCGCTCCGGCGCGGCCGGGGGCGGGGGCGGGGGCGGCTGGGTGCGGGTCGAGCTGCACGTGGCCGGGTCGTCGAACTCGGTGCTCGTGCCGGTCGCGCCCCGCGCGGTCGCGGAGGAGGTCGTGGCGCGCGTACTGCCCGGCGTACGGGTGCCGGTGGAGTCGGCACGGCCGCCCCGGCGGGCGGCCTGGTGCGCTCCGGTGTGGTGGCGCGGGAACGGGGTGGCGGTCACCGAGGCGGTGTTCGTGACACGGCGCGGGCTGCTGCGCCGGAAGGTGACGCTGGTGCCGCACGCCAAGGTGCAGAGCGTCCGGCTCACCCAGGGGCCCTGGAAGCGGCTCTGGCGGCTCGCGGACGTGCACGTGGACACGGGGGCGAACAAGACGGTCAGCGCACGGCTGCGGGACGCCCAGGAGGCCGCTGAGCTGATGCACGGTCAGGCGGAACGCTCACGGACCGGCCGCGGGACCGCCCGCCCGGACCGCTGGATGAGCTGAGCGGCGGGGACGGAAGACGGACGAGACCCCCGGCGCTCGCCGGGCCGCCGGATCACCCGACCGCCGAGCCGAACGATCGCCGGGCCACCGGGCCGCCGGATCACCCGGCCGCCCGAGCCGCCTGATCGCCGCGGCGCCGGACCGCCGGGAACCGGAACGGGGCGGGTCCTCGGCCGTTGCCGATGACCCGCCCCGCCTCCGACGGTTGTTCAGGAGACCCTGCTGCGCAGACCGTCGAGGTCGATCTGCTCGGTCTCGTCGTGCGCGGTCAGGTCGATGACCTGACCCACCGCGCGCGTGCTCTCGTGGGCGGGCTTGAACTCGGACTCGGCCTCCGCCTTGTGGACGGCGAGGGCCTCCTGTCCGGCGACATCGGCGAGGTCCTCGTTGTGCGCGTGCTCCAGGGAGCCGGGCTCGGCCCCCTTCTGCGTGCCGAAGAAGTCGAAGCCGCCCTGGACCGCCGGACGTCGTACGGGCGCTGCCGGTACGACGGCGACGGCGGTCGGCACGGTGAAGTGCCCGGTGGGCTGCTGGACCGGCTTACCGGTCCGCGCCGGGGTGGCGGCGGCCGCGTGGGCGTGCTCGTCGGCCGCCTCGGGCTGCCCCTCCGCGTCGTCCTCCCGCGGGGCGTCGGCGGTCTGCCGCGTCACGTCCCCTTTGGCGACCGCATCGGACTCCGCCTGCTCCGACGCCTCGACGGACTCGACGGACCCGGCCGGCTCGGAAGCCCGCGCCGCCTGCGACGGCACGGAGGGTTCCGCGCGCTCGGTGGCCTCCGCGGTCTGTGCGGTCTCCGTGACCTGTGCGGTCTCCGTGGCCTGCGCGGGCACCGAAGGCTTCGCGGACTCCGCCGCGTCGCCCGCTGCGTCACCCGTCGCGTCGCCGGACCGCTGTGCGGGCACCGCGGTCTCGGGAGCCTCGTCGGCCCCGGAAGCCTCCGCGGACTCGGGAGCCCCGGGCGTCTCGGCAGAGGCGGCCGTCCCATCGGACTCGCCGGTCTCGCCGGTCTCGTCGGACTCACGGGTCTCGTCGGTCTCGGCAGCCGCCTCGGTCTCCGCGTCCGGCTCGGACGCGGACTCCTGCGCCACGGCGTCTACGGCCTCTACGGCCTCGTCGGCCGCACCGGCGGCCGTCGTGGTCCGGGGCTCGTCGTCGAAGCGGGAGAGCGCGGCCTTGGCCCGCAGGAACAGCTGGGAGCCCGCCGGGGAGAACACCGCGGGCGCCTCCTCCTGCTCGCCCTCGTCCTCGTGCGCGGCGTCGGCCCGCTCGGCATCGCCGTGCTCGGCATCCGTCGGCTCGGCGTCGGCCTGCCCGGCCGCGTCGAGTTCGTCGTCCGCCTCGTCGTCCGTCTCGTCGTCCGCCAGCAGTTCGAGGTCGTCGAAGTCCTCGGCGTCCTCGTACACGTCGTCGTGCTCGCCGTACGCGTCCCGCTCGTCGCCCTCGTGGGCCCCGGCGGTCTCGTCGGAGGTGCCGGCCGACGGTCCCGCGGTCAGCTCGCGGGCCGGCGTGGTCGCCTCTATCTCCAGCAGGCGGCGGCCCTCGAGCGCGGTGGCCCGCTCGGTCTCCGCGGTCGCGTAGCGGCGCAGCAGCGAGGCGTGCTCGTTGCGCAGGCCGGCGAGCTCGGCGCGCTTGGCACGCAGCCGCTGCTCCAGCTTGGCGCGCAGCTCACGGGATTCCTCGAGGTCGGTCTCCAGTTCGGCGACCTTCTCGTCGTGCCGCCACTCGTCGCTCGCCCGCGCGCGCTCGAGGTCGGCGACCTGTTTGCCCGCCTGCGCGTCCCAGCGGCGCATGACGGCTGCTCCGACGACCGCCGTGGCGGCGGCCACCGCGGCGAACATCCGGAGCACGGCCGGATCGTCGAACGCCCAAGGGCCGAAAGCGCAGATCAGAGAGACGCCTGCGATCACCGAGGGGGGCAGCAGCCTGTGCAGAGGCGGGGAATGGCGATGACGTCCACGTGGCATGGCCAGAAACTTACCGCGCGTAGGCGAATCGTGGCGCCCCGCCCCGTAAAAACACAGCCATACCGTTGCTTTGGCCGGGCCCCGGCAAACCCGGGTTTATCAATGGCCCCTTCTCCGTTCCCCGAACCGCCCCGGAACCGTCCTCATCAACGGCCGCTGAGCTTCCCGCTCATCCATTGCAGAGCCGCCGGGATCTCCCGGCGCCAGGTGTTGAAGTTGTGCCCGCCGCTCTCGAGGATGATCGACGCGATCCGGGTCGTCCCCTTGGCCCTGACCCGCTCCACGAACCTGAGCGTCGCCCGGTAGTTCGCCTCACCGACCTTGCTGCTGCTGACGAGCAATGAGGTGTCGGGTGCGGCCTCGTGATCGAGCAACCACCACAGATCGGCGTGATCGCGCAGATTCCCGTCCCCATGGAAGAGATCTCCGGTCGTGGGGTCGATCGGCGCTTTGTAGTACGGCGAGAGTCCTGCGGCCGCCGCGAACGCGCCGGGACGGTGCATGGCGAACTTCAAAGCGCAGTAGCCGCCCGTGGAATCACCGATGACACCCCAGTTGCCCGCTTTCCGGCCCACTCTGTAGTGCGCGGCCACCGCGTCCGGCAGATCCCTGGTGAAGAACGACTCCGTCCGGGGACCGCCGGGTACGTCCACGCACTCGGTGTCGCGCGGCGGCGCCACCGTGGGCCGCAGCATCACGAGGATCATCGGCTGCATGCGGCCGTTCTTGGCGAGCTCCAGCGCCGTGCGCGGGTAGTGCAGTTTGGTCACCAGCGCCTGGGCGGTGCCGGGGTAGCCCGTGAGGACGACGGCCGCGGGGAACGTACGGGTGCGGTACCGCGGCTGGAAGTACTCCGGCGGCAGATACACGTAGGCGGGCGTGGCGACACGGGTCGTACGCCCGACGATGTCGACCTTCTGGATCTGGCCGTCCACCTGGGGACGCGACCCGTCCACGCCCGCCACGCGCGCGGTGTCGAGCACTTCGAGCGGCCCGCCGCCCGGCGCGCCGTGCGCCCCGCGCGCGGCCTGCTCCACGACGACGCCCTGCGCGGTCTCCTTCCCGAGCAGGTCGGCCCAACTGGCGTAGAAGCCGAACTCCTGATTGGCCGCCAGCCCCACCGAGGCGAACAGGACGACCTGGGTGCACAGCAGCAGACCGATCCGCCCGCCGACGGACCGCCAGCCGCACCGGGCGAGCCGCGGCCACAGCCAGACCGTGCCGGCGAACAGCAGCACGGCGAGCGAGACCATCACCACCAGCACTGTGTTGCTCGTGAGACTCATGAGCCCAATCCGTCCTGCGTTCCGCGCACGGGACGGACGACACAACTGTCGTGTGGCCTTGCCCCGGGCTTTCCTTGGCCTTTGAACCGGCTTTCCGAAAGGGAGTGAACCTCTCTCCCCGAGACACCGTCCTAGAGGGCGCAATGTCGCCGGATGCCCGAATCGGGCACCGGGTCCAAGGTCTCTCGCAGAACTACGGGATGCGATGTCTGTCAGGATAGATGGGGAATTGTCGGGCGGGGTTCCGGGCCGATCGCACCGGGCGCTGCGCATAGTGCGCGGCCCCCGCCCCGAGGCCGTTCCCGCCTTCATCGGCAAGGCGTGCGCCCTCGTGGGCGTCCTCGACATTGCCGCGGGCGTGTTCCCGCGCTTCCGTCACAGCCGTATGCACGCCATGGCCGAGGTGCTGCCGGGCTCGTTCGGCCCCTTCGCCGCGGCCCTCTCGCTCAGCGTGGGCGTGCTGCTGCTGGTGCTGGCGCACGGGCTCAAGCGGCGCAAGCGGCGGGCCTGGCGGTCGGCCGTGGTGCTGCTGCCGGCGGGCGCCGCGGCCCAGTTCGTGTACCGGCACTCGATCACCGGCGCGCTCATCTCGGCGGCGCTGCTCCTGCCGCTGCTGCGCCACCGCGACGAGTTCGCGGCCCTGCCCGACCCGCGCAGCCGGTGGCGGGCACTGGCCAACTTCGTCCTCATGGGCGCGGGTTCCCTCGCGTTGGGGCTGGTGATCGTCAGCGTCCACCCGCACCGCATGGTCGGCGACCCGAGCCTGGCCGACCGGCTGACGCACGTCGTCTACGGCCTCTTCGGCTTCGAGGGCCCACTGGACTACCAGGGCAACACCTCCTGGACGGTGGCCTTCTCGCTGGGCGCCCTCGGCTGGCTCACCGCGGTCACCACGGTCTACCTCGCCTTCCGCCCCGAACACCCCGCCGCACGGCTGACGCCTGAGGACGAGTCACAGCTGCGCGCCCTCCTCGACAAGCACGGCGGGCGCGACTCCCTCGGTCACTTCGCGCTGCGCCGCGACAAGGGCGTCGTCTTCTCGCCCAGCGGCAAGGCCGCCGTCACCTACCGGGTGGTCTCCGGCGTGATGCTCGCCAGCGGCGACCCGATCGGCGACGTCGAGGCCTGGCCCGGCGCCATCGAGCGGTTCATGGACGAGGCCAAGGCCCACTCCTGGACCCCGGCCGTCATGGGCTGCTCCGAGACCGGCGGCGAGGTGTGGACCCGCGAGACGGGCCTGGACGCCCTCGAACTCGGCGACGAGGCGGTGGTGGACGTCGCGGATTTCTCGCTCGCCGGCCGTGCGATGCGCAACGTGCGCCAGATGGTCAAGCGCATCGAGCGAGCCGGTTACGAAACCCGGGTACGGCGCATCCGTGACCTCGGCGAGGCCGAACTCGACCGGATCCGGCGGGCCGCGGAGGACTGGCGCGGCACCGACACCGAGCGCGGCTTCTCCATGGCACTCGGCCGCATCGGCGACGCCTCCGACGGCGACTGCCTCATCGCCACCGCCCACAAGACCGACGAGGTCCCCGGCCCCTACGGCGACCTGAAGGCCATCCTGCACTTCGTCCCCTGGGGCGCGGACGGAGTCTCCCTCGACCTCATGCGCCGCGACCGGGCCGCCGACCCGGGCATGAACGAACTGCTGATCGTCGCCGCCCTCCAGGCGGCCCCGAAGCTCGGCATCGCCCGGATCTCCCTGAACTTCGCGATGTTCCGCGCGGCCCTCGCGCGCGGGGAGAAGATCGGGGCGGGCCCGGTGCTGCGCGCCTGGCGCGGACTGCTGGTCTTCCTCTCGCGCTGGTTCCAGATCGAGTCGCTGTACAAGTTCAACGCGAAGTTCCAGCCCCGCTGGGAGCCCCGCTTCGTGGTCTACCGCGCCTCCGGGGACCTGCCGCGCATCGGCTTCGCCGCGATGCAGGCCGAGGGCTTCGTGAACCTCGCGCTGCCGCTCCCCCGCTTCCTGCGCCGCCGCACCACCGCTCCCCGCGCGTGCGCCCACAGCCGCGCGGAGCGCGACATACGAGCGGCCTGACCGGACCGGCCCGAGCGGACGCCCCACCCCTCCAGCCCTGGGGCCCCGCTCGGGCCACCGCCGTCCCCGGTGCTCCCGCCCGCGCGGGAAAGGGCTGCGACCACAGGGGGCCTAGGCTGGAGCCATGAGTACGGTGCACGGGCGCGGGCGCGTCACAGGGCTTCCCGAGTGGGACCGCTGCGCGGTGATGGGCGTCATCAACGTGACCCCCGACTCCTTCTCGGACGGCGGCCGCTGGTTCGACACGACCGCCGCGGTCAAACACGGCCTCGAACTGGTTGCCGAGGGCGCCGACCTGGTCGACGTCGGCGGCGAGTCCACCCGGCCCGGCGCGACCCGCGTCGACGAGGCCGAGGAACTCCGGCGGGTCATCCCGGTGGTCCGGGGGCTGGCCTCCGAGGGCGTCACCGTCTCCGTCGACACCATGCGCGCCTCCGTCGCCGAGCAGTCCCTCGCCGCCGGCGCGGCCCTCGTCAACGACGTCAGCGGCGGCCTCGCCGACCCTGCGATGATCCCGGTCGTCGCCGACTCCGGCGCCCCCTTCGTCGTCATGCACTGGCGCGGCTTCCTCCAGGGCGGCAACGTCCAGGGGACGTACGACGACGTCGTCGCCGAAGTGGTCGCGGAGCTCCACGGGCGCGTGGAGGCCGTCCTGGCGGGCGGCATCGCCCCCGACCGGATCGTCGTCGACCCCGGCCTCGGCTTCTCCAAGGAGGCCGAACACGACCTGATCCTCCTCGCCCACCTCGACCGGCTGCTCGCCCTCGGCCACCCGGTCCTCGTCGCCGCCTCCCGCAAGCGGTTCCTCGGCCGCGTCCTGGCCGGCCCGCAGGCCGCCCCGCCGCCCGCGCGCGAACGCGACGCGGCCACGGCGGCGGTGTCGGCGATCGCGGCGCACAACGGCGCGTGGGCGGTGCGCGTGCACGAGGTGCGCGCTACAGCGGACGCCGTACGGGTCGCGCGCGCCGTGGAAGGAGCGCGCGCCGGAGGGAACGCGCCGGGCGCGGACCGCCCCGAAGGAGCCCGGTGAGCACCGCACACACCGACGTCGAACAGGTCGAGGCCGCGAACACGGCCTTCTACGAGGCACTCGAGCGAGGCGACTTCGACGAGCTGTCCGCCCTCTGGCTCACCCCCGCCGACCTCGGCGTCGACGAGTCGTACCACGACCCGGCCGACACCGGGGTGATCTCCTGCGTGCACCCCGGCTGGCCGGTCCTCACCGGACGCGCCGAGGTCCTGCGGTCGTACGCCCTGATCATGGCGAACACCGACTACATACAGTTCTTCCTCACGGACGTGCACGTCTCCGTCACCGGCGACACCGCCCTGGTGAACTGCACCGAGAACATCCTCAGCGGCGGCCCCGCACCCGAGGGGAACGACGAGCTCGGCCCCCTGGTCGGCCAGCTCGTCGTCGCGACGAACGTCTTCCGCCGCACCTCCGAGGGCTGGAAGCTCTGGTCCCACCACGCCTCCCCGGTCCTCGCCGAGAACGGTGAGGAGCAGGAGGACGACACCCCGTCCTGAACGGGTAGGAACCCCGCAGGGACCAAGAAGTGGTTGGGATCACCACCCCCCGGGTATGTGCGGCTACCAACCCATGAGCCGCCGGGCGCCCCAAGGGAAACGCGTGATGAATCCTCCCGGACCCGGCCTCGGGGCCCACCCCCGGCGGCCCGGCCCTGTCAGTGCCCGCAGGTAGATTCGGTCATGACCGGTGTGCCGCCCGCACACGGCACGGACCGGCCGCCACCGACGACTTCAGGAGTGATTCGCGTGGATCGTGTCGCGCTGCGGGGCCTCAAGGCCCGCGGGCACCACGGTGTCTTCCCCAAGGAGCGCGAGGAGGGCCAGACCTTCCTCGTGGACCTCGTCCTGGGACTGGACACCCGTCCGGCCGCGGCGGACGACGACCTCACGAAGACCGTGCACTACGGCATCGTCGCCGAGGAGGTCGTGGCCGTCGTCGAGGGCGAGCCCGTCAACCTCATCGAGACGCTCGCCGAACGGATCGCCCAGACCTGTCTGAAGCACGAAGGGGTACAGGAGATCGAAGTCTGCGTCCACAAGCCGGACGCGCCGATCACCGTGCCCTTCGACGACGTGACCGTCACGATCACCCGGAGCCGAGTATGACCGCGTCCTTCATGCCGGGCCCCAGCGACCCGACCGTACAGCCCGTGCCGGCCTCCGTCGTCGAGACGGTGGACGCCGCCGACACGACGCTCAGCAACCCCCGGCGCGCCGTGCTCTCCCTCGGCTCCAACCTCGGCAACCGCCTGGAGACCCTCCAGGGCGCCGTGGACGCCCTGGAGGACACCCCCGGCGTCCGCGTCAAAGCCGTCTCCCCCGTCTACGAGACCGAGCCGTGGGGCGTCGAGCCCGGCAGCCAGCCGTCGTACTTCAACGCCGTGATCGTCCTCAAGACCACGCTCCCCCCGTCCTCCCTGCTGGAGCGGGCGCACGCCGTGGAGGAGGCCTTCCACCGCGTCCGCGACGAACGCTGGGGCGCCCGCACGCTCGACGTCGACATCGTTGCCTACGCCGATGTCGTCTCCGGGGACCCGCAGCTCACCCTGCCCCACCCACGCGCCCACGAGCGCGCCTTCGTCCTCGCCCCCTGGCACGACCTCGACCCCGAGGCGCAGCTGCCCGGCCGCGGCGCGGTGGCCGATCTCCTGGGCGCCGTGACGCGCGACGGTGTCGCGGCCCGCCAGGACCTGGAACTCCGGCTGCCCGAGTAGTCGTTAAGGTCAGTGGCGTCACAGGCCGCGAAGGTCCGGGCCGCACCGGCCGGCCGGACCCAGTCCCGGGGGAGCTGAAGGAACACCGTGAGAGAGCTGCGCATCAGGGTGCTGGTCGGCGTGTTCGTCGTGGCCGGAGTGCTGTCCTGGGCGGGCGCCCGCCTGTGGAACGCGGTCGGGACCCTGCCCAGCGTGCCCCTGGCCGCACCGATCGTCCTCGCCCTGATCGCCGTGGTGCTGCTGTCCACGGCGCTCTCGCTGCGCGCCCGTCTGAAGGCCCAGCGTGAGCGCCGCCCCGGCGCGAAGGGCGTCGACCCGCTGATGGCCGCCCGCGCGGTCGTCTTCGGCCAGGCCAGCGCGCTGGTCGCCGCCCTGGTGGCCGGCATGTACGGCGGCACCTGCGTCTTCCTGCTCCAGCTCCTGGACATCCCCGCCCGCCGGGACCAGGCCTTCTACGCCGGCTTCTCCGTCGTCGCGGGCATCGGCGTGATAGCGGCCGCCCTGTTCCTGGAACGCGTCTGCAAGCTCCCCGAGGACGACGACGAGAACCACCCGGGCGCGGCACCGGTGTCCTGAACAGCTGCCACGACACCGGGCGCCCACCTCAACGGTTCAAAGCATCAACGCCTCAACGCCTCAACGCGCCATGATCAGGCTCATCGCCTCGTTGCGCGTCGCCGCGTCCCGCAACTGCCCCCGCACGGCCGAGGTGAGGGTCTTGGCCCCGGGCTTGCGGATGCCCCGCATCGACATGCACATGTGCTCGCACTCCACCACGACGATGACTCCGCGCGGCTCCAGAATCTCCATCAGCGAGTCGGCGATCTGCGTGGTGAGTCGTTCCTGCACCTGCGGACGGCGGGCGAAGACGTCCACGAGCCGGGCCAGCTTGGACAGGCCCGTGATCTTCCCGGACGTCGCAGGGATGTATCCGACGTGCGCGACACCGCGGAAGGGCACCAGATGGTGTTCACACGTCGAGAACACCTCGATGTCCTTGACCAGCACCATTTCGTCGTGCCCGAGATCGAAGGTCGTCGTGAGCACGTCCTCGGGCTGCTGCCGCAGACCGGCGAATATCTCCCGATAGGCCCGCGCCACCCGTGCGGGAGTCTCCCTCAGGCCCTCGCGGTCCGGGTCCTCGCCGACCGCGATCAGCAGTTCGCGGACGGCGTTCTCGGCGCGCTTCTCGTCGAACTCGCCGATGATGGCCTCGCCGTCGAGCGTCACGGGGTCGGTCATGTGGTGCCTCGTTTCTGTACGTCCCTGTGTCGTGCAGCGCGGACATACGAAAACGCCGCGCCCCCCAGGCTAGAACCTGGGGGGCGCGGCGTGCATTCCGGGCCTGGTGAGGCCGTCAGCCGTCGGTGCGGTCCTCGGGGGCCTGCTCCGTGACCGGGGCGGACTCCGTGGCCGTCGACTTGACCGTGCTGATCGCGGGCGTCGCGCCGTTGGCGCCGTTCGTCAGTGCGAGCTCCTTGGGGGAGAGCACCGGCGGACGGGTGGACGGCGTGCGGCGCGAGGAACCGGTCCACGCGGGCCGCGGCGGGCGCTTGACGATCGGGGCGAAGATCTCGGCGATCTCCTCCTTGCCGAGCGTCTCCCGCTCCAGCAGCTGGAGCACCAGGTTGTCGAGGACGTCGCGGTTCTCGACCAGGATCTCCCAGGCCTCGTTGTGCGCGTTCTCGATGAGCTTCTTGACTTCCTCGTCCACCAGGGCGGCGACCTCTTCCGAGTAGTCGCGCTGGTGGGCCATCTCGCGGCCGAGGAACGGCTCGGTGTTGTCGCCGCCGAACTTGATCGCGCCCAGACGCTCGGTCATGCCGTACTGCGTGACCATCGCGCGAGCGGTGGTCGTGGCCTTCTCGATGTCGTTGGCCGCGCCCGTGGTCGGGTCGTGGAAGACGAGCTCCTCGGCCGCGCGGCCGCCCAGCATGTAGGCCAGCTGGTCCAGCATCTCGTTGCGCGTGGTCGAGTACTTGTCCTCGTCCGGCAGCACCATCGTGTAGCCGAGGGCACGGCCGCGCGACAGGATCGTGATCTTGTGGACCGGGTCGGAGTTCGGCGAGGCCGCCGCGACCAGGGCGTGTCCGCCCTCGTGGTACGCGGTGATCTTCTTCTCCTTGTCCGACATGATCCGGGTCCGCTTCTGCGGTCCCGCCACGACGCGGTCGATGGCCTCGTCGAGCATGGAGTTGTCGATCAGCTTGCGGTCGCTGCGCGCGGTGAGCAGGGCGGCCTCGTTGAGGACGTTGCTCAGGTCCGCGCCGGTGAAGCCCGGCGTGCGACGGGCGACGGCCGCGAGGTCGACGTCCGGCGCGACCGGCTTGCCCTTCTGGTGGACCTTGAGGATCTCCAGACGGCCCAGGAGGTCCGGCGGGTCGACCGCGATCTGGCGGTCGAATCGGCCGGGACGCAGCAACGCCGGGTCGAGGATGTCGGGCCGGTTCGTCGCGGCGATGAGGATCACGCCGCCCTTGACGTCGAAGCCGTCCATCTCGACGAGCAGCTGGTTCAGGGTCTGCTCGCGCTCGTCGTGCCCACCGCCGAGGCCGGCGCCGCGGTGGCGGCCGACCGCGTCGATCTCGTCGACGAAGACGATCGCCGGGGCGTTCGCCTTGGCCTGCTCGAACAGGTCACGGACCCGGGAGGCACCGACACCGACGAACATCTCGACGAAGTCGGAGCCGGAGATCGAGTAGAAGGGCACCCCGGCCTCGCCGGCGACGGCGCGCGCGAGGAGCGTCTTGCCGGTACCCGGGCGGCCGTACAGCAGCACGCCCTTGGGGATCTTGGCGCCGACGGCCTGGAACTTGGCCGGCTCCTGGAGGAACTCCTTGATCTCCTGGAGCTCCTCGACCGCCTCGTCGCAACCCGCGACATCGGAGAAGGTCGTCTTCGGCGTGTCCTTGGTGATGAGCTTGGCCTTGGACTTGCCGAAGTTCATGACCCGGGAGCCGCCACCCTGCATCTGATTCATCAGGAACAGGAAGACGACCACGATGAGGACGAAGGGGAGCAGGGAGAGCAGAACGCTGAGGAACGGGTTCTGCTTGGACGGCGAGACGGTGTAGCCGTCCGGGATCTGCTTGTCCTGGTACTTGGTCTGCAGCGTGCCGGCGATGGTCACGCCCTGGTCGCCGATGTAGCTCGCCTCGATCTTCGAGCTGCCGTCGACCTTGACGCCGTCCTTGAGCGTGACCTTGATGGTCTGCTCGTCACCGGTGGTCAGCTTTGCCGACTGCACCTTGTTGTCGTTGATCGCTGCTACGACCTGGCCTGTGTCCACCGTCTTGTAGCCGCCGGACGAGCCGACGACCTGCATCAACACGACCACGGCAAGGACGGCCAGCACGATCCACATGACCGGCCCACGGAAGTATCGCTTCACGTCCATCCATACGGAGCGATGCCGCCCCGTCCCTCCTGCCATAGTGAGTTTGATAAGACAGTTCTTCTGACGGTACCCCAGCATTGTTGCCCGAAGCCGCACCTGGCCGCTCCGAGGGCCGGGGTTCCCGTCCTCTGCATGCTCCAACGGCGCGAACCCCGCTGGGGTTCCCGACGGTCCTGCGAAGCTCGGGCCCTTCGAAGGCCCTCGCCCGGTCGGCAGCCGAGGCCGCCGACCGCCGACGTCGGCAGGCGGGTTCAGCCGCCGTAGACGTGAGGCGCGAGCGTACCGACGAACGGGAGGTTGCGGTACTTCTCGGCGTAGTCGAGGCCGTAACCGACGACGAACTCGTTGGGGATGTCGAAGCCGACCCACTCGACGTCGATGGCGACCTTGGCGGCCTCGGGCTTGCGCAGCAGCGTGCACACCTTGAGGGAGGCGGGCTCGCGGGAGCCGAGGTTGGAGATCAGCCACGACAGGGTCAGGCCGGAGTCGATGATGTCCTCGACGATCAGGACGTGCTTGCCCTTGATGTCGGTGTCGAGGTCCTTCAGGATCCGCACGACCCCGGAGGACTGGGTGCCCGCGCCGTACGACGACACGGCCATCCAGTCCATGGTGACGGGGGTGGACAGCGCTCGCGCGAGGTCGGCCATGACCATCACGGCACCCTTGAGGACGCCGACGATCAGCAGGTCCTTGCCCGCGTACTCCGCGTCGATCTCCGCGGCCAGATCGACCAGCTTCGCGTCGATCTCTTCCTTGGTGATGAGCACCGTCTTGAGGTCGGCACCCATGTCTTTCGCGTCCACCCGCATCACTTTCGGTCGTCCCGCACTGACGGCTCCGGCCCGTCCGGGGTCCTCCGGAGAGAGGGCCGGCTCTCAGCCTTGCCGGATCACCAGTCTGCCACCCTGCCGCTGAGCGACGACTTTGCCCGGGAGATTGATCGCTCCCTGGCCACGCCATCCGGTGATCAGCCGGTCGACTTCCTCGATGTGCCGGGCGAACAGCGAACCGGCCGGCGCGCCCGCCTCGATGGCGGCGCGGCGCAGGATGCGGCGGCGTACGGCGGGCGGCAGGGCGTAGAGCTTGGCGCACTCCAGCAGTCCGGTGGCGTCACGGACGGTGGATTCGGCCTGGCTGGCCCAGGCGTCGAGCGCGTCGGCGTCGTCGCGGGAGAGCTGGGCCGTCCGGGCGAGCGCCTCGACGACTCCCTTGCCGAGCGCCTTCTCCAGGGCGGGCAGGCCCTCGTGGCGCAGCCGGGAGCGGGTGTAGGCCGGATCGGTGTTGTGCGGGTCGTCCCAGACCGTGAGGGACTGCGCCATGCAGGCCCTGCGGGCGGTCTGCCGGTCGAGGTGCAGGAAGGGGCGGCGGTAACGGCCGTCGGCCCCCGAGACCGCGGCCATCCCGGACAGGGAGCGGATGCCGGAGCCGCGGGCGAGCCCGAGCAGCACGGTCTCGGCCTGGTCGTCGCGGGTGTGGCCGAGCAGGACGGCGGCGGCGCCGTGGTCCTCGGCGAGGGCGTCGAGGGCGGCGTAGCGGGCGTCGCGGGCGGCGGCCTCGGGGCCGCCGTCACGGCCGACGGTCACGGCGATGGACTCGACGGGGTCGAGGCCGAGTCCGCGCAGCCTGAGGACGACTTCCTCGGCGCGCAGGTCGGAACCGTGCTGGAGGCCGTGGTCGACGGTGATGCCGCCGGCGCGGACGCCGACTTTGGGCGCCTCGAAGGCGAGGGCGGAGGCGAGCGCCATGGAGTCGGCACCGCCGGAGCAGGCCACGAGCACGAGCGGCGCGGGCGCGCGCCCGTGTCCGGCCGGGGCCGGGGCGGCGTGGGCCGGGGTGGCGTGGTGGTCGGTGAGGATGTCGTGGAGTACGCGGCGGACCGCCAGGCGTATCGCCGCGACCGCAGGATGGGGACCCATGTCCGGTTCCCTTCATGAAGTTGTCGGGGGGTGAACCCGAGACCGGTCACTCAGAGTGTGTCGATGGTGACAGAAACGGGCGGTGTCCCGAGCATTGCACGCCCACCCATGGCTCACGGTCCCTCGGACGGGTGATTGAAGGGGCGTTCGTCCGCCGTAGGCCGGATCCGATTCACGCCGCTCGGACGGGTGTCACGGCTCGGCCCTGCGGTGCACCCGCGCGACCCAGTCCGCCGGTTTGGCGATCTCCGACTTGGTCGGGAGGGTGTTGGGCGAGGTCCACACGCGGTTGAAGCCGTCCATGCCGACCTCCTCCACGACGGCGCGCACGAAGCGTTCGCCGTCGCGGTACTGCCGGAGCTTGGCGTCGAGGCCGAGGAGCTTGCGCAGCGCCATGTCGAGGCGGGAGGCGCCCTTGGCGCGGCGCTGCTGGAACTTCTCGCGGATCTCGGAGACGCTCGGCACGACCTGGGGGCCGACTCCGTCCATGACGTAGTCGGCGTGGCCCTCCAGGAGCGACATGACGGCGGTGAGCCGGCCGAGGATCTCGCGCTGGACGGGGGTCTGCACGATCTCCACGAAGGAGCGGCCGCCGTCGTCCTCCTCGCCCTCGGGGCGGCCGCCGGCGAGCGACTGGGCGGCCTCCCTCATGCGTTCCAGGACGGTCATGGGGTCGACGTCGGTCTCCCCGAGGAACGACTGGATTTCGCCCTCCAGGTGGGCGCGCAGCCAGGGCACGGCGGTGAACTGGGTGCGGTGGGTCTCCTCGTGGAGGCACACCCAGAGCCGGAAGTCGTGGGGCTGGACGTCGAGTTCGCGCTCGACGTGGACGATGTTGGGCGCGACGAGAAGCAGCCGTCCGGCGCCGTTCGCGCCCGCGGGCAGGTCGCGGGTGGCGGGGGCGAAGGTCTCGTACTGGCCGAGGACGCGGGAGGCCAGGAAGGACAGCAGCATGCCCAGTTCGACGCCGGTGACCTTGCCGCCGACGGCGCCGAGGACGGCACCGCCGGTGCTGCTGCCGCGGCGTTCCTGCATCTTGTCGAGGAGGGGCTTGAGGATCTCCCGGAACCCGGCGACGTTGGCCCGGACCCAGCCGGGTCGGTCGACGACGAGGACGGGCGTGTCGTGGGTCTCCTCGGTGCCCATTCCGGTGAAGCCGCGGACGTGTTCCTCGGATGCCTTGGCGTGCCGGCGCAGCTCGGCGACGACGGCGCGGGCCTCGTCGCGGCTCACCTCGGGGCCCGGCCGCAGGAGTCGGGTCGCGGTCGCCACCGCGAGATTCCAGTCGACCATCTCCGCACCACCGATGCTCGTCATGCGTCAACGGTACGTGAGCGCCGCCGCTTGGGGCAGGCCGCGGAGGCGGGTGCCTCCGACGGCGTGCCGCGGGTGACGGACGGGGCTGCGGGGGCCTTCGGGCGGCGCCGAGTCCGGTGAGGGCGGCAGCCGGGAGCCGGAGGCCGGCGAGCGGGACAGCCGGGACCCGCGGGCCGGGGAGCGGGACAGCCGGGACCGCAGGCCAGGGACGAAGCCGCGAGCCAGGAGCCGGTGGGCGGAGGCCGCTGAGCAGAGGCGGGTGGGCAGGGGCGTGCGCAGGGGGTGGGCGCAGGGGGTGGCCGCTGACCAGGCGTCGGCTCAGTGGCAGCCGCACCCCGCGAGCGCCGTCGCCGTCCGGTCCAGGGCGGACTGCGCCGCCGCCGGGTCGGTGGTGCCGGACGCCAGGAAGGCGAAGGCCAGCAGCCGCCCGTCCTGGTCGACGACCGTGCCCGCCAGCGTGTTCACGCCGGTCAGGGTGCCCGTCTTGGCGCGTACGACACCCGCGGCGCCGTCGGTGTAACGGCTGCTCAGGGTGCCGGTGAAGCCGGCGACGGGCAGGCCGGTGAGGACCGGGCGGAGTTCGGGGTGGTCGGCGGCGCCGGCCTTGACGAGCAGCGCGGTGAGGAGGTCGGCGGTGAGCCGGTCGTTGCGGTTGAGCCCGCTGCCGTCGTTGAACCGGGCGCCCTGGAGCGGGAGTCCGAGCTTCTTCAGCTGGGCGGCGATCGCGGTGGCCCCGCCCTCGAACGAGGCGCGTTCGCCGGTGGCGACGGCGGTCTGGCGGGCGAGCGCCTCGGCGATGTCGTTGTCGCTGTTGGTGAGCATCCGCTCGACGACGGTGGACAGCGGGGGCGAGGAGACCGTGGCGAGGGTGGTGGCGCGGCCGGTGGCCTTGGAGGGACCGGGGGAGGTCGTCGTGACGCCGTGGGAGGCGAGGAAGCCGGCGAACTTCCGCGCCGCGTCGGCGGCCGGGTCGCTCACCCGGGTCACCGGTCCGCTGACCGAGTCGTCGGTGCGGCCCTCGTCGGCCGTCAGGGCGCTCACCGGCGCGAGGTTGGGGTTGACGCCGATGGGATGGACCTCGGGGCCCGCGTACAGGGTGGTGTCGTACGACAGCGTCACCTTGTGCACGCCGCGCTTCTTCAGGGCGCTCGCGGTGTCGGCGGCGAGGGTGCGCAGGCTGGCCCAGCCGTCGCTCTTGGCGCGGGCGGTGAGGGTGGGGTCGCCGCCGCCGACCAGGACGAGTTCCTGGGTGTCGGGTTCGAGGGCGGCGCGCGTGGTGAAGCGGTGGTCGGCGCCCAGCGCGGACAGCGCGGCGACCGCAGTGGCGATCTTGGTGGTGGAGGCGGGGGTGAGGGCGTCGTCCGCGCCGCTGCCGTAGAGCCGCTTCCCGGTCGCCACGTCGACGACGGCGGCGGCGTGGCCGGCGCCGAGCGCCGAGTCGCCGAGGAGCGGGCGCAGGACGTTTGTGAGCGCCTGGGAGGTCGGTGCCCCGGCGGCGGATCCGGCGGCCTTCGTGGTGCCGTCCTCGCCGCCCAGGCCGGCGAGGACGGTCGCCGCGCTCGGCGCGGGCTTCGGCGTCCGGGGCCTGGAGGCCGTCGCGGCCCCGTCTCCGTGATCTGCGCCACCCGTCCGTTCCCGGGCGGCCGCCCAGTCCCGCTCGGCCGTACGCTGACCGGTGGCATCCCAGGGGCCGGCGGCGTTCACCACGACGAAGGCCAGCGCCAGTCCGGCGCCTGCGGCGCCCGCGGTGTACTGCCAGGTCTTGCCGGGCCTGGGCCGCGTGACCCGCGCGACCTGCGGTTTCACGGCCTTCGCCAGCCGCGCGACCCGCGGTCGCACGGCTGCCGTGGCACGTCCGAGGCGCGGTCGTACGACGTCCGCGGCCTTCGCCAGACGCGGTCGTACGGCGTTCGCGGCCCGCACCACGTGCGGTCTCGCGGCTCGCCAAGGCCTCAGCTCTGGCACGACCACCAGCCCCTTTCGCGATCACCCACCTGCGTGAGGGACACTTAATCACCAGAACTATGTGCTGATCATGGAGGAGCCACCGGTGGAGTTCGACGTCACGATCGAGATCCCGAAGGGTTCGCGGAACAAGTACGAGGTGGACCACGAGACCGGTCGGATCCGCCTCGACCGTCGACTCTTCACCTCGACCGCCTACCCGACCGACTACGGATTCGTCGAGAACACCCTCGGCGAGGACGGCGACCCGCTGGACGCGCTGGTCATCCTTGACGAGCCGACCTTCCCGGGCTGCCTCATCAAGTGCCGCGCGATCGGCATGTTCCGCATGACGGACGAGGCCGGCGGCGACGACAAGCTGCTGTGCGTCCCGGCGACGGACCCGCGCGTGGAGCACCTGCGCGACATCCACCACGTGTCGGAGTTCGACCGCCTGGAGATCCAGCACTTCTTCGAGGTCTACAAGGACCTGGAGCCCGGCAAGTCCGTCGAGGGCGCCAACTGGGTCGGCCGCGTCGACGCCGAGATCGAGATCGAGCGGTCGTACAAGCGCTTCAAGGAGACGGGCGGCCACTGAGCCCTCCAGGGGCACGCCTCCCCCGCGAGGTCCCTCGCCCCGGAACTCCCGAGAACGGGCCGCACGCGCACGCGTGCGGCCCGTTCTCGCGTCCGCGCGCGCTACGGGTGGCCCGTTCGCCCGGCCCGGGGTACGGATGCGCATACTGATGCTCACGGAAGGTGTCGTTCCAGGGAGCGTTTTCGCAGTGACGGAGGCGGAGGACCGCAAGCCGCAGTCGGACGAGGCGACGTCGGAGTTCGCCCTCCCCGAGGGGCTGGACGTCCCCAAGGGGCCGAGCGAGTCCGAGACGACGTCGGAGTTCGCCCTCCCGCGGGGCCTGGAGGCCCCGGCGGCGGCCGGTGAGCCCGAGGGGTCGGCGTTCAGCCTGCCGAGCACCTACAACAGCGGACAGGCCCCGCCCGCCTTCACCCCGGCGACCGGGATGCCCCTGGTCAGCCTGACCAAGGACGCGCCCTGGCAGGACCGGATGCGCACCATGCTGCGCATGCCGGTGACCGACCGGCCCGCGCCCGAACCGGTGCAGAAGGCCGAGGAGGGCGGTCCGGCCGTCCCGCGCGTGCTCGACCTGACGCTGCGCATCGGAGAGTTGCTGCTGGCGGGCGGCGAGGGCGCCGAGGACGTCGAGGCGGCGATGCTGTCGGTGTGCCGCTCCTACGGCCTGGACCGCTGCGAGCCGAACGTCACCTTCACGCTGCTGGCGATCTCCCACCAGCCCTCGCTGGTCGACGACCCGGTCTCCGCGTCCCGCACGGTCCGCCGCCGGGGCACCGACTACACGCGCCTGGCGGCCGTCTACGCCCTCGTCGCCGATCTGAGCGACCCGGAGACCCACGTCTCCCTGGAGGAGGCCTACCGGCGCCTGGTGGAGATCCGGCGCAACCGGCACCCGTACCCCACCTGGGTGCTCACCGCGGCCGCCGGGCTGCTCGCCGGCGCCGCCTCCGTGCTCGTCGGCGGCGACCCGGTGGTGTTCGTCGCCGCCGCGCTCGGCGCGATGCTCGGCGACCGGCTGGCCTGGCTGTGCGCGGGGCGCGGGCTGCCGGAGTTCTACCAGTTCACGGTGGCCGCGATGCCGCCCGCGGTGATAGGGATCGCGCTCACCCTCGCCGACGTGGACGTGAAGGCGTCCGCGGTGATCACCGGTGGGCTGTTCGCGCTGCTGCCGGGGCGGGCGCTGGTCGCGGGTGTGCAGGACGGCCTCACCGGTTTCTACATCACCGCGTCCGCGCGCCTGCTGGAGGTCATGTACCTGTTCGTCGGCATCGTCGTCGGCGTGCTCGTGGTGCTGTACTTCGGCGTGTATGTGGGCGCCCAGCTCAACCCCGACGTGGCGCTGGGCAGCAGCGAGCGGCCGCTGTGGCAGATCGGCGCGTCGATGCTGCTGTCGCTGACCTTCGCCGTCCTGCTCCAGCAGGAACGATCCACCGTGGTGGCGGTGACCCTCAACGGCGGTGTCGCGTGGTCGGTGTACGGCGCCATGCACTACGCCGGCAACTTCTCACCGGTCGCCTCCACCGCCGTGGCGGCCGGCCTGGTGGGCCTGTTCGGACAGCTGCTCTCGCGCTACCGGTTCGCGTCGGCGCTGCCGTACACGACGGCCGCGATCGGACCGCTGCTGCCTGGCTCCGCGACCTACTTCGGGCTGCTGGCGATCGCCCAGAACGACATCGACAAGGGGCTGGTGTCGCTGTCCAAGGCCGCGGCGCTGGCCATGGCGATCGCCATCGGCGTGAACCTCGGCTCGGAGATCTCGCGGCTGTTCCTGCGCGTCCCGGGAGCCGGGCGCGCGGCGGGGCGGCGGGCCGCCAAGCGGACCAGGGGCTTCTGAGCGCCCGCCCGGCCCGCTGTCGCGGGCGGGCGCGCGGGACGGCTCAGTAGCCCTCGTCGTAGGGGTACTGGCCGTTCTGCTGCGGGTGTCCCTGGCGGGCGCCGTACGGTTGCTGCGGCTGCTGCTGGTGCTGCGGATGCGGCTGCTGCTGGTACGGCTGCTGCTGGGCGTACGGCTGGTGCTGCTGGGGCTGGGGCTGCTGGGCGTAGGCCTGGTCGAGCTGCCGGGCGTAGTCCTGCGGGTCGGGGTCCTGACGGCCGTACGCCTGCTGGTTCTGCTGGGCGTAACCGTCCTGGGCGTATCCGTCCTGGCCGTATCCCTGGTGCGCGTGGTTCCGGTGGTCGTAGCCCTGCTGGTGCCCCTGCTGGTGGTGACCCTGCTGCCGGTGACCCTGCTGGTCGTACGGCTGCTCGTCGTATCCCTGGTGACCTTGGTGGCCCTGGTGGCTCCGGTGGCCCTGGTGGCCGTACGGCTGGTCCGCCGCCGGGACGGGGCGCAGGCGCGTGGTGGCGTCGTCCATGAGCGGCTGGTGCGGCGGGAACGGGTCCTGCCCGTGCCCGTGGGCCTCGGCGTCCTGGCCGTCGCTCTCCTGGGAGGCCTCGCGGCCCTCCTTGCGGGCCTTCATGTACTCGATGATCACCGGGACGAGCGAGATGACGACGATCAGGACCAGGATGGCCTCGACGTTGTTCTTGATGACGGTGATCTGGCCGAGGAAGTAGCCCGCGACGGTCACGATGGTGCCCCACAGGGCGCCCCCGACCACGTTGTACGTCAGGAACGTGCGGTACTTCATGCGGCCGGCGCCCGCGATGATCGGCGCGAAGGTGCGCACGATCGGCACGAAGCGGGCCAGGACGATCGCCTTGGGGCCGTAGTTCTCGACGAACTCGTGCGCCTTGTCGAGGTTCTCCTTCTTGAACAGCTTGGAGTTCGGGCGGTTGAAGAGTTTCGGCCCGAAGAACTTGCCGATCAGGAAGCCGACCTGGTCACCGAGGACGGCCGCGGCCACGATCAGGGTGCACACCAGCCACAGGGGCTGATGGATCCACTTGCCGTCGGCCACCAGCAGGCCCGCCGTGAACAGCAGCGAGTCACCCGGAAGGAAGGCGAACAGGCCCGACTCGGCGAAGACGATCACCAGGATGCCGATCAGGCCGAAGGTCGAGATCAGATAGTCCGGCGTAATCCACTCGGGGCCTAGGGCGAGGGTGGTAGTCACGAGTTCCGGGCTCCTGAGGGGTGAGGGCGATCGGTGCGGCGGAAGGACCGCCCAAAGCTACAACGCGGCGCCACAGGAGCAGGTTCCAGGGCTGCTCCCAGGATGCACTGTGCCTTCGCTGGGACAAAGCTGTGAGCCATGAGCATCGATGATTACGGCGGCGGCCAGGGCCCCCACCCGGACGTCCTGGTCGTCACCACCAACGACGTGCCCGGCCGCCGCGTGCAGAGCGTGATCGGCGAGGTCTTCGGGCTGACCGTGCGTTCCCGGCATCTCGGCAGCCAGATCGGGGCGGGCCTGAAGTCGATGATCGGCGGTGAGCTCAAGGGCCTCACCAAGACCCTGGTGCAGACCCGCAACCAGGCCATGGAACGTCTCGTGGAGCAGGCACGCGCGCGTGGGGCGAACGCGGTGCTCGCGTTCCGCTTCGACGTGTCGGAGGCCGCGGACGTCGGCACCGAGGTGTGCGCCTACGGCACCGCGGTCGTCCTCGCGGAGGAGTGAGCGCGCACCGCGCGGACCACGGCGTCCGGCACGCGGGCGCACCGATCGCCTCGTGTGCGCCCGCGCCGCTCACCCGCCGTGCCGGGTCGCGTTGGCGGCGATCGCCTCCTTGAGGTGCTCGGCCAGACCCGCGCGCGTGGAGTCGTAGAACGCCTTGAAGCGCTCGTCGGCGACGTACGTGTCGCCGAGGCGGCGGTGCATCTCGTACGAGCACTCGTAGTAGTACGTGCTGATGTGCCGCCGGTGCTCCTCCGCCAGGTCCATGGCCGCCTCGCCCGCGGGCGGCTCGTCCGCCGCCATGAGGGCGCCGTAGCGCTCCGTCCAGTCCGTGACCTCGGCCTGGATGCGCCGCCAGTCCTCTTTCGTGTAGCGGGCGACCCTGCGCTGCGACTCGGCGTACTCCCGCGTGCCGCCCCAGCGCTGCTCGGCCTCCTCGTCGTACTGTCCCGGGTCCTTGTCCCCGAAGACCTCGAACCGTTCCTCGGGCGTGAGGTTGATGCCCATCCTGCGTGCCTCCATGGCGTGCTCCACGGCCGCCGCCATCTTCCTGAGCTGTTCGATCCGGGCGGACAGCAGTTCGTGCCGGCGGCGCAGATGCGCGCGCGGGTCCGCGTCCGGGTCGTCGAGCAGGACGGCGACCTCTTCGAGGGGGAAGCCGAGCTCTCTGTAGAAGAGGATCTGCTGGAGCCGGTCGAGATCGGCCTCGGCGTAGCGCCGGTGGCCCGCGTGGCTGCGCTCGCTCGGGACCAGCAGGCCGATGGCGTCGTAGTGGTGCAGCGCACGCACCGTGATCCCGGCGAACCCGGCGACCTGACCCACGGAGTAGCTCACTTCCGCCTCCTTTCTCGGTATGCGTCCACGCTGCCGCCTCCCGCTGCGTGAGGTGCAAGCCGGTTCGTCCGGCCCCTCCCGGGATGTTCCGTACCTTTTGCCCGCTTATCGTGAGCCCGTGGCTCAGGACACCGCGCCGCAGGCGCCGACGACCTCCCCGGCGACGCCCGCCCGGATCCTGCTGCCGCTGATCCTGCCCTCGGTCGTGGTGGGCGTGGTCGCGAGCCTGCTGTTCGTGGGCGTGAGCAAGGCGGCCGAGGAACTCCAGCACGTGCTGTGGAACGTCCTGCCGCAGGCACTCGGGATCGGCGCCTACTCGGACCTGTGGATGCTCATCATGCTCACGGCGACCGGCGTCGCGGTCGGGCTCGTGGTGTGGAAGGTGCCGGGCCATGCGGGCCCCGACCCCGCCACCCTCGGGCTGGACGCGCCCGCGCTGCCGCCCACGGTGCTGCCGGGGCTGGTGCTGGCGACCTGCCTGATGCTGGCCGGCGGGCCGAGCCTCGGACCGGAGAACCCGATCATCGCCGTGAACGTCGGGGTCGCGATCTGGCTGGGCGGCCGGTTCATCCCCCGGGTACCCGACAACCTGTGGGCGGCGCTGGCGGAGGCGGCCACGATCGGTGCGCTGTTCGGCACCCCGGTGGCGGCGGCCCTGGTCATCTCCGAGGCGCTGGCCGGGCGGAAGACCAGGGGGCTGCTGTGGGACAACCTCTTCGCGCCGCTGGCCGCCGCCGCGGTCGGCGCCACGACCACCACGCTGGTGGCCCATCCCAGCTTCGACCTGCACCTGCCGCCCGTCGACCAGCCCGACGGCCGCAACCTGCTCGCGGCCGTCGTCATCGCGGCGGCGGGCGCGCTGCTCGGCCTGTGCGCGGTGTACGCCTTCCCCTATGTACACCGGGCCTTCCAGCGGCTGCGCCATCCCCTGCTGATGCTCCCGCTCGGCGGCGTCGTGCTCGGGGGGCTGGCGGCGGTGGGCGGGCATCTGACCCTGTTCAAGGGGCTGCACGAGGTCGGGGTGCTGGCCCACGACCCCGACGGCTGGTCGGCCGGGCAGTTCGCCACGATGGCGGTGGTCAAGCTGGCGGCGCTGCTGATCGCCGCGTCGAGCGGCTTCCGGGGCGGCCGGATCTTCCCCTCGGTGTTCGTGGGGACCGCCCTCGGCCTGTGCGCCCACGCCCTGGTCCCCGACGTCCCGCCCGCCGTCGCGGTGAGCGCGGGTGTCCTGGGCGTGCTGCTGGCGATCACCCGGCAGGGCTGGATCAGCCTCTTCACGGCCGCGGTGCTGGTGTCGTCGACCAGCATCCTGGCCCTGCTGTGCATCGCCTCCCTGCCGGCCTGGCTGCTGGTGACCGGGCGGCCGCAGATGCAGCTGCGGCCGGACGGGACGGCGGTGCGATGACCCGCGGGGACGGCGGTACGACGACCGGCCCGGACGGCGGTGCGACGACGGCCTCGCCTGGGTTCGACGGCGGGGAAGAAAAAGCGGCGATCCGTGAACCGCTCGGCCGTGCCGATCCGATGAGGAGGTAACGGGCCCAGGACGGGAACGGACGAGAGCCAACGAGAGCCGAAGAGAACAGGCGAGAGCCGAAGAGAACAGAACAAGAGCAGAACAAGTACAGGCGAGAGCAGGCGAGAGCAAGACAAGACCGAGGCAGCAGGACCCGACCGCGCGATCCATCCACAGCACACCCACCCAGGGGAGTTTCCATGCCGCTGCACAAGGGCGACAAGAAGCCCGACGAACGCCCGATGGCCGTGAATCCCTTCATCGGGGAGGCCAACCCGGTGGCCGGCATGATCGAGGCGCCGCCCAAGCACCGGTTGCCGGACTCGCCCCTGCCCCCGATGACGGCGGCACAGATCGTGCACGACGAGCTGATGCTCGACGGCAACTCCCGGCTGAACCTCGCCACGTTCGTCACCACGTGGATGGAGCCCGAGGCCGGGGTGCTGATGGCGGAGTGCCGCGACAAGAACATGATCGACAAGGACGAGTACCCGCGCACGGCGGAACTGGAGCGCCGCTGCGTGGCGATGCTCGCCGACCTGTGGAACGCGCCGGACCCGTCGGCGGCCGTGGGATGTTCGACGACGGGCTCCAGCGAGGCGTGCATGCTCGCCGGGATGGCGCTGAAGCGGCGCTGGGCGCAGCGCAACGCGGACCGCTACCCCGGCCGTACGGTCCGGCCGAACCTGGTGATGGGGGTCAACGTCCAGGTCTGCTGGGACAAGTTCTGCAACTTCTGGGAGGTGGAGGCCCGCCAGGTCCCCATGGAGGGCGACCGCTACCACCTGGACCCGCGGGCCGCGGCCGCGATGTGCGACGAGAACACCATCGGCGTGGTCGGCATCCTGGGCTCCACCTTCGACGGGTCCTACGAGCCGATCGCGGATCTGTGCGCCGCGCTGGACGCCCTTCAGGAGCGGACCGGCCTGGACATCCCGGTGCACGTGGACGGCGCCTCCGGCGCGATGGTCGCCCCGTTCGTCGACGAGGACCTGGTGTGGGACTTCCGGCTGCCGCGGGTCGCCTCCATCAACACCTCGGGCCACAAGTACGGCCTGGTGTACCCGGGTGTCGGCTGGGCGCTGTGGCGGGACAAGGAGTCCCTGCCGGAGGAGCTCGTCTTCCGCGTCAACTACCTGGGCGGCGACATGCCGACCTTCGCCCTCAACTTCTCCCGGCCGGGCGCGCAGGTCGTCGCGCAGTACTACACCTTCCTCCGGCTGGGCCGTGAGGGCTACCGGGCGGTCCAGCAGTCCACCCGGGACGTGGCCATGAGCCTCGCCGACCGGATCGAGGCCCTGGGCGACTTCCGGCTGCTGACCCGTGGCGACGAACTGCCGGTGTTCGCCTTCACCACGGGCCCGGACGTCACGCGGTACGACGTCTTCGACGTCTCCCGGCGGCTGCGGGAGAACGGCTGGCTGGTACCGGCGTACACCTTCCCGGCCAACCGCGAGGACCTCTCGGTGGTCCGGGTGGTGTGCCGCAACGGCTTCTCGTCCGACCTGGCCGACATGTTCGTCGACGATCTGACCCGCCTCCTGCCGGAGCTGCGCAAGCAGGCCCATCCGCTGAGCCAGGACGCGGCGGTGGCGACCAGCTTCCACCACTGAGCCCGGCCTCACCCCCAGGAGGTGCCCTGCTCCAGCGCCACGAGTTCGAAGGCGGTCTTGCCGTCGATCGACTCGCGGATGATGTCGGCGTGGCCGGCGTGCCGGGCCGTCTCGCGGATCAGGTGCAGACAGAGCCAGCGCATCGAGACCCGGCCCTCCGGCGGGAACCAGGGCTGATCGGGCAGCGGGAAGGTGTCGTCGAGACTGGGGACGGAGCGGATGAACGCCTCCGTCTCGGCGGCGATCTTCTCCCAGTGGGCGAGCTGCGACTGGAGGGTCTCGTCACCGATCAGCTGGAAGGTCTCGTGCCAGTTGGACTGGTCGCGCTGGACCGCGGGCGGCTCCTGGCGGGCCCGGGCCAGCCAGCTCTGCTCGACCTCGGCGACATGCTTGACCAGGCCGGCCAGGGACAGCTCACCGGCGGTGGGCCGGGACGAGGCCTGCTCGTCCGTGAGGCCGAGCACCGCCCGCCGGATGCCGCCGCGCTGCTCGGCGATGAAGGACAGAAGGGCACCGCGCTCGTCGCCCGGGGCCTCGGCAGGTACGTGCATGACCATGGCAGCCGCCTTTCGTCGGTTCCCGGCCGGGGCTCGTCCCCGTCCGGTACCGACGAAGCTACGGGCCATTGAGGACAGATTCTGTCCTCAATGGCCCGTGGCGGGAGATCGACTCGCCATCACCCGTAAGACACGTCATCACCCATAGGAGGGGAGGGAGGCTAGAACGGGAAGCCGCTGCGGCCGTGCTGCACCGAGATCCACTTCAGGGTGGTGAAGGAGTCCTGCGTGGTCTCGCCGTTGAGGCGGCCGACGCCAGAGCTCTTCTCCCCGCCGAAGGGTACGAGGGGCTCGTCGTGGACGGTGCCGTCGTTCACGTGGAACATGCCGGTGTCGATCTGCTTGGCGAAGGCCACGCCCCGCTCGATGTCACCGGTGTGGACGGCGCCGCTCAGCCCGTAGGGCGTGTCGTTGACGATGCGGACCGCCTCCTCCTCGCCGTCGAAGGGGATGAGGAAGGCGACCGGGCCGAACACCTCCTGCCGCAGCAGGGCGGAGTCGGCGGGGACGCCGGTGAGGACCGACGGCTCCACGAGGTTGTCGGTGGTGGCGCCGTGCACCAGCGCGGTGGCGCCGTCGGCGATGGCCTGCTCGACGGTGCCGGAGACGGAGTCCGCCTGCGAGGAGTTGATCAGCGGGCCGATGACGGTCTGCGGGTCGCGCGGGTCGCCGGTCTTCAGGGTCTTGACCTTGGCGACGAACTTCTCGGTGAACTCGTCGGCGATGGAGCGGTCGACGAGGACGCGGTTCGCGGCCATGCAGACCTGGCCCTGGTGGACGTAGCGGCTGAAGACCGCGGCGTCGACGGCGTAGTCGATGTCGGCGTCGTCGAGCACCACGATCGCGCTGTTGCCGCCGAGTTCGAGCACCGAGCGCTTGAATTGCGAGGCGCAGACGGTGGCGACGTGGCGGCCGACCTTGTCGGAGCCGGTGAAGGAGATGACCTTGGGAATGGGGTGCTCGATGAAGGCGTCACCGATCTCGGCGATGTCCGTGATGACGACGTTCAGCAGACCGCCCGGCAGACCGGCGTCCTCGAAGATCTTCGCGACGAGGGAGCCGCCGGTGATGGGCGTGTTCTGGTGCGGCTTGAGGACCACGGCGTTGCCGAGCGCGAGCGCGGGGGCCACGGACTTGATCGACAGCAGGAAGGGGAAGTTGAAGGGGCTGATCACGCCGACGACGCCCACCGGCACGCGGTAGAGGCGGTTCTCCTTGCCGTCGGTCGGCGACGGCAGGATCTTGCCCTCGGGGCGCAGCGACAGGTGGATCGACTCGCGCAGGAACTCCTTGGCGAGGTGCAGCTCGAACGCGGCCTTCAGGTGCGTGCCGCCGAGTTCGGCGATGATCGCCTCGGTGATCTCGGGCTCGCGGTCCTCGATGACGCGCAACGCCTTCTCGAACACGGCACGGCGGGCGTAGGGGTTGGTGCGGGCCCATTCCTTCTGGGCGCGCGCGGCGGCCTGGTAGGCCTCGTCGACCTCGTCGACGGTGGCTATCGTGATCGAGGCCAGCTTCTCGCCGTCGTACGGGTTGAAGTCGATGATGTCCCAGGAGCCGGTTCCCGGGCGCCACTCACCGTCGATGTACTGCTGGGCCAGGTCGGTGAAATAGGACGACGACATGTGATCCCTCAATCCCCTGCTGCCGAGGCGGTCGGCGCAGTCGCAGCAGACACCTGATCAACTTCCCGGTCTGATCACACGTCATCGTACTTGCGTCATAGGGGAGTTGAGGGTGCTCATCGGCCAACCCCCGCGACATCCACAGGAAAACCGAGGGTTTTCCCTCCGGGTCGCGAAGCGGGCGGAACCGGTGCCGTCTCCTGCCGCGGGACTTTCGCAACACGCCCTAGGACAGCTGGAGCAGTCCGCGCAGCAGGTCGCGGCTCTCGTCGGGGCCGGGGCTGTCCTGCTGGAGTTCCTTGATCGCCTTCTCGTACTGGGCGACGTCCTCGCGCTTGTCGAGATAGAGCGCGCTGGTGAGCTGCTCCAGATAGACGACGTCCGAGAGGTCGGACTCGGGGAAGCTCAGGATGGTGAAGGCGCCGCTCTCGCCCGAGTGCCCGCCGAAGCTGAACGGCATGATCTGGAGCCGCACATTGGAGCGTTCGGAGATGTCGATGAGGTGCTGGAGCTGGCCGCGCATGACCTCTCGGTCACCGTAGGGGCGGCGCAGGGCGGCCTCGTCCAGGACGATGTGGAACTCGGGGGCGTTCTCGGCGACGAGGTACTTCTGGCGCTCCAGGCGCAGCGCCACGCGCCGCTCGACGTCCGCCTCGCTGGCGCCCTTCATGCCGCGCCGGACGACGGCGCGGGCGTAGGCCTCGGTCTGGAGCAGTCCGTGGACGAACTGGACCTCGTAGGCGCGGATGAGGGACGCGGCGCCTTCGAGGCCCACGTAGGTGGGGAACCAGGTGGGCAGGACGTCGGAGTAGCTGTGCCACCAGCCGGCGACATTGGCCTCGCGCGCGAGGGAGAGGAGGGAGGTGCGTTCCATCTCGTCCGTGATGCCGTAGAGCGTCAGGAGGTCTTCCACGTCCCGCGTCTTGAAGCTCACCCGGCCCAGCTCCATCCGGCTGATCTTCGACTCGGAGGCGCGGATCGAGTAGCCCGCCGCCTCTCGCGTGATCCCCCGTGCCTCTCGCAGTCTCCTGAGTTGCGAGCCGAGCAGCATCCGCCGCACCACCGATCCGGGCTCTCCCGCGCTCACGTTCGCCAGCCTCCCCAACGTCTTCAGGGGCCGCAGTCTGCCACTAAAACACTTCGAGCAGTACTCGCTCGGTTACGGAAACGGAAAGCAGCCAAAGGTTTCGTGCAGAACTACGCGAGCAGAGGGCAAGGGGGACACGGGAAGTTGGCGGAAAAAATGGCCAACAAGCGGTACGGGAGCGTCCAATTCGGTCAGCTGCACGTGCATCTGCCCTTGCATCTGATGTGCGCTTCCGAAACCATGGTCTCGCGCCACCGCTGCATCGCAACGACCGCTGAGCAACGACCGCGAATTCCCGGGAGTGCCTCGCATGGGGACGAATGGATCGACCATGCTCGAGCCGTTACGGCAGGGCCTTCCGCCGCTCGATCCCGCGGCCGTGTCCAGCGCCGCATCGTGCGCCCTGCCCGCCCGCCTCGAAGCGGTGCGCGAGGCAAGGGTGTTCACCCGCAAGACCCTCGACCAGTGGTCGATAGGCGAGCGCTTCGACGATGTCTGTCTGGTGGTCTCCGAACTCGTCACCAACGCCCTGCGCCACGCGCTGCCGGCCGGTGCGCCCCGGAACCCGGAGCAGGCCCCGCCCGTGCGGCTGCACCTGATGCGCTGGACCGAGCGACTGGTGTGCGCGGTGCGGGACCCCAGCCACGACAGCCCGGTCGCGTGCGACTCGGAGGACTTCGCGGCGGAGTCGGGCCGCGGCCTGTTCCTCGTCGACTCCTTCAGCGACGGATGGGGCTGGCACCCGCTGGCCGGCACCCTGCACGGCAAGGTGGTCTGGGCACTGTTCCGGCTGCCCCCCACCTCGTGACGGATCGCGGCGCCTTCTGGCGCCGCGATTCTACGCGCGTTACGGCCCGCAATACGAGATTCATCCCCGGATGTCCCGGGGATCAGCCCACGATCAGGTGGTCGAACTCGCCGTCCTTGATGCCCAGCAGCATGGCCTCGATCTCCGCTCGGGTGTACACGAGCGCGGGACCGTCCGGGAAGCGGGAGTTGCGTACGGCGACATCACCGCCGGGGAGCCGGGCGAACTCCACGCAGGATCCCTGCGAGTTGCTGTGCCGGCTCTTCTGCCAGGCCACCCCGTGCAACTGCGCGGCGGCCATGCCGTTGTACACGCCGGACGCGTCGGCAACGTCGTACACGTCGTACACGTCGTGGTCCACAGGTCGCTCCCCGGTGGTGCACTGGCTGGTGAGGCCATAGATGCAATGGTCAACTGACCCGGATCATAACCCTGTTCACGTGCAGATGCGCGAGCAGATGCACGTGCACGCGGGGTGTTCCTCCGGTTACAGCTTTGACGACCGCTTTACCGAAGGCGGCTCTGCACGTGATGTCGAACGCGGTACGAGGCGCAAGGAGCACCGACAGCAGAACGAGTGCCTTGTCAAAGTCGTTCCAGCGTCTGCCCCGAAGCCCGCAGGACATGCGTCCGCCACCCCCCGTCCATGATCCGCCGTGCCGTCGGCTGCGCGGGGTCGTCCGGATCGAACCCCTCGTGCACTAGGAACAGACGCGTGCCGCGCCCTTCCTGTTCCAGGGTCCGGATAAGTGTCCGGTCCGCGGAATCGTCCGGATCCGCGTCGGTCCGGCGGAGGCGGAGCGTCCGCCCGGCGTCGTGCGGCAGCGGACGGGCAGCGTGCGGGGCACCGGGCGCCCCCGGCGGCCGGGGCCTGGGGGGCTCTCGGGTACCCCTGGTAACTTGCCGATGTCCTTCCGGTCCGCGCGGACCGGCCGGCTACTGCTTGGGAGCGTCCAGTGACTTCGGCGACTACGACGGTGCGGATCGCGGCCGCGGCCGCGGGCCTGGCGGGCGTGTTCGCGCTGACCGCGTGCAGCGGCGGCGGCTCCGACGACGGCTCCTCCGCCACGCCGAGCACGTCCGCGACCTCCGCCACGGCCACCGGCGGCGGCTCGGACGGCTCCGGCGGTACGGCGTCGTCGACGAAGGCGTCCGGCCTCCAGGGCAGCTGGCTCGCGACCACCGACGGCAAGGCGGTGGCCCTGGTCGTCACCGGCACCAAGGCGGGGCTCTTCGCGACCGGCGGCACGGTGTGCAGCGGCACCGCGGGCGAGGAGGCGGGGATGCGCATGATCCACCTCACGTGCTCCGGGGACGCGGCGAAGGACCGTACGACCGGCATGGTCGACTCGCTGGGCAAGTCCTCGATGACGGTGACCTGGTCGGGCGGCAAGATCGGCAAGGAGACGTACACCAAGGCGCAGGGCGGCAAGCTGCCGGCCGGCCTGGCGACGGCCACCACCGGGTCCTGACCGGGGCGGCGCCGGAACAGCGTCTCGTTCCCGGCGCGCGCGGCGAGGGGTGGGGCGCGCGAAGGGGCGTCCCGCGCCGGCGTGATGATGGTCGGACACGCCACGACGTCAGCAGGGACACATTCATGCGCGCCATTCCGCTCACCGTCGCCGCGCTCGCCGCGGCCCTCGTTCTCACCGGCTGCGACAGTGGCGGCGGCGGGAGCAAGAGCCACGGTTCCGGGTGCGAACTCGACACGGTCGGCCTCCAGGTCGGGCCCGCGAGTGCCGCGCCGGCCGCCGGGGACACCGGCGAGGTGACGGTCTCGCTCACCAACCAGAGCGCCAAGTGCACCCTGGACGGCTTCCCCTCCGTCACCCTGATCGCCGGCGGCACGTCCGCCAAGATGTCCTCGCAGCAGGGCGCCAAGGCGCAGAAGCTCACGCTGGCCAAGGGCGAGTCGGCCACCTTCACCATCTCGTACGTGCGCGGCAAGGACGGCGACAGCGCCGCGCTCCAGGCCAAGAGCATGAAGATCGGGCTGCCCGGCAGCACGGACACCCGCACCTACCCGTGGACGTACGGCCCCGTCGCCGGCAAGGGCGGCGCGACCACCCCGAACGCCTCGGTCAGCGCCTTCACCCAGGCGGGCGACTGACGCGGGAGATCGGCCGGAGACCGGCGGGAGCCGAGGCCGGAGCGCGGCGGCCGCCGGGGGGCACGGCGGCAGTGACGACGGGTCCGTCAGCCGCCCTGGCCCAGGTGCGCCTGCTCCCCCGGTCCAGGCGCGTCAGCTCCCCTGGTCCAGGCGGCGCCGGGACCTCACCTGAGCCCGGTCGGCCGCCCGGGCCCCCTCCGTCCAGCCCGCCTCGTCCGTCACCCCGCGCAGCCGTGTGGTGGTCGTCTCCGGGAACATCCGGTCCAGCCGGTCCGTGACGGCCACCTCGCGGGTGGCCAGGACGGGCAGCAGATCGCCGGGCACCTGGGTCCGCGCGGCGACGGCCAGGCGGTCGCCGACCCGGTGGGCGTAGGCGGCGAGGAAGGACTGCCGGAAGGTCTTCGTACGCTTGCGTCCGCCCGCGCGCTGCGCGGCCTCCGCCGTGGTCATCGCGTGCTCGGACTGCACGAGGAGCGAGGCGTGGAGCAGCTCGACCACCTCCAGGTCGGCCTCGAAGCCGACGACGGTGGCGAAGCCGAAGGGCTCGTTCCACACCGCCCGGCAGTGGTTGGCGTCGGCGACCGCGTTCAGCAGCACCGCCTTGGCCTGCTCGTACGGCGGCTCGACCCCGATGCGGCAGGCGCCGGGCGCGTCCCCGGCCGGTGCCCCGGCGGCGAGCAGCGCGTCGTCGACGCTGTGCCGTGCCATCAGCTCCTGCGCCTTGGCGGTGAGCGCCTCCGCCTCCTCCGGAAAACCGGTCGCCTCGGCCTTGGCGAGCAGCGCGCGAATCCGGGTGAGCATCCGGGACTCCGGCGCGCGCGAGGCCACCGGCTCCTCCAGCGGCTCCAGCGCGGGCAGCCGCAGCAGCAGCCGGTACAGCTCCAGGACCGCGGTGGCGTACGAGAACCGGTCGGCGCGCGGCTCCTGCCCGGCGTCCAGCTCCGCGAGCTGGGCCGCCCAGCGCCGGCCCCGCGACCGGTCGTCGGGCGCCTGCGCGCGGATCGCCTCCGCGAGAAGTCGTACGTGTACGGCGTCCAGCTCGCGGCGCACGAGCCGTACGACGTCGGCGGGCTGCCAGCCGCGCCGCCAGGCCGCCGCGACGAACTCGCGTCCGCGCCGGGCGAGTTCGGTGTCCGCGCCCGGGTCGGCCGCGAGCAGTGAGGCGCCCGTGTCGAGGCCGGTGTCGGAGTCGTCGTAGAGGGCTGCCGCGAAGGCGCGCTCCACCGTGCTGGTCGTACTGCTCACGCGTCGATCGTGTCACGGCGGCGCGGGCCGGGGCGCGTCTCACTCCCCGGAATTGTGCCCCCGCCCTTGGCGGGGCTCCGAGCATGGCGTCATGGTGGACACCTCTCTCTACGCGGCCTTCCTCGTCGCCGCGTTCGCGCTCTGCGTCACACCCGGCCCCGACATGATGTTCATCGTGGCGATGGGCGGTCGGGGCGGCCCTCGCACCGGACTGACCGCCGCCGTCGGGGTGGCCTGCGCGATGTTCGTGCACTCGGTCGCGGCGGCACTCGGTCTGTCGGCGCTGTTCCTCACGCTGCCGACGCTCTATCACGTGCTGCGCTGGGCGGGCGCGGCCTACCTGCTGGTCCTCGCGGTGAAGGCGTTCCGGGACCGGGCCGAGGCCCCGGTCGAGGAGGGCGGGGCGGCAGGGGCCGGGCGGCGGCGCGCCTTCTGGCGGGGCGCCGTCACCAATCTGCTGAACCCCAAGGTGATCCTCTTCAACGTCTCCTTCCTGCCCCAGTTCGTGAACCCGGGCCTCGGGCACGTGCGCGAGCAGTTCCTGCTCCTCGGCCTGACGATCACCGTGATGGGGCTGGCGGTGGACGGCACGGTCGGCCTGCTCTCCGGCCGGCTCGCGGCGCTGCTGCGCCGCAGCCGACGGGTGGCGCGGGGCCTGAACATCTTCAGTGGGACGGTCTTCGCGGGACTGGCGTTACGGCTCGCGGCCGCCCCGAAGTAGCCCCGTGGCCGCGTAGCCGCGTAGCCGCGTAGCTCCGCAGACAGTCACCCGACGAAGGGGTGTCAACCATGGGTTGACACCCCTTGACTGTCAACCTACGGTTGACACATGACGACCGATCCGTCCTTCACGCCATCCCTCCGGCTCGACGACCTGATCGCGGCCATCAAGAAGGTTCACTCCGAACCCCTCGACCAGCTCCAGGACGCGGTGATCGCCGCCGACCATCTCGGCGACGTGGCCGACCATCTGATCGGGCACTTCGTCGACCAGGCCCGCCGCTCCGGCGCGTCCTGGACGGACATCGGCAGGAGCATGGGCGTCACCCGCCAGGCGGCCCAGAAGCGCTTCGTGCCGAAGGAGACCGCCGGAGCCGACCCCGCGCAGAACTTCGGCCGCTACACGACGCGCGCGCGGAGCGTGGTCATGGCCGCGCACGCGCGGGCCGTCGAGGCGGGCGCCGCCGAGGGCCTGCCCGAGCACCTCGTCCTCGGCCTGCTCGCCGAGCCCGAGGCCATCGCCGCGAAGGCGATCCGGGAGCAGGGCGTCTCCCTGGACGCGGTGGCGGAGGCGGCCACCGCCGCGCTCCCGCCGGCCGTGCCCGACGCGCCCGAGCTGGTGCCGTACGGCCCGGACGCCAAGAAGGTCCTGGAGCTGACGTTCCGCGAGGCACTGCGCCTCGGCCACAACTACGTCGGCACCGAACATCTGCTGCTGGCCCTGCTCGAGCACGAGAACGGCGAGGGCGTCCTCAACGGCCTCGGCGTACGCAAGGACGAGACCGAGCGGTTCGTGGCGCGGGTCCTGGCCGTGCTCCAGGACGGGACGCCGGAATCGGGCCGACCCGAAGCGTGAGGGCCTGGACGGAGGGCGGCTGACCGGCGAGCGGCGATGAAAGCGCAAGTCAAAGGCGTTGTCAGTGCCCCCTGCCAGACTCGTACGCATGACCGGTCGGTGGGCGCTCGCTCCGGCCGAGGACGGTGGCGCGGACGTCGCCCCCCTCGGTCCGGACGGGCTGCCCGCCGCACCGGTCACCCGGGAGCCGGACCTCGCCGCGGCGGTGCGCGACCGCCCGGACGTGACGCGATGGGTGTGGCGCTCCACCTCCGAGGTCTATCCCCACCTGCTCGCCGCGGGCGTGCGCGTGGAGCGGTGCTACGACATCGAGGACGCCGAGACCCTTCTGCTCGGCCACGAGGGACGGCACGGCGAACCCCGCTCGGCGGCCGCGGCCCTGGCCCGGCTGCGCGGCGGCCCGGTGCCGCCGGACCCGCCGCAGCGCTCGGCCGAGCCGGGCGCCCAGTCCCCGCTGTTCGAGCCGAGCGGCACGCGCCTGCCGCTCGCCGACCTGCTCACGGTCTACGCCGACCAGCAGCGCCGGCACCAGGCGACCGCGCACCCCGGCCGGATGCGGCTGCTGACCGCCGCCGAGTCGGCGGGGATGCTGGTCGCCGCCGAGATGAACCGCGCGGGCCTGCCCTGGAGCGCCGACGTACACCGCGCGGTGCTGCACGAACTCCTCGGCGAGCGGTACACGGGCGGCGGTGAGCCGACCCGCCTCGCCGAGCTGGCGGACGAGGTGTCGGCGGCCTTCGGGCGCCGGGTGCGGCCCGATCTGCCCGCCGACGTGGTCAAGGCCTTCGCCCAGGCCGGGATCAAGGTCCGCTCGACCCGCCGCTGGGAGCTCCAGTCGGTCGACCATCCCGCGGTCGCACCCCTCGTGGAGTACAAGAAGCTGTACCGCATCTGGGTCGCGCACGGCTGGTCCTGGCTCCAGGACTGGGTGCGCGAGGGCAGGTTCAGGCCGGAGTTCCTCGCGGGCGGCACGGTCACCGGGCGCTGGGTGACCAACGGCGGGGGCGCGCTCCAGATCCCCAAGGTCATCCGCCGCGCCGTGGTCGCCGACCCCGGCTGGCGGCTGGTGGTGGCCGACGCCGACCAGATGGAACCGCGCGTGCTGGCGGCGATCTCCCGCGATCCCGGGCTGATGGAGGTGGCCGGCCGGGAGAGCGACCTCTACCAGTCGGTGTCGGATCGCGCCTTCTCCGGCGACCGCGCCCAGGCCAAGCTCGCCGTGCTCGGGGCGGTCTACGGCCAGACGTCCGGCGACGGCCTGAAGAACCTGGCGGCCCTCAGACGCCGCTTCCCCCGCGCCGTGGCCTACGTCGACGACGCCGCGCGCGCCGGGGAGGAGGGGCGGCTGGTGCGCACCTGGCTGGGCCGGACCTGCCCGCCCGCGGCCGGTTCGGGCGACGGCGGCGAGGAGGCCGGGATCCCGGTCGCCGAGGAGCCCACGGGCTCCCGGCCCACCGGGGACCCCGAAGACCAGCGCTGGGTGCCGGGCTACGCGTCCAGCGACTCCCGCGCCCGGGGCCGTTTCGCGCGCAACTTCGTCGTCCAGGGCAGCGCCGCCGACTGGGCGCTGCTGCTGCTCGCGGGGCTGCGCAGGGCCTGCGCGGGGCTGGCGGCCGAGCTGGTCTTCTTCCAGCACGACGAGGTGATCGTGCACTGCCCGCAGAAGGAGGCCGACACGGTGGTGGCGGCGATCCGGGAGGCGTCGGAGCAGGCGGGGCAGCTGACGTTCGGCGAGACACCGGTGCGGTTCCCGTTCACCACGGCGGTGGTGGAGTGCTACGCCGACGCCAAGTGAGACGCGGGGCCGCCGAGCGGTTCGCGGCGCCGGTCGAGCAGCTCCCCGAGCTCGGCGAGCACGGCCTTCTCGTCGGTGCCGTCCAGCGCGACGAAGGCGGTGCGCCACTGCGCGTACGCCTCCTCGGTCCGGCCCTCGTCGCGCAGCAGCAGGCCGTACTGGTGACGGGCGAGGGCGCCCATGTAGCGGTCGGCGCGGGCGTCGGCGCGGCGCAACAGCTCCGCGCAGGCGTGGCCCGCGCACTCGGTACGGCCCAGCAGGCGCAGGGCGCGGACCAGACCGAGCCGGGTCTGGGACTCGCCGTGCCAGTCGGCCTGGCCGCCGAGGATGCGCAGGCTCTCCTCGAAGTGGCCGAGCGCGGCGGCCGGTTCGCCGAGGGTGAGGTGGGCGTAGCCGATGTTGCAGTGCGCGGAGTGCTGCACGAGGACCGCGCCCAGCCGGTCGCCGATGGCGAGGGAGCGCCGGTGCTGCTCGATGGCGGCCCGCGGGTCGGTGTGCTCGTAGAGGTTGCCGAGGTGGCTGTGGGTGACGGCCTCACCGTAGGGGTCGTCCAGGCTGCGGGAGAGTTCGAGGCTGCGGCGCAGCGCGTCGGCGGACTCCTCGTGCCGGCCGAGCCCTTCGAGCAGCAGCCCGCGGTTGCTGAGGCAGCGCCGCTGTCGTGAGACGACGCCGAGCCGCTGCCAGATCGCCAGGGCCCGGTCGTTGAGGAGCAGGGCGTCGCTCTGGCAGCCGTTCAGGAAGTGCATCCCGGCGAGGTCGCCCAGCGCGTACGCCTCGGCGGCGGAATCGCCGAGGCGCCGGGCGGTGTCGAGCGCGACCCGCCCGAGCACGGCCATCTCGGCGACGCGGCCGGCGCGTTGAAGGGCGGGGAAGAGCAGCCGGAGGAGGACGGAGACGCGGGCGAGGGAACCGGCGGTGCCGCGAGGCCGGGTGTCCGCGCTCTCCGCACCCGCTTCCGGACGGGCGCCCGCGACCTCCCCCGATTCCTCGGCTCCGTGCCGCAGGGCCAGCGCGAGGATGTTCTCCAGCTCGGCGTCGACCCAGGCGAAGGCGGCCTCCGGGGTGGGGAAGGGCGGGACGGCGGCGAGGTACGCCGGGTCCTCGCGGGGCTGGGCGGCGGTCGGCCGACGGCGGTCGTCCCGGTCGAAGCCCGGCTCGACGAGGGCGGTGAGGACGCGATCGCCGACGGCGGCGTACCAGCGGAGCGCGATCAGGGCGGCACGGGTGTCGGGGGCGCGGGTGCCGGGGGCGCGGGTGTCGGCGGCGGCGAGGAGGCCGGGGGCCGTTGCGCGGGTGCCGGGGGCGGCGGCACGGATGCCGGGGGCCGTAGCGGGAGGGTCGGCGTCGGCCGGGTCGGCGGCACCGGGGCCATGGCCGTCGCCCCCGCAGGCCGCCGTGTCCAGTTCGCGGGCGAAGTCGCGGACGAGGTCGTGCGGGGTGTAGCGGCCGTACGCCGTCTCCTGGAGGAGGGCGACGTCGATCAGGCGGTCGAGGGCGGCCTCGGCGTGGAGTTCGTCGACACCGGCCAGCCGGGCGATGAGGGGTGCGCCGTAGTCGGGCAGGTCGAGGCCGCCGATGCGGCACAGGACGCGGGCCGCGTCGCGGTCGGCCCGGCGTTCGGAGGCGGCCAGCGCGTCGTGGGCGACGGCCAGGGACCGGCGGACACTCAGGTCGTCGTACTCGAGATGGTGCAACCTGCTTTCCGTCGCCGCCAGTTGACCCGCGAGGACGTCCGGGGTGAGGGCGCTGCGGGCGGCGAGCCGGGCGGCCACGACCCGCAGCGCGAGCGGGAGCCGACCGGTGAGCCGGACCAGCGGATGACCGGCGTCGAGCCCGGTACGCCCGGAGGCGGCACGCAGCAGGGCCGCGCTGTCCTCGCCGGTCAGCGGCGCGAGCGGGAAGCGGCGGGCGCCGTCGAGCGCGGCGAGCGGGGAACGGCTGGTGACGATCACCGCGCAGCCGGGCCCGGCCGGGAGCAGCGGCCGTATCTGCGCGGCGCTGGCGGCGTCGTCGAGGACCAGCAGGGTGCGGGTCGGCGCGAGAAGGGAACGCAGCAGGGCCGCCGCCGCGTCCGGGTGTTCCGGGATCCGGCGCGGGTCGGCGCCGAGGTCGCGCAGCAGCGCGCGGAGGGCCTGCGCGCTGGTGAGCGGGGTCATGCCGGGGGTGGCACCGAGCAGCCGGACATAGAGCTGCCCATCGGCGAAACGTTCCTTCATGGCGTGTGCGGCATGCAGGGCGAGCGCGCTCTTGCCGACGCCTGCCATGCCGCTGACGACGGCGACGGGGGTGCCGCCGCCGATGTCAGCGGCCCGGCCCCCGCCCCGGCGAGGGTCACCGTCACCGGCCACGGTGCGGAGCAGATCGGCGAGGACGTCGCCGCGGCCGATGAAGTGGGCGGGCGGAGGCGGCAGTTGGGCGGGCCGGGGCGCGACCGAGAGCTCCCCTGCCCCGGCCCCCTCTCCCTGCTCCTGCTCCCGTTCCCGCTCATGCCCCTGCGCCTGCGCCTGCGCCTGCTGCTGGGCCTGCGCCTCGACCTGGGCCTGCGCCTCGACCTGGACCTGGACCTGGGCCTGCACATGCACCTGCGTCTGCCGCGGCCTCCGGCCCTGCGCGGACCCTCCGTCCGCGGGGCGGCCCACGGCCCCCTGGTCATCGCGCAGCACTTCGAGGTGGGCGTCCCGTACCGCGGGCCCCGGCTCGACGCCGAGTTCCTCGATGAGACGGGTGCGCAGGTCGCGGTGGACGGCGAGCGCCTCGGCCTGCCGGCCGGTGCGGTGCAGGGCGAGCATCAGCTGCCGGTGGAAGGCCTCGCGCAGCGGATGCTCGGCGACGAGTTCCGCCAGCTCCGGTACGCAGCGGGCGAGTCGCCCGCCGCCCAGGGCGAGTTCGGCGTCGTAGCGCCATTCGAGGAGGAACAGGCGGGCCTCCTCCAGACGCTGTACGTAGGCGTGGCCGCCGAGTTCGGCGGGCAGCCCGCTGAACGGGGCCCCTCGCCAGAGGGCCAGGGCGGCGCGGCTCGCGCGCAGCACCGCCTCCCACCGCCCGGCGGTGTGCGCGGCCCGCGCCTCGGTGACGTGGTGCTCGAAGACGTGCACGTCCAGCTCGCCGTCGGCGACCCGCAGCAGATAGCCGGGCGGCACGGCGCGCAACCGTTCCGGGTCGTCGAGCAGGCGGCGCAGCCGGGCGACGTGATTGTGCAGGGAGGCGTGCGCGGAGGCGGGCGGCGCACCGCCCCAGAGTGCGTCCTTCAGCGACTCGACGGAGACGACCCGCCCGGCTTCGAGCAGCAGGGCGGCGAGCAGCGCACGGGCCTTGGGGCTGCGAACGGTCCGTACGACGGAACCCGCCCCCGAATCCGTACCCGAACCGGAATCCGCACGCGCACGCGCACCCGCACCCGCCCCCGAATCGGGATCAGCACCCGCCCCCGAATCGGGATCCGTACCCGCGCCCTCCCCCAGGGACGAAGGACCGTACAGAACCGGCGGTCCCAGCAGTCCGAACCGCAGCTCGCGCCGCCGCATCACACCGCCCGTGCCTTTCCGCGCCGCCGCGCGCACCGCGCCTTGCGGGCGGGAGCGCCTCTCCCGGCCCGGCACGCCTCGGTCGGCGCCCAACGCTGGCCACATGTTAGCGATCCGTTGGCGCGATCTGATGTGATCACTTCATCGGAGCCGGCCCGACGGCGCGCGCGGGACGCGCACCTCGGGGGAGTGACGCCGCCGCGGCCGGATCCGTTGTGCGCGAGGGTCCCGGTCGGCGGAGGTGTGCGACCGGGACCCTTCGTCGCGAGGCACGACTCGGTCACGCCACCATCGGCCACCGGATCACGGCCGGCCTCGGACGACCGCCGGCCGTGGGACGACCACCGGACGACGGCCGGCCCTCGGACGACCGCCGCTTCTCGGACAGCCGTCGCCCTCAGATGATCGGCGGCCGCCCCAGCCGCGTGAGCCGCCAGACCGTCCGCCAGCGCATCGGCCGCCGCTCCCCGGCCGGCTCGCGCACCCCCTCGACGAAGCCGCCGAACCAGGCCCGCAGTCCGGCGAACGAGCGGGTGCGCGCGAGCGTGAGCAGGGTCCAGACGGCGAGGTGGACGGGGATCAGCGGCAGCGGCAGCCGTCGGCGGACCAGCCAGACGCGGTTGCGTGCGGTGACCCGGTGGTAGATGGCGTGCCGCGCCGGTGAGGTCTTCGGGTGCCGGAGGAGCAGTTCGGGTGCGTAGAGGATGCGCCAGCCGGCGTCGGCGGCGCGCCAGGCGAGGTCGGTCTCCTCGTGCGCGAAGAAGAAGGCGCCGGGCCAGTCGCCGGTCTCGGCGAGCATCTCCAGACGCAGGGCGTGGCCGCCGCCGAGGAACGAGGTGACGTACCCCCCGCGCATCGGGTCGGAGCCGCCGATCCGGGGCACGTGCCGCTGCTGGGTCTCGCCGTGCTCGTCGGCGATGCGGAAGCCGACGATGCCCAGGCGCGGATCGGCCATGAAGAGGTCGCGGACGCGGCGCAGCACGTCGACGTCGACGAGCAGCCCGTCGTCGTCGAGTTCCACCACGAGGTCGATGTCACCGAACGCGCGCAGGCGGCTGAGGGCGACATTGCGGCCGCCCGGACAGCCGAGGTTGTCGTCGACGTCGATGGCGGTGACCTCACCGGGCAGGGCGAGCCGCGAGGTGAGGTCGGGCAGCGCGCAGCCGTTGCCCACGACGACGATGCGGGCCGGGGCGAGGTCCTGTTTGGCGACGGACTCGAGCAGCGCGTCGACCTCGGCGGGGCGGTTGCCCATGGTCACCACGGCGACGGCGATCCTCGGTTCCACCAACGTCCCTCACCCCATCCGGCCGACGACGGCGTTCCCGTCGTTCACCAAGATGTTGCCCCAAGGGCGGCCGGTGTCCTGACGCCGATGTGGTTTGCGTCGATTTTACGTCGGTTTTCCCGACGCCACGGGGAAGCGGCCGACGTGTACGGCGGGTCACGGCTCCATCCTTCGTTCGGCGTCGAAGATGAACGCGGCCACCGTGGGCGACGGCCTGCGCTCACGAAGCCAGGCGAGGGAGACCGGCGCGGCCGGCAGATCATGGACGGGCACCACCCGGATCCCGGGCGGCACGACCGCGTCGAGGGACTGGAACGACAGGTGCACGGAGTCCGTCCGGGTGAGGACCGTGGACATCGCCCGCAGCGTGGTCATCGGGTGCACCCGCCGGATCGGGACGCCGCCCGGAGTGACGGGCGGCACGATTTTGTCCCAGACGTACGGTGGGAAGGCCCCGGGGCACGCGAAGGCGTCGTAGGCGGCGATGTCCTCGACCGACACCTCGTCGTGGCGGGCGAGAGGATGGTGCGCGGAGACGAGCACCGCCCGTCCGTCGAAGGCCACGGGCCGGCTCGACACGATGTCCGGCTCCAGGAGGCCGAACTCGACGGTCATGAGGTCCGTGCGGCCGTCCCGCAGCGGACGGAACGGATCCATGACGTCGTACGGCACGTACTCGATCTCCTCCTTGCCGTACCCGAGGGCGGTGGCGAGGCCCTCGGCCAGAGTGGAGGGCCCGTGCACACCGAAGCGAATGGGAGAGGTGCTCCTGGGCAGGGCGGCTCGCGGCGGTCTGGGCATCTCAGGTCTCCTCGAAGAACTCGCGATCCGTCATCTGCTCTCCCCCGGCCCTCCGCGGCCTGAGACGTTCAGCCGGTGACGCACTGCACGACGAGACAGGACCAGGTGAAGCCCCCGCCCCCGCTGAAGCCGATGGCGAACTCCCCGGGCGCGAGCAGTCGCCGGTCCCGGACGTCCGCGAGGTTGGCGATCGCGTCGCCGCCACCGAGGTGTCCGGTGCGGCCACCGAGATCGAGGACCTCCGCCTTGAGCACGTCCCGCAGGATCGGCAGGTAGAGGAGGTCGAGCGTCTTGGGACCGAGGCGCGAGAGGGTCGCGAGCCGGATGCGCGGGTCGTCGGGCGCGAGGCCGGCCTCGGCGAGCGCGGTCAGCAGCGTGGCGCGCACCTTCGAGGGCCCGACCTCCGCGAACCGGGCCATCCCGCCGTCCGCGAGGAAGGCCTTCTTGGTGCGTCGTGCGTCGATGGGCACGGAGTGGGTGAGCGGCGCCGGACTGAACTCGTCCCGGCCGCGGTACATGGACTCCAGTTCGGGTGCGGAGCCGAGGGCGTACGACAGGATCCGCAGCCCGGGGCCCGAGCGGCCGACGACGGCCGCGGTGGCGCCGTCCCCGAACACCGCGTCGTAGTCGCCGCGCCACCGGTCGAAGCCGGGCGCGGCGAAGCGGTCCCCCGTGGTGACGAGGGCGTTGCGCACGGACGGGTCCGCCTCCAGCCGTACCGCCGCCGTGTGCAGGGCCATCGCGCCGGCGTGGCACATCTGCTGGACGCCGAAGGCGACGGCGTCCGAGGCGCCGAGCTGGTCGGCGACGTAATGGGCGGGGGACCAGAAGTCGTGGCCCTGGTGATGGATCCAGGCGTGGATGACCAGATCGATCTCCTCGGGCGTCACCCCGGCCCCGGCCAGGGCCCGGTGGGCCGCGCGCACCGCCATCTCCGGACCGGAGGGGCCGTCGGAGACCGGGACCTCGAGGGCCCCGGCCGCCGCGGCGTCGGCGTCGGTCGTCAGCCCGGCGAGCACGGCGGCCTCCGCGGTCTGCCGGTCCGGCGGCAGCCAGGTGGCCACCGCCCGTATCGTGATTTCCTTCCCGAACCGCATTCAGGTCGCCCTTTCGTCGGTGTCCGTCGCCGCGACTTCCGTGAAACAGAGCCCGTCATCGCCCGGGCACGGACACCCGGGCGAACGTGATACGCCTCACAGAAAAGGGAGAATTTTCAAGCAATTCGACACCGATACGCCGCGCGCGCATCCACGGAAAGATTTCGGCCACCACCTATCGGCCGAAACCGAGAATTCTCCCGCTCGAGACAAATCTCCGGCGGGGCTCGCCGGCGGCCCGCTCCGGATGAATTCCGCGACGCGCGGTCAGCCCGCCCACCGGGCACCCGGATCCGGGGTGATGCAGGGCATGAGCACGGACCATGCCTCGTCGGTGAACTCCAGCAGGTCGTCCCGGGTGGCCCAGGGCGCAGCGCGGCGTTCCACCATCAGCAGCAGGCCGACCACCAGCCAGGCGCAGGTCTGCAGCGGGAGACCCTCGCGCACCTCCCGGCGTTCGGCGGCGACCTGCAGACACTGGTTCACGACCGTCTGCAGCTCACCGCCGAAGTCCCGGGCGGGCTCCGCCGCAGCGGGCCGTACATGCTGCTGCTCCCGCCCCAGACGCAGACCGGCCCGCACGATCACGTCCTGGGCGATCCACTCCACCATGAGCAGGGACAACTCCCTGAGCACCTGGACAGCGGGCCGCCCGGTCGCGAGCATGTGGGCCGCGGCGTCGCTGAACCGATCGCTGCACGCCCCTCTGACGGCGGCCGCCAGGCCCTCCTTGGAGGGGAAGTGGAAGTAGAGAGCCCCCTTGGACACCCCGGCGAGCCGGCTGATGGCCTCGATGTTCGCCGCGGCCAGGCCGCGCTCGTCGAAGACCTCCGCCGCGGCCCGCACGAGGCGGGCCCTCGTCCGCTCGGCCCGCTCCTGCTTGCTCATACGCATCCTCTCTCCCCCCGTCCCAGGAGGATTCCTCGCGAACAGCACCTCGATCCCACGCGAGGCGATGTCAGGCAGTGCGGCCCTGCACGCGCTCACCCACCTCCCGGTGGAGCGACCCGTCGGAGGACAGGATCGCCCGGTGGAGCGCCTGGACCCGGGGTGACGGCTCGAGACCGAGCCGTCCCGACAGCTCCGTACGCAGTTCGCGGTAGACCTCGAGGGCCTGGACGCGGCGGCCCGCACGGTAGAGCGCCAGCATGAGCTGCGCGTGCATCGCCTCGTGGGTGCGGTCGCCGGCCGCGTGGGCGACCAGTTCTCCCAGCAGTTCGAAGTGCCGGCCGAGCCGCAGCTCGGCACTGATGCACCGGTCGAGCGCGGACCTGCGCCGCTCCTCGAGCTCCAGCTGCCGTATCACCAGCAACGGACCCGTCGCCAGATCCGCGAGCGCGGGCCCGCGCCACAGCGCCAGCGCCTGCCGGAACCGGGACGCGGCGAGCGTGTCGTCGCCCGCGGCGACGGCACGGTGCCCACGCTCGGCCAGGCGCTCGAACTCCTCGCAGTCCACCGAGCCCGCGTCGAGATCGAGCAGGTAGCCGCCGGGACGGGTACAGATGACCTTCTTGGGATCGAGGCCCGGCTGCGCGGTCCCGATGAGCTCCCGCAACTTCCGGATGTACGTGTGAATCGCGGCACCCGCGCTGCGGGGCGCGTTCCCGTCCCAGAGCTCCTGGATGCCTTCCATGACCGAAACGGTCGTGCCCCGGTTCATGGCCAGCAAGGCGAGCAATTTGGCCTGCTTCACCGCGGTCGGCGTGACATTCGTGCCATTTATGTGAACGGCGAACGAACCCAGTACCGAGATCTCCATCGACTTACCCCCAGTTAGTCGTTAGTCACTCGTCACTGACGATAAAAATCCGTCCGTCGGTTTGTCAACGCCAAACTACTTGACGTCGGCCACATCCCGTCAGAACCGGCCAGGTCGGAGCCGGTTTAGTGGCAATACGTCAAGCTCTGTCAAAGACATTTGCGTCGTACCCGCAGTCCCTCTCGCTGTCGCCGGTGCGGAGCCGGTACGGACGGCGTCTGCACCACGTCTGAAGCCCGTCTGCCCTCCGGCTCCAGAACGCCTCGCACCCCACGAGAACGGCCTCCGCCGCGCGGCGGCCGGGTGCCTACTGTCTCGGCATCCGGTCGGCCGTCCAGGGCCGGTCAGCCGGATCGCGTCCACGAGGTGAGTCGAGAGGTGACACAAGTGTTGCTGGCAGACCGACAGGCACTGCACGGTGCCCCGTGGCGGCAGATCGTCGGCCAGGAGGTCGACGGCGAACCGCTGCGCGTGTGGGAGAGCCCCGCACACGCCCCGCAAGGGCCGGTCCTCGTCCTCGTCCACGGCTTCGAGGAGAGCTGGGAGAGCTGGCGGCCGCTCACCCGCCGACTGCCGGCCGGACTCCGGCTGTTCGCCCTGGATCTGCCCTGGCGCGGCGGCTCGCGCCACCGCTGGACGGACGCGGGCACCTCGTCCACCTGGCTCGAACGCGCTCTTGAACTCCTGCCCGTACGCCCCGACGCGATCGTGGCCCACTCGTTCGGCGCCACCACGCAGCTCGAACTGCTCACCCGGCGCACGCGGTTCTCGGCCATCCCCACCGCCCTGGTGGCGCCGGTCTACCGGCCGCACGACGTACCCGTCGATCCACGGTTCTTCGGCGAGGCCGTCGACCGGTTCCGGGGCGTGCTCGCCGACGGCCTGCGCGCCCAGCTGGGCCCGCGGGGCACCAGGGTCCCCCCGGACATCGTGGAATCGATGATCGGCAAGGTCCGCGAACGGGTCGAACCCCACGGCTTCCTGCACTTCTACGCGACGCTCAGTCGCACTCCGCACCTCCCGCTGGCTCTCGTCGAGGCTCCCGTCCTGATCGTCAGCGGGACCCACGACCCGTCCGCGCCGGCCGCGGCGGTCGACGAACTCAGGTGCTCCCTGCCCGATGTGAGGGTCCATCAGGATCCGGGCCTCAGTCACTTCTGCCAGATGCAGCAGCCGGACCAGGTGGCCGAGCAGATCCTCGCCTTCCTGACGACGGTGGGCCTGCACCACTCCGACGAACCGCACCACACCTCCAAGGAGGCGACCAAAGCATGACCAGGCTCGACAGCGACGCGTACGACTACGACGTCGTCATCAGCGGGGCAAGCGTGGCCGGCAGCGCGGCGGCGGTCCTGCTCGCCCGCCGCGGTGTCCGCGTCGCACTGCTGGAACGACGCTCGGACCCCTCGGCGTACAAGGTGCTCTGCACCCACTATCTGCAGCCGTGCGCCTACCCCGTGCTCGACGAGCTGGGACTCGTCCCCGCTCTGGAGAAGGCCGGTGCGGTCCGCAACGAGGCGCGCTGGTACACCCGCTGGGGATGGATCGAGCCGAAGGCCGCGCCCGCGGGCCCGGAGCTGCCGTACGCGTACAACGTCCGGCGCAGCACCTTCGATCCGATGATCCGCTCCCACGCGGCGCAGACCCCGGGCGTCGACCTGCTCCTCGGCCACAACGTGACCGGAGTGCTGCAGGAGGGCGGGCGGACCGTGGGCGTCCGCGTGTCGGCACCCGAGGGCGAGCGCGAGATACGGGCCCGCCTCGTGGTCGGAGCCGACGGCAAGGACTCCTCGGTGGCGAAGTTCGCGGGAGTGCCGGCGCGGCAGCACGCGAACGAGCGGTTCAGCTACTTCGCGCACTTCCGCGATCTCCCACTGCGGGACGGGATCACCCACTCGTGGTTCCTCGAACCCGACATGGCGTACGCGATGCCGAACGACGACGGGGTGACGGTCGTCGCGGTGATCCCGGACAAGAAGCGGCTGCCGGACTTCCGGGAGGACCTGGAAGGCAGCTTCCTCGAGTTCGTCCGGAGCCTTCCCGAAGCGCCGCCCATCGACTCCGCCGAGCGCATCACGAAGATCACCGGTACCGTCAACTACCCGCTGCACAGCCGGAAGCCGACCGCGCCGGGCGTGGCGTTCATCGGCGACGCGGCCATCACCGGCGATCCCCTGTGGGGCGTCGGCTGCGGCTGGGCCCTGCAGTCCGCGCAGTGGCTGGCCGAGGCGGTCGCCGCCGCCGCGACCGGCCGGGGCGACCTCGACAAGTCGCTGATGGCGTACGCGCGTCGGCACCGGCGTGGCCTGCGCGGACATCAGCATCTGGCCGCCGACTACGCCAAGGCCCGGCCGTTCAACCCCTTCGAACGGCTGATGTTCTCGGCGGCGGCCCGCGACGAGTCGATGGCCCGGCACATGCATCTGTTCGCATCCCGGCTGATCGGCCCGCTGCGCTTCCTCAACCCGGTGGCGCTGGCGAAGGCCTCGGCCGTCAACGTCCGCCATCGCGGCGTGGCCGGGCCGCCCGCACGCCCCTTGCACACCGGCTCATGACCGTCAGCCGCGCACGCCTCGCCGACCGGCTGATGACGTCACCCGCGCACCCCTGGCACACCGGCTCATGACCGTCACCCGCGCCCCTGGCACACCGGCTCATGACCGCCGCCCCTCCGACTCGACTCGTCCCTGGCAGCAACCCACCGGAAAGGTCCCTCCCATGAGCACCGACACCACCACCGCCCTCACCCCCGAGCAGGACGCTCAGCTGCGGGAGATCATCATCGAGGTCCTGGAGCTGGAGGCGGACGAACTGACCGACACCAGCAGCTTCATCGACGACCACGACGCGGACTCGCTGCTCGCCATCGAGATCCTGGCCCGCATCGAGAAGGACCTCGGCGTCACGATCCCGCAGGACGACCTGACCGAGATGAGCAACCTCGACGGCGTGCGCGCCGTCGTCGTCCGCAACCTCGGGAGCGGTGAGCATGCCTGAGTCCGGCACCCGCCGCGTGGTGGTCACCGGCCTCGGAGCGGTGAGCAGCGCCGGCATCGGCGCGGCCGAGTTCACCGCCTCGATCCGGGAGGGCCTCCGTTCCACCTCTCCCATCGCCTCCTTCGACACCACCGGCTTCCCGCACGTCCACGCCGGCGAGGTCCACGACTTCGACCCCGCGGAGTGGCTGCGCCGCATCGAGCCCGGACGGTGGGGACGCAGCAGCCAGTTCGCGGCGTCGGCCGCCCGGCTCGCGGTCGCGGACGCCGGTCTCCAGGAGAACGACCTGGCCGGGTCCCGCGCGGGCTCGGTCATGGGCACCACGAGCGGCGAGTCGGCCGTCATCGAGCAGCTCGTCGCCCAGTGGGCGAGCGACGGTCTGAAGTCCCTGGACGCCGGGCGGGTGGCAGCCGTCCCGGCCGGGCGGATCGCGGCCGCCGTCAACAGCGAACTCGGCCTGAACGGCGAGGCCTTGACGCTGGCCACCGCCTGCTCGGCGAGCAACTACGCGCTCGGCTACGCCTACGACATGGTCGCGGGCGGAGAGGCCGACTACATGCTCGCCGGAGGCGCCGACTCGGTGAACCGCTGGGCGCACGCCGGGTTCTACCGGCTCGGGGCGCTGGCCGAGGAGGTCTGCCGCCCCTTCGACGCGAACCGCTCCGGCATCCTCACCGCGGAGGGCGGGGTCGCCCTGCTCCTGGAGCCGTACGACCGCGCCGTCGCCCGCGGGGCCCGGATCTACGCCGAGGTGCTCGGCTACAGCGTCAACTGCGACGCCGAGCACATGGTGCACCCGGACCCGACCAGCATCGCCGCCTGCATCAGGGCGGCCCACCGCAGCGCCGGCGTGACACCCGAGCAGATCGACTACATCTGCGCCCACGGCACCGGCACCCGCACCAACGACGCGACCGAGGTGGCCGCCGCCCGCGAGGTGTTCGGCGACCGCATCCCGCCGATCAGCTCCATCAAGTCGATGATCGGCCACACCATGGGCGCGGCCAGCGGGTTCGGCGCGCTGATCTGCTGCCAGGCGCTGTACGAGGGGTTCCTGCCGCCCACGGCGGGCGTCGAGGACATCGACCCGGGGCTCGGCCCCGGCGTCGACCCGGTACCCGGAACCGCCCGGCCCGCCCGGCCCGAGGTCGTGCAGAACCACGGCTTCGCCTTCGGCGGCAACAACGCCATCACCGTTCTCGGGAGGGTCGCATGAGCACCGTCACCGCCGAAGCTCCGGCGATCCACACCGCGGCGGCCGTGTCGCCGCTCGCGATCACCGCCGTGGGCGCGGTGACCCCGGCCGGCCTCGGACTCGAGGCGCTCGGCCGCGCCGTGGCGGCCGGCCTGCCCGGACATGCCGAGCCGCCCGTGCAGGAGGACGAGACCCTGCCTCCGCGTCCGGTCCGCGCGGTGCCCGACCTGAAGGTCGCCGAACTGATCGGCCGAAAGGGCACCCGGCACCTGGACCGCACGACCAAACTCGCCCTCGTGGCCTGCCGGCTGGCCCTGGACTCGCTGCCCGCTCCGGTGGGCGGCGGCAGCACCGGCGTGGTCCTCGGCACCAGCACCGGAAGCATCCGCAGTTCCAGCGAGTACTCCTTGGAGACCCTGCGCCAGGAACGCCCCTATCTGGTGAACCCGAGCCTGTTCCCCAACACGGTGATGAACTGCGCGGCCGGCCAGATCGCCATCCGGCACGGCCTCAAGGGCGTCAACGCCACACTGGCCGGCGGCCACCTGGCCGGTGTGCAGGTGCTGCGCTACGCCCGCAACGCCCTGCGTCAGGGACACGCGGACCGTCTGCTGGTCGGCGGGGTCGAGGAGTTCTGCGCGCAGAGCGCGTGGGGCTGGCACCAGTCGGGTTCGCTGACCGCGGACGCCGCGGTGGGCGAGGGCGCGGCCGTCCTGGTCGTCGAGCCCGAGAAGGCGGCACACGCCGCCGGGCGCCGCGTGCTCGCCCGGGTGCTGGCCTGCGAGACGGGCTACGCAGGCCGAGGCGGCCTGGCCCAGGGCCTCGCCTCGGTGATCGGCTCGGCTCTGGAACGCAGTGGCACCGCACCCGCCGGGATCACCTCGGCCTCACTGGGCTCCACGGGTCATGTCGGCCTGGACCGTGTCGAGGAGCGCGCCCTGCGCACGGCACTCGGCGGGCGCCTGCCCGATCAGGTCGTACGGGTCAAGGAATCGGTCGGCGAGTGCTGCAGCGCCGGCGGGGTCCTGCAGATCGCGGGGCTGCTCGGGCTGTGGCAGCGGGAGGGCGCGGGCTCCGCGCGGACCGCGGTCGTGACAGCGGTGTCCAGGGACGGCCAGGTCGGCTGCGTCGTCCTCGACGCCGGCTCCCTCGCCGGCTGACGCGGAGCACCGCCACCCGAAAGCGAGGGCCGGGGAGCATCGTCGATGCCCGCTCCCCGGCCCTTCGACCATCCCCGCGAAACGGCCGGAAGGAAGCCATGTCTGCGACGCGGACCCATCCCGCGGAAACCGCCGCCCGGGCCCAGAGCCCCGGCGAGCTGATCGCCCTGTGCCTGTCCGGGTCCCAGGAGGCCTGGTCGGCGCTGGTGGCACGGTACGGACCGGTGGTGTGGACGGTGGCCCGCTCGCACCGGCTCTCCGACGCCGACTGCGAGGAGGTCTTCCAGGTGACCTGGCTGCGGGTGTACCGGAGCCTGACCCGGTTGCACACACCCGAGCGGTTCCCGGCCTGGCTGACGACCTGCGCCCGGCGCGAGAGCCTCAAGCAGTACGAGCGCTCCCGGCGTTACGTGCCCGTGGGCGACGGCGGAACCCTCGACCGGCCCACGACGACGGGATCCGGTCCCGAGGAGGGCATCCTGGTGCGCGAGCGCGGCGCCGAGGTCCTCACCGCCCTGTCCAGGCTGCCGGACCGGGACCAGCGGCTGCTCGCGCTGCTCAGCGCCGACCCCGCGCCGGGATACGACGAGGTGAGCCGGCGCCTGGGCATCGCCCGCGGCTCCGTGGGCCCGCTGCGCGGACGCGCGCTACGGCGCCTCGCCGAGCAGCTGCGGATCGTCGAGAGCGAGAACGCGCCCGCCACCGCGATGTGACGGGCCGTCGTCCGCCCGGTCCGATGCCGGGCCGCCCACCACGCCCACCACGCCCGCCGCGGCGTCGGCCGGCGGAGGCAGCGGCAGCGGCAGCGGCAGCGGCAGCGGCAGCGGCAGCGGCCAGGCCGCCACGGCTCGCACCAGTGCGTACGGCGGCGCGCCCACGACGGCGCGCACCTCGTTCAGCAGGGCTTCCTCGTCATCCAGCAGGACTTCCTCGTCATCGGGTTCGTGTCGCCCGGATCCGTGCTGCGCCATCCCCACCTCCCGCGGTCTCGGTCCGCTCGGCAAGATCCGCAAGATCCGCAAGCTCCGCCATCCGTGCCGAAGGCAGTGTCCCGCTGAACACCCGGACCTCCGCCTCCGGTGGGCCGGGCAGGGCCGCCGCGGCGACGTATCCCTCGGGCGGGTCGAGGCCGATCAGCCGCCAGGCGCCGAAGTTCCGGTCCGGACTCACGTCGACGCCGTGCGCGAGCCCCGTCCCGATCCCTTTGAGATACGCCTCCTTGCGCACCCAGCAGCGGGCGAACGCGGCGGGCACCGCTGCCTCGGGAAGCCCTTCGAGCAGTGTCCGCTCGTCGGCGGAGAGCCATCGGGAGACAGCGCGCACGGTCCGGGGCCTGACCGACGACGTCTCCAGATCCACGCCCACGGGCCGGTTCGCGAAGGCGTAGAGGACGCCGTCGCCCGAGTGGGCCATCGAGTACTCGAGGCCCGGAGCGGCCGGTGTACGGGGGCGGCCGTGCGGTCCGCCGCAGGCCGGGCACGCCGCGCGCCGCATCGTCAGCTCCGCCGGATCTCTGCCCGTGTAGCCCGCGAGCAGGACGCGCAGACCCGCGTGCGCCATCACCTTGCGGTGCCGGTGCAGGGGTCTGCGCAGCCGCGCCGCCCGCGCCTGCTGCCCGGCGTCGAGCAGCCGGGCGGCGCTCCGCGTGGCCGCACCCGGCGGCGGTACGTCGAGCCACCAGAGGTGCAGCTCGTCCGGACCGGCCGGCGGGCGCGGCATGCTCACAGAGCCACGCCCCCGTCGATCTGGAGGACCTGGCCGGTGATGTAGGAGGCCTTGTCGGAGAGGAGGAACGCGGTGAGGTCCGCGACTTCCCGGGCGGTACCGAAGCGCCGCAGCGGCACGGCGGCGAGGGCTTCCTTGCGCGCCTTGTCGCCGAGTTCACCGGTCATGTCCGTCTCGATGAAGCCGGGTGCCACGACGTTCACACGGATGCCGTACCGGGCCAGTTCCTTGGCGAGGGTCCGGCTCAGGCTGTTCACTCCGCCTTTCGAGGCGGCGTAGTTGGCCTGCGTCGCGTGCCCGTAGACGCCGGCCACCGAGGACACGTTGACGATCACTCCGGTACGGCGCTTGAGCATGCCGAACCCGACCGTGCGGCAGAAGTTGAACGTGCCGGTGAGGTTGGTGTCGATCACCGACGTCCAGTCCTCGACCGACATCATCACCAGATGGTTGTCCTTGACGATGCCGGCCGAGTTCACCAGGGCGTACACCGGCCCGAGTTCGCTCTCCGCCCGCTTCACGAAGGTGTCCACGGCCTGTCCGTCGGCCACGTCGCAGGCCTGGTGGAAACAGCGGGCTCCCTGCGCGCGGACCAGTTCGGCGGTCTCCTCCGACGCGGCGGAGGCGCTCCGGCCGCAGAAGGTGATGTCGTATCCCTCCGCGGCGAGTTGTACGGCGATCGCGCGGCCGATACCGCGCGATCCTCCGGTGACGATGACATGGCCTCGTTGACCGTCGTGCATGGTGAGGGCTCCTTCGCGAGCGGGTCGTCCGGGCGGTTCGGGGGTCACGGACCAGGACGCGGGGGTCACGGCGTGGGACGCGGGGGTCACGGCGTGGGAAGCGGGGCGCCGAGGCGCACGTAGACGTCCATCAGGTCGTCCGAGAGCCAGTACTCGGCGATGCGTCCCCGCTCGTCCAGCCGCAGCACGTCGGCCCCGCGCAGCGTGATCGGGGTGCCCGGTGCCGCCGTGACTCCGGCGGGGCGGCCCGACTGCCAGGTGCCCTCGAAGATCCATCGGGCGACGACATGGTCACCGTCCACGAAGGGGCCGAGCGCGGTCCTGATCCGGGCGTCCGGGTACGAGGATCGGAACGCCTCGATCCAGGCGGTGAACTGGCGCGGGGTACGCAGGGCGGCGGGGTCGGGCATCCCGTACTGCGGTATGTGGACCGTCAGTTCGTCGGCGAGGATCTCCTCGGCCCGGTCCCGGTTGCCGTTCCAGAGCTCCATCCACTTCTCCCACAGGACCGCCTGCGGGCGGAGGTCCTCGGCGGTCAGGGTGTCCGTCATGCGTGCTCCCAGGGCGCGTTGTGGTCGTCCGTGCAGCCGGCATCCGGCGTGTGCGGAGCCGGCATCCGTGCGTTCGTATCCGTGCATCCGTGCATCCGTGCGTTCGTGCATCCGTACAGAGCGGCGCGAAGGGTCCCGGATACACCGTGCCGCCGCCCGAAGACGACGAGGCCGGGTGGCGGCGACCACAGAGGCCGCGCCACCCGGCCTCCCGCTGGGCGACAACTGGTTTCGCCGGGCACCGCGCCGGTGCCGGCGGAGACCCGACTAGGTGTTCCGGGGGCGGTCGGAGCGCAGTGCCAGCGCCGTCAGGGCCGTGGCCGCCGAGGCCGCCGCGGTGAACCACCAGCCGTGGCGGAACGCGGTCAGGGCCGCGTCCGGGCCGCCGGGGCTGCCGATGAGCACCACCAGGATCGAGACGCCGAGCACGAAGCCGACCTGGCGCACCATGTTGTTGAGCCCGGAACCGGTCGCCACCGAGGCCGGCGGGAGGTCGCGGGTGCTGGCACCCATCAGCGGGGCGAGGGAGAGCCCCATGCCGATACGGGTGAGCAGCACGCCGGGGAGCATGGCCACCACGTAGTTGGCGTGGACGCCTACGGCGAGCGCCCACCAGGCCGCGCCCAGTGCGATCACCGTCGATCCGAACACGATCGACAGCACCTGTCCGATCCTGGCCACGAGCTTGCCGGAGAGCACCGAGAGGAAGGGCAACATCAGGTTGCCCGGGGCCATCGCCAGACCGGTGGCCAGCGCCGACCAGCCCCAGATGTCCTGGCACCACAGGGAGACCGAGAGCACGGTCGCCGCGAAGCTCATGTAGTAGAGGGCGGACGCGATGTTCGCGATGGAGAAGTCACGGATCCGCAGCAGCGCGAGGTCGACCACCGGGCTGGTGTGCCGGGCGGAGCGGACCAGCAGCAGCACGACCAGCACCACGGCCCCGGCGAGCGAGCCCAGTACCCGGCCCGAACCCCAGCCCCAGTCGGGGGCCTTGACGATGCCCAGTGAGAGGAGGCCGATGGCGGCGGCGAGCAGGGCGGAGCCCAGCAGGTCGGGCATGGCGGGCTTCTTGTCGCCCGCGGCCCGGCCGGGAGCGAGCACCTTGGCACCGACGATCAGCGCGACGACGCCGACCGGCAGGTTGACCAGGAAGATCCAGGGCCAGTCGACGTTGACCAGCACGCCGCCGACCAAGGGGCCCGAGGCGGCCGCGACACCAGCGGCGGTGGCCCAGACCCGCATGGCCTTGGCCCGCTGATCGGGTCCGTAGGTCACCATGAGCAGGCCCATCGACGTGGGGCCGAGCGCCGCGGCACCGACGGCCTGCAGAACGCGCGCCGCGTTGAGCGCGTCCACCGAGCCCGAGGCGGCGCAGAGTCCGGACGCGAGGGTGAAGACGGCCAGGCCGGCCAGGAAGACGTTCTTCATGCCGAACCGGTCGGCGAACCGGCCGGCGGGGATGAGCAGGGCCGCGAAGACGATGGCGTACCCGTTGAGGATCCAGGACAGATCGGCGACGGACGCACCCTTGAAGTCCGCGCCGATGGCGGGGAAGGCGACGTTGACGATGGTCAGGTCGAGGGTCGAGATGAGGATGCCCGCGGAGATCGTGCCGGCGGCGAGGGCGCGGCGCCTGTCCCGGCGCGCGTTCTCACCCGCGGGCTGGGCGGCCGGGCGTCCGGTCACGGGTTGCGTGGTCATGGGAGACCTTCCAGAAGGACGGTGACGGCTGGTCAGGAAGTGATGAGGCCCAGCTGGGTGAGCAGGCCGAGGGTGTCGGCGACGGTCCAGTACTCGGTGAACCGGCCGTCCTCGATGCGGAGGATGTTCATCCCGACGTGCTCGGTCGGCGTGCCGATCGGGGCGGTGGCGCCGGGGGTCCCGCCCCGGTGCACGGCCGTGGCGCGGTAGCGGCCCGCGACGAGATCACCCTCGACGATGGGGCCGGGCTCGTCGGTGAAGTGCAGTTCCTCGAGGGCGGCACGGGTGCGGGCGATCCACGAGACGAGTCCGTCCCGGTCGCGGATCTCGTCGATGGCGGCCGTCTTCATGCGCCCCGCCAGGCTCGTGCCGTGAACGGTGAACCTGTCCGCGATCACCTCGTCGGCTCGGGACAGGTCGATTTCGCCGTTCCACAGGGCGTTCCACTTGGCCCACAGGGCGCGGGCCTGCGCCGCGTCCGTGGTGGTGGTCGCGCTGGGTGCGGTCTGGGCGGATCCGGTCATGGATGACACCTCTCTACGGTTCGCACTCGGAAAAAGGGAGATCGAGGGGTGAGCGAACCGCCTGGGGCCCTGCGGGGGACTCGGACCCCAGGCGGCGTTCCTCGGCACACCCAGGGGGCGGCCACGACCTCAAGGTAGTAGTTAGTCACTACTCAGTCAAGCGGCCCTGAAAGGCCCCCGGCGGGTACTGCGCGGGGGGCATGCGTGGTTACATGTGAACATGGAACGAATGACGGCCGATGATCGCCGAGCCCAAATCCTGCGCATCTCCGCCGAGGAATTTGCGCGCACCGGCTACTACGGGACTTCGGTTGAGACAATTGCCCGAAAGGCAGAGATCAGCCAGCCGTACGTATTCCGGTTGTTCGGCACCAAGAGGGGTCTGTTCATCTCCGTCCTCGATGACTCCTTCGAGAAGATCGTCGACACGTTCCAGCAAGCCAGCGACGGGTTGAGCGGCGTGGACGCGCTGGTCTCGATGGGTAACCGGTACCGGAATCTGGTGCGCGACAACCGAACGTTCCTCCTTATTCAGCTGCACGGTTTCGCCGCCTGTGAAGAGCCGAAGATCCGGACCGCCGTACAAAATGGTTTCGGTCGAATGTGGCATGTCGTGCAGGAAAATTCGGGCGCGGACGACGTCACGGTCAAACAGTTCTTGTCCCTGGGCATGATGCTGAACGACATGGCCGCCATGGACCTCTGGAGCCTTGACGAGCCCTGGGCCAAGGCCTGCGTCGTGGCGCTGCCCGTCGAGAACTGGTCACGCTGACGCCACCGGCCGCCCGCACAGATCCGCGCCGCGTCGGCGTGCGTACACCCGGCCGCGACCGTTTCCGTCTCCCCGGGGACCGGGCCACGCCCGCTCCGCCCCGGTAGCCGTATCGGCAGCTGTATCTCCCCCGCCTGCCCGGGGTTCTGTCCTGATGCGTCGGCCCACGAGGGCCGGCCTCGTCGACGGGCGATGCCCAGGACAGGAGCCGGAGATGCGCTTCAGCGACGGCCTGACGATCAGGGCGGCGGTGACATGGCTGCCGGAGACGACCGAGAGCGCGTACGCCCTGGTGGCCGACGGCCTCCTCGATCCGGACGACCCGGCCTCCGCCGGGGTGGTCGAGGTCCCTGTCTCGCACGACACGTCGGCCCCCGACATGGCTGTGCTGGCCGGACGAAAGGCCTTGTCCCAGACCGGAGTCGAGGCCGCCGACATCGGCCTTCTGCTGCACGGCTGGATCTATCACCAGGGGCACGACTTCTGGTCCCCGGCCCACTACGTGGCCGACAACCTCGGCGCGACCGCGGCCGTCCCGTTCGGTGTCCAGCAGATGTGCCACGCCGGCGCCATGGCCCTGCACACCGCCGCGGTGCAGCTCTGCGCCGATCCTTCGCTCGGCACCGCGCTGGTCACCACGGCGGACCGCTTCGCCTCACAGGGTTTCGACCGCTGGCGAGGTGACTACCAGGTCGCCTACGGGGACGGCGCCACCGCGGCCGTCCTCGACCGGTCAGGCCACGGCCTCCGGCTCGTCGCGCACGCCGTGCGTGCCGCGCCGGAGATGGAGTCCATGTACCGGGGCGACGACGCCTTCAGCCCCGCGCCGCTCGCCCACAGCCGCCCCATCGACATCCGCCGCACGAAGCGCGCCTTCCTCGAGGCGGGCGGCATGGACCGGTTCGCCAAGACCGGACCCGAGGCCGTACGCGACGTACTGCTGCGAGCCCTCCAGGAAAGCGGCCTGGCGCCCGACGATCCGCGGATACGGTGCGTCGCGCTGCCCCGACTGGGGCCCAAGGTGCTGGAGTTGATGTATTTGCCGGTCGTACGGCAGCTGCTCCGGGCGGCGCCCCGGCACTTCGGCAGCCGCACCGGCCACCTGGGCTGTGGCGACGTCGTGGCCAACCTCGCGGACATCGACCGGGAAAACCTTCTGGAACCCGGCGAGTTCGCCCTCGTCCTCACGGGCGGCGGCGGATTCACCTGGTCGTGCCTCGTGGTCCAGAAGCCGGGCGAGCGGCGAGGGGCGAGGCGATGACGCACCGTACGGCGGAACTCCGGGAGATCCGTGCGCAGGCCCTGGCGGGCCCCGGTGCGAAGGCGACCGAGGCGCAGCACG
>NZ_LAVA02000048.1 GCF_000974985.2 Streptomyces mangrovisoli | reverse complement strand
CTCCCGGGCCCCCAGGCCCCCTCCCGGGCCCTCTCGTGCCCCCTCAGGCCCCTCGGGCGGTCTCCGGGCTGCGGGTGGACGGGCCGCCCAGTTCGACCGCCGTGCAGCGCCAGCGGAGGTCCTCGCCCTGTTCCAGGCGGAAGGCCAGCGCCCGCAGCCGCTCGCCCGCGCCGATCCGGGCGAACGCCTCGACGGCGCCCCGGCGGGGGACGTAGTAGCCGATGTCGCGGACCACGGGACGGGTGCCGCGGGTGCGCAGCGGTCCGTGCTCGGCGAGGCGCGCCAGGTCGTCGTAGGCGCTGCCCGCGGTGTGGCCGAGCATCCAGTGCACCGGGCGCTCGCCGCTGAGGACGGCGAGGAGGCGGTCGGCGAACAGGTCGGTGGGACGGGGCCGGGCCGGCACGGCGGGCGGGCGGCCGCCGCCGGGGCGCCGGGAGTCGCGCCGCCCCGGCGGGCGGGACCCGGCCGGGTGCTGCTGGGCCCTGGTCATGACCTTGTTCATGGATGTCCCCGTTCGCTGAGCCGGATCGGATACCAGGCGGTAACTTGGCGGTGTGGATCTTGTACGGCGTCGGGGACGGCCGGGGCAAGGAAGCGCCGGGCCGTGCCGGGGGCCCGGCGGAATTCACTTATCAGGGTGACGCGGGTGGTGCGGAGGCCGGGAGAACACGGGCGTCACCGGGTGAACGGAGGTTCGCCGGATGGACGCGTCGGCGGCCCCGGGCACGGACCCGAAAGGGGACGCCCGCACGTATCCTGAAGGCCCTTTTGCCGCAGTGCGCGGCGCGCGGTGCACGACGTTCGCGCAAACGACTAGGAAAGCGGCCAGCCATGCGTGTCTACGTCCCCCTGACGCTCCCCGGGCTCGCCGAGGCGCACAAGACGGGCGAGCTGGGGGCGGGACCGTTCGTCGCGTACGCCGTCACGCCGGCCCTGCGCGAGTGGTACCTCTCGGACGACATCGAGGAGCTGGAGTACGCGGCGCTGAGCCGCGCGGCACTGGCCTCGCTGCGCCTGCTGGCGGCGGACGCGGACGCGCCGCGGCGCCGGGTGGTCGTGGCCGTCGACGTGCCCGACGGCACCGCGACGGCCGACCCCGACCGCGGGCTGGACCCGGCCGCCCTCGGCGAGGTGCGGGTCGCCGGCACGGTGGCGCTGGCCAAGGCCGCCGCGGTCCATGTCGACCTCGAGGACGCCGAGCGCGACGTGACCGCGGCCGCGGCGGCGCTCCCGGCGGCGGACGGCGGGGACGACGACGCGCAGTTCGTCGTCGACGGCGCCGAGGACCACGAACTGCTCTGGTACGCCACGCAGGAGATCCCCGGCCTGGTCGGCCTCGGCTGAGGGCCGGCCCCGCGTCGGGCCTCGGCTGACGGCCGCCCCCGGGTCCTCACCTGCGGTTCCCTTGATTGTCAGTGGGGCCGGGTACGTTGTCGGGCATGGGGATGCAGCAAGCGGCGCACATCGTCTGGGACTGGAACGGGACCCTGTTCCACGACAACGACGCGATCATCGTGGCGACGAACGCGGCCTTCGCCGAGCTCGGCCTGGAGCCGATCACGCTGGAGCGCTACCGCGCGCTGTACTGCGTGCCGGTGCCGAAGTTCTACGAGCGGCTGATGGGGCGGCTGCCCACGGACGCCGAGTGGATCGTCATGGACGAGATCTTCCACCGGTACTACGCCGAGCAGCGGGCGCGCTGCGCGCTGACCACGGGCGCGACGGAGCTGCTCGACGGGTGGCGGTCCGCCGGCCACAGCCAGTCGATCCTCAGCATGTACCAGCACGAGGAGCTCGTGCCGCTGGTACGGCGCCTCGGGATCGAGGCGCAGTTCATACGCGTCGACGGGCGGACCGGGCCGTCCGGGGGCAGCAAGGCCGAGCACATGGTGCGCCATCTCGGCGGGCTGGCCGGCGTGGACCCGGCGCGCACGGTGGTCATCGGGGACGCGGCCGACGACGCGGTGGCCGCGCTGCACGTCGGGGCGCGGGCCGTGCTGTACACCGGCGGCTCGCACAGCCGCGCGAGCCTGGAGGAGGTCGGCGTGCCCGTGGTGGACACGCTGGCGGAGGCGGTCGAGGAGGCCCGGCGGCTGGCGGTGTGAACCGCTTTCCGGCCATCCACACCGCCCCGGTCCGGCCCCCGGTCCGTCCTCGGTCCGTCCCCGGTCCGGTCTTCGGTCCGTCTCCGGTCTCAGGTGACGGGCGCCTTCGCCCGCAGCACCGTCAGGAACTCCCGCATCCACGCCGAGTGGTCCGGCCACGCCCGCGCCGAGACCAGCGTGCCGTCGACCACGGCCTCCGCGTCCTGGAAGGTCGCCCCCGCGGTCTGCATGTCGAGCTCCAGTGCCGGATAGGCCGTGACGCGCCGCCCGCGCAGCGCGTCGACCGCCGCGGTCAGCAGCGGGCCGTGGCAGATCTGGGCGACCGGCTTGTCCGTGTCGAAGAACGACTTCAGGATCTTGCGCAGCTCGGGGTCGTTGCGCAGGTACTCCGGGGCGCGTCCGCCCGGGACGACGAGCGCGGCGTACTGGCCGGGATCGACCTCGGAGAAGGCGAGGTCGGCGGGCCAGGTGTAGCCGGGCTTCTCGGTGTAGGTGTCGAAACCGGGTTCGAAGTCGTGGACGACGAACCGCAGCTTCTTGCGTTCGGGCGCCGCGATGTGGACCTCGTAGCCCTCCTCGCGCAGCCGCTGGTAGGGGTACAGGACCTCCAATGACTCCGCCGCGTCGCCGGTGACGATGAGGATCTTCGCCGTCATGCCGCGCTCCCCTCGAACTGCCTGGATCGAATGGACCTGTCTGGACCGGTCGAAACCGTCGGACCGCCGGACCCGGCCGGACCGCCGGATCGTCGGGCCCGTCCGGACGGCTGGGGCCGGATCGCCTGACCCGTCCGGACCGCCGGATCGGAACGTGCCGACATGAGCAACCTGCCGCGCCGGATACGCCGCCGCAACCCCGCGTGCCCCTGTGCAGACTGTCAAAGTTCCCCCCTCGGTTTTGTACACATACGGCTCATGACGGGCCCCCGGTCGGGGGCGATAGCCTGGTGGCGTGATCAGCGCGATAGGTCGCGGGGGCACTGTCGCCCCTGCTCTGCGCCCGGTGAGCACGGACGACATCCGTGACCGGGCGTCGATCGCTGGTCCGCGCGGGCGGGACGGGGCCCTCAGAGCCCCCAGGACGCCGATCTCCTCCTTCGCCCGGACGTCGCCGAGAGCAGCGTCACATCCCTCGGGCGCGTCGAGAATGGCCGATAACCCCCCGCTCATCTCACCGTGCGGCATAGCGTCGGAGCGGACCGGACATCCCGGGCCGTGGCGTCGAGCCGCAGGGGAAGAGACCGTACTTCCTTCTACGTCACGCAACGGCGCGCGACAGGAGCCAGAGGACAATGCAGACCAAGCTGGACGAAGCCAAGGCCGAGCTGCTCGAGAGGGCCGCCCGGGTAGCTGAGAACAGCCCGGTCGGGGGGCGCCTACCGACCGGGACGACGGACGAGGGCACCCCGGACCGGGACACCGTGCTCGCGTTCCTCCAGCGCTACTACCTGCACACCGCACCCGAGGACCTCGGCGACCGTGACCCGGTCGACGTCTTCGGCGCCGCGGTCTCCCACTACCGACTGGCCGAGAACCGCCCCCAGGGCACGGCCAACGTGCGGGTGCACACGCCGACGGTCGAGGAGAACGGCTGGACGTGCAGCCACTCGGTCGTCGAGGTCGTCACCGACGACATGCCCTTCCTCGTCGACTCGGTGACCAACGAGCTCACCCGCCAGGGCCGCGGCATCCACGTCGTCATCCACCCGCAGGTCGTCGTCCGCCGCGACGTCACCGGCAAGCTCATCGAGGTGCTCAGCGCGCCGCCCGCGGGTGACCTCCCGCACGACGCGCACACCGAGTCCTGGATCCACGTCGAGATCGACCGCGAGACCGACCGCGCCGACCTCAAGCAGATCACCGCCGACCTGCTGCGCGTGCTGTCCGACGTCCGCGAGGCCGTCGAGGACTGGGAGAAGATGCGCGCCGGGGCGACCCGCCTCGCCGAGGAGCTGCCCGGCGAGCCGGTCCCCGGCGACCTGCGCGCGCAGGACGTCGAGGAGGCCCGCGAGCTGCTGCGCTGGCTCGCCGACGACCACTTCACCTTCCTCGGCTACCGCGAGTACCAGCTGCGCGAGGACGACTCGCTGGCCGCCGTGCCCGGCACCGGCCTCGGCATCCTGCGCTCCGACCCGCACCACGCGGTCGACGACGCCCACCCGGTCAGCCCGTCCTTCGAGCGGCTGCCCGCCGACGCCCGCGCCAAGGCCCGCGAGCACAAGCTGCTGGTGCTGACCAAGGCCAACAGCCGCGCCACCGTGCACCGCCCGTCCTACCTCGACTACGTCGGGGTGAAGAAGTTCGACGCCGAGGGCAACGTCGTCGGCGAGCGCCGCTACCTCGGCCTGTTCTCCTCGGCCGCGTACACCGAGTCCGTGCGCCGGGTGCCGGTCATCCGCCGCAAGGTCGAGGAGGTGCTGCACGGCGCCGGGTTCTCGCCCAACAGCCACGACGGCCGCGACCTGCTCCAGATCCTGGAGACCTACCCGCGCGACGAGCTGTTCCAGACCCCGGCCGACGAGCTGCGCGCCATCGTCACCTCCGTGCTCTACCTCCAGGAGCGGCGCCGGCTGCGCCTGTACCTGCGCCAGGACGAGTACGGCCGCTACTACTCCGCGCTCGTCTACCTGCCCCGCGACCGCTACACCACCGGTGTGCGCCTGCGGATCATCGACATCCTGAAGGAGGAGCTCGGCGGCATCAGCGTCGACTTCACCGCCTGGAACACCGAGTCGATCCTGTCCCGGCTGCACTTCGTGGTCCGCGTGCCGCAGGGCACCGAGCTGCCGCAGCTCAGCGAGGGCGACAAGGAGCGCATCGAGGCCCGCCTGGTCGAGGCCGCCCGCTCCTGGGCCGACGGCTTCGCCGAGGCGCTGAACGCCGAGTGCGGCGAGGAGCGCGCGGCCGAGCTCGCCCGCCGCTACGGCAGCGCCTTCCCCGAGGGCTACAAGGCCGACCACACCCCGCGCGCGGCCGTCGCCGACCTGGTGCACCTGGAGGCGCTCACCGTCGAGCAGGGCTTCTCGCTCAGCCTGTACGAGCCGGTGGGCGCCGCCCCCGACGAGCGCCGCTTCAAGATCTACCGCAAGGGCGACTCCGTCTCCCTCTCCGCGGTCCTGCCGGTCCTCAACCGCCTCGGCGTCGAGGTCACCGACGAGCGGCCGTACGAACTGCGCTGCTCGGACCGTACGACGGCGTGGATCTACGACTTCGGTCTGCGGATGCCCAAGTCGCTCGGCGGCGGCAACGGCGACTACCTCGGCGACGACGGCCGCGAGCGGTTCCAGGACGCCTTCTCCGCGACCTGGACCGGCAAGGCGGAGAACGACGGGTTCAACGCCCTGGTGCTGAGCGCCGGCCTGAACTGGCGCCAGGCGACCGTGCTGCGCGCGTACGCCAAGTACCTGCGGCAGGCGGGCTCCACCTTCAGCCAGGACTACATGGAGGACACCCTCCGCAACAACGTCCACACCACGCGGCTGCTGGTCTCGCTGTTCGAGGCGCGGATGGCGCCGGAGCGCCAGAGCGCCGGCCTGGAGATCGTCGACGCCCTCCTCGAAGAGGTCGACGCGGCGCTCGACCAGGTGGCGAGCCTCGACGAGGACCGGATCCTGCGGTCCTTCCTCACCGTCATCAAGGCGACCCTGCGCACCAACTTCTTCCAGAAGGCCGCGAGCGGCGAGCCGCACGCGTACGTCTCGATGAAGTTCGACCCGCAGGCGATCCCGGACCTGCCCGCGCCCCGCCCGGCGTTCGAGATCTGGGTGTACTCGCCGCGCGTCGAGGGCGTGCACCTGCGCTTCGGCAAGGTCGCGCGCGGCGGTCTGCGCTGGTCCGACCGGCGCGAGGACTTCCGCACCGAGATCCTCGGCCTGGTCAAGGCGCAGATGGTCAAGAACACCGTGATCGTGCCGGTCGGCGCGAAGGGCGGCTTCGTCGCCAAGCAGCTGCCCGACCCGGCGGCCGACCGCGACGCGTGGCTGGCCGAGGGCATCGCCAGCTACAGGATGTTCATCTCGGCGCTGCTCGACATCACCGACAACCTGGTGGCCGGCGAGGTCGTGCACCCCGCGGACGTGGTCCGGCACGACGAGGACGACACCTACCTGGTGGTCGCGGCCGACAAGGGCACGGCGACGTTCTCGGACATCGCCAACGAGGTCGCGCAGTCCTACGACTTCTGGCTGGGCGACGCCTTCGCCTCCGGCGGCTCCGCGGGCTACGACCACAAGGGCATGGGCATCACCGCCCGCGGCGCGTGGGAGTCCGTCAAGCGGCACTTCCGCGACCTGGGCACCGACACCCAGAGCGAGGACTTCACGGTCGTCGGCGTCGGCGACATGTCCGGCGACGTGTTCGGCAACGGCATGCTGCTCAGCGAGCACATCCGCCTGGTCGCCGCCTTCGACCACCGGCACATCTTCCTCGACCCCACCCCGGACGCGGCCGTCTCCTACGCCGAGCGCCGCCGCCTGTTCGAGCTGCCCCGCTCCAGCTGGGCCGACTACGACACGAAGCTGCTCTCGGCGGGCGGCGGGATCTTCCCGCGCACGGCCAAGTCGATCCCGGTCAACGCGCACGTCCGCGAGGCGCTCGGCATCGAGGGCGCGGTCACCAAGATGACCCCGGCCGACCTGATGCGGGCGATCCTCGGGGCGCCGGTGGACCTGCTGTGGAACGGCGGCATCGGCACCTACGTGAAGTCGTCCGCGGAGTCGAACGCCGACGTCGGCGACAAGGCCAACGACGCCATCCGCGTCGACGGCGCAGACCTCCGGGTCAAGGTCGTCGGCGAGGGCGGCAACCTGGGCCTGACCCAGCTGGGCCGGATCGAGTTCGCGGTGCACGGCGGCCGGATCAACACCGACGCCATCGACAACAGCGCGGGCGTGGACACCTCCGACCACGAGGTGAACATCAAGATCCTGCTCAACGGCCTGGTCACCGAGGGCGACATGACGGTCAAGCAGCGCAACAAGCTGCTCGCCGGGATGACCGACGAGGTCGGCGCGCTGGTGCTGCGCAACAACTACGCGCAGAACACCGCGATCGCCAACGCGCTCGCCCAGTCCAAGGACATGATCCACGCCCAGCAGCGGTTCCTGCGCCACCTGGTCCGCGAGGGCCACCTGGACCGGGCGCTGGAGTTCCTGCCGACGGACCGGCAGATCCGCGAGCGGCTCGCCCAGGGCCAGGGCCTGACCGGTCCGGAGACGGCCGTCCTGCTGGCGTACACGAAGATCACGGTCGCCGACGAGCTGCTCACCACCTCGCTGCCCGACGACCCCTATCTGCGCGGGCTGCTGCACGCGTACTTCCCGACGGCGCTGCGCGAGAAGTTCGGCGAGCAGGTCGACAACCACCCGCTGCGCCGTGAGATCACCACGACCGTGCTGGTCAACGACACGGTCAACACGGGCGGTACGACGTATCTGCACCGCCTGCGCGAGGAGACCGGTGCCTCGCTGGAGGAGATCGTGCGGGCGCAGACCGTGGCGCGGGCGATCTTCCGCTCGGCCTCGGTGTGGGACGCGGTGGAGGAGCTCGACACCAAGGTCGAGGCGATCGTGCAGACCCGGATCCGGCTGCACTCGCGCCGGCTGGTCGAGCGCGGCACGCGCTGGCTGCTGAACAACCGGCCGCAGCCGCTCCAGCTCTCCGAGACGGTCGAGTTCTTCTCGGAGCGTGTCGAGCAGGTCTGGGGGCAGCTGCCGAAGCTGCTGCGCGGCGCGGACCTGGAGTGGTGGCAGCAGATCTACGACGAGCTGTCCGGCGCGGGCGTGCCCGACGAGCTGGCCACGCGGGTGGCCGGGTTCTCGTCGGCGTTCCCGACGCTCGACATCGTCTCGATCGCGGACCGCATGGGCAAGGACCCGATGGACGTCGCCGACGTCTACTACGACCTCGCCGACCGGCTCGGGATCACGCAGCTGATGGACCGCATCATCGAGCTGCCGCGGGCCGACCGCTGGCAGTCGATGGCGCGCGCGGCGATCCGCGAGGACCTGTTCGCGGCGCACGCCGCGGTGACGGCGGACGTGCTCGCCGTCGGCAACGGCACCTCCACGCCGGAGCAGCGGTTCGCGGTGTGGGAGCAGAAGAACGCCGCGATCCTCGGCCGGGCGCGCACGACGCTGGAGGAGATCCAGGGCTCGGACGCGTTCGACCTGGCCAACCTGTCGGTGGCGATGCGCACGATGCGGACGCTGCTGCGCACGCACATGTAGGGCGTACGCAGCCGGGGTGGCGCGCGCCAGGTGTGCGCGCCACCCCGGCTGCACGGCGCAACGCGAAGGGCGCCCCCGGGTCACATGACCCGGGGGCGCCCTTCGCGTTTCCACCTCTTCGGCTACGGCTACGGCTACGGCTACGCCTTCGGCTTCGGCTTGGCCTTGGCCTTGGGCTTGTCCGCCCCGCCGGTGAAGGCCTCGTAGGCCTCCAGGACCTGCTCCGTCGGGCCGTCCATGCGCAGCTCGCCGCGCTCCAGCCACAGCACCCGGTCGCAGGTGTCGCGGATGGACTTGTTGTTGTGGCTGACGAGGAACACCGTGCCCGCGCTCTTGCGCAGCTCCCGGATGCGCTCCTCGGAACGCCTCTGGAAGGAGCGGTCGCCGGTGGCGAGGGCCTCGTCGATGAGCAGGACGTCGTGGTCCTTGGCGGCGGCGATGGAGAAGCGCAGCCGCGCGCCCATGCCGGAGGAGTAGGTGCGCATCGGCAGGGTGATGAAGTCGCCCTTCTCGTTGATGCCGGAGAAGTCGACGATGTCCTGGTAGCGCGCCTTGACCTCCTCGCGGGACATGCCCATGGCGAGGCCGCCGAGGAAGACGTTGCGCTCGCCGGTCAGGTCGCCCATCAGGGCCGCGTTGACACCGAGCAGCGAGGGCTGGCCGTGGGTGTAGATCTTGCCGTTCTCGACCGGCAGCAGGCCGGCCACGGCCTTGAGGAGGGTCGACTTGCCGGAGCCGTTGGTGCCGATGAGGCCGATCGCCTCGCCCTTGTAGGCGACGAAGGAGACCTTCTTGACCGCGTGCACCTTGCGCACGCCGGCGGCCTTCTCGGCCTTCTCGCGGCGCAGGATCCGGTTCAGGGCGGCCGTCGCGGTGCCGCGTCCGGCGCCGGTGCCGTTGACCCGGTAGACGATGTCGACGCCGTCGCAGACGACGGTGGGGATGAGTTCGCCGTCGGCGGTGGTCGGGAGGACGGGGGCGGCGTCCTCGGGGACGTCGTCCACCGGGGAAGCCTGCTCGAAGATGGTCTGCTCAGCCACGGCCGTACGTCTCCTCAGCCTTCCAGAAGTAGATGAAGCCACCGACCCCGGCCAGCAGGGCCCAGCCGATCGCCGCCGCCCAGACGTGCGGGGGGAGCTGGCTGGAGTGGAAGCTGTCGATCAGGGCGTACCGCATGAGGTCGATGTAGACGGCGGCCGGGTTGGTCTCCAGCGCGATCGTCAGCAGATGCGGCAGGTTGTCGCTCGCGGTCAGCCGGTCGATGCTCCACATGACACCGGAGACGTACATCCAGGTGCGCAGGATGAAGGGCATCAGCTGGGCGATGTCGGGGGTCTTGGCGCCCATCCGGGCCATGATCATCGAGACGCCCGCGTTGAAGGTGAACTGGAGCACCAGGGCGGGGATCGCGAGGACCCAGGACACGGAGATCGGCACGCCGAAGCAGAGCAGGATGACCACGAGCGCGGCCATCGAGAAGAGCAGCTGTTGGAGCTGCTGGAGCGCGAAGGAGATCGGGAGGGCGGCGCGCGGGAAGTGCAGCGCGCGGACCAGGCCGAGGTTTCCGGCGATGGCGCGGGTGCCCGCCATGATCGAGCTCTGCGTGAACGTCCAGATGAACACCCCGGTGACCAGGAACGGGATGTAGTCCGGCACGTTGCGCTTGGTGCCGAGCAGGACGCCGAAGATGAAGTAGTAGACCGCCGCGTTCAGCAGCGGGGTCATCACCTGCCAGATCTGGCCGAGCTTCGCCTGGCTGTACTGGGCGGTGAGCTTGGCGGTGGCGAACGCGGTGATGAAGTGGCGGCGGGCCCACAGCTGGCGGACGTACTCGGGCAGCGAGGGGCGGGCGCCGCTGACGGAGAGGCCGTGTCGGGCGGCCAGCGCCGCGAGGTCGAGATCGTCGTCGACCGGTGCCGCCGTGGAGGGCGGTGTGTGGAGGACCTGGCTCACATCCGCTGCTTTCGCTCGGGGGGAGGGGGTGCCCCTGGGAGGGGTGCTGATGCGGGGGGTGCTGCGCCCTGAGGGAGGGGCGGCGACTCCTCGGTCCCGTCACCTTTCGTTCTCTTACGCGTTCCTTCGCGTTTTCTTACGTCGGAACGGGACCGTATCGTCGCAACGCGAGACTAGGCCGTTTCGACGTCGGAACGCAACCGTTTCGTCGTAACGCCCTATGCTGGACTTCATGACGACGAACGCCGAGGAGCCGAAGACGCGCACGCGGCGCCGGGCCCCCGCCGGAGCGGCCGTGCTGCGGGAGGACGTGACCGAGGCCATCCGGGCGGCGGTCTTCGAGGAGCTCGCGTCCGCCGGCTATGCGCGGATGTCGATCGAGGGCATCGCGCGCCGGGCGGGCGTCGGCAAGACCGCGGTGTACCGGCGCTGGCGTTCCAAGCTGCACCTCGTCCTCGACCTGGTCTCGGCGATCGCGGTGCAGGGCCTGCCCGCCCCCGACACCGGCTCCCTGGAGGGCGACCTGCGGCTGCTGTACGAGGTGACCTCGCGGGCGCTGCGTCACCCGGTGGCCTCGCAGATCATCCCCGACCTCCAGGCCGAGGCGGCGCGCAATCCGGAGATCGCCGAGGCGATGCAGAAGGCGCTGCGCGAGGGCCAGGACTCCGTCGCGAGCGGCATCGTGCGCTCGGCGGCCGCGCGCGGTGAGCTGGCCGCGGACATCGACGAGGATCTGGCCCTCGATCTGATCTCGGGCCCGCTGTACTGGCGTGCGGTGGTCATTCGCGCGCCCAAGCTTCCCAAGGGGTATCTGGCCGCGCTGACGCGTGCGACGGCGGCGGCCCTCAAGGCGCTCTGAGGCTCCGCCGGTTCGCGGTTGGTCTCGGGCTGCGGTCCGTCGCGCCTTGCCGCGCAGTTCCCCGCGCCCCCGGGGGTGTCCTCGGTCGGTGGGTCCGTGCCGGTGCGTCGTGGCCGTTCGCGCAGTTCCCCGCGCCCCTTGGGGGCCGGCGGTTGTCTGCGGCTGTGTCGTGGCTGGTCGCGCCGTTCCCCGCGCCCCTGGCGGGGCGCGGCTGCGGGGAGCGCCTGAAAGGGGCGCGGGGAACTGCGCGACCAGCCACGACGGACCCGCACCCCCGGTTGTCGCTCAGCCGCGGGCCGCGTCCGGGTGGAGGCGGAGCCAGCCGGACCAGGCCGAGGCGATCATGTCGTGGACGTCGTGACGGGACTTCCAGCCGAGCTCCGTCGCGATGCGGTCGGCGGAGGCGACGACGCGGGCCGGGTCGCCGGGCCGCCGGGGGCCGACGACGGGCGGCAGGCCGTAGCCGGTGACCGCGTTGATGCGGTCGATCATCTCGCGCACCGACACGCCCTCGCCGCGGCCGATGTTGAGGGTCAGCCGGCGGCCGGGGGAGGAGCGCAGGGCGCGGGCCGCCGCGACATGGGCCTCGGCGAGGTCGACCACGTGGATGTAGTCGCGCACACACGTGCCGTCGGGGGTGTCGTAGTCGTCGCCGAAGATGCGCGGCGGCGCGTTGTCGGTGAGCCGCTCGAACACCATCGGCACGAGGTTGTACACGCCCACGTCGGCGAGTTCGGGGGCCGCCGCGCCCGCCACGTTGAAGTAGCGCAGGCAGGCCGTGGCGAGGCCGCAGGCCCGGTTCGCCGCGCCGACCAGCCACTCCCCGGCCAGCTTCGTCTCGCCGTACGGCGAGATCGGGGCGCAGGGCGTGTCCTCGGTGACGGCGTGCACGTCCGGCATCCCGTAGACGGCCGCCGAGGAGGAGAAGACGAAGGACCCCACGCCCGCCTCGGTCACCGCCTCCAGGAGCACCCGCAGACCCTCGACGTTCTCCCGGTAGTAGAGCAACGGGCGCTCGACGGACTCGCCCACCTGCTTCTTCGCCGCCAGATGCACCACGCCGGTGACCTCGTGGCCGGCGATCGTGCGGGCCAGCAGCTCGCCGTCCAGCGTGGAACCCCGCACCAGCGGTACGTCGTCCGGGATCCGGTCCGCGATGCCGGTGGACAGATCGTCGTAGACGACGGTGCGCTCGCCCGCCTCGGTCATCGCGCGTACGACGTGCGCCCCGATGTAGCCGGCGCCTCCGGTGATCATCCAGGTCATCTGCTGCCGTCTCCTCGTCCGATGGCCGGACCGGCCGCCGGTGAGGACCGGCCGCCGGTGGGAACCGGCTATCAGTGAAGCAGGCGGCGGCGCGCGGCGGGCCGTAGGCCGGATGAATGCCTCGAACCTTCTGCTGTGCCGTCAATGATCGATAACTGCTTGTTAATACTACAAAGTTGGGCGCGTGGAGACTGAGCGCGCCGTACGGCAGCCGGGACGGACCTCGCGGACGGCGGCCGTCGGCGCGCCCGCCGCTCTCGCCCTCGCACTCGGTCTGTGGGGGCTCGACCGGGGCGGCATGTGGCGCGACGAGGCGGCCAGTTTCCAGGTGGCGCGCCGCTCGGTCCCGCAGATCTGGCGGCTGCTGCACGGGGTGGACGCCGTGCACGGCCTCTACTACCTCCTCATGCACGCCGTCCTCGCCGTCCGCCCCGACGAGGTCGGGCTGCGGCTGCCGTCCGTGTGCGCGGCCGCCGTCGCCGCCGCGCTGGTGGCCGCCCTCGGGGTCCGGCTGGTACGGCCGCGCGCCGGGCTCTGGGCCGGACTGCTGTACGCCGTCACGCCGATCGCCGGCCACTACGCCCAGGAGGGCCGGTCGTACGCCATGGTCGCGGCCGGTGCGGCGGGCGCCACGCTGCTGCTCCTGCGCGCGCTCGCGGGCCGGTCCTGGTGGCCCTACGGCGCCGTCGTCGCCGGCACCTGTCTGCTGCACGAACTGGCCGTGCTGCTGCTCGCCGCGCACGCGGTGACGCTGGCGCTCACGCGGGTGCCGGGACGGGTCTGGCGCCGGTGGGGGTGCGCGGCCGGGGCCGCGGCGGCGGTGCTCGCGCCGCTGGCGGTGGTGTCGCAGCGGCAGTCGGCGCAGGTCTCCTGGCTGCCGGTACCGGACGCGCACAGCTGGCTGCGGCTGGCGCGGGACTTCCTGGGCCCGACGCCGGTCGTGTTCTGGGGGTGCGTGGCGCTCGCGCTGGCGGGCGCGTGGCGGTCGGCGGCCGGGCGGGTCGCCCTGCCGCTGCTGGTGGTGCCGCCCGTCGTGCTGCTGACGGTGTCCCGGGTCTCCCCGCTGTACGACGAGCGGTACGTACTCTACGCCCTGGCGGGTGCGCCGCTGCTGGTGGCGGCGGGGGCGGACCGGGTGTGCTCCGCGGCGGGGCGGCTCGCGGTCCGGGCGGCCGCGGTCCGGGCGGCCGCGGGGCGGAGCTCGGCCGCGGGACGGGGCTCGGCCGCCGGGGGGCGGTGGCCGGGGCTTCGGGCCGCGCTCCGATCGGCGGGTGTCGCGCTCGTCGGGGCCGCCGCCGTGGCCGCCGTCCTCGTGCACCAGGTGCCGCTGCTGCGGCAGGACCGCGTCGCCGCGCACCGGCCCGACGACCTCGCCGCCGTGGCGGCCGTGGCCGCCCGGGAGATGCGGTCCGGGGATCCTGTGCTCTACCTGCCCGCCCTCGTGCGGCGCTCCGCGCTGGCCTACCCGGGGGACTTCCGGCACGTGCGCGATCTGGCGCTGGCCGGTCCGGCGGCGCGGTCCGGGACGCTCTACGGCCGCGAGGTGGGCGCCGGTGCGCTGCGGCGGCGGCTCGCCGGGGTGCGGCGGCTGTGGGTGGTCGCGGACCCCTATGTGCTGCGTTCGCCGCGGTATCCGGGTGACCCGGTGGAGCGGCTGAAGGTGACGGCCGTGGAGGAGGACTTCGTCCCGTGGGAGCCGCGGCGGGAGTTCGTGCGGGGTGGGGTGGTGCTGCGGCTGTACGTACGGCGTGCGGGCCTGGCGTGCGGCGGCTCGCGTGGACGGGCGCACGCGGTGACCGTCTGCGGGCCGGTGGGGGCTGTTCGCGCAGTTCCCCGCGCCCCTTGGGGCTGAGCGTCGTGACCGTCTGCGGGCCGGTGGGGCCTGTTCGCGCAGTTCCCCGCGCCCCTTGGGGGGCTGAGCGTCGTGGTCCGGTGCGGGACGGTGGGGCCTCTGCGCGCAGTTCCCCGCGCCCCTCAGGGGCCCGGTGGGGCCCGTTCGCGCGCAGTTCCGCGCGCCCCCTTCGGGTCCGGTGGGTCCTTTGTGCGCGGTTGCCCGCGTCCCTCAGGGGCGCGGGGAACTGCGCGAACGGCCACGACGGAGCCGCGGGCGGGGGCTGGGGGGCGTGACCCCCGCGGGGGTCAACGGCAGCCTGTCGGGTTCTCGGCGGCAGCCGTCGGTGTCCGGTCCGGCCCCGCTTCGAGCGCCGCCGCCGTGTCCAGAGCAGCGGTCAGCGTGTCGAGGCGGGCCTTCAGGTCGCCGATCTCGGCGAGGTCGAAGCCGGTCGCCGTGACGATGCGGTGCGGCACCCGCACCGCGCGTTCGCGCAGCTCCGTGCCCTGCGCGGTCGGCCGCACCACCACCGAGCGCTCGTCGCGGGCGCTGCGCTCGCGCACCACCAGACCCGCCGCCTCCAGCCGCTTGAGCAGCGGGGAGAGCGTGCCGGAGTCCAGCCGCAGATGCTCGCCGAGCTTCTTCACCGGCAGCTCGCCCCGCTCCCACAGCACCAGCATCGCCAGGTACTGCGGATAGGTGAGGCCCAGCTCCTTGAGAAGCACGCGGTAGACGCCGTTGAAGGCGCGCGACGCCGCGTGCAGGGAGAAGCAGATCTGGTGGTCGAGGCGGAGCCAGTCCAGGTCGGCTGCCGGGTCCGCGTGCGGGGTGGGCGTCGCGTTCATGCCCTCAGGATAGCCCCGGCGGGCCATTTGGTTGTGCACAATTTAATTGTGTGCTTGACTCGTTGGCGTGAGGCGGCCGCGGAGAGCCGCCGGAACACGACGTTTCGAGAGGGATGGTCATCCATGGACGCGCTCTACACCGCGGTCGCCACCGCCACCCACGGCCGTGAGGGTCGCGCCGTCTCCTCCGACGGCAAGATCGACCTTCAGCTGGCCGCCCCGGTGGAGCTCGGCGGCAACGGTCAGGGCACCAACCCCGAGCAGCTCTTCGCCGCCGGTTACGCCGCCTGCTTCGGCAGCGCGCTCGGCCTGGTCGGCCGCCAGGCCAAGGTGGACGTCACCGACGCCGCCGTCACCGCCGAGGTGAGCCTCGGCAAGCAGGGCGAGGGCTTCGGCCTGAAGGTCACGCTGCGCGTGGAGCTGCCCGCGACCGTGGACGAGGCCACCGGCCGCAAGCTGGTCGAGACCGCCCACCAGGTCTGCCCGTACTCCAACGCCACCCGCGGCAACATAGAGGTCGACCTCGTCATCGAGTGACCCCCGGGCCCGTCAGGGCCCGACCCGCGCCAGCACCTCGCCCGTGCGGCCGCTCCACGCCACCACCACCGCCTCCTCGGGCACCCTGCGCCGCGGCGGCAGCAGCAGCCAGCGCACGCGGTAGCGGCGCACGACGGCCCGGCGCTGGGCGCGGGTGGACGTCGGGGAGAGATAGGCCCGGACGTCGGCGAGGCGGCGCAGCCGGTCCCGCTCGGGCAGCGAGGCGTCCGGCCACGGGGGAGCCGCGAGCACGGGGCCGTAGCCGGGGAGCGCGTGGACGGCGCGGTAGCCGTCCGCGATCACCGTCTCGCCCGGCCGGATGTAACGCGCCGCCCACCAGTACGTCGGCCAGTCGGGCGGCTGCACGAAGCCGACCGGGTCCAGCGCGCGCGGGACCACCGCGCCCGCCTGCACGGTCAGCAGGCCGAGGCAGGCCCCGCCCGCCGCCACGGTGGCGAGCGCCCACCGCCACCGCGGCCACGGGCGGGGCGCCGCCAGTTCCACCGCCAGCGCGCACTGCGGGCCCACCGCGGCGAGCCCGAGCACCCGGCCGTAGGCGTAGTGGCCGCTCAGCCAGCCGCCCGCGACGACCAGGCAGTCCGCCGCGAACATCAGCACCAGCGGGTCCCGCCAGGAACCCCGGCGCGCCCGCAGCCACAGCGCGGGCAGGCCCAGCAGCGCCAGCCAGGACCGGGCGGCCAGATCGTCGTAGAGCGCCCGGTGGACGCCGTCCGCGCCACCGCCGCGGGCCAGGGCGAGGACGTCGAGCACGTCGAAGTACGGCCACACCGCCGCCGTCAGGACCGCCGTGCCGCAGGTCAGCGCCCAGCGGGCGGCCACCGCCGGCCGCCACGCGCGCTGCCGCCCGGCCACCACCGCCAGCGCGCCGACGGCCGCGCCCGCCGCGACGGCCGGGTCGGTCAGCAGGACCACGCCGTAGAGCACGCCCAGCCCCGCGAAGCCGGTCAGCCCCCGCAGGCCGTTCGGGCCGACGTACCGCACCGGGCGGGTGTCGTGGGCCCGCGCGCCGGTCAGCGCCCACGCCCAGAAGGTGAGCCCGATCGCGCAGGCCGCCGGGTAGCCCACGGTGACCGTCATCGGCATCAGGCCGAGATACGCGCCCCACGACGCCGGCTCGGTGCCCCACAGCAGCGCCGTCGCGGCCAGCGCCAGCACCGGCGCCCACGGGCGCGGGGTCAGCATCCGCACGAAGCGGCCGACGCCGGTGAGCAGCACCACCAGGTTCAGCGGCCCGGCGAGCCGCACCACCTCCCATCCGGTCAGCCCGGTCAGCCGCGCGAACACGCCCTGAAGGACGGTGTACGGCGAGTAGGCGGCGCTGCCCGTGCCCGGCAGGTCGGCCACCGGATGGCGCGGGTGCAGCAGGTCCGCGCGCAGCCGGTCGACGGCCGCCGCGTACCGGCCCGTGTCGCAGCACAGCGGCAGCCGCCAGTACGCCAGCGTCATCAGCAGCCAGAACAGCAGACAGGCGGCCTGGTACGGCGTCGGGCGCCACATCCGGACGGCGCGCAGGGCCGTGACACCGCGCACCGGGCGCCGGCTCAGGACCTCGGCGCTCACCGGATCGGGGGGCAGGTGATGGGAGGCATTGCCGGTATGTTCCCGGCACGGTCCACACCCTCGCCGCCCCTCACCTCATCGGATGAACGCACACGCCGACCGGCCGCGTTCCGCTTGCGAAGGGCTCCGCGAAGGGCTCTGCGGCGGGCTCTGCGGTGAGCTGGTCGCGCAGTTCCCCGCGCCCCCAGGGAGCTGGGCCCGACCTCGCTGCGTGTCGTGGCCGCGGGGACGCCGCGCGCAGCGGGAGCCGCGGGTGCACGTGGCGGTGGAGGTGCAGGGCGGCCGCGCGGGTCCCGCGCAGCAGCTTCAGCGCGGCCTTGGCCGTGCGCCGCCGCAGCGCCGCGGCCGGCCGGGCCCGGCGGAACGCGCGGAGCAGACACGCCTGGACCGTGTACGCGGGGACAATGACACTGAACCTGGGCAAGGGGCATCCATGGGTCGCTCGGCGCGGGAGTTCTGCCCGGGAACGGCCGACGGAGTGAACCGGTCACGGTTCGCGCGGCATTGGGGGGACATCGGGACGAACGGGAGGAGGCGGGCCGATTCCGGCCCGCCTCCGAACCCTTTCGCCGCGGATTCGTCCGGCCGACTCCGCAACCCCGGCCGCGGCCGCGCTACTTGACGGCGCCCGCCATCACACCGGACACGAACTGCCGCTGGAACGCGAAGAACACGGCCAGCGGGACGACCATCGAGATGAACGCGCCGGGCGCCAGCACGTCGATGTTGTTGCCGAACTGCCGTACCTGCGTCTGGAGGGCGACGGTGATCGGCTGGGTGCTGGACTTGGTGAACACCAGCGCGACCAGCATGTCGTTCCACACCCACAGGAACTGGAAGATGCCGAGGCTCGCGATGGCCGGGCCGCCCAGCGGCAGCACGACCCGGGTGAACAGGCGCAGTTCACCGGCGCCGTCGAGCCGCGCCGCCTCCAGCAGTTCGCGCGGGATCTCCGCGAAGAAGTTGCGCAGCAGGAACACCGCGAACGGCAGACCGAAGCCCGTGTGGAACAGCACCACCCCGAGGATCGTCCCGAACAGGCCGATCTTCCCGAAGAGTTCGGCGATCGGGATCAGCGCCACCTGCACCGGCACCACCAGCAGCCCGACCACGCCGAGGAACCACCAGTCGCGGCCCGGGAAGTCCATCCACGCGAACGCGTACCCCGCGAGCGAGCCGATCAGGACGACCAGCACCGTGGCCGGCACGGTGATCAGCAGCGTGTTCAGCAGCGAGTGGGTGATGTCGCCGTTCTCCAGCAGCTTCCGGTAGCTGGTGAAGGTCAGCTGCGACGGCTTCGCGAACACCTTCCACCAGCCGCTCGCGCTCATGTCCTCGGGCGTGCGCAGCGACGACAGCAGCAGCCCGATCGTGGGCACCAGCCAGAACAGCCCCACCACGATCAGGAAGACCCGCACCAGGCCGCCGCCGACCGCGTCCGTGAGCCGACCGGCCAGGGACCGCCGGCCCTTCACCGCCGTGACCGGCACCGACGGCCCCGTCTCGGTGAGCTCTCCCGCGTGCGTCGTCATCGCCGCACCTCCCGCCTGAGCCGCCGGACGTTGAACAGCATCACCGGGATCACGAGCAGCAGCAGGAACACCGCGATGGCGCTCGCGATGCCCGGCTGGTCCTCGGAGAACCCCTTGCGGTACAGCTCCAGCGCCAGCACGTTCGCGTCGTCCTGCGAGGAGCCCGGGGCGATGATGTAGACCAGGTCGAAGATCTTCAGCACGTTGATCATCAGGGTGACCATGACCACCGCGAGCACCGGCGCGAGCAGCGGCACGGTGATCCGGCGGAAGACCTGCCACTCGTTGGCGCCGTCCACCCGCGCCGCCTCCAGCAACTCCCGTGGCAGACCGGCGAGTCCGGCCGCGATCAGCACCATCGCGAACCCGGCCCACATCCACACGTAACTGCCGATGATCGCCGGCGTGACCAGCGTCGGCCCGAGCCAGTCGACGCCGTTGTACGGCTCCTTGAAGTTGCTCGCGGGCAGCCGCAGCAGCGCCCCGTCCGCGGCGGCCGGCAGCGTGAACGTGCCGTCGTCCGCGGCCTTCGTCGAGGCGACCACCCTGCCGTCCTTGACCGCCTCGATCCGCATCCCGGCATAGCCCTGTTCGGACGGGTCGGGTGTGCCGAGCCGGCCCACGCCCTTGCCGCGCGTGAAGTCCTGCCAGGTGGTGCCGGTGACCTTGCCGGCCTCGGGGCGCGCGGCGACGGCCCGCCGCGCGCCGTCCGGCATCTCGTCCGGGGCCACCCCGACCAGCGGCAGCGCGACGGACTGCCCGGTGTGCACCGGCGCCGTGGTGACGAAGCCGCCGTGGTCGGCCTTCAGCGGCGACTCGCGGCCCGGGTGGGCGCTCGGGAACGCCGACGCCTGGGTGAAGGTGTCGTGCACGCCGACCCACACCGCGTTCGCCACGCCCTTGTCCGGGTCCTGGTCGTACACCAGCCGGAAGATGATCCCCGCGGCGAGCATGGAGATCGCCATCGGCATGAAGACGACCAGCTTGAACGCCGTTCCCCAGCGCACCCGTTCGGTCAGCACCGCGAAGATCAGGCCGAGCGCGGTGGCGACCGTCGGCGCCAGCACCACCCAGACGACGTTGTTCCGCAGGGCGGTGCGGATGCTGTCGTCGGTGAACAGCGCCTTGTAGTTGGCGAACCCGGCGAAGCCGTCGCCTGAGGAGTCGTAGAAGCTGCGGACGAGCGAGTACCCGATCGGGTAGACCACGAGCGCGCCGAGCAGCACCAGGGCGGGCAGCAGGAACAGCGCCACCACCACTCCCCGGGTGCCGGTCACGCTCCGGCGGCCACGGGGCGGCGGTGCGGGGGCCGGACCGGCCCCCGCCGCCGTGGCCGACGTCATCGCCGTGCCCCCGCCGAAGCGGTCCGTTCTCCGGTGCGCACCGGATCAGCTCCCGCTGCCGTACGCCGCCGCCGCGTCCTTCTCCAGTTTCGCCTGGGTGCCCGCCACGTCCGTGGGGTTCTTCAGGAAGTCCTGGAGGTCCTTCCACTCGCCCTTGCCCGGGGTGCCGCCGAACGCCTGCGGGGCCTGGTCGGACATGTCGAAGCGGAAGTCGTCGCCGGAGGCGATCAGCGACTTGGCGATCGTGCGCTGCACCTCGTTCGGGTAAGCCGAGGTCGGCACGTTCTTGTTCGGCGAGAGATAGCCGCCGAGCTTCGCCTGGATCGTCGCCGCGTCCGGCGACGCCAGGAACGTCACCAGTGCCTGCGCCGCCTTGGAGTCCTTCAGTACGACGGCCGCGTCGCCGCCGGAGACCACGGGCGCCGTCGAGCCCACCGACGGGAACGCGAACACCTTCGCGTCGCTGCCCACCTTCGCCTTGGTCTCACCGATGTTGACCTGCGCGAAGTCGCCCTCGTAGACCATGCCGGCCTTCGGCTGGTCGCCGCCGGTGAAGACCTGGGTGACCGAGGCGGGGTACTCCGTCTGGAGCGCGCCGTCCGCGCCGCCCGCGACATAGCCCTTCTTGCCCCAGATCTGCGCGAGCGTGGTGAGGGCCTGCTTGACCGACGGGTCCGTCCACTTGATCTTGTGCTGCGCCAGCTGGTCGTACTTCTCGGGGCCGGCCTGGGAGAGGTAGACGTTCTCGAACCAGTCGGTGAGGGTCCAGCCGTCCGCGCCGCCGACCGAGAACGGGGTGACGCCGGAGTCGTAGACCGCCTGCGCGGTGGTCAGCAGCTCCTGCCAGGTCTTGGGCTCCTTGGCGCCCGCGTTCTCGAAGACCTTCGCGTTGTACCAGACCAGCGACTTGTTGGCGGCCTTGTAGTAGACGCCGTACTGCTTGCCGTCGACCTTGCCGATGTCCTGCCAGCCCTGCGAGTAGTTCTTCTTCAGCTGGGCCTCGGCCTCGGCGCCGACCGGCTTGGCCCAGCCCTTGTCCACGGCCTGCTTGATGGCGCCGGGCTGGGGGAGCATGGCCACGTCCGGCGGCTGACCGCCCGCGATCTTCGAGCCGAGGAAGTTGATGATCGGGTCCTGCGCCGGCACGAAGGTGACCTTCGCGCCCGTGCGCTTCTCGAACTCGGCCAGCACCTTCTTGAAGTTCGTCTGCTCGGCGCCGGTCCACACGGCGGCGACCTCGATGCTCTGGCCGTTCAGTTTCGGAAGGGTGACCGTGCCGGTCGTCGCACTGGCGCTGCTGTCGCCGCTGCTCTTGTCGTTGTCGCCGCCTCCACATGCCGTGAGCGAGAGCGCCATCGCCCCCGCGAGCAGGCCGGTGAACGTCGTGACGGCCCATGGTGTCCGGATCGTGCCGCTGATGCTGCGCATCACTGCCCCGTTCTTTCGTTCCTCGTCGAACGATCGAGCGCTGTCCCGTCCATCCGGTCTACGCCTCGGCAGTTGAGGGCGGCAAGAGCGCCTCACCTGTAAACACCGCGATCGTGACCGGCTCGTGACGGTATATCGGGGCGTTGACGTAAAACCTCGTGATGTCAAGGGGTGTCGGGGGTGACGGTCCGACCGGGGGAAGTTGCGGCAGCAATGCGGCCCGGTCCACGGCCGGTGGGAGAGGGGCGCGCCGGGTGCCGACGGCGCGGCGCGCCGCACCTCGTCCCTGCTGTGAGGTGCGGCGCGCCGCACCTCACAGCAGGGACGGGACCTCCGCGGCCGACACCGAGCGGGCGGCCCGGTCCAGCGCGCTGGCCAGCAGGGCGAGGTCGGTCGGCCCGTTGCCCAGCTCCCGCACCGGACGGCGGGCCGGCGGGTCGCCCATGCGGTGCCACTCCAGCGGTACGACCGTGGGGCGCAGCGTCGCCGTGCGCGGGATGCGGCCGGTGACCCGGCCGCCCTGGAACGGCGTCATCCGCCCGTCGGGACCGGTCAGCCGCCCGCGCCCGGGGGCCGGTTCGCCGCCCTGCTCCCCGGCGCGCTCCGGCGCCGGCCCGCCCGCGCGGCCGGCCGGCGGGGCGTCGAGGAGCACGCGCAGACCGGCCCGGCGCACCGGTTCGGTCTCCGCGGTGCGGGGGCAGTCGCCGGTGGCGGCCACCAGATGCACGCCCAGCCGCTCGCCCTCCCGGGCCGCGGCCTCCAGCGCCCGCATCACCGATCCCGCGGCGGGCCGGCCGGGCGAGCCCAGCGGCGGCGAGACCAGCGCGTCCAGATCGTCCACCACGACGACCAGCCGGGGCAGCGGCGGACCCGGCTCGGACCGGCGGGCGGCGGACGGGGGCCGCAGCCGCAGCGTGGCGCTGGACGCCGACTCCAGGTCGCCCGCGCCGACCGGGTCGGGCAGGACGGCGCCGGCGTGCGTGCCGGTGGTGGAGTGGGTGCCCGCGGCGGGGTGGGCCGTACGCGCGGCCGGTGCGCGCCGGCCCGCCGCGGCGCCCGGCGCCGCGTGCCGGGTGTGCCACTCGGCGAAGTCGGAGAGGCCCAGCAGCTCCGCGCGCCGCTTCAGCTCCGCGCTCAGCGACTGCGCGAACTCCCGCATCCGCACCGGGTCGTTGGCGGCGAGATGGGTGGTCACATGCGGTACGTCCGTGCACACGCGCAGGCCCTCGCCGTGGCCGCCCGGCGCGCCCGTGCCGTCACGGCCGTCGACCAGGACGATCCCGAGGCGGTCCGGGCGCTCCGCGGCGGCCAGCGAGGCGACGACCGCGCGCAGCAGTTCGGTGCGCCCGCTGCCGCGCGGGCCCTCGATCAGCAGATGCGGGCCGTCGGCCGTGAGGTCGGCGCCGAGCGGGCCGCGCGGTCCCGCGCCGAGCACCGCCCAGGCCCGCCCGCCGGGGGTGCGCGGGTCGTCGGCGGCATCCGCCCAGCGGGCCATCAGCGACGCCGGGGTGGCCCGGGCCAGCCCCAGCTCGTCCAGCAGCCGGGCCGACTGCGGCAGCGGCGCCGACACGCGTGCGTGCCGCTCACCGGCGGCCGCGTCCGTGCGCAGCGGCGCCAGCGCGCGGGCGAACCGCTCCGCCCAGGCGGCGGAGACGGCGTCCACCGCGGCCGACGTGCCGTGCCCGACCGGCGCGGGCGCGGCGGCGGTCCGGGCGACCCGCATCAGGTGCAGGGCCGTCGCCACGTCACCGCTGAGCAGCGCGACCGCGCCGCAGGCGCGGAAGGAGGGTGCGGCGGCGCAGGCGGCCTCGTAGGTCGCCGTCACCGGCGACGCGGGTGAGGCGGGCGGCGTCTCGGCCAGGCAGAGCACGTGGATGCCGGCCCGCGGGCCCTCCAGGGCCAGCCGCTCCACGGCCTCCCGGACCGCGGCGGAGCCGGGATCGCCGTCCACGACGAGGACCGTGTACGGCCCGGGGAAGGGCGGCGCGCCCGCGTCCCCGGCCCGCGCCCAGGAGGGGCGGTGCGCGGCGCCGCGCTCGGCGTGGTCCGGGTGCGCCTCCCGGTGACCGGGTGCGGTGTCCGGCGCGGGCGGCTGGTCCTCCAGGCGGCGCAGGAGTTCCTCGGTGCGGGCGGCCGCCTGTTCGCGGTCGTGGGCGAGCAGCAGGCGGCAGTCCTGGCCGTGGCCGGGGCGGACGTGCGGCAGCCAGCCGAGCCAGGACCACTCCGCCGTGCGCTCCTCCAGGGAGCGGGCGCGGTCCGCGCCGATCAGCACGATCTCCAGGACGTCGGGGGAGTGCAGCGCGGCCAGCTGGGCCAGCACCGCGCGCGCCAGCCCGGACAGCCGGGGGCGCGGGCCCGCGAGGCCGAGGGCGCCGGCCTCGCGCAGATCCGCCGTGACCGGCACCGCGGGCAGCAGTGCCGCGCCGTCCTCGACCGGGCGGTCGGCGGTGCCCAGCCGCACCGTGAGCGTCTCCGGGTGGCCCGGTCCGCGCTCCCACAGCCGGGGGCCGGGGCCGAGCGCGGTCAGCAGCAGCGTCGCCGGGTCGGGCCAGGTCTCCGGCCGGTGCGCGGGGGCGGCCGCGGCGGCCGGGTCCGCGCCCGGGTCGCCGTACGCCGCGCCGTCCGGGGTCTCCTCCGGGCGGCCGCCGGTGAGCCGGCGCGCCCACGCGGACAGGCCGCGGCGGCGCACGCCCTGCGGCACGTCGGTGCCGCGCAGGGGGGTGCCCTTGCGGGTGGTGCCGGTGCCGGTGCTCGGGCGTGGCGGCGTGTCCGTGGCCTCGGCGCGGGGGCGGGGCAGGTCGGGGGTCTCGGGGAGGTCGGTCCGTCCGGAGTGCGCCGCCTCCTCGAAGGCGGTGGCGCGCTGGACGGGCACGGGGGTGTGGGTGGTGGCGGGCGCGGAGCCCGGCGCGGGCGCGGCGGCGTAGGGGGAGCCCGGTGCGGAGCCGTACGGGGAGCCGGGCGCGGTGGTGCCGGTGCGCAGGCCCGCGCCGTGCGTGTCGCCGCCGGGGGCCGTCCCCGGCAGGCTCCCGGAAGGCTGTGCGGCCGGGCCGCCCGGCAGGTGGCGCGGGTGCCCGGCGCGGCTCTCGATCCGTGGCGCCCCGCCCTGGACGGGCACCGCGGGCGGCTGCCCGGCGCCGTGTCCCGGGGCACCGGCGCGGCCGTCGGGGCCGTCGAACTCCGTCGAGCCGTAGGTGTGCCGGGTGCCGTCGGACGGGGCCGTGGGGGCGGCGGGCGCGGGCGGCGCGTCGGGGCCCGCCGCCGGGGCGAGCCGCACATGGCCCTCGCCGTCGGGGGCGGTCGCCACGCGGGCGCCGGGTCCCCCGGCCGGAGCAAGCCGCAGGGTGGATTCGCCGATCCGCAGCAGCGCCCCCGCGGGGAAGCGCACCGCGCGCGGGCCCACGCGGGTGCCGTCCAGGGTCGTGCCGTTGGTGGAGCCCAGGTCGGCGACCGAGACCCGGCCGTCGTCGTCCACCGTGACCGCGCAGTGCAGCCGGGAGACGTCCGGGTCGTCCAGGGGTACGTCCGCGTCGGCGGAGCGGCCGATGTCGATGCGGCCGCCGTGCAGCAGATGGACGCCGCCCGCGTCGGGGCCCGCGACCACGTGCAGCCGCGCCGGGGCGTCGTCCACCTCGGGGTGCGGTTCGGGGTCGGCGGGGGCGCCCAGGGAGAGCACCGCGCCGTCGGTCAGCGGCGGTTCGCCCAGCGTGCAGCGCTGGGCGTCCAGGCGCTCCGCGCCCGCGTACAGCACGACGGGGCCCGCGCCGGGCTCGCGGCCGCGCTCGTGCGCGGCGGTGCCGCTCTCGCCGGCGACCGCCGACGCCAGCGCCGAGGCGACCGCCGCGAGGGCGGTGCCGGCCGGCGCCGTGACCAGCACGTCGCGGCTCGCGGCGCGGCCCCGCGGCTGCGGGGACGAACCCAGCGGGTCTTCGACGGTCAGCCGGATCTGCATCGCCGTCAGCGGTCCCTTCTGCACGGGCGCCCGCACGGCGGTGACGGAAACGGGACCGGGCCCGCGGTCCCACCACCGCGGAGCATCCCCACCCACCGCACGCGAGCACGTCGGCCTTTACACCCGCATCCTCGCACCTGCCACCGACAACGCGCCCGCCACCCGTCACCAAGTGATCTTGATTGGTCGGCTCTGCCCCCAAAAGTGCCTGACCAGGTGTCCGCGGACGACCGCTTGAGATCGGTCACGCCCGGGTGGGGCAACCGGCGGACCGAGGTGAGCGTCTTTCCTTCGAACATGTCCGGCTGGCGCTACGTAAGACGCACAGAAGGACGACAGGCCGTGCCCGGGGGGTGCGGCACTAGAGTGGGTCGGAACGTAAGCCAGCAGCAGGGAGCGCATGACGTGCGGCCGGTAGGGAGCAAGTACCTCCTTGAGGAGCCGCTTGGACGCGGCGCCACAGGCACTGTCTGGCGCGCCCGCCAGCGGGAGACCGCGGGCGCCGAGGCGGCCGTGCCCGGCCAGCCCGGCGAGACGGTCGCGATCAAGGTCCTCAAGGAAGAGCTCGCGAGCGACCCCGACATCGTGATGCGGTTCCTGCGGGAGCGCTCCGTGCTGCTGCGGCTGACCCATCCCAACATCGTCCGGGTCCGCGACCTGGTCGTCGAGGGCGATCTGCTCGCCCTCGTCATGGACCTCGTGGACGGCCCCGACCTGCATCGCTACCTGCGCGAGAGCGGCCCCTTCAGCCCCGTCGGCGCCGCCCTGCTGACCGCGCAGATCGCCGACGCGCTCGCCGCGAGCCACGCCGACGGCGTCGTGCACCGCGACCTCAAGCCGGCCAACGTCCTGCTCCGCCAGGACGGCGGCCAGATGCACCCGATGCTCACCGACTTCGGCATCGCCCGCCTCGCCGACTCGCCCGGCCTCACCCGCACCAGCGAGTTCGTCGGCACGCCCGCGTACGTCGCGCCCGAGTCCGCCGAGGGCCGGCCGCAGACCTCCGCGGTGGACGTCTACGGCGCCGGCATCCTGCTCTACGAACTGATCACGGGCCGCCCGCCGTTCGCCGGCAGCACCGCCCTGGAGGTGCTGCACCAGCATCTGAGCGCCGAGCCGCGCCGCCCCTCCACGGTCCCCGACCCGCTGTGGACGGTCATAGAGCGCTGCCTGCGCAAGAACCCCGACGAGCGGCCCAGCGCCGAGAGCCTCGGCCGCGCACTGCGCGTCGTCGCCGAGGGCGTCGGGGTGCACGCGAACACGATGCAGATCGCCGCGGCCGACGCCGTCGCCGCCCTGCTCGCCCCCGACCCGGCGCCCGCCGCCGTGCCGGGCGTCCCGGGCGCCGCCGACCCCACCCAGGTGCTGCCGCACGGCCAGGCCCCCGGGGCCTACGACCCGAACGCCGCGACCAGCGTGCTCCCGCACACCACGGGCGCCGCGGACCCGACCACCGTGCTGCCCACCAACGGCGCCGACCCGACCACGGTCATGCCGCCGATGCCGCAGAACGCGCCCGGAGCCGGACAGCCCGAGCAGCCGCACCCCTGGCAGACCCAGCTGCGCGCGGCCCGCGACCGCAACGAGCAGACCCAGATCCAGTACCTGGACCCGGGTGAGGACCCGCTGCGCCGCCGCCCCCAGCGTCAGGTCGCCCGCCCGCAGCAGCAGCCGCAGCAGCAGCGCCCGGCGCAGCAGGCGCAGCCGGTGCAGCGCCCGCCCCAGCGGCGCCAGCAGCAGGGCTACGGCTACCCGGACCAGCAGCAGCCCCAGCAGTACGCCCCGCAGCGCCGGCCCCAGCAGCCGCAGCCCCAGCGGTACGCGCCGCCGGAGCCGCAGCGGCCCGCGCGCGAGCCGCGCGCGGAGCGCCGGGGCAGCGCCAACCCGATGAAGATCCCGGGTCTGGGCTGCCTGAAGGGCTGCCTGTTCACGATCATCATCCTGTTCGTGGCGAGCTGGCTGGTCTGGGAGCTCACCCCGCTCCAGGACTGGATCGGCACGGGCCGCGGCTACTGGTCCCAGCTGAACCACTGGGCGCACGACGTGAGCCACTGGGTGAAGGACCTCGACAACGGGTCGGGCGGCAACTAGGGCGCTCCTGGCGCCCCGGGCGGGCCGCCGCCCGGCCGCCCCGTCCGCCGCCCGGCCGACCCCGTCCGCCGCCCGGCCGCCCCGTCCGCCGCCCGGTCGGTCCCGGGTCACTGTTCGGCCGGCCCCGAGCCCCTGTTCGCCGTACGACATCCCGGTCGCCGTACGCCCCCTCGGTGTGCCCCTTCGCACCCTTCCGCCCGATCATGTTGGGGATTTGTCGACAACCAGCGGGTGATTTCCGTCCCCGTGGTGAAGGTTGGAGCGCGGGACGCGTACTTTTATCGGCTGGGGGTCCGAGTCCGGCGGCCGAAGGTCCGAAGTGAGTCCTCCCCGGAGCGGCGCAGCGTCGGCAACACGCGTCTGTAGGAGCAGTCTTGGCACGGAAGATCGGCAGCCGGTACACCGCGCACCAGATCCTGGGGCGGGGCAGCGCCGGCACGGTGTGGCTGGGCGAGGGGCCGGACGGGCCGGTGGCCGTCAAGCTGCTGCGCGAGGACCTCGCGTCCGACCAGGAGCTCGTGGGCCGCTTCGTGCAGGAGCGCACGGCCCTGCTGGGTCTGGAGCACCCCAACGTGGTGTCCGTGCGCGACCTCGTCGTGGACGGCAACGATCTCGCGCTCGTCATGGACCTGGTCCGCGGCACCGATCTGCGCACCCGTCTGGAGCGCGAGCGCAGGCTCGCGCCGGAGGCGGCCGTGGCGATCGCCGCCGACGTGGCGGACGGCCTGGCCGCCGCGCACGCCGCGGGCGTCGTGCACCGGGACGTGAAGCCGGAGAACGTGCTGCTCGACATGCAGGGCCCGCTCGGTCCCGGCGGCTCGCACCGCGCGCTGCTGACCGACTTCGGGGTGGCGAAGCTCATCGACACCCCGCGCCGGACCAAGGCCACGAAGATCATCGGCACGCCGGACTATCTGGCGCCGGAGATCGTCGAGGGCCTGCCGCCCCGGGCCGCAGTGGACATCTACGCCCTGGCCACCGTCCTCTACGAACTGCTGGCGGGCTTCACGCCGTTCGGCGGCGGCCACCCCGGCGCGGTGCTGCGCCGCCATGTCACGGAGACCGTGGTCCCGCTGCCCGGCATCCCCGATGAGCTGTGGCAGCTGATCGTGCAGTGCCTGGCGAAGGCCCCGGCGTCCCGGCTGCGCGCCTCGGAGATGGGGACCCGGCTGCGGGAGCTGCTGCCGATGCTGGCCGGGATGCCGCCGCTGGACGTCGACGAGCCGGAGTCAGACCCCGAGGAGGAGCCGGAGCCCGCGGCGAGCGCGGCGCCCGCGGCGCCCGTCGTGGAGCGGGCCCGGCGCGGCGCCGTACCGCTGGTGCCGGGCGCGAAGCCGGACTCCAACCGGGACACCCACACCTCGATGCGGGTGCCGGGCCCCGACGAGCTGGCGGGCGGCGCCCGCGGCACAGCCCGGGTCCCCCGCGCGGCGGGCGCGCCCCGCCCCGGCTCGGCCCGGCACCGCGCGGTGGCCCGCCGGCGCCGCATCACGCTGGGCGTGGCGGGGGCGGTCGTGGCGGCGGCGGTGGCCGTCGGCGCCTGGCTGGCCACGTCGGACGACGGCTCCGCCGCCCCTACCCAACCCGCTACCCACGCGACATCCGCCACCCCCTGACCCGGGACGAGGGGCCGCCGCACGCCCGCCCGCGGCCCGGTGAGGGCTGGTCGCGCAGTTCCCCGCGCCCCTTTCAGGGACGCCCCGGCAACCGCGCCCCGAAAGGGGCGCGGGGAACTGCGCGAAGGTGCCCCACCGGTCCCGCGCGGGACCAGAAGGCCGAAGCCCCCGGTGTCGGCGCCTGCCCGCGGCCTGGTGGGGGCTGGTCGCGCAGTTCCCCGCGCCCCTGAGGGAGCCGACGCGGCCACCCCGTCAGGGGCGCGGGGAACTGCGCGAGCGACCACCGACGGACCCGCACGAGCCCACGGACCTCGGCCCCCGCTCGCGGACCCCACGGTCCACCCCGGGGTGCGGGGCCCGGCCCCGCCTCGTCCGCCCGGTACCCCCGGTACCCAGGGCGGCCCGGCGCGGCTCGGTTGGCGGAGCCGTTACGCTGGAGGCGTGGCAGTCGTCGATGTATCCGAAGAGCTCAAGTCCCTCTCCTCGACCATGGAGTCGATCGAGGCCGTTCTGGACCTCGACAAGCTGAGGGCAGACATCGCCGTGCTCGAGGAGCAGGCGGCCGCGCCGTCCCTGTGGGACAACCCGGACGAGGCGCAGAAGATCACCAGCAAGCTCTCCCACCTCCAGGCGGAGGTCAGGAAGGCGGAGGCGCTGCGCGGCCGGATCGACGATCTCGCCGTGCTCTTCGAGATGGCCGAGGAGGAGGACGACCCGGACACCCGTGCCGAGGCCGACACCGAGCTCACCGCCGTCAAGAAGGCGCTGGACGAGATGGAGGTCCGCACGCTCCTCAGCGGGGAGTACGACTCCCGCGAGGCGCTCGTCAACATCCGCGCCGAGGCGGGCGGCGTCGACGCCGCCGACTTCGCCGAGAAGCTGCAGCGGATGTACCTGCGCTGGGCGGAGCAGAAGGGCTACAAGACCGAGGTCTACGAGACGTCGTACGCGGAGGAGGCCGGCATCAAGTCGACCACCTTCGCCGTGCAGGTGCCGTACGCCTACGGCACGCTCTCCGTCGAGCAGGGCACCCACCGCCTGGTGCGCATCTCGCCCTTCGACAACCAGGGCCGCCGCCAGACCTCGTTCGCGGGTGTCGAGGTGCTGCCCGTGGTCGAGACGACGGACCACATCGAGATCGACGAGTCCGAGCTGCGCGTCGACGTGTACCGGTCCTCCGGCCCCGGCGGCCAGGGCGTCAACACGACCGACTCCGCGGTCCGCCTGACGCACATCCCCACCGGCATCGTCGTCTCCTGCCAGAACGAGCGGTCGCAGATCCAGAACAAGGCGACCGCGATGAACGTCCTCCAGGCGAAGCTGCTGGAGCGGCGCCGCCAGGAGGAGCAGGCCAAGATGGACGCCCTCAAGGGCGACGGCGGCAACTCCTGGGGCAACCAGATGCGTTCGTACGTCCTGCACCCGTACCAGATGGTCAAGGACCTGCGCACCGAGTTCGAGGTCGGCAACCCCGAGGCCGTGTTCAACGGCGAGATCGACGGTTTCCTGGAGGCCGGAATTCGCTGGCGCAAGCAGCGGGAGAAGTAGGCGGACACTCCGTCGGAGCGCAACCGGCCGAGCGTGCGCACCCCTTGGGGAAGGCGCTTTGTCGACATGGCAACTGCCGCCCATCGGGCGGCAGTTGCCGTTTCTACTATCTTCTCCGCCCGGCCCGGCTGGGTTTTACATCACACTCACAGACTCCAACCCCCGGCAAACAGCGGTCAATTGGACATTGCGCACGCAACGGCCTTGACGGTGCTGTGAAAAATCGGAAGGGTGAAGCGTGGCATGCGTATCTCTGGGGCGCATGTGAACCGGGGGGCTTCGCACACGCAGTAGCCGACCCCGTCGATCACGGCCCCGGGCGCCGCCTCACCGACGAATCGCTACTGGGGGTAGCAAGCAGATGACGAAGAAGACGCGGATCCGGGTCGCGCGCATAGCCGCCGGCGTCGTGATCGCCGCGGGTGCCTCGCTGACCGCGGCCGGCGCGGCCTCGGCCCTCGACCTCGGCGTGACCCTGGACGCCTCGGTGGCGTCCCCGGACGACCCGACCGACGACCCGACGGCGACCGACCCCGGCACGGAGATCCCCACGGACCCGGCCACCTCCGAGGCGCCCACCGACCCGGCCACCAGCACCGCCCCGGACCCGACGGAGTCGGAGCCGACCGAGCCCACGCAGGAGCCCACCGAGCCCACGGACGACCCGACGGACTCCACCGGCACCCCGACCGACGGCTCGACCAGCGGCAGCGGCAGCAGCGGCGGCGGCAACAACACCGACCCCGACGGCGGCACCTCCGCGCAGGAGGAGGGCTCCTCGGCCCTCACCGACACCGGCTCGGACACCACCGCCCAGGGCGGCGACAGCGAGCTCGCCGAGACCGGTGCGGGCCAGACCGTGTTCCTGCTGATCGGCGCCGCGACGATGATCGCCGGCGGCATCGGCTTCCGGGTGCTGCCGCGTCTGGCGGGCGGCCGCGGCGGAGCCGCTGCCTGAGCGTGGCCGCACGGGTGCGCCGCGTGCGCGCCCGATGACGGCAACGGGCCCGGAGCGTCTCGCTCCGGGCCCTTCGCGTGTTCCTGGGGCTCTCAGGGCCGGCCGGCCCGCGTCCCGGCGTCCGTCAGGCGGTCTGGTGCGCCAGCAGCGCCACGGCCGCGATCAGCACCGCCAGCAACGCGATGAGAGCCATCGGGTTCAGCCCCGACATGAAGTTCTCCTGCTGCAGCCGTGCGCGGTTGGCGCGGCACACAGGGCACCGGCCCTCGCTCACGGGCGACGCACAGTTCGCGCACACCAACCGGTCGTACGTCATGCGCTCGCCCTCCTTGCACCGGTCAACTCTCTCCACAACGTCCCCGCGACCGAGAACGTTCCCCTCTCCACTGTCCCAGATTCCGCGGCATCCTGCGGCGCCGAAGCCAGGAGCGCTCCCGAGAGGCTTTTCCGGCCGAGTCCGCAGGTACAAAAACGCACAACCCTCACGCAACCTGTACCGGCGCCTGCGCTCGCACACCCGGGTCGCGTATGGTCACGCTCATCTACCCCCGGCGACCCGTGGTGCACCCGTGATCCGATTCGACAACGTCTCCAAGGTCTACCCCAAGCAGACCCGCCCCGCACTCAGGGATGTCTCCCTGGAAGTGGAGAAGGGCGAATTCGTGTTCCTGGTCGGGTCCTCCGGCTCCGGCAAGTCCACCTTCCTGCGGCTCATCCTCCGCGAGGAGCGGTGCAGCCACGGTCAGGTGCACGTCCTGGGCAAGGACCTCGCGCGGCTGTCCAACTGGAAGGTGCCGCAGATGCGGCGCCAGCTGGGGACGGTGTTCCAGGACTTCCGCCTGCTGCCCAACAAGACCGTCGCCGAGAACGTGGCCTTCGCGCAGGAGGTCATCGGCAAGTCCAAGGGCGAGATCCGCAAGTCCGTGCCGCAGGTGCTCGACCTCGTCGGGCTCGGCGGCAAGGAGGACCGGATGCCCGGTGAGCTGTCCGGTGGTGAGCAGCAGCGCGTGGCCATCGCGCGCGCCTTCGTCAACCGGCCCAAGCTGCTCATCGCGGACGAGCCCACCGGCAACCTCGACCCGCAGACCTCCGTCGGCATCATGAAGCTGCTCGACCGGATCAACCGGACCGGCACCACCGTGGTGATGGCGACGCACGACCAGAACATCGTGGACCAGATGCGCAAGCGCGTCATCGAGCTGGAGAAGGGCCGCCTCGTCCGCGACCAGGCCCGCGGCGTCTACGGCTACCAGCACTGACGCTCCACGACGGAAAGGCATAACCCGACGCCATGCGCGCCCAGTTCGTTCTGTCGGAGATCGGAGTCGGTCTCCGCCGCAACCTGACGATGACCTTCGCGGTCGTCGTCTCCGTCGCCCTGTCCCTGGCCCTGTTCGGCGGTTCGCTGCTGATGAGCGACCAGGTGACCACCATGAAGGGCTACTGGTACGACAAGGTCAACGTCTCGATCTTCCTCTGCAACAAGAGCGACGCCGAGTCGGACCCCAACTGCGCCAAGGGCGCGGTGACCGACGACCAGAAGACACAGATCAAGGCCGACCTGAACAAGATGTCGGTCGTGGAGAAGGTCTCCTACGAGTCGCAGGACGAGGCGTACAAGCACTACAAGGAGCAGTTCGGCGACTCCCCGCTGGCCAGCTCCCTCACGCCGGACCAGATGCAGGAGTCGTACCGCATCAAGCTGAAGGACCCGCAGAAGTACCAGGTGATCGCGACCGCCTTCGACGGGCGCGACGGCGTGCAGTCCGTGCAGGACCAGAAGGGCATCCTGGACAACCTCTTCGGCCTGCTGAACGGCATGAACTGGGCCGCGCGGGCGGTCATGGCGCTGATGCTGGTGGTCGCCCTGATGCTGATCGTCAACACCGTGCGCGTCTCCGCCTTCAGCCGCCGCCGGGAGACCGGGATCATGCGGCTGGTCGGCGCCTCCGGCTTCTACATCCAGGCGCCGTTCATCATGGAGGCGGCGGTCGCCGGACTCATCGGCGGCACGGTCGCCTGCGGATTCCTGGTGGTCGCCCGGTACTTCATCATCGATCACGGCCTGGACCTGTCCCACAAGCTCAATCTGATCAACTTCATCGGCTGGGACGCGGTGCTGACCAAGCTGCCGCTCATTCTCGCCACGAGCCTGCTGATGCCCGCGCTTGCCGCGTTCTTCGCGCTGCGCAAGTACCTGAAGGTGTGACACATACCAAGAGGGCCGAACGGTCAACCAACCGTTCGGCCCTCCTGTGTTGTCCTAGACTCACCGCCATGTCAGGTCGTGACCTGTTCTGTCAGCCCCGCCGCATCCGCCGCGGGGCCGCCCTGACATTGGTGTTCACCAGTGTGCTCGTCGCGGGCGCCGCCACCGGATCGTTCCCCGGCACCGCCCGGGGCGACGACAACGAGGGCGCCGGCGCCGCCCGTTCGGCCGCCCGGCACGCCGCCCCGACCGGCGGCGAGGACGTGCAGAAGGCGGCCGCCGACGCGCTGGCCGACGGCAAGTCCCCCACCGAGGCCGCCGAGCGGGCCGTGAGCCGCAGTGGGGACCGCTGGGGCGCCGTCTACTCCCCGGGCGAGTACCAGGAGTTCCAGGAGGCCCTCGACGGCCAGTACACCGGCGTCGGCCTGTGGGCGCGGCGCGAGCGGGACGGCCGTATCGAGATCACCAAGGTGCAGTCCGGATCGCCGGCCGCCGACGCGGGGCTGCGCAAGGGCGACCGGCTGCGCAGCGTCGACGGGAAGAAGGTCGACGGGGAACCGGTGACCGAGGTCGTCTCCTTACTCCGCGGCGACGCGCAGGACGCGCCGGCCGGCACGACGGTCACCCTCGGGCTGGAGCGCGGCAGACGCACGTGGACCGAGACGCTGCGAAGAGCGCGCCTGTCCACCGACTCCGTGACCGTCCGCAAGCTCCCCGACGGCGTCACCGTCATCAAGATCGCGTCCTTCACCAAGGGCGCCGGGGACGACGTCCGCACCGCGGTGCGGCAGGCCCCGCCCGGCGCGGGGGTCATCCTCGACCTGCGCGGCAACTCCGGCGGCCTGGTCACCGAGGCCGTCACCACCGCCTCCGCCTTCCTCGACGGCGGTCTGGTCGCCACCTACGACGTCGACGGCACCCAGCACGCCCTGCACGCCGTCACCGGCGGCGACACCGGCCGACCGCTGGTCACCCTCGTCGACGGCGGCACGATGAGCGCGGCCGAGATGCTCACCGGCGCCCTCCAGGACCGCGGCCGCGCGGTCGTCGTCGGCTCCCGCACCTTCGGCAAGGGCTCCATCCAGATGCCGAGCCGGCTGCCCGACGGTGCCGTCGCCGAGCTGACCGTCGGGCACTACCGCACCCCCTCCGGACGTGCCGTGGACGGCAAGGGCATCACCCCCGACCTCCAGGACGACCAGGTCGACCAGTCGGACGAGGGCGCGATCGCGCGCGCCGAGACCGTGCTCAGCGGTCTGGGCGACGCCCCGTGACGCGCGGCTGACCTGCCGGTAAACCGCTTCCCTCGCACCCCCTCCGTAGTGCGAAAATGGAGGGCACTATGGCCAAGGGAATGTACGTACCGAAAGAGTCCCAGCAGAAGCAGCAGGGGACGCCCGCCCACGCCAGGGACGGCGAGAAGGGCGGCAAGCGCAAGATCGTCGCGCAGAACAAGAAGGCGCGGCACGACTACGCGATCGTCGACACCTACGAGGCGGGCATCGTCCTGTCCGGCACCGAGGTCAAGTCGCTGCGGCAGGGCCGGGCCACGCTCGTGGACGGCTTCGTCCAGATCGACGGCAACGAGGCGTGGCTGCACAACGCCCACATCCCCGAGTACAGCCAGGGGACCTGGACCAACCACTCGGTGCGCCGCAAGCGCAAGCTGCTGCTGCACCGCGAGGAGATCGACAAGCTGGAGGCGAAGTCCCAGGAGACGGGTCACACCATCGTGCCCCTCGCCCTGTACTTCAAGGACGGCCGGGCCAAGGCGGAGATCGCCCTCGCCCGAGGCAAGAAGGAGTACGACAAGCGGCAGACCCTGCGCGAGCAGCAGGACCGCCGGGAGAGCGACCGCGCGATCGCCGCGGCCAAGCGACGCCAGCGGGGCGCGTGTTCCCGCGGGGCGCGTGACCCGCGGGAATAGGCTGGCCCCGTCGTGCGCTGATCCCGTACGATGGTCACGACACCGGGTGGAAGCCGGTGCGCGCATTGAAAAATCAACATGGGGATGATCGGTTTCGACAGCGGCTGTCGAAGCAGGGGAAGCGTGTCGAGGAAGCGGCAATGATCTCGTTAACCATATGTCGCAACCAATAATCGCCAATTCCAAGAGCGATTCCCGCGCCTTCGCCCTCGCTGCCTAATAAGCAGTGAGTGAAGGCCCTAACGGGTGTCAGACCGGGGATGTTCCCGACCCGGACCCTGGCATAATCTAGGGGACTAAACCATCCGGCCCGGTCACGGGGTCGGATGGGAAACCAAACAGTGACTGGGCCCGTCGGCGACTTGTTCGCGTGATTGCCGGGGCCGAGAAAATCACAGCGAACTGCACACGGAGAAGCCCTGATTCTGCACCGTTGGACGCGGGTTCGATTCCCGCCATCTCCACCACCCCATGTGTGACGAGGCCCCGCTGCTCAAAGCAGCGGGGCCTTCGTCGTGTCCGGGCCGGGCGCGCCACGGCCCACCGCGCGCGCCCGGCCCGGAACGGCCCGAACGGCCCGGGCGGTCAGGCGCCCGGACCGTCAGGGCGGTCCGCCGGGTCAGAGCGCGTCGCGCGGGGCCGTGCTCCCGCGGTCGGTCAGCCGCGGCGGCAGCAGCGTCGCCTCCGGGACCGAGTCCGAGCCGTTCAGCTTGCGCATCAGCAGCTGCACCGCCCGCTCGCCCAGCTCGGCCGAGGGCACCGCGACCGAGGTGACCGGCAGCCGCAGCGACCCGGCCAGCTCGTCCGGGCAGATCGCGGTGACCGACAGATCGCCCGGGATGCGCAGGCCCAGCTGCTCGAACGCCTCGACGAGCGGTTCCAGCACGGCCTCGTTGTGCACGACGACACCGGTCAGCGCCGGCTGCTCGCGCAGCAGCCGCTCGGCGGCCGCGCGGGCCGCCGCCGGGTCGGCCTCGCACGGGTGGACCGACGACACCATGCCGTTGCGGTCGGCCGCGGCGGTGAACCCCTCCACCACCCGCTGCGCGAACGCGGTCTGGCGCACGTACACCTCGGGCGGCGAGCCGACCAGCGCGACCGCCCGGTGCCCGAGCCGCGCGAGATGCTCCACGCACAGCTCGCCGGCCGCCTTGAAGTCGAGGTCGACGCAGGTCAGCCCGGCCGGTTCGAGCGGGAAACCGATCATCACGGACGGCCGCTCCAGCGACCGCAGCAGCGCGAGCCGCGGGTCGTGGAGCTGGACGTCCATGACGATCAGGGCGTCCACCAGGGCGCTGTCGGCCACCCTGCTGAGCCCTTCCTCGCCCTCCTCCTGGGTCAGCAGCAGCACGTCGTGGTCGTACTGCCGGGCCGTGGTCACCACCGACACCGCGAACTGCATCACCACCGGCACGTGGATGCCGGCCCGCAGCGGCACGACGAGCGCCAGCACGTTGGAGCGGTTGCTGGCCAGCGCCCGCGCGCCGGCGTGCGGACGGTAGCCGAGTTCCCGGATGGACGCCTCGACCCGCTGCCGGGTGTCGTCGGAGATCGGGCGCTTGCCGCTCAGCGCGTAGGAGACGGTGCTGGGGGAGACCCCGGCGTGCCGGGCCACATCGGTGATCTTGACCATCAGGCCGGCACCGCCACGCATGGCGTCATCAGCCCAGCTCCAGCGTGAGGAAGCCGGTGCCCGCCTCCGCCCGCGCCGTCCGGTCGCCCGCGGCCAGCGCCCACGGCGCCGACGGGTCACTGGACGTCGCGCGCAGCGTGTCGCCCTCGCGGACGACGGTGAAGGTCACGTCGCCGACCGGCACCTCCACCCGGGCACCGCGCGCGAGTTCGTAGGCCCGCAGCGTCACCCCGTCCGCGTAGTCGTAGTCCGGCCGGTCCTCGACCGCCCCGACCGGGATCACCGCGCCGGGCCTGACCAGCAGCGGCACGCTGTCGAAGCCGTGCGTCTCGCGCACCCAGCGCGGACCGGTCACCGTCCGCCCACCGAGGTAGTGGGTCCAGGTCCCCTCGGGCACGTAGTACGTCACGTCGCCCTCGTCGCTGAAGACGGGGGCCACCAGCAGGTCCGGGCCGAGCATGTACTGCCGCTCCAGGTGCGTGCACCCGGGGTCGTCGGGGAACTCCAGGACCATCGCCCGCATCATCGGGGTGCCCTCGGTGTGCGCGGTGCGCGCGGCCTGGTGCAGATACGGCATCAGACCGAGCTTGAGCCGGGTGAACAGCCGCAGCACGTCCACCGACTCCTCGTCGAACAGCCACGGCACCCGGTAGGAGGAGGAGCCGTGCAGTCGGCTGTGCGAGGAGAGCAGGCCGAACGCGATCCACCGCTTGAACACCCCGGGCGACGGGGTGCCCTCGAAGCCGCCGATGTCGTGGCTCCAGAAGCCGAAGCCGGACAGGCCCAGCGACAGACCGCCGCGCAGCGACTCCGCCATCGCCTCGTACGACGACTCGCAGTCGCCGCCCCAGTGCACCGGGAACTGCTGGCTGCCGCCGGTCGCCGAGCGGGCGAAGACCACCGCCTCCTCTTCACCGCGGTGCTTCTTCAGCACGTCGAAGACGGTCTGGTTGTAGAGGTGCGTGTAGTAGTTGTGCATCCGCTCCGGGTCGGAGCCGTCGGCCCACGCCACGTCCGTGGGGACGCGCTCGCCGAAGTCGGTCTTGAAGCAGTCCACGCCCTGTTCCAGCAGCGCCTCCAGCTTGGCCGCGTACCACTCGCGCGCCGCCGGGCTGGTGAAGTCGACCAGGGCCATGCCCGGCTGCCACAGGTCCCACTGCCACACGCTGCCGTCGGGCCTGCGCAGCAGATGGCCGAGCGCCTTGCCCTCCGCGAACAGCGGGGAGCGCTGCGCGATGTAGGGGTTGATCCACACGCAGACCTTCAGGTCCTTGTCGTGCAGCCGGGCGAGCATCCCCTCCGGGTCGGGGAAGACGCGCGGGTCCCACTCGAAGTCGCACCAGTTGAACTCGCGCATCCAGAAGCAGTCGAAGTGGAAGACGGACAGCGGAAGTTCGCGCTCCCGCATCCCGTCGATGAAGGACGTCACGGTCTTCTCGTCGTACGACGTCGTGAAGGACGTCGACAGCCACAGGCCGAAGGACCACGCGGGCGGCAGGGCCGGACGGCCGGTCAGCGCCGTGTACTTGCGCAGGATCTCCTTCGGGTCGGGGCCGTGGATGACGTAGTACGTCAGCTCCTGGGCCTCGACGCTGAACTGGACCCGGGAGACGTTCTCGGAGCCGACCTCGAAGGAGACCTTGCCGGGGTGGTCGACGAAGACGCCGTAGCCGGCGTCCGTCAGGTAGAACGGGACGTTCTTGTACGCCTGTTCGCTGGAGGTGCCGCCGTCGGCGTTCCAGATGTCGACGACCTGGCCGTTCTTCACCAGCGGCCCGAAGCGCTCGCCGAGGCCGTAGACCGCGGTGCCGACGCCGAGGCCCAGTTGCTCGCGCAGATAGTGCGCCCCGCTCGCGTCGCGCATGATGCCCATGCCCTTGGAGCCGCTGGAGGTGAGGACCCGGCCGCCGGCCAGGAAGTCGACGCGCCAGTCGCCCTTGCGGGCAACCCGCACCGACAGGTCACCGGCGGTCAGCGTCGCGGTGTCGTCGTCGTACGACACCTGGGTGCCGGCGTCCTCCGTGCGCACCTCGAACCGCGGTCCCCTCGGCTGCTCGCCCGCGAAGTGGGTGAGGGTGAGGCCGATGACACCGGGCATCGGCGCGTGCGCGCTGATCGTCACGACCGGTCCCTTCAGCAGGTCGCCGCGGTGGCGGATGGGCTGGGTCGGCGCGTGGATCTCCAGCGAACGGCCCGAGGAGCCGTCCCCGAGGGCGGTGACGTCGAGCACCTCGACCGGGTGGGCCGCGGTGACGCCCTCGCGCAGCAGCCAGTAGCCGTCGGTGAACTTCACGTGGGGGGTCCTTACTTCACAGCACCGACGGCGATGCCGCGGGTGAGGGTCCGTTGGAAGACGAGGAAGAAGACCAGGGCCGGCAGCACGCCGAGCAGGGCGGCCGCGTTGGTCATCGTGGCGTCCATCAGCCGCTGCCCCTGGAGGACACCGAGCGCCACCGACACCGTCTGGTTGTCGTTGGAGATCAGCATGACCAGCGGGAGCAGGAACTCGTTCCAGGTCCAGATGAAGAAGAAGACCATCAGGACGCCGAGGGTGGGCCTGCTCACCGGCACCACGATCCGCCAGAGCACCTGCCAGGTGGTCGCTCCGTCGATCTTGGCCGCCTCGATGATCTCGCGCGGGAACTGGCCGAGCACCGAGGAGAGCAGATAGGTGCCGAACGCCGCCTGGATCACCGTGAACACGATGATCACGCTCAGCCGGGTGTCGTAGAGCCCGACCTCCTTGGCGAGGTAGTACACCGGGTAGACCAGCGCCTCCTGCGGCAGCATGTTGGCGAGCACGAAGAACGCCAGCACCCAGGTACGGCCCTTGATCCGGCCGATGCCGATCGCGTACGCGTTCAGGATCGACAGCAGGGCCGCGAGGATCGCCACCGAGCCGCTGATCAGCACCGAGTTGAAGAGTTTCTGGCCGTAGTCGACGCGCTGCCAGAAGTCCTTCAGGCCGTCCAGGTAGAGGCCGTGGGGCATGCTCAGCGGGCCGTGCTGGGAGTACTCGGCCGGCGACTTGATCGCGTTCATCAGCACGATGAGGAACGGCAGAACCATGAACAGTGCCGCGATGCACAGGGCCACCAGAACGGGCCAGCGGCGAAGGGCCGTCGTCATGAGCGCACCCCTTCCTCCGCGTCCTCGGCGCGGGTCTGGAGTTTCAGCCCGATCAGGGCCAGGACGAGGATCACCGCCGTGAGCACGGTGGAGATCGCGGCGCCGTAGCCGACCTGGGTCTTCTCGAAGAACGTGCTGAAGGAAAAGTACGAGGGCACGTCGGTCGCGCCGCCGGGTCCGCCCTTGGTCAGCACGTACACGGCGCCGAACACCTTGAGCGCGGCGATCGAGCACCAGGTCAGCACGACGTAGATCTCCGGGCGGATCTGCGGCAGCGTGATGTGCCAGAACCGGCGCCACCAGCCCGCGCCGTCCAGCTCGGCCGCCTCGTGCAGACCGGGGTCGACGCGCTGGAGGCCCGCCATGAAGACCACGAGCGGGAAGCCGAGCTGCACCCAGACCATCACGCCCATCACGCTGTACAGCGCGATGTCGGGGTCACCGAGCCAGTCCTGCTGCCAGGAGCCGAGGCCGATCGCCTTCAGCAGGGCGTTGAGCGAGCCGTTCTCGGGGGCGAGGATCCAGCTCCACACGATGCCCGCGACGGCGATCGGCAGCACCTGCGGGAGGTAGAAGCAGGCCCGCAGCACGGCGACGATCCGGCTGCCGAAGTGCTTGCCGACGAAGTCGAAGAGGGCCGCGGCCAGGACGAGTCCGACCGCGGTGGGGATCGCGGCCATGGCCAGCACCATGAAGAGGCTGTGCCGGAAGGACGCCCAGAACTCGCTGTCGTCCCACAGCTCGCGGTAGTTGGCGAGGCCGGTCCACGAAGGGGTGCCGACGCCCTGCCAGTTGGTGAAGCTGATCCCGGTGTTCATGAGGAACGGCACGATGATGATCGCCGTGAAGGCGATGATCCCGGGGATCAGGAACAGTGCGTAGGAGTCGCGCGGGCGACGCGGGTGACCGGCCTTCACCTGTCGGCCGGTCACCTGCCCGCCGCGTTCGGCGGTCACCGTCATTGCTGCGGTACGCCCTTGTCGTACGCCTTCTGGAGGTTGTCCAGGTAGGCGTCGGGCTTCTCGCTGCCCGTGATCAGCTTCTGCGTCTCGGAGACGAGGGTGTCGTAGAAGCCGGCCACCGGCCAGTCGGGGTAGAAGGCCAGGCCGTCACGGCTGGAGAGGGTGTTGTAGTTCGAGATCAGGGTCTTGGTCTTGGGGTCGGTGATCGCGGAGGCGTCCGCGGCGACCGGGACGCCGCCCTTGTTGCCCAGCAGGTTCTGGATCTTCTTCGACATGGTGATGTCGATGAAGTCGTAGGCCAGGTTCTTGTTCTTGGCGCCCTTGGGGACCACCCACAGGTTGCCGCCGGAGCCCAGGGTCAGGTTCGAGCCCGGGAACAGGCCGGAGTCCCAGTCGAACTTGGCCTCGGACTCGAAGCGGCCGTACCACCAGCTGCCGGAGAACAGGATCGGGGACTTGCCCTGGATCCAGGAGACGCCCGCGTCCTCGGCCTTGGTGCCGCTGGAGGTCTTGGCGATGTAGCCCTTCTTCACCCAGTCGGCGAAGGTGTTCGCCGCGTAGGTCCAGGCCGCGTCGTGGAAGTCGTTCTTGCCCTTGTACAGCTCGTACTTGTCGACCCAGGTGCGGTCGGCCTTGGAGAGGGCGAGCTGGTAGAGGTACTGCTGGGCCATGTACTCGGCGCCGGCGTTGGCCAGCGGGGTGATGCCCTTCGCGACGAACTTGTCCATCGCGGCGGTCAGTTCGTCGTACGTGGTCGGCTCGGCGATCCCGTACTTCTTGAACATGTCCTTGTTGTAGAAGGCCATCGTGTACTCGGCGTAGTTGGGCACGCCGTACCACTTGCCGGAGCCCATGACGCCGTTGCTGTCGTACTGGCTCGTGGTCTTCACGCCGGCGCTGAGCTTCTTGTCCCAGCCGCGCTTGGTGGCCTCGGCCGTGAGGTCGGTCAGCAGTCCCTGCTTGGAGAGCAGGCCCGCGGTCGCGTTGCCCTTGTTGTACTCCATGATGTCGGGCGCGTCCGAGGAGTTCAGCACCATCGACGCGGTCTTCTGGATCTGCTCGAAGCCCTTCGCCTCGAACTTCACCGTCACGCCCGGGTGGGTGGCCTTGAACTCCTTGATGGCCTCGTTCCAGGCGATGCCCATCGCGCTGTCGGAGCCTTCGTAGTGCCACAGGGTCAGCGTCTTGCCGTCGGACGACTCGCTGTCCGAGTTGCCGCAGGAGGTCAGGAGCAGTGATCCGGTCAGGATCAGTGCCGAGGCCACCACACGCCTTCGTGCCGTAAACATCCCGTTCCTCCTGGGGAATCGGATGGGGTGGGTCGGGGTCGGGAGGGGTCGAGCGTGAGGCGCGGGGATGTTTCGCGGGTTGTCGATTCGGTCATCGAATCGATTCGACGCGAAACGTCGAAGCGCTTCGACGGAGGAAGGTATGTAGGGGCTGCGACGACGTCAATGGGTCCGGCAGGAATTTGCCAAGCGGGTCGACAAATGGGGGTGGGTTCGCCCGGGATGGCCCGATTGCGCCCACCCGCGCCGCCGGCACCGGCGCCCCTGCGGGTGCTTTTCGCGCCGGTCCCCGCGCCGCTGGGGCGTGCGGGGCCGGTGCCCCGGAAGGGGTGCGGGGAACTGCGCGCCCAGCCCCCACCGGCCCGCGGCCCGCGAGCATCGCACAGTGCCCCCGTGCGGCTCCGTCGTGGCTGGTCGCGCAGTTCCCCGCGCCCCTTGGGGTGGCCCGGGTGGCCGTGCCCCGGAGGGGCCCCGCCGGGCCGCGGTCGGCGAAGTTCGCACAGTGCCCCCGTGCGGCGCCGTCGTGGCTGGTCGCGCAGTTCCCCGCGCCCCTTTCGGGGCACGGCCACCTGCGCCCCCGCAAGGGGCGCGGGGAACTGCGCGAAGGAGCCCCACCGGGCCGCGGGATCGTCCACAGGCCGGGTGGCCCCTGCAAGGGGCGCGGGGAACTGCGCGAAAGGGCCCCGCCGGGCCGCACGCTCCAGCCGCGCAGGGAACGGCGCGAAAGGGTCCCGGGCCGCGGGTGTCGACGGCGCGGATGGGCCCGCCGGGCCCCGGTCGGGGCCCGGCGGGGGTGTCCGGCGGACGGGGCCGGACGGTCCGGGCGGGGCGGGTGGCCGGGCCCGCCCGGAGGTCTGTGCGGGGTGGGTGGCCGGCCCCGGTCGGAGGTCTGTGCGGGGTGGGTGGCCGGCCCCGGTCGGAGGGCTGTGGGGCGGGGCTAGGCCGGGACGGGACGGGTGGCCGACGCCGCCCCGACCGCCAGGGCCACGGCCGCCGCCACGACCGGCACCCCGAACCCCGCCGCCGCCCCCACGTGCTGCGCCGTCCAGCCGCCCGCCGCCGACCCCGCGCCGATGCCCCCCAGCAGCCCGGTGACCGCGAGGCTCATGCCCTCGTTGAGGCGGCCCTCGGGCGTGCGCCGCTGGAGGACGGTCATCGCGGTCACCATCGTCGGCGCGGTCGCCATCCCCGCGACGAGCAGGGCGGGCGCGAGCGCCAGGAGCGAGCCGCCGGTGCGCGCCGAGAGCAGCGGCAGCGACATCAGCACGGCCATCGCCGCCAGGCACCACGGAAGCCTCCGCTCGGCCGGACCGGCCGGCTTCAGCGCGCCGAACAGCAGGCCCGCGGCGCCCGAACCGGCGGCCTGGAGCCCGAGCACGACCCCGGCGGCGGCCCGGTGCCCGAGCGCGTCGGCGTAGGCGATGGTGACCACCTCCATCGAGCCGAACACGGCCCCGGTGGCGACGAACTGGGCGAGCAGCGGCGGTATGCCGGGCGCGCGCAGCGGCGACCGGGACCGGGCGCGGCCGCCGGGCGGCGGTTCGGTGGAGCGCTGCGCGGCGAACAGCAGCATCCCGGCCAGCAGCAGCACCGCCCCCACCAGCGTGCCCGCCTCCGGGAAGAACGTCCCGCACAGGAAGGCCGCGAGCACCGGCCCGAGCATGTAGCAGACCTCGTCCGCGGCCTGCTCGAAGGAGTTCGCGGTGTGCAGGGCCGCGGGGTCGTCCGCGACCAGGCGGGCCCAGCGGGCGCGGGACATGCCCCCGGTGTTGGGGGTGGTCGCGGTGGCGGCGTACGCGGCGAACAGGGTCCAGTCGGCGGTGCCGTAGTGCACGCACAGCAGCAGCGCGAGACTGCCGAGCGCCGAGCACGCGGCGGCCGGCACGGCGACGCGGGCCTGGCCGTGCCGGTCGACGAGGCGGGCGATCCACGGCCCGGTCACGGCGTTCGCCGCGAGGCCCACCGCGGTGACCGCCCCGGCCAGCGCGTAGGAGCCGCGCACCCCGGCGATCATGGTGACCGCGCTGACCCCGAACATGCCGCTGGGCAGCCGGGCGATCAGGCCGCCGAACGCGAAGGCGCGGGCGCCGCGCCGGGCGAACAGCCGGCGGTACGGGCCCGGCGGCCGTCCGCCGCCCCGGCCGCCGTGCCCGAAGCGGGGGCCGAAGTCGGCGGCGACCAGGGTGTCGGAGACGACGGTGAGCAGCAGGGGAGGGTCCGGCCGTGCGCCGGAGGTCGACGTGGACATGCCCTTACGGTCCTGCGAAAGGGATCAAGGGGTCCAACACCTTCTCCGCGCCTATTCACGCACTTCGGTTGTGAATCCTTGCTAGGTTCACCGGATGCCCGCCCACCTGGACCCCCGCCTCCTGCGCGCCTTCGTCACCGTCGCGGAGGAGCTGCACTTCACCCGCGCGGCCGCCCGTCTCTACGTCGCCCAGCAGGCGCTCAGCCGCGATGTGCGGCGCCTGGAGCGCGAGTTCGGCCGCGAGCTGTTCGTCCGTACGACCCGTCAGGTGACCCTGACCGGCGACGGCGAGCGCCTGCTGCCCTACGCGCGCCGGGTGTTGGAGGCGCAGGACGCCCTGCTCGCCGCGCTCGGGGAGAGCCGCCCGCTGCTGGTCGACCTCAACTCCCCTGGTCTGAGCACCGGTCGGCAGGTGCTGCACCGCGCCCGTGAACTCGCCCCCGAACAAGAGCTGATGGCCCGCTTCGAGAGCGGACTGACGCACGCGGCGGCCGAGTTGCTCGCGGGCCGCCTCGACGCCTCGTTCGGGCGGTTCGCGGGCCTCGACGCGGCGCTGCGCACCGGCCTCGCCCACCAGCCCGTGCGCTACGAGCGGATGGCCGTCGTGCTGCCCGAGGAGCACCGGCTGGCCGCCCTGGCCGCCGTACCGGTCGACGCGCTGGCGGGCGAGTCCGTCTACGCGGGCGCCGGCAATCAGCGCACCCCGGAGTGGACCGATCTCGCGCACCGGCTCTTCGAGGGGCGCGGCATCCGGGTCGCCCCGGCGCTGCCGCTCGCCGTCGGCGACGAGGAATTCGAACGCATGATGGCCCGGACCCGGAATCCCGTTCTCGCCGTGGTCGACTTTCCGCCCCTGCGCGGCATGGTGGTGCGCCCCTTGATCGACCCGGTGCCGCTGTCGCCCGTGTCGCTCGTGTGGCGAAAGGGGCTGGTGCATCCGGCGTTCGACGCTCTGCGCCGCGCCGCCGCCGAATTGACGGCTCGTGAAGGCTGGCTGGAGCGGCCCGCGGATGGATGGATTCCGGCCATAGACGTGAACATGGCGAAATCGCAATATTGACATGTGACGCACACGGATCACCCCAAGTGGGCTACAGTCATGAGACCTGAGCACACCGTGATAAATGGGGCGCTTGGGACCAGGTGGGGGCCTGGTTCCGTGGTGTGTGCTCCGACCCATATGCGCACCCGGATCATCCCATGGGGGGAATTGCGCACGTGAAAGACTGGCGAGAAGACGCCCAACCGGATCGGCCCTTCAGCACATCGGCGACACGAGAGTCGTCGAGGGCGAAGACCGACCGGACGGCGCTCCACAAGACCGGAAGCACGAGGGCCCGCGGCGGCCGGCGCACGGAGCCGCGCGCCGATCTGATGGACGTGCGGCAGCCTCGGGACCCGTGGAACGAACCGGCACCCGACCCGAACGAGGTCACCGTCCAGCTCGACAGCGCCCCGGACCCGTCCGGCGGCGCGCCGGCCCCGAGCGCCTCGGACAGCCCCGTCTTCGTGGACGCGTCCGGCCGCCGCAGCCGCAGATTCCGCAGGATCGGCCTGTTCGTCGGCGTGGCCTGCGCGGTCTACGCGGCGGTCATCGTCGTCACCCTGATGTCCGGCAACTCCAGCGCACCCTGGCTGCCCGTCCCCGGGCAGGGCGGCGGCAAACCCGCGGGCAAGGTCGACCCCTCCCCGTCACCCTCCGGTTCGGCGAAGCGGTCCGGCGACGAGGCCGCCCCGGTCGTCCCGGGCGCCGCGCCCACCGTCGACGCCACCAGCTCCGCGCCGCCCGGCGCCAAGGCGTCCGCCTCGCCCAAGGCCTCCAAGTCCGCCTCCCCGAAGGCGTCGACGAGTCCCAAGCCGAGCGCGTCGAAGACGACGAAGGCACCGGGCAGCGGTTCGGGCGTCACCCAGCCGACCACACCGGCCACGACGGCGACCACGCCCGCGGCCAACCAGTCCAGCACGCCCGCCACTTCCACGCCCACCCCGACCGAGAGCACGGGCGGCTCGGGCAACGGCTCGGGCACCGTGGCGAACGGCGGCAGCGACCCCGCGCCCCTCGCCACGACCTCCGCCGCAGCCACCCCGACGGGGAGCCTCGCCTGATGCCCTCCCGTTCCCGCCGCCAGCAGCACCAGCACCGGGCGGCCGGCACCGGCCGCTCCCGTCCCCGGCTGCGTCTGCGCCTGCTGCTGCCGCTCACCCTGCTGCTCTCGATCGTCGCGATGCTCATGCTCCGCGGCTACGTGCACAGCGAGATCCTCGCCGACCACCGCATCCAGCCCGAGGCCGCCACCGACAAGGTGCCGGAGAAGATCCTCGACGGCGGCCCGGTGATCGACACTCGCAGCGGCCGCACCACCAGCCTCAGGGTGCCCGACCACCGGATCGTCCTCACCTTCGACGACGGCCCCGACCCGACCTGGACCCCGAAGGTCCTCGACGTCCTCAAGAAGCACCACGCGCACGCGGTCTTCTTCGTCACCGGCACCATGACCTCGCGCTACCCCGAGCTGGTCAAGCGGATCGTCGACGAGGGCAACGAGGTCGGCGTGCACACCTTCGACCACCCCGACCTCTCCTACCAGTCCAAGAGCCGCATCGACTGGGAGCTGTCCACCACCCAGCTCGCCATCAGCGGCGCCGCGGGCGTGCGCACCTCGCTGTTCCGGCCGCCGTACTCCTCCTTCGCCGACGCCATGGACGACAAGTCCTGGCCGGTCACCGAGTACATCGGCACCCGCGGCTACATCACCGTCGTCAACGACATGGACACCGAGGACTGGCAGAAGCCGGGCGTCGACAAGATCGTCCAGAACGCCCAGCCCAAGAACGGCAAGGGCGCGGTCGTCCTGATGCACGACTCCGGCGGCGACCGGCACCAGACCGTCGAGGCCCTCGACAAGCTGCTGCCCGAACTCCAGGCCAAGGGCTACCGGTTCGACAACATCACCGAGGCCCTCGGCGCGAAGAGCGCGCTCACCCCGGTCACCGGGATCGACCTGTGGAAGGGCCGCGCCTGGATCTTCCTGGTGACGGCGTCCGACGACGTCACCGACGCCCTGACCGTCTGCCTCGCCGTCGTCGGGGCCCTGGTCATCGCCCGCTTCGGCCTGATGCTGCTGCTCTCCGTGCTGCACGCGCGCCGGGTGCGCCGCCGCGGCTTCCGCTGGGGCAAGCCCGTCACCGAACCGGTGACCGTGCTGGTGCCGGCGTACAACGAGGCCAAGTGCATCGAGGCCACGGTCCGTTCACTGACCGCGAGCGACCATCCGATCGAGGTGATCGTCGTGGACGACGGCTCCTCGGACGGCACCGCGCGGATCGTGGAGGACCTCGACCTGCCCGGGGTGCGGGTGGTCCGGCAGGTCAACGCGGGCAAGCCGGCCGCCCTCAACCGCGGTGTGGCGAACGCCAGTCACGACCTGATCGTGATGATGGACGGCGACACGGTCTTCGAGCCGTCCACCGTCCGCGAGCTGGTGCAGCCCTTCGGCGACCCGCGCGTCGGCGCCGTGGCGGGCAACGCCAAGGTCGGCAACCGCGATTCGATGATCGGCGCCTGGCAGCACATCGAGTACGTGATGGGCTTCAACCTCGACCGCCGCATGTACGACGTCCTGCGCTGCATGCCGACCATCCCGGGCGCGGTCGGCGCCTTCCGCCGCACCGCCCTCGAACGCGTCGGCGGCATGAGCGAGGACACCCTCGCCGAGGACACCGACATCACGATGGCCATCCACCGCGACGGCTGGCGCGTGGTGTACGCGGAGAACGCCCGCGCCTGGACCGAGGCGCCCGAGTCGGTCCAGCAGCTGTGGTCCCAGCGCTACCGCTGGTCCTACGGCACCATGCAGGCGATCTGGAAGCACCGCGGAGCGCTCCTCGACCGGGGCCCCTCGGGCCGCTTCGGCCGCGTCGGCCTGCCGCTGGTCTCGCTGTTCATGGTGGTCGCCCCGCTGCTCGCGCCGCTCATCGACATCTTCCTGCTCTACGGCGTGATCTTCGGCCCCACCCAGAAGACGATCATCGCCTGGCTGGGCGTCCTCGCCGTCCAACTGGTCTGCGCGGCCTACGCCTTCCGCCTGGACCGCGAGCGCATGACCCATCTGCTCTCGCTGCCCCTCCAGCAACTCCTCTACCGGCAGTTGATGTACGTCGTCCTGCTCCAGTCCTGGATCACGGCGCTCACCGGCGGCCGGCTGCGCTGGCAGAAACTGCGGCGCACCGGCGTCCTGGGGGCGCCCGGCGGCGGCCCCGTGTCCGACCGCGAGTCCCGCAGCAGCGGTGAACGGAGGCCCGTGGCATGACCCACGGATACCCGACCGGCGCGAGCGCCGACGCCACCCCGGCCTTCGGCATCCCGCGCCAGCCCGTGGCGGAGATGCCGCCCGCCCCCGAGGAGCAGCCGCCCGCCCGGCGGTCGGTGCCGGGCCGCGACCGCTACCTGGACCTGCTGCGCACCCTCGCCCTGATCCGGGTGGTCGTCTACCACCTGCTCGGCTGGGCCTGGCTGTCCATCGTGTTCCCGTCCATGGGCGTGATGTTCGCGCTCGCCGGCTCCCTGATGGCGCGCTCGCTCAAGCGGCCCGCGCTCAGCGTGATCCGCGGCCGGCTGCGCAGGCTGCTGCCGCCGCTGTGGGCCTTCAGCGCGGTGGCGCTGACCATGATGTTCGCGGCCGGATGGAAGCCGTCGAAGGACCCCGACCTGGGCGGCGGCTGGCACGTCGTACAGGTGCTGGACTACTTCCTGCCCGTCGGCGCTCCGCCCTACCCCGAGCACCTCGGCTCCGACTCCGGACTTCTGGACGCCAGTTGGGCCGAGCAGGCGGCGGGCCCGCTGTGGTACCTGCGCGCCTACATGTGGTTCGTGATCGCGACCCCGCTGATCCTGTGGGCGTTCCGGCGGGTGCCCTGGGCGACCCTGCTCGCCCCGCTCGCCCTGACGGCCGTCGTCGGCACGGGGATCGTCACCATCCCCGGCGAGACCGGCAACGCCGTCACCGACTTCGTGGTCTTCGGCGGCTGCTGGACCCTCGGCATCGCCCACCACGAGGGCGTGCTCCAGAAGGTCCCGCGCTATCTCGCCGTCTCCTGCTCGACGTTGCTGATGGCCTTCGGCCTGTGGTGGGCCTCGGGCCATCACGGCCCGGACGGCTGGGACCTCAACGACATCCCGCTGGCCCAGGCCACCTGGTCGTTCGGGTTCGTCGTGATCCTGCTCCAGTACTCCCCGTCGTGGCAGGAACTGCCGGGCCGGCTGGCGCGCTACGACCGGCTGGTGACCCTCTCCAACAGCCGGGCCATGACCATCTACCTCTGGCACAACCTGCTGATCATGCTGACGGTCCCGATCATCGACCAGCTGTACAGCCTGCCGTTCCTGCAGAGCGACACCGACGCCTCGGCGATCACCTCGGCGTACACCTGGCTGATGTTCCTGCTGGTCTGGCCGCTGATCGCGCTGGCCATCCTCGCCTTCGGCTGGATCGAGGACCTCGCGGCGAAGCGCAGCCCCCGGCTCTGGCCGGACGGCGCACCGCGCGGGCGCGCCAAGCGCCATGCGGTGGCGGGGCCGTAGCGCACCACCCGTCACCCCGAGCGACCACGGCGCCGCCGCCCCCGATCCGGGGCGGCGGCGCCCTCGCGCGTCCCGCGCGCGGGCGCGGGCGCGCGTGACCGGCGGGGGGAGGCCGCTCGTTCTCACCGGAGGACCCCCGGCCGAGTGAGAGCAACGTTCCCTTCCGGTCACTCACAGCCACATGAGGGAAACGCGCCCTTTCTACCTTCGGGTCTCGTCACCGCTCAGCACCCCATCCGAGCCCCGGAGCACCGTGGAGGCGTCATGACCGTCGCTGGTACAGGCCGCTGGATCCAGCAGTGGGATCCCGAGGACGAGACCTTCTGGAACACGACGGGGGAGCGGACCGCCCGGCGCAACCTCGCCTTCTCCGTCCTCTCCGAGCACATCGGCTTCTCGATCTGGACCCTGTGGTCCGTACTGGTCCTGTTCATGGGACCGGAGTACGGGCTGACCCCGGCCGACAAGTTCCTGCTCACGTCGATGGTCACCCTCGTCGGGGCGGTCGTCCGGGTGCCGTACACCTTTGCCGTGGCGGTCTTCGGCGGCCGCAACTGGACGGTGATCTCGGCCAGTCTGCTGCTCGTCCCGACCATCGCCGCGTTCGCGGTGATGCACCCGGGGACCTCGTTCTCCACGTTCCTGTGGACCGGGCTGCTCGCCGGCATCGGCGGCGGCAACTTCGCCTCCTCGATGACCAACATCAACGCCTTCTTCCCGCTGCGCAAGAAGGGCTGGGCGCTCGGGCTGAACGCGGGCGGCGGCAACATCGGTGTCGCGGCGATCCAGTTGGCCGCCCTCGCCGTCATCGGCGCGAGCGGCGGACCGCGGGTGCTGCTCGGGATCTACATCCCGCTGATCGTCGTCGCCGCCGTGCTCGCGGCGCTGTTCATGGACAACATCGAGAACGTCAAGAACGACACCGGCGCGGCCAAGGACGCCGCCCGGGACCCGCACACCTGGATCATGTCCTTCCTCTACGTCGGCACGTTCGGGTCGTTCATCGGCTACAGCTTCGCCTTCGGGCAGGTGCTGACCACCCAGTTCGGCCGTACGCCGCTGCAGGCGACGTACCTGACCTTCATGGGCCCGCTGCTCGGCTCCCTGATCCGGCCGGTGGGCGGCCTGCTCGCCGACCGTCTCGGCGGCGCGCGGATCACGCTGTGGAACTACGTCGCCATGGCCGCCGCGACCGGTGTCCTCGTCGTCGCCAGCATGAACACCTCGCTGCCGCTGTTCGTCACCGCGTTCGTCGTGCTGTTCGCGCTCGCCGGCATCGGCAACGGCTCCACCTTCAAGATGATCCCCGGCATCTTCCACGCCAAGGCGCTCGCCCGGGGTCTGGACGGCGAGGAGGCCGCCGCCCACGGACGCCGGATCTCCGGGGCCGCCATGGGCCTGATCGGCGCGGTGGGCGCGCTCGGCGGCGTCGGCATCAACCTGGCCTTCCGGCAGTCCTTCCTCTCCTACGGCTCCGGCACCGGCGCCTTCGTCGCCTTCCTCGCCTTCTACGGCGCCTGCTTCGCGGTGACGTGGGCCGTATACCTTCGACGTCCGGCCGGGGAAACCCGCACCGAAACGGCCGCCGAGGCGAAGCCCCAGCTCAGCTACGCCGAGGTGTGACGTAACACCGGCGACACGGAGCCGAACCGAGCCTGTCACGCGGCGTTGACAGGCTCGACCGGCATTGCACGACCCCGTACGGCCCCCGTGCGGCGGGTACCACCACTCGAGTTCGGGACGTAAGCCATGGACGACGCACAGCAGCGACCGGACCGACCGGACCGGCCCGAGGCTGACGGGCCCGGCCCGCTCGCGGGGTTCACCGTCGGCGTGACCGCCGCGCGCCGTGCCGACGAGCTCGGCGCACTGCTCAAGCGGCGCGGCGCCGCCGTCCTGCACGCCCCCGCCCTGCGCATCGTGCCGCTCGCCGACGACAGTGAACTGCTCGCCGCGACCAAGGACTTGATCGACCAGGCGCCGGACGTGGTGGTCGCCACCACGGCCATCGGCTTCCGCGGCTGGGTGGAGGCCGCCGACGGCTGGGGGCTCGGCGAGCAACTCCTCGACCGGCTGCGGCGGGTGGAGCTGCTCGCCCGCGGCCCCAAGGTCAAGGGCGCCATCCGGGCCGCCGGGCTGACCGAGCAGTGGTCGCCGTCCAGCGAGTCCATGGCCGAGGTGCTCGACCGGCTCCTGGAGGAGGGCGTCGAGGGCCGCCGGGTCGCCGTACAGCTGCACGGCGAGCCGCTGCCCGGGTTCGTGGAGGCGCTGCGGGCGGGTGGCGCGGAGGTGGTGGGGGTGCCCGTGTACCGGTGGATGCCGCCGGAGGACATCGGGCCGGTGGACCGGCTGCTCGACGCGGTCGTCTCGCGCGGTGTGGACGCCGTGACCTTCACCAGCGCGCCCGCCGCCGCGTCGCTGATGTCGCGGGCGGAGGAGCGGGGCCTGCTCCCCGAGCTGATCGGGGCCCTGCACCACGACGTGCTGCCGGCCTGCGTCGGACCGGTCACGGCGCTGCCGTTGCAGGCCCGGGGCCTGGACACGGTGCAGCCCGAGCGCTTCCGGCTCGGGCCGCTCGTGCAGCTGCTCTGCCAGGAACTGCCGGGCCGGGCCCGGACCCTGCCGATCGCCGGGCACCGGGTGGAGATCCGCGGGCACGCGGTGCTGGTGGACGGCGAGCTCAGGCCGGTGCCGCCGGCCGGCATGTCCCTGCTGCGCGCGCTCTCCCGCCGGCCCGGCTGGGTGGTGGCCCGCGCGGAGCTGCTGCGCGCGCTGCCGGGCGCGGGGCGTGACGAGCACGCGGTGGAGACGGCGATGGCCCGGCTGCGCACCGCGCTCGGCGCGCCGAAGCTGATTCAGACGGTCGTCAAGCGGGGGTATCGGCTGGCGCTGGATCCGGCGGCGGACACCAAGTACGCGGGGTAGCCCTACGGGCGGTTCGGCTGGGGGGTTGGGGGTTGGGGGGTGTGGGGCGGCTCGGGCGGTGTCCCGGGTGCGGGTGGGTGGGGGCTGGTCGCGCAGTTCCTCGCGCCCCTGGGGTGGCTGGGCGTCGTGTTCGGGTGCGGGTTGCCGGTGGCTGGTCGCGCAGTTCCTCGC
>NZ_LAVA02000047.1 GCF_000974985.2 Streptomyces mangrovisoli | reverse complement strand
TCACCGGCGAGGAGATCACCCAGAACGGCCTCGGCGGCGCCGACGTGCACGCCGAGACCTCCGGCGTCTGCCACTTCGCGTACGACGACGAGGAGACGTGCATCGCCGAGGTGCGCTACCTCCTCTCGCTCCTCCCGCAGAACAACCGCGAGAACCCGCCGCGGGTGGCCGCCTCCGACGCCGCCGACCGCCGCTCCGACGTCCTGCTGGACCTGGTGCCGGCCGACGGCAACCGGCCGTACGACATGGCCAAGGTCATCGAGGAGATCGTCGACGACGGCGAGTACCTCGAGGTGCACGAGCGCTGGGCGCGCAACATCATCTGCGCCCTCGCCCGGCTCGACGGTCAGGTCGTCGGCATCGTCGCCAACCAGCCGCAGAGCCTCGCGGGCGTGCTGGACATCGAGGCCAGTGAAAAAGCTGCGCGCTTTGTCCAGATGTGTGACGCTTTCAATATTCCGATCGTCACCTTCCTGGACGTGCCGGGCTTCCTGCCCGGCGTGGACCAGGAGCACGGCGGCATCATCCGCCACGGCGCGAAGCTGCTCTACGCGTACTGCAACGCGACCGTGCCGCGGATCTCGCTGATCCTGCGCAAGGCGTACGGCGGGGCCTACATCGTCATGGACAGCCAGTCCATCGGCGCCGACCTCACCTACGCCTGGCCGACGAACGAGATCGCCGTGATGGGCGCCGAAGGTGCCGCGAACGTCATCTTCCGCCGCCAGATCGCCGAGGCCGACGACCCCGAGGCCATGCGGGCCCGCATGGTCAAGGAGTACAAGTCGGAGCTCATGCACCCCTACTACGCGGCCGAACGCGGTCTGGTCGACGACGTCATCGACCCCGCCGAGACCCGTGAGGTGCTGATCCGGTCGCTCGCGATGCTGCACACCAAGCACGCCGACCTGCCCTCGCGCAAGCACGGCAACCCCCCGCAGTAACCCAGCGGCTTTTCCGCGGTACCCCCACGGAAACCTCGTCCACGGAGACTGACTTCCATGAACAGTGACATTCGCGTCGAGAAGGGCCACGCCGACCCCGAGGAGGTGGCGGCCATCACCGCCGTCCTGCTCGCCCGCGCCGCCGCCCAGCCGGACACGGCCCCGGCGCACCACGGCCGCCCGAAGGCCGGCTGGCGCCGTCTGGAGCGCGAGGGCGGCTTCCGCGCCCCGCACAGCTGGCGCTAGGCACCCCGCGCCACCCCGGTGGTTCACCACGAAGGGCCCCTCCACCACGGAGGGGCCCTTCGTGTCGTACGGCCCCCGCCGCCGCGGAGCGCACCGCACGCCCCCTCCACCGCCGCAGGGCGCCGTACCGCCCCCGCAACGCGAAGAACCCCGCGCCCTTCCCGGCGCGGGGTTCCTCGTGGTCCTGCGGGCTCCGCTAGCGCAGGCGCGCCATGAGGGCGTGCTCGACGAGCGTGATGAGCGCGCTCTTGGCGTCGGCGCGGTGCCGGGCGTCCGTGGTGATGATCGGGGTGTCCGGTCCGATCTGGAGCGCCTCGCGCACCTCGTCGGGCTGGTACGGCTGGTTGCCGTCGAAGCCGTTGAGGGCGATGACGAACGGCAGGCCGCTGTTCTCGAAGTAGTCGACCGCGGGGAAGCAGTCGGCCAGACGCCGGGTGTCGACCAGCACGATCGCGCCGATGGCGCCGCGCACCAGGTCGTCCCACATGAACCAGAACCGGTCCTGGCCGGGCGTGCCGAACAGGTACAGGATCAGGTCCTGGTCCAGGGTGATACGGCCGAAGTCCATGGCCACCGTGGTGGTGGTCTTGTCCCCGGTGTGGGTGAGGTCGTCGATACCGGCCGACGCGGACGTCATGACGGCCTCTGTGCGCAGCGGGTTGATCTCCGAGACGGCACCGACGAACGTGGTCTTGCCCACGCCGAAGCCGCCCGCCACCACGATCTTCGCGGAGGTGGTGGAGCGGGAAGGACCGCCGCTAGAGCTTGCGAAGTCCACTGAGCACCCTTTCGAGCAGTGTCACGTCTGGCTGGCCGCCGGCGTTCTCGTCGCCGCCGGGCTGGTGGATGGCGACCAGGCCCGCCTCCGCCAGGTCGGCGACGAGGATCCTGGCCACGCCGAGGGGAATGGTCAGCAGTGCCGAGATCTCAGCGACGGACTTGATCTCGCGGCACAGGTTGCAGATCCGCTGATGCTCGGGCAGTTGGCCCTGCATCTGCTGCGGCTGTGCGGTGGTGTGCACCAGCGCCTCGATGGCGAGCTGGTAGCGGGGCCGGGTCCGGCCGCCCGTCATGGCGTAGGGACGCACCAACGGGTTGTTCGACGACCCGGCGGGGGCCGGCTCGGGGTTGCGTCGCTGAGGCTGCACCGGCTGGATGCGCGGGGCGGGCGGCTGGTCGTACGGCGACGGGCCGGGGCCCTGCGGCGCGTACGGCTGCCGGTGGTTCGGCGCGGAGGGGTAGTCGTACCGGTTCGCGGAACCGTCGTGCGGGCCCTGCGAAGGGCCGTACGGCCAGTTACCCGAACTCGGACCGCCTGGGGGTGTTGCCACTCTCTCTCCTCCTCCGACATGTGCCGGGCACCCAGCCTTGTGGATGCCGCGTCCCGAAACCTTACGGCCCCGGGACGCCAATACGCACCGTCTGTCTGTTAGTTGAGAAGGCTGCCCTGGAGTTCCGCGCGCAGATCCGGCGTCAGAACCGTACCGGCTCGGTCCACCAGGAGGGCCATCTCGTACCCAATGAGGCCGATGTCCGCCTCCGGGTGTGCCAGAACCGCGAGCGAAGAACCGTCGGAAACGGACATGATGAAGAGGAATCCCCGCTCCATCTCCACAACCGTCTGGTTCACACTGCCGCCTTCGAAGATGCGCGAGGCACCGGCGGTCAGCGAGGTCAAACCGGACGCGACAGCCGCCAGCTGGTCGGCTCGGTCACGCGGGAAGCCTTCGGACATCGCCAGAAGGAGTCCGTCGGCGGAGACCACCACCGTGTGGGAGACACCAGGGGTGTTGTCCACAAAGTTGGTGATCAACCAGTTCAGGTTCTGTGCCGCCTGGCTCATCGGGCTCACACTAACGCTCCTGGTCGTAGGTGCTGTCAGGACCGAAGCCCTGGCCGTTCGTTTCACTGCCTGCGCCGGCATTGCGTCCGCGCTGGACGCCCCGCCGCAGGTTGCTCAGCCTGCCCCGGACGTCCTCCGGGGCGCGGGAGACCTGTGGGCCTCCCTGAGGTGTGGTCTCGGCGGCGCCCTCGACCAGGTTGGCCTTCGGGACCCGCCGGGGCAGACCGGAGGAGGTCACTCCGCCCGCCTTGGGCTTGCGCAGCTGCGCCGCCTGCTGCCAGCGCGTGTCGTTCGCCGACTGCCAGACGTTCTCCCCGCCCGGCTGCGCGGCGGGGGCCGGGGGCTCCTGCCGCACCTGCGCGGCGCCGTTCGAACCGCCGGCCGCGGGGCCACCGCGGCGCGGAAGTCCGGCCTCGGTCAGATCGTGCACCGCCGAAGGGGCCGGGCCCGGTCGGTCGAAGCCTACGCGGTCCCGCTCGTGCACGTCACTGGCCTGCGCGGACGGTGCTTCCGGAGCGTACTGGTCCGGATACCCGTTCTGGTAACCGCCCTGCTGCGGCCAGTCGTCCTGGTAGCGCCGCTCGTCGTACGCCGAGAAGGTGTCACCCGCCGCGGCGTGCGCCGTCGCGGGCTCCTCGTGGACCGGCTCCGCGTACGCGGGGTCCGGGTAGCCGCCGTTCGACGGGAACGCGTCGGTCTGCGGCAGTCCGTCGCCCGCGCCGAAGTACGGCTCCTCGTACGACGGGCCCTGCGGCTCGTCGTACGCCGTCTGCGGGTCGTAGCCGTTCTGCTGCTCGGGGAAGCCGTTCTGGCCCCCGGCGTAGCCGTTCTGGCCACCCTCGTAACCGTTCTGACCGCCGTCGTACGCCGCGGGGGCGTCGAAGTCGGAGTAGGCGGGCGCCTCAGGAGCCTCCTGAGGGGCCTGTGCGGCCGGTTCACCGTGCGAGTGGGACTCCAGAGCCGCCCGTCGCTCCTCGCGCATCAGGGAGCGGCCCACGGGGTTCAGGTCGCGGATGTCGTCCGGGACCTCGTAGCGGCTGTCGTCGAAGCCGAGCTCGGCCGCGGTGCGCAGCGGGGGCTGTGCGGGCTGGTTGAAGTCCTCGCCCTGGTACCCCTGCTCCGGGATGATCTGCGAGACCGTGAACTCCTCGCGGTCCAGCACCGGTTCGCCACCGCCACCGTGGGTGATCGCGTCGGGGAGCATGACCAGCGAGGTGGTGCCGGCCTGCTCGCCCGAGGGGCGCAGCTGGACCCGGATGCCGTGCCGGTCGGACAGCCGGCCGACCACGAACAGACCCATGCGCTGCGAGATCGCGGCGTCCACGGTCGGCGGGTTGGCCAGCTTGTGGTTGATGTCCGCGAAGTCCTCGGCGGTCAGGCCGATGCCCTTGTCGTGGATCTCGATCATCACGCGGCCGTCGGGGAGACGGGTCGCGGTGACGCGGACCTTGGTCTGCGGGGAGGAGAACGTGGTGGCGTTCTCCAGCAGCTCGGCGAGCAGGTGCACGAGGTCGGTCACGGCGCGGCCGTGGATCTCGGCCTCCGGGACGCCGGAGAGCTCGACACGCTCGTACTGCTCCACCTCGGAGGAGGCGGCGCGCAGGACGTCGACCAGCGGGACCGGCTGGTCCCAGCGGCGGCCGGGCTCCTCGCCGGCGAGGACGAGGAGGTTCTCGCCGTTGCGGCGCATACGGGTCGCGAGGTGGTCCAGGCGGAAGAGGTTCTCCAGCTGGTCCGGGTCGGCCTCGTTGTTCTCCAGGTCGGTGATCAGGGTCAGCTGGCCCTCGATCAGCGACTGGTTGCGGCGCGAGAGGTTGGTGAAGATCGCGTTGATGTTGCCCCGCAGCAGGGCCTGCTCGGCGGCGAGCCGGACGGCCTCGCGGTGGACCTGGTCGAAGGCGCGGGCGACTTCGCCGATCTCGTCGGTGGTGGTGATCGGGATCGGCGCCACCCGGGTGTCGACCCGGCCGGGGTCGGTGCGCGAGAGCTGGTCGACCAGCATCGGCAGGCGCTGCTCGGCGATGCCGAAGGCGGCGTTGCGCAGCTGGCGCATCGAGCGGCTCATCTGGCGGGCGACCATGCCGGCCAGGATGAACGCGGCGAGCAGGGCGATCACGACGGCGGCACCGGTGATGAAGGCGGAGGTCTTGGCGTCGGCGGCGATGCCTGCGGCCTCGTTCACCGCCTTGTCGGCCATGTCCGACTCGATCTCGCGGTACGCGTTGTACTTGAGGGTGTTGACCGCCCACCAGTTCTGCGCGGTGATGCCGCTCTGGGCGAGCACCGCACGCTCATTGGGGTCGGTGGTCTGCAGCTGCGCCAGCGCCGCCACCATCTTGGACGGGTTGGACGGCGGGGCCTTGTAGTTCGGGTCCTTGGCCTCGGCCTGCTGCGCCATGGCGGCGGCCTGGGTCTTCACCTTGGCCTCGAGCGTCTTCAGCTTGTCCGCGTCGGCCTGGGTGCCACCGCCGTTGTACTCCTCGACGGCGATGCCCTCGAGGTAGGCGTAGGAGAGCAGCGCGACCCGCTGGGAGTTGAGGCTCGCGTTGCTGGTGCCGGGCTTGACCAGCAGGTGCATGCCGACCGACCGCTCCAGCGAGAGCGCGGCCTTGGTCAGCGAGATCGCGTAGACGGTACGGCCGTAGGAGGTGATGTTGCCGGTGCCCAGGCCGAGCTCGTTGGCGAACTCCATCAGGGGGTGGGCGACCGCGACGTAGCCCTCCTCGGTCTGCACACCGGTGAGCTTCGAGGTGTACGCGGCCGCGCGCAGCGACGTGAGCTGGGGCTCGGTGGAGCGGAACACCTTCAGCCGGCGCACGAGGCCGGGCTTGTCGGGCATGTTCTGCGCGGCTTCGTCGAACGCGTCCGCCGCCTGGTCGGTCGCCTTGCGGGCGGCCACGACGGTGGAGTTGTTCTGGCCCTTGCCCTGGAGGAGCGGCGCGGCGGTGGCGTCACGCTCGTTGTAGAGGGCGTCGGCGTAGGAGAGGGACGCCCGCACCAGGCGGGCGGTGTTCTCCGCGTCCTCGGCGTCCTGCCAGGTGGTGATCGAGCTCTTCACCTGGAAGCCGCCCATGACGAGGCCGACGATCACGGGTATGAGCAGGATCGCGTTCAGCCTTGTGGGCACCCGCCAGTTGCGCGGCGAGAGACGGCTACCGCTCGGGGCGGGTGGGGCCGTCGGCTCGGAACCGGGCACAGGGGCGGGCGCCGCTCCGCGCGGCGGCGGGGTGAAGTTGCCCCGTGCCGACGGCTCGGGACCGTTCTTGCTTCGCCTCACTCGACCAACAACCTCTCGGCGGCGGGCACCTACGTCGTGCCGCAGTCTCTCAGAGCCCGGTGTGTCGCAGACCACTTCTCAGTACGTCGTCGACTATTGGGCAGTTCAGGCATTCCAGCATGTCGGTGTGCGCTCTTCCAAACATGAGGAAGGGCAGATTCCGTGTGATGTAAGCCCCACATAAAACGGTCATAAAGAGCGAGGCGCATCAAAAAGCGAGGGCAAGGTGGACGGAGCGGTACCGCTTGAACGCGACGCGTTGCGGTACCGCTCGATTCCTCTGCCGAAACGTTATGAACACCGAAGCCGACCGTGTCAAATGCCACAGCCGGCTCCGGATCATCTACGGCAACTGCCGTACGGCAGTGCTGATTTGGTGCTACCGCAGGCGCGCCATGAGGGCGTGCTCGACGAGCGTGATGAGCGCGCTCTTGGCGTCGGCGCGGTGCCGGGCGTCCGTGGTGATGATCGGGGTGTCCGGTCCGATCTGGAGCGCCTCGCGCACCTCGTCGGGCTGGTACGGCTGGTTGCCGTCGAAGCCGTTGAGGGCGATGACGAACGGCAGGCCGCTGTTCTCGAAGTAGTCGACCGCGGGGAAGCAGTCGGCCAGACGCCGGGTGTCCACGAGCACCACCGCGCCGATGGCACCGCGCACCAGGTCGTCCCACATGAACCAGAACCGGTCCTGGCCGGGCGTGCCGAACAGGTACAGGATCAGGTCCTGGTCCAGCGTGATACGGCCGAAGTCCATGGCCACCGTGGTGGTGGTCTTGTCCCCGGTGTGGGTGAGGTCGTCGATGCCCGCGCTCGCGGACGTCATCACGGCCTCCGTGCGCAGCGGGTTGATCTCGGAGACCGCGCCTACGAACGTGGTCTTGCCCACGCCGAAGCCGCCCGCCACCACGATCTTCGCGGAGGTGGTGGCACGTCCTCCGTCAGAGCTTGCGAAGTCCACTGAGCACCCTTTCGAGCAGCGTCACGTCCGGTGCGCCGCCGTTGTTCTCGTCGCCACCCGGCTGATGGATGGCGACCAGGCCGGCCTCGGCGAGGTCGGCAACGAGGATCCGGGCCACACCGAGCGGCATGCCCAGCAGTGCCGAGACTTCGGCTACCGATTTCACCTCACGGCACAGATGGCAGATGCGCTGGTGCTCCGGGAGGAGCCCCATGAGCGCCGCCGGGTCGGCCGTGGTGCTGATCAGGGCCTCGATGGCGAGCTGGTAGCGCGGCCGGGTCCGGCCGCCGGTCATCGCGTACGGACGGACCAGCGGCTGGTCGCCCTCGTCCCCGTACGACTCGGCGTACGGATCATGATGGGCGGTGGGCGGGGTCATGAATCCTCCGGGCGGGACAGCATGTGCTCGGTCAGTCGTGCCGTCCGTCGGGGCCGGTGGGGGGATTGTGGCGGCCGGACGGTGATTTCGTGAGATGGGTGGATCCGGAGCCGGTGGATGAAGGAGACTTCTTCCAGCCGGTCAGTGAAGCAGGCTTCCCTGAAGCTCGGCGCGCAGATCCGGGGTGAGGACCGCACCTGCACGGTCGACGAGCAGCGCCATCTCGTAGCCGACGAGGCCGATGTCGCACTCCGGGTGCGCCAGCACGGCGAGGGACGAGCCGTCCGAGACGGACATGAGGAACAGGAAGCCCCTCTCCATCTCGACGACCGTCTGCGCCACGTTGCCGCCCTCGAAGATCCGGGACGCACCCGCGGTCAGCGAGGTGAGTCCGGATGCGACGGCCGCCAACTGGTCTGCACGGTCGCGCGGGAAGCCTTCCGACATCGCCAGAAGGAGACCGTCGGCGGACACGACGACGGTGTGGGACACCCCTGGGGTGTTGTCCACGAAGTTGGTTATCAACCAGTTGAGGTTCTGTGCCGCCTGGCTCATCTGGCTCAACTAACGCTCCTGCTGGTGAGTGGGGCTGGGGAAGCTGCCGGTCTGGCCGTTGTTGGCCTGCCGACCCTGTGCGATGCCCCGACGAAGATTGGTCAGCCGGCCGCGAACGTCGTCAGGCGCACGCGAGACCTGCGGACCGGTGTGGTGCTGCTGCTGCTGAGCCGTGCCCGGGACCAGGTTGGCCCGGGGAACCCGACGCGGCAGGCCGGAGGTGGTGACCCCACCCGCGGCCGGCTGCCTGACCCGCTCGGCCTGCCGGACGAGATCGTCGTTCGGCGAGGTCCGCCAGCTCGTGGCCGCCGGGCGCCGCGGAGCGGCAGGAGCCGACGGAGGCGTGGGGGCCGCCGCCGGTGCCTGCGGCTGCGAGGGGACGGCAGGGGCGGGAGCGGAGCCGTTGTCGGCCTGCTGCCCGTTCTGCTGTCCACCGCGGAACCAGTTGGTCTCGAGCGTGTCGTAGAGCGGAGTGCGCATGTCGCCCGCGCCCGTCGCCGGAGGCAGCGCCTCGGGCTCCTGGTGGGCGGCACGCTGCGGGGCCTGCGGACGCTGGGCGCCCAGGTCGGCCCCGGGACGCCCGCCATTGAGCGGCGGACGCTGGAACTGGCCGGTGTTCGCCGGGTTCAGCGGGTCCTGCTGGCTCGGCAGGGCGTGCTGCCCCGTGGCGCCGGCGTCGTACCCGGGAGTGGCGAACTGTCCGGTGGAGCTTGCGTCGTACGCCTGCGGAGCGGCGAACTGGCCCGTGGTGGAGCCGTTCTGCTGCGCGGACGTGCCGTACACGTCGGGGCGGACGAACTGGCCGGTGTTCTGGCCGGAGTTCATGTCCTGGCGCTGGGCGCCGAAGTCCGGGCGCGGGAACTGGCCCGTGCTGTGGACACCCTGGACGTGACCGGGGTCGACCCGGGGTATCTCGGACGTGGAGCCCGGACCCTGCCGGTCGTCGATGCGGGGCATCGCCGCGGTCTGGGACGCGTCCCGCTCGTCGTGGCCGCGCGGGGCGTCCAGCGGACCGCGGGCCTGGCCGACACCGTCGGTGCCCCAGGTCACGGCCTGCTGGTCGGCTCCGCCGGGCAGCTCGGCCCGGGCCCCGCCACGCGGCGGGAGCTGCGGCTGACGGTTCTGGTCCCCGCCGGCGTTGCCACGCTGGGCCGCCGGCCCGCGCTGGTTGCCGAAGCCGCTGAACGAGTCCTGACGGTTGCCGCCGAACGAGTCCTGGCCGCGGCCCTGGCCGCCGAAGGCGTCCTGCTGGCCGCCGTTCGCCTGGAAGTTCTGCGGCGCGGCCGGAGCCTGGCCGTAGCCGCCGGCGCCCGCGCCGGCCGGGGTGCGGCCCTGCTGCGGCGCCGCGCCCGGACCCTGCGGTCCACGCTGGCCGCCCGGAGCGCCGGGACGGTTGCCCGCGCCGGGCAGTGCGGCCCGCGGGCCCTGACCGGAACCGACCTGTCCACGCGTGGCACCGGGGTTGAGACGCCCGCCACCGCCACCGCCCGCGGCCGCACCGGCCGCGCCACCGCCGAGAGCGGCGGCCAGGCCACCGCCGGCGCCGCCACCGCGACGGGCGGCAGCGGCACCGGCCGCGGCCTGCGCGGCGGCCGGACCGCCGGAGGAGGCGGGGGCGCCGGGCTTGCCCGCGGGCTTCTTGCCGCCCTGGGCGACGTCCACGGGCAGCATGACCAGCGCGGTCGTACCACCGGAGTCGGACGGGCGGAGCTGGATGCGGATGCCGTGGCGCTGCGACAGACGACCGACCACGAACAGACCCATGCGGCGGGAGACCGAGACGTCCACGGTGGGCGGCGAGGCGAGCCGCTCGTTGATCGCCGCGAGGTCCTCGGGGGAGAGGCCGATGCCGGTGTCGTGGATCTCGATCAGCACGCGGCCGTCGGGCAGCGCGTGACCGGTCACCTTGACCTTGGTCTGCGGCGAGGAGAACGAGGTCGCGTTCTCGAGCAGCTCGGCGAGGAGGTGCACGAGGTCGTTGACCACGCGGCCGGCGACCTCGGTCGTCGGCACGGCGGCCAGTTCGATGCGCTCGTACTGCTCCACCTCGGAGGCGGCGGCGCGCAGGACGTCGACCAGCGGGACCGGGCGGGTCCAGCGGCGGCCCGGCTCTTCACCGGCGAGGACGAGAAGGTTTTCACCGTTACGGCGCATACGCGTCGCGAGGTGGTCGAGCTTGAACAGCGAGGACAGCTGGTCCGGGTCGGCCTCGCGGGACTCCAGTTCGGAGATGAGCGAGAGCTGACGCTGGATGAGGCCCTGGGAGCGGCGCGAGAGGTTGGTGAACATCGCGTTGACGTTGCCCCGCAGAAGGGCCTGCTCGGCGGCGAGGCGGACGGCCTCGCGGTGCACGTCGTCGAAGGCCGCGGCCACGCGGCCGATCTCGTCCCGGGAGTGCACACCGACCGACTCCACGGACGTGTCGACGTCCTGCGGGTCGGACTCGGACAGCTGCTTGACCAGCTCGGGCAGGCGGTCCTGGGCGACGCGGGTGGCGGTCTCCTGGAGGCGGCGCAGCGAGCGGATCATGCCTCGGGCCACGATGAAGGCGCCGACGAGGGAGACACCGAGCACCAGCAGGATCAGGACACCGGAGATGATCGCCTCGCGCTCCGAGGCGTTCCTCAGCTCGCGGGCCTTCTGCTGCATGCCCTCGAGCAGCGTGTGCTCGATCTTCTGCATCTGGGTGATCTTGTTGGTGCTGTCGTCGACCCAGTCGCGGTAGGACCGCTTGTCGAGCGTGTGCAGACCGCCCTTGGACAGCGCGCGCTTGGCGTAGGTGTCCGAGGCCTCGATCTGGGGGTTGCTCTCGTCGATCGGGGCCATGAGCGCCGCGGCGCTCGACGAGCCGTAGATCGTCTGGAAGATGTTGAGCTCGGAGTTCTCGCTGTCGTAGGCCGCCTGGCCGTAGAGGCGGTCGTTCTCCGACAGGTCGCCGAACGAGGTGTTGTTCGACGGCAGGGCGGCCGCGATCACGGCGCGCTGCACGGAGGCGTACTCCTTGGCGGTGGAGAACGCCGCCAGCGCACGGGTGCGCTGGATCATCTCGGGGTTGCTGGTCGCCTCGGCGATGTCCTGCGAGAGGTCGATCAGCTGAGTGATCAGGCGGTGGTACGACTCCACCGTCTGCGAGGAGTTCTCCTTGGACGAGAAGGCCGCGTCGCGGACCTTCGCCAGGTCGTCCAGGTCGGCGACGATGCCGACGATGTTGTCGCGGACGCCCTGGAGGTTGCCGTCCTTGCTGGAGGCGTCGATCTCCTCGGCAGCGTTGTCGAAGTTGGTCGCCGCGGTGTCGGTCTTCTTCCACAGACCCTGGACCGTGTAGTCGGTCTTGGCGTTGCCGCCGTTGGCCAGCGGACCGGCCGACTGGTCGCGCTCGTCCTGGAGCGCCTGGGCCAGTTCGGTGGCCTGCTTGGTCATGTCGGTCAGCAGCTGCATGTTGTCGAGCTGCTGGATGTCGGTGATGGAGTCGCTGATGCGCAGCGCGCCGAGCGACGTGGCCGCAACGACCGGGAGCGCGAGCAGCGAGACCAGGCGCGTGGAGATGCGCCAGTTGCGCAGCGCCATGCGCGAGCCGGGGCCGCTCGGCGTCCTCGTCGGCTTGGGCGGTGATGTCGGGCCCTGGGAGCCCGAGCCGGCCGCGGAGGCGCCGGGGAGCGCTGAGCGCTCACCGCCGTCACCCGATGGGGCCTGGCCCGGGTTCTGGGCGTGCTGGGGCGAGGAACCGCGGTCGGTCCCGCCGTGCGGCTCCGGCTCTGCCGAAGCGCTGCCATCCCTCTTGAAACGTCCCTGCACTAGCGTCGCAACCTCTGGACCAGGCGCCCCTCCGTATGAAGGGAGGGACACGGTGTCGGCGTTGTGGGGAGCGGGTGAAGCTCCCCTGGGTGGTCGTGAGTGACCGGCGCTGCTTCCCCCGTCCAGCCGCCACTCGGCGCTGAATCGCGCCCCCTGCGCGCCGGCTCGATCCAGCGGCGGTCCGTGGAATTCCAGCACAGTGCAGGATCTCCAACAAGGGCCATGAGCCGAGCTGTGACCTTGGTGACATCACGTGAGTGACGGGTTACCTGGGGTGGAGGCGGATCTCCCGCAAAAGGGACGAAAGCCCGCGAGTTCCAGTAAGCAACTCGTTACCTAAGGTGCCAAGATCCGGAGCGGAATGGTGTCTTCAGGGGGCCAATGTCCGTTTCGGAGGCAGGGGTTGCTCGGGCGATATGCCCTTTTTGTGCTCAACGCAGTGAGCAAACTCACATGCGGATCGCCGGGAGTTCAGGGCTTTGCCAGGGAATTGCATGTTTAGCCTGACGCTTTACATGAGTGCCCACTCTGTCAACCCTCAACACACCTCGGGGTCGAGTACAACCGTGAAGACGACCATGATGTTCCGGAACATAGCCAACCCGCGGCGCACGACGCTGGCCCACCTCGACGACGCCGAGGTGCTGCGCGTCCAGGAACAGCCGGAACACTCTCTCGACCTCCCCGCGCAGACCGCCAACCCGCGGCGCACCATGCTCCAGGAGGTCCCGGTGACCTCCTCCGTCGCTCCGTAGTACGCGGCGACGCCACCCCTCGTTCACGCAGGCGGGGCGGGCACCGGCAGGACACCGAAGGGCGCCCCCGGGCAGGGGGCGCCCTTCGTGCGTGCGAGGAGTGCCGCCCGGGTGTGCGGCGGGGCGCCCTTCGCGCATGCGGAGGAATGCGCGAGTTGCGGCGGCGCGGCCCGCGCTAGCCTGGAGCCCCGGGCCGGCCGGCCCGGTTCTCACAGGTAAAGGGGCGCGAGCAACCCGTGCGCATCGCCAGGTTCTCCATCGACGGGAACGTCGCCTTCGGCGTGGTCGAGGGCGACAAGCAGGACGAGCTCGTCCTCGACATCATCAAGGGCATCCCGTTCGCGGACTTCGAGCTCTCCGGCACCAAGGTGCCGCTGAGCAAGGTCCGGCTGCTGCCCCCGGTGCTCCCCAACAAGGTCGTGGCCTTCGGCCGCAACTACGCCGAGCACGCCAGGGAACTCGGCAACGAGGTGCCGGACGCCCCGTTCGCCTTCTTCAAGCCGTCCACCTCGGTGATCGGCCCCGGCGACGAGATCCGGTACCCGTCCTTCACCGAGGACCTGCACCACGAGGCCGAGCTGGCCGTCGTCATCGGCCGGATGTGCCGCGAGGTCCCGCGCGACCGGGTCAAGGACGTGATCCTCGGCTACACCTGCGCCAACGACATCACCGCCCGCGACGTGCAGAAGCGGGAGAAGCAGTGGGCGCGCGCCAAGGGCTTCGACTCCTCCTGCCCGCTCGGCCCCTGGGTGGAGACCGACCTGGACCCGGCCGACCTGACGATCCAGCTCACCGTCAACGGCGAACAGCGCCAGCTCGGCCGTACCAGCGAGATGATCCACCCGATCGAGGATCTGATCGTCAACATCACCGAGGCCATGACGCTGCTCCCCGGCGACGTGATCCTCACCGGCACCCCGGCAGGGGTCGGCCCCCTGAACGTCGGCGACGAGGTCGCCGTCACCATCGAAGGCATCGGCACTCTCAACAACAAGGTTGTCAAGCGTGGCTAGCGCACCTGTACGCGTCCGTTTCTGCCCGTCCCCCACCGGTAACCCGCACGTGGGCCTGGTCAGGACCGCCCTGTTCAACTGGGCGTTCGCCCGGCACCACCAGGGCACTCTCGTCTTCCGTATCGAGGACACCGACGCGGCCCGCGACTCGGAGGAGTCGTACAACCAGCTGCTCGACGCGATGCGCTGGCTGGGCTTCGACTGGGACGAGGGCCCCGAGGTCGGCGGCCCGCACGCGCCCTACCGCCAGTCGCAGCGCATGGACCTCTACAAGGACGTCGCGCAGAAGCTGCTGGACGCCGGGCACGCCTACCGCTGCTACTGCTCCCAGGAGGAGCTGGACACCCGCCGCGAGGCCGCCCGCGCCGCCGGCAAGCCGTCCGGCTACGACGGCCACTGCCGCGACCTGAGCGCCGAGCAGGTCGAGCGGTACACCGCCGAGGGCCGCACCCCGATCGTCCGCTTCCGGATGCCCGACGAGACGATCACCTTCACCGACCTGGTACGCGGCGAGCTGACCTTCACCCCGGAGAACGTGCCGGACTACGGCATCGTCCGGGCCAACGGCGCGCCCCTGTACACGCTGGTGAACCCGGTCGACGACGCCCTGATGGAGATCACCCACGTCCTGCGCGGCGAGGACCTGCTCTCCTCCACCCCGCGCCAGATCGCCCTGTACAAGGCGCTGATCGAGCTCGGCATCGCCAAGGAGATCCCCTCCTTCGGCCACCTGCCGTACGTGATGGGCGAGGGCAACAAGAAGCTCTCCAAGCGCGACCCGCAGTCCTCGCTGAACCTCTACCGCGAGCGCGGCTTCCTGCCCGAGGGTCTGCTCAACTACCTCTCCCTGCTGGGCTGGTCGCTCTCGGCGGACCAGGACATCTTCTCCATCGAGGAGATGGTCGCCGCCTTCGACGTCGCCGACGTGAACCCCAACCCGGCGCGCTTCGACCTCAAGAAGTGCGAGGCGATCAACGCCGACCACATCCGGCTGCTCGACGTGAAGGACTTCACCGAGCGCTGCCGTCCGTGGCTCCAGGCGCCGTTCGCGACCTGGGCCCCGGAGGACTTCGACGAGGCCAGGTGGCAGGCGGTCGCGCCGCACGCGCAGACCCGCCTGAAGGTCCTGTCGGAGATCACCGACAACGTCGACTTCCTCTTCCTGCCGGAGCCCGTCGAGGACGAGGCGAGCTGGGCCAAGGCCATGAAGGACGGCGCGGACGACCTGCTGCGCACCGCCCGCGAGAAGCTGGCGGCCGCCGACTGGAGCTCCGCCGAGTCCCTCAAGGAGGCCGTGCTCGCGGCCGGCGAGGCCCACGGCCTCAAGCTCGGCAAGGCCCAGGCCCCGGTCCGCGTCGCGGTCACCGGCCGTACCGTGGGCCTGCCGCTCTTCGAGTCCTTGGAGATCCTGGGCAAGGAGCGCACCCTGGCCCGCGTCGACGCGGCCCTGGCGAAGCTCGCCGGCTGAGCCGACCGCTCTTCCGCAGGGGCGGCACCCGCAGATCCGGGGTGCCGCCCCTGCGGGCGTTCGCGGCGTCCTTCGCGGACGCGTTCGACGATCTGGACCCGGCGAGGCGCCCCCGGGGTCCCGCACCCGTCGCACCGTCCGTCGTGGCCGGTCGCGCAGTTCCCCGCGCCCCTGTCGGGGCACGGCTGCGCACAGCCACTGCGCGGGCGGCCCCGCGGGCGATACGGTCGGGGCATGAGCATCCGCGCCGTGGTCTGGGACGTCGACGACACCCTCTTCGACTACACCTCCGCGGACCGCGAGGGGATGCGCGCCCATCTGGTGGCCGAGGGGCTGCTGGTGGGGTACGCCACACCCGAGGAGGCCCTCACGCGCTGGCGGGAGATCACCGACCGGCAGTGGGCGCGCTTCGCCGCGGGCGAGATCTCCTTCGAGGGGCAGCGGCGCGACCGGGTGCGGGTCTTCACCGGCACGGAGCTGACCGACGCGGAGGCCGACGACTGGTTCCGCCGCTACATGACGCACTACGAGGCCGTCTGGGCGCTCTTCCCCGACGTGCTGCCGGTCCTCGACGCGCTCGCCGCGAGCCACCGGCACGCGGTGCTGTCCAACTCCAGCATCCACGTCCAGGAGCGCAAACTGCGCACCCTGGGCGTCCTGGACCGCTTCGAGGCGGTCCTGTGCGCCGCCGAACTCGGGGTCTCCAAGCCGGAGCCGGGCGCCTTCCACGCGGCCTGCGACGCGCTGGGGCTCGGGCCCGAGCAGGTGGCGTACGTCGGCGACCATCCGGACATCGACGGACGGGGTGCCGCGGAGGCGGGACTCCTGTCCGTCTGGATCGACCGGGACGGGGTGCACGCGGCCGCCGGCGCACCGGCGGGACCGCGCCGGATCGCGTCCCTGGCCGAACTGCCCGCGCTGCTCGGCGCCGATACCCGTTTTGGAGCCCCGTCCACCTTCAGGTAATGTTCTTCCTGCGCCGCCGGAGAGCGGGCCGAAAGGCCGGAAAACCCGGGGGTGCGAACTAGAACAAGATCCCTCCGGGGCTTGCGTTCCAGTGGCCTATGGTGTAATTGGCAGCACGACTGATTCTGGTTCAGTTAGTCTTGGTTCGAGTCCAGGTAGGCCAGCTCGCAGAGCTCATCTGCAAAGCCCCCGTTGTGTAGCGGCCTAGCACGCTGCCCTCTCAAGGCAGTAGCGCCGGTTCGAATCCGGTCGGGGGTACTGATCCTTCCCGCGAGGCGAGCTCGGGTAGCTCCCTCTCACCTCGATGCAGGATCGCTAGGGCCCCCGTTGTGTAGCGGCCTAGCACGCCGCCCTCTCAAGGCGGTAGCGCCGGTTCGAATCCGGTCGGGGGTACTGACTGGTCTAAACCGTCATTGGTCTATGGTGTAATTGGCAGCACGACTGATTCTGGTTCAGTTAGTCTTGGTTCGAGTCCAGGTAGACCAGCTCGGACCTGCGGAAACGCAGGCTCCACGCCCCCGTTGTGTAGCGGCCTAGCACGCCGCCCTCTCAAGGCGGTAGCGCCGGTTCGAATCCGGTCGGGGGTACAGAGGAAGGCCTCTCGCGCGAGCGAGGGGCCTTCTCCGTTTCCGAGGGTCCGGCCCGGTGTCCGGCCCTGGTGTCCGGTCCCGGGCGCCACCGCGCGGGCGGCCTACTCGAAGCCGTACCGCCGCGCCGACTCCTCCTCCTGGGCCAGCCGGTGCATCGCCTGGAGCATCGGCTGCACCAGGATCGCGCCCAGCACCGCCGTCTCCACCTTCTCTGCCTCCGAGGGCCGCGTCTCCACGAAGTCCAGGTCCAGGGCGGCCGCCCGGTGCATCAACCGGGCATAGGACAGCAGCAGTTCGAAGTCCCAGTCGTAGCCGAGCCGGCGCACCGCGGCCACCGCCACCACCAGCGAGCGGTACGACGGCGAGATCGTGGTCAGCAGCTTGGCGTTCGACCACTCCAGGGCGTCGAGCAGCTCCCCGGTCTCCCGCTGCGCGGCGCGCACGAACTCGTCGTCCGCGTCCGGCTCGGGGATCTGCGGCAGCGCCCACAGCGCGGCGCCCAGCCGGACGGTGCGCCCCAGCGACTCGTCGTCGACATGCCCGAGCACCTGCTTCACCGTGGCCACCGGCAGCCGGCCGACCTGGATCATCGCGCGCACCAGGCGCAGCCGGCGCAGATGCTCCTCGTCGTACTCCGCGGTCGTCGTGTTGACCTGCCGGCCCGGCGCCAACAGCCCTTCCCGCAGGTAGTACTTGATCGTCGCGGTGGAGACACCGCTGCGCTCGCTCAACTCGGCCAGCCGCATCCCTTGCACCCCTTCTTGGTCAGCGGCACTATCTAAGCACGGGCATCGGATAGTGACGCTCACCAACATCATCCGGCGGGGCCGTCGACCGGCCGGCGCCGGGGCGAGGGGGAACCATGTTCGGGAAGAAGGTCGTCGCGGGCCGGACCACCGCGGCCGCGCAGGGCGATGTCGTCGTCCTGCTGATCGGGATGCGCATCAACCGCTTCCGGGCCGTCCACCACTGGGTGCCGGTGCTGCTCGCCATGCCACGGATGCTGCGCGAGCTGACCGCCGACCCCGAGCGCGGGCTGCTCGGCCATGTGCTGCTCACCGCGTCGCCGCGGACGTACTACGTCGTGCAGTACTGGGAGTCGAAGGAGAAGCTCTACGCCTACGCGCACGCGCCGGAGATGTTCCACCACCGGGCGTGGGCGATCGTCAACCGCAAGGAGAAGGCGGGGAAGGCGCGTCAGCACGTGGGGCTGTGGCACGAGACGTACGTCGTCCCGGAAGGCGGGTACGAGTCCATCTACGCGGACATGCCCGCGTTCGGGCTCGCGGCCGCGCACGGGCAGCTGCCCGTGGAGCGCCGTGGACGGACGGCGAAGGAGCGCTTCGCGCACCGCGCGGGCGCGTCGGCGGACTCCTGAGAGGTGTGAGGCCGGCACCGGGGGAGCGCCTGCCGCGGCGTTGAGGCCGGCGCTTCCCGATGCCGTACGAGGAACGAGGGGGTTCAGCCCGAGCGGCGCAGGGCCTCCGACAGGCGTCCGGCGGCGTCGATGACGGCCTGGGCGTGCATCCGGCCCGGGTGCCGGGTCAGCCGCTCGATGGGTCCGGAGACCGAGACCGCGGCCACCACGCGGTTGGAGGGGCCGCGCACCGGCGCCGAGACCGAGGCCACGCCCGGCTCGCGCTCGCCGATCGACTGCGCCCAGCCGCGCCGCCGTACGCCCGACAGGGCCGTCGCCGTGAACCGGGCTCCCTGGAGCCCGCGGTGCAGCCGCTCCGGCTCCTCCCAGGCCATGAGGATCTGCGCGGAGGAGCCGGCCTTCATGGTCAGCGTGGAGCCGACCGGGACCGTGTCCCGGAGGCCGGACAGGCGCTCGGCGGCGGCCACGCAGATGCGCATGTCGCCCTGGCGCCGGTAGAGCTGCGCGCTCTCGCCGGTGATGTCCCGCAGATGCGTGAGCACCGGGCCCGCCGTCGCCAGCAGGCGGTCCTCGCCCGCCGCCGCGGCCAGCTCGGCGAGGCGCGGGCCGAGAATGAAACGGCCCTGCATGTCGCGCGCCACCATGCGGTGGTGTTCCAGTGCCACGGCCAGGCGGTGGGCCGTGGGTCGTGCCAGTCCGGTGGCCCCGACCAGACCCGCGAGGGTGGCCGGACCGGACTCCAGAGCGCTCAGGACGAGGGCCGCCTTGTCCAGAACGCCGACGCCGCTACTGTTGTCCATGAAACGATACTCACGTCTCACTCTGTGAAACGCAAGTTCCTTTTTCCGTGAGACGCGCAACCCTTGTATGCACAGCGGCCCGAAGAACATGCGGGCCCGGTGGCGGGCGCCCGTGAACAGGGGCCGGGCGCCGCTCCTGAAGATCTCTAGGTGTGCCGGCTCACTCTGCCGGCCGGAGGGAAAGCGATGGGTAGGACACTCGCGGAGAAGGTCTGGGACGACCATGTCGTCCGGCGCGCCGAGGGCGAGCCCGACCTCCTCTTCATCGATCTGCACCTGCTGCACGAGGTGACCAGCCCGCAGGCGTTCGACGGCCTCAGGCAGAACGGCCGCCAGGTGCGCCGCCTGGACCTCACCATCGCGACCGAGGACCACAACACCCCGACCCTCGACATCGACAAGCCCATCGCGGACCCGGTCTCCCGGGCCCAGCTGGAGACGCTGCGCAAGAACTGCGCGGAGTTCGGCGTCCGGCTGCACCCGCTGGGCGACGTCGAGCAGGGCGTCGTGCACGTCGTCGGCCCGCAGCTGGGTCTCACGCAGCCCGGCACCACGGTGGTCTGCGGCGACTCGCACACCTCGACGCACGGTGCCTTCGGCGCCCTGGCGTTCGGCATCGGCACCTCCCAGGTGGAGCACGTGCTGGCCACCCAGACGCTGCCGCTGGCCCGCCCGAAGACCATGGCCATCACCGTCGACGGCGAACTGCCCGAGGGCGTCACGGCCAAGGACCTGATCCTCGCGATCATCGCGAAGATCGGTACGGGCGGCGGCCAGGGCTACATCCTGGAGTACCGCGGCTCCGCCATCGAGAAGCTCTCGATGGAGGCCCGGATGACCATCTGCAACATGTCGATCGAGGCCGGCGCCCGCGCGGGCATGATCGCCCCCGACGAGACCACCTTCGACTACCTCAAGGGCCGTCCGCACGCCCCCGAGGGCGAGGACTGGGACGCGGCCGTCGCCTACTGGAAGACGCTGCGCACGGACGACGACGCCGAGTTCGACGCCGAGGTCGTCATCGACGGCGCCGCGCTCTCCCCGTTCGTCACCTGGGGCACCAACCCGGGCCAGGGCGCGCCGCTTTCGGCGGCCGTCCCCGACCCGGCTTCGTACGAGGACGCTTCGGAGCGCCTCGCCGCCGAAAAGGCCCTGGAATACATGGGGTTGGAGGCCGGGCAGACGCTGCGCTCCATCAAGGTGGACACCGTCTTCGTAGGCTCCTGCACCAACGGCCGGATCGAGGACCTGCGCGCCGCGGCCGACATCCTCAAGACCCGCAAAGTCGCCGACGGCGTACGGATGCTGGTCGTGCCCGGATCCGTGCGGGTCGGCCTCCAGGCCGTCTCCGAGGGCCTGGACACGGTCTTCAAGGAGGCCGGCGCCGAATGGCGGCACGCGGGCTGCTCGATGTGTCTGGGCATGAACCCCGACCAGCTGGCCCCCGGCGAGCGCTCCGCCTCCACCTCCAACCGCAACTTCGAGGGCCGGCAGGGCAAGGGCGGCCGGACGCACCTGGTGTCGCCGCAGGTCGCGGCCGCCACCGCCGTCCTCGGCCACCTGGCCTCGCCCGCCGACCTGTCCGACGCCCCCGCGCCCGCTGGAGTCTGAGAATCATGGAAGCCTTCACCACCCACACCGGCCGGGCCGTGCCGCTGCGCCGCAGCAACGTCGACACCGACCAGATCATCCCCGCCCACTGGCTCAAGAAGGTGACCAGGGACGGCTTCGAGGACGGTCTGTTCGAGGCCTGGCGCAAGGACGAGAACTTCGTCCTCAACCGGCCCGAGCGGCAGGGCGCCACGGTGCTGGTGGCCGGCCCCGACTTCGGTACCGGCTCCTCCCGTGAGCACGCGGTCTGGGCGCTGCAGAACTACGGCTTCAAGACCGTGATCTCCGCCCGCTTCGCCGACATCTTCCGGGGCAACTCGCTGAAGAACGGCCTGCTCACGGTGGTGCTGGAGCAGAAGACCGTGGACGCGCTCTGGGAGCTCGTCGAGAAGGACCCGACCGCCGAGGTGACCGTGGACCTCCAGGCGCGCGAGGTGCGCGCCGAGGGCATCACCGCCTCCTTCGAGCTGGACGAGAACTCCCGCTGGCGGCTGCTGAACGGCCTCGACGACATCTCCATCACCCTGAGCAACGAGGCCGACATCGCCGCCTACGAGGCGGGCCGTCCCTCCTTCAAGCCGCGGACGCTCCAGGTCTGATCCGCACCCGCCGGACCGACGCTTTCCGGCCGCCGCGACACTCCCGCCGTACCCCCGATCACCCCGATCGGGGGTACGGCTTTGTCTGCGCCCGGACGCCTTCCGACGCGTCCGTCACGTCTGCCAACTTCCCGCGTTATGAAGGAGGTTGACGGGGTACGCGATCTTCTGGGAGGCGGTTCCCACGGATGCCGGAAAGGTGGCCACAGGCGGCAGTTGCACCCTGCGCAGGCGACAACTCGCCCCAGATGGCACAATCTGTGCATGGAACACGACGGCCAACTCGGGCTCTATACGGCAGTCGCGGACCAACTGAAGGAAGCGCACCTGCGGGTGCGCGCACTGCAAGTCCCGGAGGGCGTACGGATGGCGCTGACCCGGAAGCTGCTGGTCATTACGGCCGCGGCCAAGCACGATCTCGCCGACGCGGCAAGGCGTCTGGAGGCGTTCACGGCAGACCTCGACGCGGGGCGCGTCCCCACAGAGGAACGCTGAACACGTCCTGGGCAGTCGAGTCCGTTGCGGCACAAGGGTGATTAGCCCGTTTCGTGTTTGATTTGCGGTATATATCTGCCTAACGTGCGAAAAAGCTTGAACACTTTCGTTCCGGCGATGTCTCCGAAGGGGAAGACGTGAACAAGGCGCAGCTCGTAGAAGCGATTGCCGACAAGATGGGCGGTCGCCAGCAGGCCGCCGAGGCTGTCGACGCGGTCCTGGACGCCATCGTCCGCGCGACTGTCGCGGGAGACCGGGTTTCGGTCACCGGCTTCGGTTCGTTCGAGAAGGTCGACCGCCCCGCTCGGTACGCCCGCAACCCCCAGACGGGCGAGAGGGTTCGGGTCAAGAAGACCTCCGTGCCGCGCTTCCGCGCCGGTCAGGGCTTCAAGGACCTGGTCAGCGGCTCGAAGAAGCTGCCGCGTGGTGGCGAGGTCGCGGTCAAGAAGGCCCCCAAGGGCAGCCTGACCGGTGGCGCCTCGGCGACGGTCAAGAAGGCCGCGGCGAAGAAGACCACGGCCAAGAAGGCGACGGCGACGACCCGGAAGGCCGCGGCGAAGAAGACCACCACGGCCGCCGCGAAGAAGACCACCGCCACCGCCAAGAAGACCACGGCGAAGACCACGGCCAAGAAGGCGACGGGCGCCGCGAAGACGGCCGCCGCGAAGAAGACCACCGCCACCGCCAAGAAGGCCCCGGCGAAGAAGGCCACCGCCAAGAAGGCCCCGGCCAAGAAGTCGACGGCACGCAAGACCACCGCGAAGAAGGCCACCGCCCGCTGAACGGCGCGGTACGAAGGCACTCACGCGCCGGGCCGGGCTCCGTACGGGAGCCCGGCCCGCGGCGTGTGCGCGGCGTGACCGGGACGGTCCGGCGCGGAGTTCGGAAGGTGCGCGGCGTGACCGGGACGGTCCGGCGCGGAGTTCGGAGGGTGCGCGGCGTGACCGGGACGGTCCGGCGCGGAGTTCAGAAGGTGTGCAGCGTGACCAGGACGGCCCGGCGGGCCTCGCCCTCGCCCTCCGTCTCGATCCGCACCCGCTGACCCGGCCGCAGCAGCCTGAGTCCGCCCGCGTCGAACGCCGGTGCGTCGAAGGGCACCGGGGTCCCGTCGTCGAGCAGCACCTGCCCGCTGCGGGTCGCGGGGTCGTACGTGTACGCGGTCGCCTGCATGGCGGCAGCCTACTGCCCCGGAATCAGCAGCCGCGCGGCCGCGGCGGCCGTCCGCGGCCCCACGCCGAGCGCCAGCGCGGCCCGCAGATCCTCGCCGGTGTCCACGTCCTGGCGCACCGAGTCCACCGCCGACAGGGGCAGCTCCACCGCGCCGCCCGCCCGGTGCGCCGCGCGTGAGCCGGCGCCGAACTCCGGCGCCAATTCCCGTCCCGCGGCCGCCGTGAGCAGAGTCGTGCCGATACCGGCGGCATCCGCGAGAAAAGCGCGCGGGAATTCCGCGGCGGCATCCAGCACCCGGGCCAATTCCCCGGGCCGCAGCGCCGGCAGATCGGCATTGAGGGCGGCCACCGGGCCATCGGGCCGCGTCGCGCGCACGACGCCCGCCGCATGCGCGAGGGCGGCGTTCAGGCCGCTCGCCGGGGTGTCCGGCACGATCCGCGCGCCGAGCGCCGCGAGTTCCCGCCCGGCCAGCACGTCGTCCGTGACGACCGCCACATCCCGCACCGCCGCGCAGGCCAGCACGGCCGCCACCGTGTCCTGCGCGAACGCCAGCGCGAGACCCGGCCGAAGCCCGTCGCCGGCGGTGTCCGCCAGCCTGCTCTTGGCCCGCGCCAGGGGCTTCAGGGGGATGACCAAGGTCCACTGCACCGGCGTACCGTCCCTTACTCGTCGCGGACATTGTCACCCGGCCGATCTGGCGCTTCGCGAGCCGGGGCGTACGGTGTTCTCGACAGACCGGCGGCCTGGGGCGACACTTGTGCGGCCCCCCGGCCCAGGTGACAGCCCTAGAGGAAGGTGTCCGCGTGCCCCGCCGCAGAATCGGCTTCTGGTACCGCTTCGCCGCGACGCTCTGCAAACCGCCGCTGGTGATTCTGATCAAGCGGGACTGGCGCGGAATGGAGAACATTCCGGCCCAGGGCGGATTTATCACCGCGGTGAACCACAATTCCCACGTGGACCCCTTCGCGTACGCGCACTATCAGTACAACACCGGAAGGGTTCCGCGATTCCTCGCGAAGAGCGGCCTTTTCAAGAAGGGATTCGTCGGCGCCGCGATGCGCGGCACCGGGCAGATCCCGGTCTATCGCGAGAGCACGGACGCGCTGAGCGCGTTCCGCGCCGCGATCGACGCGGTGGAGCGCGGGGAATGCGTCGCCTTCTATCCCGAGGGCACCCTCACCCGCGACCCGGACGGCTGGCCCATGACCGCCAAGACCGGCGCCGCGCGCGTGGCCCTCCAGACCAAGTGCCCGGTCGTGCCGATCGCGCAGTGGGGCTGCAACGAACTCCTGCCGCCCTACGCCAAGAAGCCCGACCTGTGGCCGCGCAAGACCCACCGCGTGCTCGCCGGACCTCCCGTGGACCTCTCGCGGTTCTACGACCAGGAGATGACCGCCGACCTCCTCAAGGAGGCCACCGAGGTCATCATGGCCGCCGTCACCGGGCTGCTGGAGGAGATCCGCGGCGAGAAGGCACCCGACACCGTCTACGACCCGCGCCGTGAGCGGATCGAGCAGCGGCGCCGTACCCAGGCACAGGCCGGACAGGCACAGACCGGACAGGCACAGGCCGGACAGGCCGAGGAAGGGGCGAGCGGCACGTGAGCAAGCCTGTCAAGGCGGCGGTCCTCACCGCCGGTTCGTGGGGCACCGCGTTCGGGATGGTGCTCGCCGACGCCGGCTGCGAGGTCGTCCTGTGGGGGCGCCGGGCCGAGGTCACCGACGCGATCAACTCCACCCGCACCAACCCCGACTACCTGCCCGGCGTCGAACTCCCGGAGAACCTGCGGGCCACCACCGACCCCGCCGAGGCCATGGCCGACGCGGACTTCACGGTCCTGTCGATGCCTTCCCAGACGCTGCGCGAGAACCTGGCCGCCTGGGTGCCGCTCCTCGCCCCGGACACCGTGCTGGTGTCGCTGATGAAGGGCGTCGAACTCGGCACCACCATGCGGATGAGCGAGGTGATCGAGGACGTCGCCAAGGTCGGCCAGGACCGCATCGCCGTGGTCACCGGCCCCAACCTGGCCCGCGAGGTCGCCGCGCGGATGCCCGCCGCGGCCGTCGTGGCGTGCACCGACGAGGCCGTCGCGCAGCGACTCCAGGCGAACTGCCACACCCCCTACTTCCGGCCGTACACCAACACCGACGTGGTGGGCTGCGAACTGGGCGGCGCGGTGAAGAACGTCATCGGGCTCGCCGTGGGCATCGCCGACGGCATGGGGCTCGGCGACAACGCCAAGGGCTCGCTCATCACGCGCGGGCTCGCCGAGACCACCCGGCTCGGGCTCGCGCTCGGCGCCGACCCGCTGACCTTCTCCGGGCTCGCCGGCCTCGGCGACCTGGTGGCGACCTGCTCCTCGCCGCTCTCGCGCAACCACACCTTCGGCACCAACCTCGGCCGGGGCATGACCCTCCAGGAGACCGTCGCGGTCACCAAGCAGACCGCGGAGGGCGTCAAGTCCTGCGAGTCCGTGCTGGATCTGGCGCGCAGCCACGGCGTCGACATGCCGCTCACCGAGACAGTCGTCGCCATCGTGCACGAGGGCAAGTCGCCCGTGGCCGCGGTCAAGGAACTCATGTCGCGCAGCGCGAAGCCCGAACGACGCTGAGCGACCCCCCGAGTCGACGCTGTCTCGGGGCTCTACCACCGGGTACGCTCATCGCGATATGAGCACCGAGAACCTCCCCCAGAGCCCTGAGCAGCCGTCCCGCAAGCCGCGCGTGGCCGTCGTGTTCGGCGGTCGCAGCTCCGAACACGGGATCTCCGTGGTCACCGCGGGCGCCGTCCTGAAGGCCATCGACCGGACCAAATACGACGTCCTGCCGATCGGCATCACCCAGGACGGGCGTTGGGCGCTCACGGCCGACGAGCCGGAGCGGATGGCGATCACCGAGCGCCGCACGCCGACCGTGGACCAGCTCGCCGAGTCGAGCGAGGGCGGTGTGGTGCTCCCCGTCGACCCGGCCAACCGCGAGGTCGTCTACACCGAGCCCGGTTCGGTCCCCAAGGCGCTCGGCGAGGTCGACGTCGTCTTCCCCGTCCTGCACGGCCCCTACGGCGAGGACGGCACCCTCCAGGGCCTGCTGGAGCTGTCCGGTGTGCCGTACGTGGGCGCGGGCGTGCTCGCCTCGGCCGTCGGCCAGGACAAGGAGTACATGAAGCGGGTGTTCACCTCGTTCGGCCTCAAGGTCGGCCCGTACGTGGTGATCCGGCCGCGCGAGTGGCAGCAGGACCAGGCCGCCGCCCGCAAGAAGATCATCGACTTCGCGGGCGAGCACGGCTGGCCGCTGTTCGTGAAGCCCGCGCGCGCGGGCTCCTCGATCGGCATCACCAAGGTCGACGGCCTGGAGGGGCTCGACGAGGCGATCGCCGAGGCGCAGCACCACGACCCGAAGATCCTCGTCGAGGCGGCCGTGCACGGCCGCGAGATCGAGTGCGGCGTGCTGGAGTTCGAGGACGGGCCGCGCGCGTCGGTCCCCGCGGAGATCCCGCCGCCCTCGGAGCACGCGTACTACGACTTCGAGGCGAAGTACATCGACTCGACCCCCGGCATCGTCCCCGCCCCGCTGACGCCCGAGGAGACGGCCGAGGTGCGGCGGCTCGCGGTGGACGCCTTCGACGCGGCCTCCTGCGAGGGCCTGGTCCGGGCGGACTTCTTCCTCACCGAGGACGGCGAGTTCGTCATCAACGAGATCAACACGATGCCCGGCTTCACGCCGATCTCGATGTACCCGCAGATGTGGCAGGCGACCGGCATCGGCTACGCGGAACTGGTCGACCGCCTCGTCCAGGCGGCGCTGCGCCGCTCCACCGGGCTGCGCTGAACCCCGGCGGCCCTCCGCACCCCTTCGCGCGACCGGTTCGCGCTCAGTCGGCGATCCCCTCGGGGATCGCCTTCTTGATGGAGGCGGCCAGGTCGACGAGGACCGAGGAACTCTCGTCGGCGCGCGCCTTCTCCAGCGTCACCTGTACGTAGGCCCGCCGGTTGGCCGTGGTGAACCGGTAGGAGCCGTCCTTCTGCTTCTCCATCAGCCAGTCCACCCCGTTCACCCCGCCCGCGATCGCGTCGGCGTCGCCGCCCTCGGCGACCTTCGGGTCGACCATCTTGGGCGGCCGCTCCACACCGCAGCGCAGTATGATCGCCGGGCCTCCCCAGCCCGCCGTGAGGGCGGACCGGGGCTCGGGGTCGTCACGGCCGAGGCCGTCCACCTTCCGCGGCAGGGCCTGGTCCAGGTCCTGGCACAGCGCGGTGGCCGCCTTGCCGGGACGCGGAACCGCCACCGACGCGGTGTCGTCCGTCGAGAAGGAGCAGCCCGCGGCGGCGACCGTCAGGGCGAGCACGGGCAGGCCGACAAGCCGGTGGCGGAAGAAGTTCACCGGCCAAGGGTAGACGGGGGCTACAGGTGCACGACCGGGCAGGTCAGGGTCCGCGTGATGCCGTCCACCTGCTGGACTCTCGCGACGACGAGACGACCCAGGTCGTCGACGGTGTCGGCCTGGGCGCGGACGATGACGTCGTAGGGTCCCGTGACGTCCTCGGCCTGGATCACGCCAGGGATCTTGCTGATCGTCTCGGCGACGGTCGACGCTTTGCCGACCTCCGTCTGGATCAGGATGTACGCCTGTACCACGGAACCTCCAGGGCGGCCACGAGGATCATGTGGGGAAAAGGAACGCCACGGTATCGCGTCGCCGCTCGCCGCGGGGAGACCTGCGGGGGCCGGGCCTTGCGCGCCGGGGTGCAGGCAGGACGGAAGTTGACGGTCACCATGACCGTACCGACGCGGCGGACGCGACGCGACCGGGCGGTAGGAGCAGTACGAGAAGAGGACGAACGATGAAGGGCACCGTCGGTGAACTGGGGGAGTTCGGGCTCATCAGGGAGCTCACATCCCGGCTCACCACCACGTCGGTGGTGCGCATCGGCCCCGGCGACGACGCCGCCGTGGTCGCCGCACCCGACCGCCGGGTCGTGGCCAGCACCGACATCCTGCTGGAGGGCCGGCACTTCAGGCGCGACTGGTCCACGGCGTACGACGTCGGCCGCAAGGCCGCCGCGCAGAACCTCGCGGACATCGCGGCCATGGGCGCCGTGCCGACCGCGCTGCTGCTCGGCCTGGTGGTGCCCGCCGAACTCCCGGTCACCTGGCCCACGGAGCTGATGGACGGCCTGCGCGACGAGTGCCAGGTCGCGGGCGCGGCGGTGGTCGGCGGGGACGTCGTACGCGGCGACACGATCACGGTGTCGATCACCGCGCTCGGCGATCTGCGCGGCCAGGAGCCGGTCACGCGGGGCGGCGCGCAGCCCGGCGACCTCGTCGCGGTCACCGGCTGGCTCGGCTGGTCCGCCGCCGGCTACGCGGTGCTCTCCCGCGGCTTCCGCTCGCCGCGCGCCTTCGTGGAGGCGCACCGGCGCCCCGAACCGCCGTACCACGCGGGCCCCGCGGCCGCCGCCCTCGGCGCGACCGCGATGTGCGACGTGAGCGACGGACTGATCGCCGACCTCGGGCACATCGCGGAGGCCAGCAAGGTCCGTATCGACGTCCGCTCCGGCGCGATCGACATCCCCTCGCAGATGAACGACATCGGACAGGCCGTGGGTGTCGACCCGCTCCAGTGGGTGCTGACCGGGGGAGAGGACCACGCGATCGTGGCGACGTTCCCGCCGGACGTGAAGCTGCCCGCCCGCTGGAAGGTCATCGGCGAGGTGCTCAACCCCTCGGCGCTGCCCCAGGTGACGGTCGACGGCGCGCCCTGGACCGTCAAGGGCGGCTGGGACCACTTCGGGGACATCGAGTCGTGATCCCGCCGCGCGTGCTGACCGTCGCGGGTTCCGACTCCGGCGGCGGGGCCGGGATCCAGGCCGACCTGAAGACGATGCTGGCGCTCGGGGTGCACGGGATGAGCGTGATCACCGCGGTGACCGCGCAGAACTCCCGTGGCGTGCAGGGCGCCTGGGAACTGCCGGTGGAGGCGGTACGGGCGCAGTACCGCAGTGTCGTCGACGACATCGGCGTGCAGGCGGTGAAGACCGGGATGCTGGCGTCGGCGGAACTGGTCGAGGCGGTCGCCGAATTGATCTCCGCCACGGACGCGCCGGCCGTGGTGGACCCGGTGGGCGTCTCCAAGCACGGCGACCCGCTGCTGGCGGCCGGCGCGCTCGCCTCGGTGCGCGCGAGGCTGCTGCCGGTGGCGACGGTGGCCACCCCGAACCTCGACGAGGTGGCGCAGCTCACGGGGGTCCGCGTCGCGTCCGAGGACGATCTGCGCCGGGCCGCGGCCGCGGTGCTGGCGTACGGCCCGCGCTGGGTGCTGATCAAGGGCGGCCATCTGCCCGGGGACGCGGTGGATCTGCTCACCGACGGCTCGGCCGAGCACTGGCTGCGGGCCCCGCGCCACGACAACCGGCACACCCACGGCACGGGCTGCACGCTGGCGTCCGCGATCGCGGCGGGCCTCGCGCGGGGGCTGGCCGTGCCGGAGGCGGTCACGGCGGCCAAGGATTACGTCACCGGGGCGATCGCGGCCGGGTTCGCGCTGGGCGCGGGGATCGGGCCGGTGGACCACGGGTGGCGGTTCAGGGAGTGAGGCCGGGCCGTGTGCCGGAGAGGCCCTCGGGGACAGCAAAAAGCCGGTCCACCCTCAGGTGAACCGGCTTAGTGCAGTGGACCGGACAGGTGCCACGCGCGGTGTCAGCGCGAGACCTTGCCGGCCTTGATGCACGAGGTGCAAGCGTTGACGCGCTTCGGCGTCCCGCCGACCACGGTACGAACGCGCTGGATGTTGGGGTTCCAGCGGCGAGACGTACGGCGGTGCGAGTGCGAGATGTTGTTGCCGAAGCCCGGCCCCTTGCCGCAGACGTCGCAGTTGGCAGCCACGGGTCACTCCAAAGACTTCAGATGCACTTACGGTTGGTCCCGGCATGCCGGGAATCGAGATCGTAAGGATCAGAGACCTGAATGGCGGTGCCAGGGGGAGAATGCCCGATCTGCATCGGGCAACCGGAGCAGCATACAACGACTGCGTCCGTAGAACGAAACTACCATGGCAGCTCAGGAGCCCGCGCACGGCCCTGTTCCGGGGAACGGCCGTCCGGGGTCTACGCTGCCTCCCACGTCCGGCCGGCTCAAGGAGGCGCAGGTGGTGGCGCAGGTGCCGCAGACATTCCTCGATGCTCTCGCGGTGCGCAGCTGGTGCGGCCTCGCGCTGCGGGCGCTGGGGCAGGTCCGCGGGGAGATCGACGCGATCAACGTGTACCCGGTCGCGGACGGGGATACCGGCACCAACCTCTATCTGACGCTGGAGTCCGCGGCGACCGCCGTCGAGGCGGTCTTCGCCGGCCACGAGGCCGGCCGGGACGCGGGCCGTGCGGCGGCCCCCGGCCGGACCGCGGGGCCCTCGCTCGCGGACGCGGTGCACGCGATGGCGCACGGCGCGCTGATCGGCGCGCGGGGCAACTCGGGCACGATCCTGGCGCAGCTGCTGCGCGGCATGGCCCAGGTGTTCGCCGACGGCGGTGAGACACCTCACACGGACGGCCCGGGGCTGCGGCTCGCGCTGCGGCACGCGGCCGACTCGGCACGGCAGGCCGTGGCCCACCCGGTGGAGGGCACCGTCCTGTCGGTCGCCTCGGCCGCCGCCGACGCCGCCGCCGGGACCGAGGGCGACTGCGGCACGGTCGCGCTGGCCGCCTACGAAGGAGCGCGCGCGGCGCTGGCCGCCACGCCGGGGCAGCTGGCGGTGCTCGCCCGCGCGGGCGTCGTGGACGCGGGCGGGCGGGGACTGGTCGCCGTGCTCGCGGCGCTGGTGGAGACCTTCACGGGGGAGCCGCCCGCGGTGGAACCGGTGGCCGTGTCCGCCGCGCCCGCGGCCGGGGCGGACACGGGCGGGGAGACCGCGCCTGAGGCGGTGCACGCCGTCGTCTGCGCCGACGGACCCGAGACCCCGGAGGACGGCGGTCCCGCCTTCGAGGTGACGTATCTGCTGGAGGCGGCGGACGCGCCGGTCGCGCGGCTGCGGGAACGGCTGGACACGCTCGGCGACTCGCTCGTCGTGGTCGGCGGCGACGGACTGTGGAACGTGCACGTCCACGTGGACGACGCGGGGGCCGCCGTCGAGGCGGGGGTCGAGGCGGGGCGGCCGTACCGGATCAGGATCACCCACTTCGGCGCGGGCGACGTGCACACCACCGGGGCCGAACGGCCGGCCCGCGAACGCGTCCAGCGCGCCGTCGTGGCGGCCGTGCCGGGGGCGGGGCTGGCCGGCCTGTACACCGAGGCGGGCGCGACGACGGTGCTCGCCCGCCCGGAGGAGCCGCTCGCGAGCGGGGAACTGGTGGAGGCCGTACGGCGGGCCCACGCGCGCGAGGTCGTCCTGCTGCCCAACGACGCCGATTTGCGGCTGACCGCGGCCGCGGCGGCCGACCAGGCCCGCGCCGAGGGCATCCGGGTGGCCCTCATCCCGACCCGGTCGCCGGTCCAGGGCATCGCCGCGCTCGCCGTCCACGAGCCGGAGCGGCGCTTCGACGAGGACGTCGTCCAGATGACGTCGGCGGCGGGCGCCACCCGCTACGCGGAGGTGGCCGTCGCCGAACGCCAGTCCTGGACGATGGCCGGCATCTGCCAGGCGGGCGACGTGCTCGGCCTGATAGACGGCGACGTCGCGGTCATCGGCGCGGACGTCACGGCGACGGCCGAAGCGGTCCTGGACCGCATGCTCGCGGCCGGGGGAGAACTGGTCACCCTGGTCCTGGGCGACGACGCGCCCACGGGGATCGCTGCCCATCTGGAATCGCGTGTCCGGGAGTCGTACCTGGCGGTCGACACGATCACCTACCACGGCGGCCAGGACGCGGTCCTCCTGATCGGCGTGGAGTAGCCCCCACCCCGACTCCACCCCGCCCCCGACTCCGCCCCGGACCCGTGCGGCACCGCCGTGGCCGCTCGCGCAGTTCCCCGCGCCCCTGTCGGCAACCGTGCGGGTTCGTCGTGGCTGGTCGCGCAGTTCCCCGCGCCCCTTCAGGGCGCCGGATCCGGACGCGCCCCGAAAGGGGCGCGGGGAACTGCGCGAGCGACCACGACGGCGCCGCACATGCCCCAACAGGGGCGCGGGGAACTGCGCAATCAGGGGACGGGGCCCGCGGCCGGGGAGCCCCTACTCCTCCGGTAGGTCCAGCAGTTGGTGGGCCTCCGTGCGGCGGGCCGCAACCGTCTCCTCGTCGGGAGCCCCCGTACCGCCGGACTCGTACGCCGCCAGAACGACCCGCGCCCGCGCCGCCGCCGCCGACGGCCGCCCCAGGTCCGCCTCCAGCCACCCCGCGGCCAGTTCCGCCCCGGTACGGCTGTGCAGCGCGTCCGGCCCCAGCGAGGCGAACACCGTGATCGCCTCCGCCAGATGGGACAACGCCTCCTCGAACGCCGCGCGGATCGACGCGTCCTCCGCCTCCTCCGCCACCGACCGGGCCAGCAGGTCCCCGAACTGCCGGTGGGTGTTGCCCAGTTCGGCACGGAGGTCGGCACGCCCGGCCTCGTCGTCGGGAGCGTCCGCCAACGCCGTACGGCACTCCTCCAGCGCCGCCGTCATCAGCGCCCGCGCCTCGTCGAGCCCCGCGTCCTCGTCCGCCCGCAGCGCCAGCCACGCGCGGGCGCGCAGGGCGCGCACCAGCCGGGGCACGTTGCCGAGCTCGCGCCACAGATCGCCCGCCCGCGCGTACGCCCGGTCCGCCTCCGCCGGCAGCTCCGCGCGGCTCAGCGACTCCCCGGCCAGATGCGCGAGCGTCGCGTGGTCCTGCTGCTCGGGCCAGAGCCGGGCGATCTCCGCGGCCTCGAGCCGCCGCTCCGCCGCCGCGCGATGCTCCCCGAGCGCGCTCAGGCAGTCGCCCAGCCACCACTGCGTCTGCACCACCGCACCGTCGCCGTGGATCTCCGCCGTCAGCTCCGGCAGCGCCGACTCCAGTACCTCCGCCGCCTCGGCGAAACGTCCCTGCCGAAGGAGGAAGCCGCCGAGCTGATGCCGCGCCCAGGCGCCCAGCGTCGGCCCCTGCCCGGCCTCGTCGGCCCAGTGCGCGGCCTGCAGCGCGTGCTCCGCGCCCTCCACCGCCTCCCCGCGGCCCCCCACCAGCTCCGCCAGCTGAAGGTGCAGCTGGGCCCGGCCCACCGGCTCCAGATACGGCCCCCCGTGCTCCAGCGCGGCCCGCACCGCCCGCTCCGCCTCCGCCATGTCGTCGAGCTGGTGGGCGAGCGCGGCCACCCGCACCTCGTACTCCACCGCGAACCACGGCAGCCCCCGCACCACGAAGTCGTGCGCGGCCCGCCGGAACAGATCCGCCGCCCGCTCGGTGTCCCCGGCGTGCTCCGCCAGCTCCGCGAGCATCGCCCGCGCCTCCGCCGCCCGCGCCGCCAGCCGCACGTCGTCCCCGATGTGCCCGCCGACGAACGCCAGCACCTCTCGCACCGCCCGCTCCGCGTCCGCCCCCGCCGCACTCGCCGCATCGCCCTCGTGCACCCGGCGCATCAGGACCCGCGCCCGGCTCATCAGCACCGACGCGGTCTGCGGCACCTCGGTGCCCTCCTCGGCGTACAGCGCGAGCACCTGGTCGTACGGCTCCGCGACCGCATCGACCGCCTCCGCCACCTCACCCGACAGGGCCCGCACGTACGCGCCACGCGCGCGTGCCGCCAGCGCCTCCCCGGGGTCGCCCGCCTCCGCGTACAGCTCCGCCGCCCGCTCGAACAGAGCGACCCCCTCCGGGCCGCGGCCCATCGCCTCGTGATCGGCGATCTCCGCGCGGGCCCGCGCGTCCAGCTCGGCGCCCTCCGCCGCCCGCGCGACCGCCTCCCACGCCTGGAGCGCGTGCGGCCGCAGCGTGTCCGACTGCCGCCGCGCCTCGGCGAGCAGCTCCGCCACGTCCGGCGCGCCGGCGCCGCTCTCCGCGGCGGCCGCCACCGGCCCCGCGGCCGCCGCGGCGGGCCGGGCCGCCGCCCGCACCCCGAGCGGCAGCCGCTCCACCAGCGGAACCTGAGCCATCCGCTCCCGCGTGCGCTCACCGACGTACGGCGTCCCGTTGCGCGCGTCGAACCGCGCGGCCAGCTCCAGCGCCTCCGCGCGCGCGTGCGCCGCCAGGTCGCCCGCCGTCCACGACCGCCCCGCGGGCCCCGGCACCCGCTGCCCGCCCAGCCCCGCCCCGGCCAGCCGGTCCATCAGCAGCGCCACCACCGCCAGGAAGTCCAGCCGGCTCCTCGGCTGCCCGCCGTCCGTGAAGTACGCCGGCCGCTCCGCGAGCAGTTCCAGCCCCCGCGCCTCGTTGCCGCTGAGCGCGCAGAACTCCACATGGTCGGCGTACGCGGCCCGCATGCTCTCCATCGGCCGCACCAGCCGCAGCCCGCGCAGATGGTGCGCGCGGGCCTCGTCCGCCCGGCCCAGCCGCAACAGCGGCACCAGCGAGGACGCGAGCACCGCGTGCGGCTCGTGCGCGCAGCTGAACTCCCCGTCGAGGACCGGCCGCCACAACTCGACCGCCTCCGCGTCCCGGCCCCGCCGCGCCTGCCACTCGCCCTGCCCGTGCAGCTCGCACGCGTGGCAGTCGGCCATGCTGTCCCGGTCCGCCGCGAGCCACGCCGCGTACGCCCGCTCCGCGCGCGGCAGATCGCCCAGATGCGCGGCCACACTGAACTCCGCGCTGCGCACGGCCCGTTCGGAGTGCCCGGCCAGCCGGTACCGGTGCTCCATCTCGCCGAGCCACTTCTCGATCGAGGCGAGCGGCACATGCGGCTGGTCCAGCATCCCCGCCGACATCCACTTGAAGACCCAGTGCAACGAGTGCGTCTCGTACGCGTCGAAGTCCTCGGGCCGCTCGTCCCACAGGCGCAGCAGCCGCGCGAACGGGACGAACATCTTGTCCTTCTCGGAGCTGTAGTTGTAGACCTTCAACTGGTGCCCGAGCGCCTCGATCACGGCGAGCGGGATGTTCAGCCGCTCCGCCTCCGTGAGCAGCCGCTCCGCCCGCGCGTTGCGGGCCGGACCCTCCGGCCGCTCGGAGTTCTCCGCCATCGCCCGGCGCAGCCCGTCGAAGTCGGTGATCTGGTCCATCAGTGACCGTCCTCCGCGTGTGTGGCCCACTCCAGGAGGCCGATGAACGCCCGGTTCAGCAGCGCCGAGTCGGCCGGCCGCAGCGGGCGCTGCGCCATCAGCAGCGCCTGCCCGTACAGGGACTCCGCGGCGGTGCCGATCAGTTCCGGGTCCTTGAGCGAGCTGATCCTGCGGATCAGCGGATTGAGATGGTTGAGCACCAGCCGCGCCCGCGGCGCGCTGCCGCGCATCGAACCGAGGATGCCCGCCCACAGGTCGTCCGCCTGCTCCTCGGCCTCCGCGCGGGCCTGCTCGTGCCGGGCCGACCGGTCGTCCAGGTGCAGCGCGGGCACCAGCAGCGGATGGAAGGCGCGCAGCACCACGTCACAGCCCAGCGGGTCCAGCTTCGCCCGCGCCGCCGCCAGGAAGTCCGCCAGCGCCAGCTCCTGGGCCGGGTCGACCGCGTCCAGATGCGCGGTCACCGTGTCCGCGTCCAGCTCCGCGACCACCGTCCCCGGCCGCACCGACGGCAGCGCCTCGACCAGCTCGCTGTCGTACGTGTAACCGCCGTTGATCACCCCGACGCCCTGCGCGGACGCGATCGGGGCGACCTGCCGGTACTCCTCCACCGTCCGCGAGAAGTGCACCACCGGGTGGCGCCGCGCGAACTCCTCCAGCGACAGCCGCCCGTCGGTCGTCTCGAACGGCAGCCACGGCAGCATCGTGCGCAGCATCTCCGCGTCGTGCCGGGCCAGCGACTTCACGCCCAGGTGGTGCACCGCGAGGAACGCCGCGAGCCGCTCCGGATCGCCCGCCGCGAGCCCCGTCAGCCACGACCGGATCCGCTCGCCCAGCGCCTCCCGCACGGCCGCCAGCGTCTCGTCCTCGTACAGCGACTCGCGCGACGCGGTCGGCCGCAGACTGTCCGTGTCCAGCACGCAGCGCACGAAGAACGCCCACTCGGGCAGCAGCTGTTCGGCCCGCTCGGTGAGCAGCATCCCCTTCAGATGCACCCGGTGGGTCGCCCGCTGCGCCGGACTGACCGCCGAGGGCAGCACGTACGCCACCCCGCGGATCCCGGCGAGCGGCACGTCCAGCGCGATGGAGTCGAGCGGCGCGAAGCCGAACAGCTCATGGCAGTGCCGGGCCAGCGCCACCCGCCGGTTCGCCGGGGAGGGGTACGAGCGGGCCCAGGGCGCCGGCAGATCGGTGACGGCCTCCTCGCCCACCCGCACGTCGTACGGCAGCAGCGAACCGAAGTCCCGCGCCAGCGCGAGCACCCGCTCCCCGGACAGCCACTCGGCCGCCCCGGCGCGGGCCGTCAGATGCACGGTCGTGCCCGGCTCGGGACGGGCCTCGTCGGGCAGCGTGCGCACGGTGTACGAGCCGTCGTCGCACGCCGTCCACTCCACCGGCGGCGCGCCGGGGGTACGGGCGCTGCGGCTGACCACCCGGATCCGTTCGGCGACCACGAAACAGGCCAGCAGCCCGATGCCGAACTGCCCGAGGAAGTCGGCACGGGCCTCCTGGAGCCCCTCCGCGCGCTTGGAGCTGCGCCCGATGGTCGCCAGCAGGCTGTGCACGTCGGACTCGGTGAGCCCGACGCCGGTGTCCTCCACGCGCAGCGCGCCGTTCTCGGCGTGCAGCCGCACCCGGGCCGGGGCATCGGGGTCCTCGGCCAGCCGCGCGGTGATCGCGTCCACCGCGTTCTGCAACAGCTCGCGCAGATAGACCCGGGGGCTGGAGTACAGGTGATGGGAGAGCAGGTCCACCAGACCGCGCAGGTCGACCTGGAACGTGTGAGGTGACGGGGGTACCTGGGATGACTGTGAGGTCTGGGAGTCCATCGTCGCAGCGCCGGTGGGGGGAGAGACGTCGGCGCGGGGTCGGGCGGTCCCGTGTGAGGCGGCGACCGCGGGGGGATGGCCGGAGCGCGTCATCCTAAAGCCGGAACGAGCCGCCTGACCAGGGGTTTCCCGGGATTGACCGGTGTTGTCGGTGGTGTGGTGTGCAATGGATCTCGTGCCTGCACTGCGAGAACCCCTGCGACAACCACTGAAGTCGGTGCTCGGCCCCGCCACCGCGAAGGTGATGGCCGAGCACCTCGGCCTGCACACGGTCGGCGACCTCCTGCACCACTACCCCCGCAGGTACGAGGAGCGCGGGCAGCTCACCCACCTCGCCGACCTCCCCCTGGACGAGCACGTCACGGTGGTCGCGATGGTCGCCGACGCGCGCCTGCACTCCTTCGCCTCCGCCAAGGCGCCCCGCGGCAAGGGTCAACGCCTGGAGGTCACGATCACCGACGGCAACGGCCGCCTCCAGCTGGTCTTCTTCGGCAGCGGGGTCCACAAGCCGCACAAGGAACTCCTGCCGGGCACCCGCGCGATGTTCTCCGGCAAGGTCTCCGTCTTCAACCGCCGCCTGCAACTGGCGCATCCGGCGTACGAGTTGCTGCGCGGCTCCGGCGACGAGGCCGAGGAGTCGGTGGAGAGCTGGGCCGGCGCCCTCATCCCGCTCTACCCCGCCACCGCCAAGCTGGAGTCCTGGAAGATCGCCAAGGCGGTGCAGACCGTGCTGCCCACCGCCCAGGAGGCGCTCGACCCGCTGCCCGAGGCCCTGCGCGAGGGCCGCGGCCTGGTCTCCCTGCCCGAGGCCCTGCTGAAGATCCACCGCCCGCACACCAAGGCCGACATCGCGGACGCCCGCGACCGCCTCAAGTGGGACGAGGCGTTCGTCCTCCAGGTCGCCCTCGCCCGCCGCCGCCACGCCGACGGCCAGCTCCCGGCCGTCCCCCGCAGCCCCCGCCCCGACGGCCTGCTCACCGCCTTCGACGACCGCCTCCCCTTCACCCTCACCGACGGCCAGCGGGGCGTCTCCGAGGAGATCTTCACCGACCTCGCCACCGAACACCCCATGCACCGCCTGCTCCAAGGGGAGGTGGGCAGCGGTAAGACCATGGTCGCCCTGCGCGCCATGCTCGCCGTGGTCGACGCGGGCGGGCAGGCCGCGATGCTCGCGCCCACCGAGGTGCTCGCCCAGCAGCACCACCGGTCGGTCACCGAGATGATGGGCGAGCTGGCCGAGGGCGGGATGCTGGGCGGGGCCGAGCACGCCACCAAGGTCGTGCTGCTCACCGGCTCCATGGGGGCGGCCGCCCGGCGGCAGGCGCTGCTCGACCTCGTCACCGGCGAGGCGGGTCTCGTGATCGGCACGCACGCGCTGATCGAGGACAAGGTCCAGTTCCACGACCTCGGCCTGGTCGTCGTGGACGAGCAGCACCGCTTCGGCGTCGAGCAGCGCGACGCCCTGCGCGGCAAGGGCAAGCAGCCGCCGCACCTGCTGGTCATGACGGCCACGCCGATCCCGCGCACGGTCGCGATGACCGTCTTCGGCGACCTGGAGACCTCCGTGCTCGACCAGCTCCCGGTCGGCCGCTCGCCGATCGCCAGCCATGTCGTCCCGGCCGCCGACAAGCCCCACTTCCTCGCCCGCGCGTGGGAGCGGGTGCGCGAGGAGGTCGCGGCCGGGCACCAGGCGTACGTCGTCTGCCCGCGCATCGGCGACGAGGAGGACGAGCCGAAGAAGAGCGCCGCGAAGCAGGCGGCCGCCGACGACGCCGAGAAGCGGCCGCCGCTCGCCGTCCTCGACATCGCCGCGCAGCTCGCCGCGGGCCCGCTGAAGGGCCTGCGCGTGGAGGTGCTGCACGGCAGGATGCACCCCGACGACAAGGACGCGGTCATGCGCCGGTTCGCCGCGGGCGACACCGACGTCCTGGTCGCCACCACCGTCATCGAGGTCGGCGTGAACGTGCCCAACGCCACCGCGATGGTGATCATGGACGCGGACCGCTTCGGCGTCTCCCAGCTGCACCAGCTGCGCGGCCGCGTGGGCCGCGGCTCCGCGCCCGGACTCTGCCTGCTGGTCAGCGAGATGCCCGAGGCCAGCCCGGCCCGCCAGCGGCTCACCGCGGTCGCCTCCACCCTGGACGGCTTCGAGCTCTCCCGCATCGACCTCGAACAGCGCCGCGAGGGCGACGTCCTCGGCCAGGCCCAGTCCGGCGCCCGCTCCAGCCTGCGGGTGCTGGCCGTCATCGAGGACGAGGAGGTCATCGCCGAGGCGCGCCAGGAGGCGACGGCCCTGGTGGCGGCCGACCCCGAACTCACCGGCCTGCCCGGCCTGCGCACCGCCCTGGACGCCCTGCTGGACGAGGAACGGGAGCAGTACCTGGAGAAGGGCTGAGCCGGATGGAGAAGGGCTGGGCCGGACGCCGGGCCGGGCCCGGGACGGCGGTCCCGCGCGGACCGCACCCCCGTGCTGCCACACTGAATCCGTAGGCCCCGAGACCAAGGACCCAAGATGACCCGCGTGATCGCCGGTACGGCCGGCGGACGTCGCCTCGCCGTGCCGCCGGGCAACGGCACCCGCCCCACCTCCGACCGCGCACGCGAGGGCCTGCTGTCCACCTGGCAGAGCCTGCTCGGCGGCCCGCTGGACGGCGAGCGCGTCCTTGACCTGTACGCCGGCTCCGGCGCGGTCGGCCTGGAGGCGCTCTCCCGCGGCGCGGGCCACACCCTGCTGGTCGAGGCCGACGCCCGCGCCGCCCGCGTGGTCCGGGAGAACGTCAAGGCCCTCGGCCTGCCCGGCGCCGAGGTGCGGGCCGGCCGCGCCGAGCAGATCACCGCCGTGCCGGCCTCGGCGGAGCCGTACGACATCGTGTTCCTGGACCCGCCCTACGCGGTCGGGGACGACGATCTTCGGGAGATCCTGCTCACACTCCGCACGGGGGGCTGGCTAGCGGAGGATGCGCTCGTCACCGTGGAGCGCAGCACCAGAGGCGGCGAATTCCGGTGGCCGGCGGGTTTCGAGCCGCTGAGGTCCCGGCGTTACGGCGAGGGAACGTTTTGGTACGGTCGCGCCGCCTCTACGTGCGAAGACGCACGATGACCGGACCGGAGAGCGAGGGATCTCAAGTGCGCCGCGCCGTCTGTCCCGGGTCGTTCGACCCCATCACCAACGGACATCTCGACATCATCGGCCGGGCCTCCCGGCTGTACGACGAGGTCTACGTCGCCGTGATGATCAACAAGTCCAAGAGCGGGCTCTTCGAGATCGAGGAGCGGCTCGACCTGATCCGCCAGGTGACCGCCGACTACGGCAACGTCCGCGTCGAGGCGTTCCACGGCCTCCTCGTCGACTTCTGCAAGCAGCGCGACATCCCCGCCATCGTCAAGGGCCTGCGCGCCGTCAGCGACTTCGACTACGAGCTCCAGATGGCCCAGATGAACATGGGCCTGTCCGGCGTCGAGACGCTGTTCGTGCCGACCAACCCGACCTACAGCTTCCTGTCCTCCTCGTTGGTCAAGGAGGTCGCGACCTGGGGCGGCGACGTCTCCCACCTGGTGCCGCCGCTGGTCCTCGAGGCCCTCAACCGGCGTCTGCGCCAGGACTGATGGGGCTACAGTCGTCCCGTCCGTCTCCAACACACCGGTAGAGAGTGGCGAGCAAGGTGGACGTGCAACAGAAACTGGACGAGATCGTCGCCTCGGTCTCCGGCGCCCGGTCGATGCCCATGTCGGCCTCCTGCGTGGTCAACCGCGCGGAACTGCTTGCCCTGCTGGAGGAGGTGCGCGCGGCGCTGCCCGGCTCCCTCGCCCAGGCCCAGGAGCTGATCGGCGACCGCGACCAGATGGTCGAGCAGGCCCGCCAGGAGGCCGACCGGATCATCCAGCACGCGCACTCCGAGCGCGGCTCGCTGATCTCCGACACCGAGATCGCCCGCCGCTCGCAGGCGGAGGCGGACCGCATCCTGAACGAGGCCCGCCAGGAGGCCGAGGGCGTCCGCGCGGACGCCGACGACTACGTCGACTCCAAGCTCGCCAACTTCGAGGTCGTCCTCACCAAGACCCTGGGCTCGGTCGGCCGCGGCCGCGAGAAGCTGCTCGGCACCGGCCCCGGCCTCGACGAGCAGGGCTACGAGGACGAGGACGCCCCCGAGCGCAGCCACGACCCGGAGACCCTGCGCCGCAACGCGGACGACTACGTGGACCTGAAGCTGGGCGCCTTCGAGGCGGTCCTCGCCAAGACCCTGGAGGCCGTCCACAAGGGCCGCCAGACGCTGCACGGCCGGATCGCCACCGACGACCTCGGCGCCCTCTCCGACGACCTGACCACGCTCCAGCACTCCAGCGACGAGGACTACCTCGCGGACCTGGCCGCGCTCGCGGACGCGGAGGCCGAGCCCGCGCCGCAGCAGCCCGCGCAGCCGTCCGTGCCGCAGCAGCCGCACTACGACCAGCAGCAGCCGCAGTACGACCAGCAGGAGGCGTACGCCTACCAGCAGCAGCCGGACCCGTACGCGGGCTACCAGCAGCAGCAGGGCTACGGCCAGCAGGACCCGTACGGCTACCAGCAGGCGGACCCCTACGCCTACCCGGCCTACGACGCCCAGCAGGCGGCGTACGACCCGCAGCAGCAGATGGCCCAGCAGCAGATGGCCCAGCAGCAGCCGCAGGGCTACGCGCTCGACGAGACCAGCCTCTTCGACACCAGCATGATCAGTGCCGAGCAGCTGCGCGCCTACGAGCAGGGCCGGGGCCTCTAGGGCGTGTCCCGCACCCGCGGGGGGCCGGCGCGGAGGCCGGATTGGGCCGTGAGCGAAAGGTCCAGTATCCTGGCTGTTCGGTCGCGAGTACGTCCGCGATCTGCGCTGCCCCGCGGACACCTCGGGCGGCGTCCCTCGGAGCCGGAAGATCGAAAGCAGGAATGGCAACCAACGCCCGCCTCGACCACCGCAACCCCCTCGTGTTCGACACGCACGAGCTGGGTCGGCGTCCTGGCGCCCTGCAGCGGCTCAGCCGCACGGTCGACGCCCCGAAGGACCTCGGCATCCAGGATGTCGTCGGAGTGCCGGAAGGCACCCCGCTGGAGCTCGAACTCCGTCTTGAGTCGGTCATGGAAGGGGTGCTTGTCACAGGCACCGCCCGTGCACGGGCCCAGGGGGAGTGCGTAAGGTGTCTGGAGCCGCTCGGGCTGGAGCTCGAAGCGGACTTCCAGGAACTGTTCTCGTACCCTGACGCCGACGACCGGGGCCGCGTGATCGCGGAACCGGGCGACGACGCCGAGGACGACGAGGACAGGTTCCATCTCGAGGACGGACTCTTCGACCTCGAGCCCGTGCTGCGTGATGCGGTGGTGCTCGCACTGCCGATGCAGCCGGTGTGCCAGGACGACTGCCCGGGCCTGTGCTCCGAATGCGGAGCGCGGCTCGCGGACGACCCGGACCACCACCATGAGGCCGTCGACATCCGTTGGGCGGCTTTGCAGGGACTCGCCGGAACCATGACGGACGGCGAGAAGGACGAGATGAGCGGCGCCGAACCGGGCGTCGACGAGAAGCAGGAGAAGTAGCCGTGGCTGTTCCGAAGCGGAAGATGTCGCGCAGCAACACGCGCCACCGCCGGTCGCAGTGGAAGGCTGCGGTCACCCCCCTGGTTGCGTGCGAGCGCTGCCACGAGCCCAAGCAGCAGCACATCGCGTGCCCGTCGTGCGGCACCTACAACAAGCGCCAGGTCCTCGAGGTCTGAGCGGCTGGTGAGAGGCACCGTGTCCACGGCGAAGAAGAATGCCCCCCGCGTCAGCGGGGGTGGCCCAGCGGACAACACGGCCTCGTCCCACACGCTTCTGGAAGGGCGGCTCGGCTACAAGCTCGAGTCCGCCCTTCTGGTGCGTGCGCTGACCCACCGTTCGTACGCGTACGAGAACGGCGGTCTGCCGACCAACGAGCGGCTGGAGTTCCTCGGGGACTCCGTGCTCGGCCTCGTGGTCACGGACACGCTGTACCGCACCCACCCCGACCTGCCCGAGGGCCAGCTGGCCAAGTTGCGGGCCGCGGTGGTCAACTCGCGTGCGCTGGCGGAGGTCGGCCGCGGCCTCGACCTGGGCTCCTTCATCCGGCTCGGCCGTGGTGAAGAGGGCACGGGCGGCCGGGACAAGGCGTCCATCCTCGCCGACACCCTCGAAGCGGTGATCGGCGCTGTCTATCTCGACCAGGGTCTCGACGCGGCCTCCGAACTGGTGCACCGCCTGTTCGACCCGCTGATCGAGAAGTCCTCCAACCTCGGTGCCGGCCTGGACTGGAAGACCAGTCTCCAGGAGCTCACCGCGACCGAGGGGCTCGGCGTGCCCGAGTACCTGGTCACGGAGACCGGCCCGGACCACGAGAAGACCTTCACTGCTGCCGCCCGCGTCGGAGGCGTCTCGTACGGCACCGGCACCGGCCGCAGCAAGAAGGAGGCGGAACAGCAGGCCGCGGAGTCCGCATGGCGGGCCATCCGCGCCGCCGCGGACGAACGTGCCAAGGAGGCCGAAGAGGCCACCGAGGACACGTCCGGCCCGGCGACCGCCTCCGCCTGAGACCTGGCCCGGACGGAAGCCCTCCGCCCGGTCCCGGCCCCAGGAACAGCGTGCCGAGCGCCCGCCCCCGAACCAGGGGGCGGGCGCTCGGGTCGTCCACCGCCCGTGACGGGAGTCGCCATGCCCGAGTTGCCCGAGGTCGAGGTCGTCCGGCGCGGACTCGCGCGCTGGGTCGCCCATCGCACCGTCGCCGACGCGGAGGTGCTGCACCCGCGCGCGGTACGCCGCCACCTGGCCGGCGCCGACGACTTCACCCACCGGCTGGAGGGCCACCGCATCGGCACGCCCAGCCGCCGCGGCAAGTACCTCTGGCTGCCGCTGGAGGACACCTCGCAGGCGGTCCTCGCCCACCTCGGGATGAGCGGCCAGCTGCTGGTGCAGCCGAGCTCCGCCGCCGACGAGAAGCATCTGCGCATCCGGGTCCGGTTCGCGGACACCCCGACACCGGCCGCCCCCGAGGCGGCCGGCACCGAGCTGCGCTTCGTCGACCAGCGCACCTTCGGCGGGCTCTCGCTGCACGACACCACGCCCGACGGGCTGCCCGACGTCATCGCGCACATCGCCCGCGACCCGCTCGACCCGCTCTTCGACGACGAGGCCTTCCACCAGGCGCTGCGCCGCAAGCGGACCACGATCAAGCGGGCCCTGCTGGACCAGTCGCTGATCAGTGGCGTCGGCAACATCTACGCGGACGAGGCGCTGTGGCGCGCCCGCGTGCACTACGAACGCCCGACGGCCGGCTTCACCAGGCCGCGCACCGCCGAGCTGCTCGGGCATGTGCGCGACGTCATGAACGCGGCCCTGTCCGTCGGCGGCACCAGCTTCGACAGCCTGTACGTCAACGTCAACGGCGAGTCGGGCTACTTCGACCGCTCGCTCGACGCCTACGGCCGTGAGGGGCTGCCCTGCCGCCGGTGCGGCACGCCGATCCGCCGACGCCCGTGGATGAACCGTTCCAGCTACTTCTGCCCGCGCTGTCAGAGGCCGCCGCGCGCGGTGTCGTAGCGCTCGCGCGAGGCCAGCACGTCGTCCATCCGGCCCTCCACGAAGTGGATGAGGGTCAGCAGCCGCGCGGCCACCTCGCGGCCCAGCGGGGTGAGTTCGTAGTCCACGCGGGGCGGGTTGGTCGGCTGGGCCTCGCGGTGCACCAGGCCGTCGCGCTCCAGCGCGTGCAGGGTCTGGGAGAGCATCTTCTCGCTCACGCCGTCGACCCGGCGGCGCAGCTCGTTGAAGCGGAGCGAGCCCTCGGACAGGGCGCCGAGCGTCAGCGCGCCCCAGCGCCCCGTGACGTGCTCCAGGGTGCCGCGCGAGGGACACGCCTTGGCGAACACGTTGTAGGGGAGGTCGCGGTCCTCCAGGGTGCCGGTCATGTCCAAAGCGTACGTGAGCGCAGCGCTGCGCGACAGGTTGCACTAACTAGAAGTTAGTGCAGGTCGGGACGCCACCGCGGCGGCCCGAGCCCCCGCGCGCGCCCGGAAGCGGCTTGCCCGGTACCCCCCGGGGCACATATGTTCCCCTCCGGCTCGCTCACCGGAGCGGTGGCCGTCGAACATCCCTGGGGGGGAAGTGCACTGGTACGTGGACGCGTTGACGAAGTACGCCGTGTTCGGCGGGCGGGCGCGCCGCGCCGAGTACTGGACGTTCAGTCTGGTCAACGCGCTGGTCATGCTGCTGCTGGTCGCCGCCGGCCGGGCCGCGCACTTCGGTTACCTGTACGACCTGTACGCGCTCGCGACGCTGCTGCCGTCCGTCGCGGTCGGCGTACGGCGCCTGCACGACACGGGCCGCTCCGGATGGTGGCTGCTCTTCGGCGCGATCCCGGTCGTCGGCTCCCTCGCGATGCTCCTCTTCACCACCACGGAGGGCGAGCCCCGCGACAACCGCTACGGCGCCAGCCCGAAGTACGTGGCACAGCACCTCTGACAACCTGAGGGCCCGCCCGCACCCGCCCTCGCCGGGCGGAGCGGACGGGCCCTCGGCCCATGTCCTACGGCCGCCTCGGCGACCGGAAGGCCTGCGGCCGGCTCAGTAGCCGAAGTCCTGCGTCCACCAGGGGCCGCCCGAACCGAAGTGGACGCCCACGCCGAGGGTCTTGAAGTCGCAGTTGAGGATGTTCGCGCGGTGACCCTCGCTGTTCATCCAGGCGTCCATCACCGCGGCCGCGTCGGCCTGGCCGCGGGCGATGTTCTCGCCGCCCAGGTTGGTGATGCCGAGCTTCGCCGCCCGGTCCCACGGGGTGGCCCCGCTCGGGTCGGTGTGGTCGAAGAAGTCCTCGTCGGCCATCTGCTTGCTGAAGTTCTCGGCCAGCTCGGTCAGCGAGCTGTTCGCGGACAGCGCGCTGCAACCGACCTTCGCCCGCTCCTCGTTGACCAGCTTGAGCACGGCGGCCTCGGCGGCGGCCTCCTCGGAGACGGTCACCGGGGCGGCGGTCTGCTTCGGCGGGGTCTTCGTGGACGCCGACGCCGTGGCCTTCGGCTTGGTCGTGGTCGGCGTCGACTCCGGCTCCTTCGACGGCGTCTTGCTCGGCTCGGCCGACTTCGACGCGGACGCGGAGGGGGTCGGGCTGGAGGGCTCGGGAGAGGCGTCGCGGCCGGCGTCACGGCTCGTCGCGGAGCCGTCGTCGCGGCCGTCGTCGGCGCTGCCGGACGTGCCGCCCTGCTCGGTCGTGGTGTTGCTGGGCGCCCCCTGGGCCTGCACCTTCTCGCCGGGGCCGACGCCGCCGCCGATCTTGTAGTTGTGCAGTCCGGGCACCTGGCCCGTGGCCACCGCGACCGTGCCGAGCGCGACGGCGGCGGAGACCCCGAGCAGACCCGACTTGACCGGCGTCACGGCCTTCTTCTTACGGCGCTTGCCACCGCGCCGCGGACCGTCGTCGGGCGTGAAGGCGTCCTCGGGGAACATCATCGTCCCCGTGTCCCGGGCGTAGTCGTCGTCCGTCGCGTACAGGTACTCCTGGCTGCGGTCGTACGCCTGGTGCGCGTCCGGGTTCAGATACGGCGCGATGCCCAGCACGGGGCGGTCGTCGTACGTGAAGTCGTGCGGGTCGTGGCTGCCGGTGCCGTACTCGTCCCCGGCCCCCATGGCGCGGCCCGTGGCGGCGCTTCCGGCGTCGGAGCGTCGGTGGCGTCCCATAGTCCTGGCCTTCCTCGTCCCTTGCTGTCCACCCCGGTACTCATACGATCTTGCGATGCAAGGCGACTCACACGATCGAGTGAGTTTCATATGAGATTCACTGGGTGGGGACGGTACCGCATGACGCAAGGGATGGAAGTGCCCCGAGAGACATTCGCCCGTTAGGTTGCTTTCATGAGCGACGATGTACGACTGGTCGCCTGGGTGCGCGGGCGCGTCCAAGGTGTGGGTTTCCGCTGGTTCACGCGCGCGAAGGCGCTGGAGATCGGCGGCCTGAGTGGCTTTGCTCTCAATTTGGCGGACGGCAGGGTCCAGGTCGTCGCCGAGGGCACGCGCAGTGACTGCGAGGGGCTGCTCGACTGGCTCCGGGACGGCGACACGCCCGGACGGGTGGTCGGTGTCACCGAGATCTGGGACACACCCCGCGGGGGGTACGACGGCTTCGCGATCCGCTGACGGGGTTGCGTTCCGTCGGCCGGCGGATGCGGAGGGAGATGCCACCGGCAGGTGCCCGAAGCAGAAACAAGCAGGTGGTTGCCAAGAACGGCCCGTCGTGGCAGGCTCCGCAGGTAACGTTGATCGCAACGCCCCGAAGGCCCCGCGTCCGTCGCAGCGCCGCCGCCGTCCGGCCGCGCTCCACCGGGTTGCCACGAATACGGGGTGTGATCGTGTTGACCGTCAAACTTTTTGGTGAGACGCTGAAAGCCCCGCGCACCTTAGCTGTTTGGCATGTAGGAACGGCAGAGCAACACTCGAGTGTGTCAAGCACCACGGGTGCGAATCCCTCACGACCCACACCGCTTCGGTCGGTCACTCAGTGTGGAGGACCATCCATCATGGCAAAGGCGCTTCTCGGTTACGTCGGCGGCTCCGACCCTCGACTCCTCGCCGAGATGCGACGGCTCCAGCAGCGCGTCCAGGACCTGGAATCCGAGCTCGGCCGGATCCAGGCGGAGAACGACGCACTGACGGCTGCCGCTTCTCACGACAGGATCATGGAGAGCATGGAGAGCATCGACGCACACCAGGCGGAGCCTGCGCTCACCTGATCGCTGCATCGCTCCACGACAGCATCCGCAGCGGTTGGGCTGCCCGTGTCAACCGCTCAGTTGTCAGAGTTGCAAGGGACGCTTCGGCGTCCCTTCTTTCTTTCCCCCGCAGTCCTTTCACCCTCTTCAACGTTTGGTGTGCCCTGCATGTTCAGCGGTGAAACCGCGGGTTCATGGAGTGGGACACGGGCGGAAGGTAGAGTCCAGCGGCGTGCACCTCAAGGCCCTGACCCTCCGCGGGTTCAAGTCGTTCGCCTCGGCGACCACACTCCGGTTCGAGCCGGGCATCACGTGTGTCGTCGGGCCCAACGGCTCGGGCAAGTCCAATGTCGTGGACGCGCTCAGCTGGGTCATGGGCGAACAGGGCGCCAAGTCGCTGCGCGGCGGCAAGATGGAGGACGTCATCTTCGCCGGCACCACCGGCCGCCCGCCGCTGGGCCGGGCCGAGGTGTCCCTGACCATCGACAACTCCGACGGGGCCCTGCCCATCGAGTACGCCGAGGTCACCATCACGCGGATCATGTTCCGCAACGGCGGCAGCGAGTACCAGATCAACGGCGACACCTGCCGCCTGCTCGACATCCAGGACCTCCTCTCCGACTCCGGCATCGGCCGTGAGATGCACGTCATCGTCGGCCAGGGCCAGCTCGACTCCGTCCTGCACGCCGACCCGATGGGCCGCCGCGCCTTCATCGAGGAGGCCGCCGGCGTCCTCAAGCACCGCAAGCGCAAGGAGAAGGCGCTGCGGAAGCTGGACGCGATGCAGGCCAACCTCGCCCGCGTGCAGGACCTCACCGACGAACTGCGCCGCCAGCTCAAGCCGCTGGGCCGGCAGGCCGCGGTGGCCCGGCGCGCCGCCGTCATCCAGGCCGACCTGCGCGATGCCCGGCTGCGCCTGCTCGCCGACGACCTGGTGCGGCTGCGCGAGGCGCTGAACGCCGAGGTCGCCGACGAGGCCGCGCTCAAGGAACGCAAGGAGAGCGCCGAGCAGGAGCTGCGCAAGGCGCTCCAGCGCGAGGCCCTCCTGGAGGACGAGGTCCGCCGGCTCAGCCCGCGCCTCCAGCGCGCCCAGCAGACCTGGTACGACCTCTCCCAGCTGGCCGAACGTGTCCGCGGCACCATCTCGCTGGCCGACGCCCGGGTGAAGAGCGCCACCTCCGCGCCCCCCGAGGAGCGGCGCGGCCGCGACCCGGAGGACATGGAGCGCGAGGCCGCCCGCATCCGCGAGCAGGAGGCGGAACTCGAGGCGGCCCTGGAGGCCGCGCAGCACGCCCTCGACGACACCGTCGCCCACCGCGCCGACCTGGAGCGTGAACTCACCGTCGAGGAACGGCGCCTGAAGGACGTCGCCCGTGCCATCGCCGACCGCCGCGAGGGCCTCGCCCGGCTGAACGGGCAGGTCGGCGCGGCCCGTTCGCGCGCGGCCGCCGCCCAGGCCGAGATCGACCGGCTGGCCCTCGCCCGCGACGAGGCGCAGGAACGTGCCGTCGCCGCCCAGGAGGAGTACGAGGCGCTCAAGGCCGAGGTCGACGGCCTCGACGCCGACGACGCGGAGCTCGCCGTACGGCACGAGGAGGGGAAGCGGCGGCTGGCGGAGGCCGAGTCCGCCCTCACCGCCGCCCGTGAGGCGGCCGGCGCGGCGGAACGCAGCCGCGCCGCGACCCGCGCGCGCCACGAGGCGCTGGCGCTCGGCCTGCGCCGCAAGGACGGCACCGGAGTGCTGCTCGCGGCCCGGGACCGGCTCGGCGGCGTCCTGGGTCCGGCGGCGGAACTGCTGACGGTGGCCCCCGGCCACGAGACCGCCCTGGCGGCGGCCTTCGGCGCGGCGGCGGACGCCGTCGCGGTCACCACCCCCGCCACGGCAGCGGAAGCCATCCGCCTCCTCCGCAAACAAGACGCGGGCCGAGCCTCCCTCCTCCTGACAACAGACCCCACGGAGCCCCCGCACGGGGACGCGGGGAACGGCGCGCCCCACCACGACGCACCCGCACACACCGACGGCGACCGGGCCCCTGAAAGGGGCGCGGGGAACTGCGCGAGCAACCACGACGCACCCGCAGGGATCAACGCGGCGGAGGCGCCCGACAGGGGCGCGGGGAACGGCGCGACAAGCCACGACGCACCCGCACCCCTCCACGTACCCGCCCCCCGGCCGGCCGCAGGCACCCCCGCAGGGGACTTGGTGCGCGGCCCCGCCGACCTCATGCCCGCCGTCCGAAGCCTCCTGCAGGGAATCGTCGTCGTCGACACCCTCGAGGACGCCGAGGACCTCGTCTACGCCCACCCCACCCTCACCGCGGTCACCGCCGAAGGCGACCTGCTCGGAGCGCACTTCGCGCACGGCGGCTCCGCCGGCGCGCCCAGCCTGCTGGAGGTGCAGGCCTCCGTCGACGAGGCCGCCGCCGAGCTGGAGGAGCTCGCCGTGCGCTGCGCCGAGCTCGCCGCCGCGCAGGAGCAGGCAGCCGAACGGCGTACCGCCTGCGCCGCACTCGTCGAGGAGGCCGGCGAACGCCGCCGCGCCGCCGACCGCGAGAAGTCGGCCGTGGCCCAGCAGCTGGGCCGTCTCGCCGGCCAGGCGCGCGGCGCCGCGGGCGAGGCCGAGCGCTCCACCGCCGCGGCGGCCCGCGCCCAGGACGCCCTCGACAAGGCCCTGGAGGACGCCGAGATCCTCGCCGAGCGGCTCGCCGTCGCCGAGGAGACGCCCGTCGAGGAGGAGCCCGACACCTCGGTCCGCGACCGCCTGGCGGCCGACGGCGCCAACGCGCGCCAGACCGAGATGGAGGCCCGGCTCCAGGTGCGTACGCACGAGGAGCGGGTCAAGGGCCTCGCCGGACGCGCCGACTCCCTCGACCGCGCCGCCCGCGCCGAACGCGAGGCCCGCGCCCGCGCCGAGCAGCGCAGGGCGCGGCTGCGCCACGAGGCCGCCGTCGCCCAGGCCGTCGCCTCGGGCACCCGCCAGCTGCTGGCGCACGTAGAGGTGTCCCTGACCCGGGCGGAGGCCGAGCGCGCCGCGGCCGAGACGGCGAAGGCGCGCCGGGAGCAGGAGCTGACCGCGGCCCGTACCGCGGGCCGCGACCTCAAGGCGGAGCTCGACAAGCTCACCGACTCCGTGCACCGCGGCGAGGTCCTCGGCGCCGAGAAGCGGATGCGGATCGAGCAGCTGGAGACCAAGGCGCTGGAGGAGCTGGGCGTCGAGCCGGCCGGCCTGGTCTCGGAGTACGGCCCCCACCAGCTCGTGCCGCCGTCGCCGCCCGCCGAGGGCGAGGAACTGCCCGAGGACCCGGAGCACCCGCGCAACCAGCCCCGGCGGTTCGTCCGGGGCGAGCAGGAGAAGCGGCTGCGGGCCGCCGAGCGGGCGTACCAGCAGCTGGGCAAGGTCAACCCGCTCGCGCTGGAGGAGTTCGCCGCCCTGGAGGAACGGCACAAGTTCCTCAGCGAGCAGCTGGAGGACCTGAAGAAGACCCGCGCCGACCTGCTCCAGGTGGTCAAGGAGGTCGACGAGCGGGTCGAGCAGGTCTTCACCGAGGCCTACCGGGACACCGCCCGGGAGTTCGAGGGCGTCTTCAGCCGCCTGTTCCCCGGGGGCGAGGGCCGGCTGATCCTGACCGACCCCGACAACATGCTCACCACCGGCGTGGACGTCGAGGCCCGGCCGCCGGGCAAGAAGGTCAAGCGGCTGAGCCTGCTCTCCGGCGGCGAGCGGTCGCTGACCGCCGTCGCGCTGCTCGTGTCGATCTTCAAGGCGCGGCCGAGCCCGTTCTACGTCATGGACGAGGTCGAGGCCGCCCTCGACGACACCAACCTCCAGCGCCTCATCCGCATCATGCAGGAGCTCCAGGAGGCCTCGCAGCTCATCGTGATCACGCACCAGAAGCGAACGATGGAAGTTGCGGATGCGCTCTACGGCGTCTCGATGCAGGGTGACGGTGTGTCGAAGGTCATCAGTCAGCGTCTGCGCTGACGGGGTACCCGACTCAGGAGCCAGACCTCTTGTGTTCAAGAGGTGAACAAGGGTGGCGTGTTCCTTCGTGGGAGGTTCACATCTGTCCATGTTTGTTTTTGAGACTTGAAGGCATACGCTCATCACCGTCGGTTTTGCCTTCAGGTAGCAACTATCTGGAGGCCACTCGCGTCGGCGACGTTGCCGGCGCCCCTAGGAGTTGAACGTGACCAGTGCAGCGCAGGCGGCCAAGCCGGGAGGCAGTCCGGCCCACCCCGAACATCTCGCGCATGTCATCTTCATCGCGGCAGCGGCCGCGATGGGAGGATTCCTGTTCGGCTACGACAGTGCCGTGATCAACGGCGCGGTCGAGGCCATCCGGGACCGCTACGACATCGGCTCCGCGGCTCTCGCCCAGGTCATCGCCATCGCCCTGATCGGCTGCGCGATCGGCGCCGCCACCGCGGGCCGCATCGCCGACCGGATCGGCCGTATCCGGTGCATGCAGATCGCCTCGGTCCTCTTCACCATCAGCGCCGTCGGCTCGGCCCTGCCGTTCGCCCTGTGGGACCTCGCCTTCTGGCGCATCATCGGCGGCTTCGCGATCGGCATGGCCTCCGTCATCGGCCCCGCCTACATCGCGGAGGTCTCCCCGCCCGCGTACCGCGGACGGCTCGGCTCGTTCCAGCAGGCCGCGATCGTCGTCGGCATCGCCATCTCGCAGCTGGTCAACTACGCCATCCTGAACGCCGCGGGCGGCGACCAGCGGGGCAAGCTGCTGGGCGTGGAGGCCTGGCAGGTCATGCTCGGCGTCATGGTCATCCCGGCCGTGCTGTACGGCCTGCTCTCCTTCGTCATCCCCGAGTCCCCGCGCTTCCTCCTCGAGGTGGGCCGCAGGGACCGCGCCCGTGAGGTGCTCAAGGAGGTCGAGGGCGACGAGGTCGACCTGGACGCCCGCGTCGCCGAGATCGAGCGCGCCATGAAGCGCGAGCACAAGTCGACCTTCAGGGACCTGCTCGGCGGGAAGGTCTACTTCCTGCGGATCGTCTGGATCGGCATCGGCCTGTCGGTGTTCCAGCAGTTCGTCGGCATCAACGTCGCGTTCTACTACTCCTCGACGCTGTGGCAGTCGGTCGGCGTCGACCCCACGGACTCGTTCTTCTACTCGTTCACCACGTCGATCATCAACATCATCGGCACCGTGATCGCGATGATCTTCGTGGACCGGATCGGCCGCAAGCCGCTCGCGCTCATCGGCTCCGTCGGCATGGTCATCGGCCTCGGCCTGGAGGCATGGGCCTTCTCCTACGACCTCGTCGACGGCAAGCTGCCGGCCACCCAGGGCTGGGTCGCCCTGATCGCCGCCCACGTCTTCGTCCTCTTCTTCGCCCTGTCCTGGGGCGTCGTGGTCTGGGTCTTCCTCGGCGAGATGTTCCCCAACCGGATCCGTGCCGCCGCCCTCGGCGTCGCCGCCTCCGCGCAGTGGATCGCCAACTGGGCCATCACCGCGAGCTTCCCGTCGCTGGCCGACTGGAACCTCTCCGGCACGTACATGATCTACACGTTCTTCGCCGCGCTCTCCATCCCGTTCGTCCTGAAGTTCGTGAAGGAGACGAAGGGCAAGGCGTTGGAGGAGATGGGCTGACCGCCTTCCGGCCGCGGCGGCGGGCGACCACGCCACCGCCGCGGCCGACGGCCGGTCCCCGAGCCGACGCGATCCCTGAGCCGGCTCGATCCCCGAGCCGGCGCGATCCCCGAGTCGGCTCAGTCGCCGAGCCGGGGCAGCACCTCCTCGGCGAACAGCCGCAGACTGCGCCATCCCTCCGCCACCGGCATCCCGCCCGCCAGCGGGTGCAGCACATAGCTGTCGTGGCCGAGCGCCACGCACTCGTCGGGGGTGAGCACCCGGTACACGCCCTCCTCGCGCAGCTCCGCCACGGTCGTCGCGGCCGACCGCACCGCCGAGTGGATGCCGCCGGACTGCCAGGCCGCGTACGTGCGCGCCTCGTGCAGCAGATGCCCGCCGTACCGCTCCCACACCAGATCGGGGTCCTCGGCCACGTTCAGCAGCGGGGTCTCCGCGGCCGGCATCATCGTCCAGCCCTCGGTGCCGTGCTCCAGGAGCTGCTCCTTGTAGTACGCCTCCAGCTCGGGCAGGTGGGCGCTCGGGAAGAACGGCAGACCGAGGCGGGCGGCCCGGCGGGCGGCGGCCTTCGAGGACCCGCCCACCAGCAGCAGCGGGTGCGGCTCGGTGAACGGGCGCGGGGTGATCAGCACCCTGCGGCCCCGGTACGTGAACTCTTCGCCCGTCCACGCCTTCAGCACCGTCTCCAGCAGCTCGTCCTGGAGCCGGCCGCGCCGCTTCCACTCCACGTCGAACAGCGCGTACTCCTCCGGCCGGTAGCCGATGCCCGCGACCGTCACCAGCCGGCCCCCGCTCAGCAGGTCGAGCACCGCGACCTCCTCCGCCAGCCGCAGCGGGTCGTGCAGCGGGCCGATCACCGCCGAGACCGTGACCGCGATCCGCCGGGTCGCGCCGAAGACCGCGCCCGCGAAGACGAACGGCGACGGCAGCCAGTTGTCGGCCACCCCGTGGTGCTCCTCGGTCTGGACCGTGGTGATCCCGTGCTCGTCGGCGTACGCCGCCATCTCCAGAGCGGCCCGGTAGCGGGCCGAGAGGGAGGCGCGGCCGGCGCCGGGTTCGACGAGGTTGAGCCGTACGACCGTGACGGGCATGGGCGCGTCCCCTTTCCGCTTCCCCGCGCGATCCCCGGGGGCACGCGCGGACGCCGGGTGGCTGTGCGGGAGGGACGTTAGCTGACGGTGTGTCAGACAGCCATAGCGGTGTCGCAAGGGCCCATGACCGATACTGGTCGGGTTATGGAAACCGTCATCCTTGCTGTAGTCATCGCCGTGGTCGTGATCGGCGTGCTCGGCGGGCTCGTGGTCGGCAGCCGCCGCAAGAAGGCGCTGCCCCCGCCACCCCCGCAGGCGCCCGACATCACGGCCCCACCGGCCGAGCCGCATGTCGGCGACGAGGCCGAGACGCCGCGCGACGAACCGCGCCGGACCATAGAGGAGGTCGACCTCCCCGGCCCCGCCGGCCCCGTGGCCGTCGAGGAGCCGCCCGCCCTCGAGGTCCCCGAGATCGAGGTCCCCGAGCCCACCGCGGGCCGGCTGGTGCGGCTGCGCACCCGGCTGTCCCGCTCGCAGAACGCGCTCGGCAAGGGCCTTTTGACCCTGCTGTCCCGCGAGCATCTCGACGACGACACCTGGGAGGAGATCGAGGACACCCTCCTCACCGCCGACGTGGGCGTCATGCCCACCCAGGAGCTGGTCGAGGGGCTGCGCGAGCGGGTCAAGGTGCTCGGCACCCGCACCCCCGACGAGCTGCGCGCCCTGCTGCGCGCGGAGCTGCTCAAGCTCGTCGGCACCGACTTCGACCGCTCCGTGAAGACCGAGCCCGACGACCGCAAGCCCGGCATCGTGATGGTCGTCGGGGTCAACGGCACCGGCAAGACCACCACCACCGGCAAGCTCGCCCGGGTGCTGGTCGCCGACGGCCGCTCCGTCGTCCTCGGCGCCGCGGACACCTTCCGTGCCGCCGCCGCCGACCAGCTCCAGACCTGGGGCGAGCGGGTCGGCGCCCACACCGTGCGCGGGCCCGAGGGCGGCGACCCCGCCTCCGTCGCCTTCGACGCGGTGAAGGAGGGCAAGGAGATGGGGGCCGACGTGGTCCTCATCGACACCGCGGGCCGGCTGCACACCAAGACCGGCCTCATGGACGAGCTGGGCAAGGTCAAGCGGGTCGTGGAGAAGCACGCGCCGCTGGACGAGATCCTGCTCGTGCTCGACGCCACCACCGGACAGAACGGGCTGGTGCAGGCCCGCGTCTTCGCCGAGGTCGTCGACATCACCGGCATCGTGCTGACCAAGCTCGACGGCACGGCCAAGGGCGGCATCGTGATCGCCGTCCAGCGCGAGCTGGGCGTGCCGGTCAAGCTGGTCGGCCTCGGCGAGGGGGCGGACGATCTGGCGCCGTTCGAGCCGGAGGCGTTCGTCGACGCGCTGGTCGGGGAGTGACGTTTCGCCATCCGGCTGGATACGACAGCGAGGAAGCGCCCGCCACCGAGAACCTCTCGGGGCGGGCGCTTCCCCCTTGCCGGGGGGCTCGGCTGCGCCCCGTCAGGGGCGCGGGGAACTGGGCGAAGGGCCCCCACCGGGCCGCGGTCGGGCGGTGAGCGTCATGGCCCCCGCGGGTCCGTCGTGGTTGCTCGCGCCGTTCCCCGCGCCCCTGAGGGTGCGGTCGCCGGAGTGTCCCGTCGGGGGCGCGCGGAACTGCGCGAAGGGGCCCCACCGGGCCGCGGTCGGGCGGTGAGCGTCATGGCCCCCGCGGGTCCGTCGTGGTTGCTCGCGCCGTTCCCCGCGCCCCTTTCGGGGTGTTCCGGTGTGGGGGTCCGAGCGGGGCGGCAAGCCGTCGTCGTACCCGCGCCACCGTCCCCCGAAGGAGCCGCGCCGCGACGCCGTACCAGCCGGCCTACGGCGAGCCACCCACCCTGCCGAACCCCCGGACGGGCCCCCGCTACGCCCGGGACCGGTGGGCCGCGTACGCCAGCGTGCCGAGCAGCAGCCGGGCCGCCGGCGGGCGGGTCGCGCAGTCCAGGGCGGGGGAGCGCAGCCAGCGCACCGGGCCGAGGCCGCCCCGGTCGGAGGGCGGCGCGGTGAGGAACGCGCCGGGGCCGAGGCCGCGCAGATCGAGCGCGGTCGGGTCGTCCCAGCCCATCCGGTAGAGCAGCGCGTGCAGGTCCGCGGCGGCGCCGGGCGCGACGAAGAACTGGGCGCGGCCGTCCGGCGTCGCGGCGACCGGGCCGAGGGGCAGCCCCATGCGCTCCAGGCGGATCAGCGCGCGGCGGCCGGCCGGGGCCGCGACCTCCAGCACGTCGAACGCCCGGCCCACCGGCAGCATCACCGCGGCGCCGGGGAACTCCGCCCACGCCTTGGTCACCTGGTCGAGCGTCGCGCCGGCCGGCACCACGGGCGCGAACTCCAGCGGATGCGCGCCCGGTGCGCGGCAACCGCGCAGGCCACAGGAGCAGGCGCCGCCCGCGGTCCGCGCGCCCGGCACCACGTCCCAGCCCCACAGGCCGGTGTACTCGGCGACGGCCGTGCAGTCCGACGAGCGGTCCGAGCGGCCGCGCCGACGCGTGGCCGTGCGCATCTCGCGGATGCCACCGATCGTGAAGCCCATGCCCCCTCCAACGGGTCCGACGCACCGATGGTTACGCGGCGCAGCCGAGGATTCACGCTCCGTATTCTCGGCTGTCCCGTGCCGCGCGGTCCAGGCGGCGCTCGGAAGTGCTTCGGGTGGTGCGCTCGGCAGCGTGCGCCCCCACGTGCACCGCTCCGCCCACTTCCGGCCGTCCAGTGTCAAGTGAATCGCGAAGCGGCAACCGTGAGTTCATTCGAAGGGGTGGCGAATGGTGGCGTTTCCAGGACCGACGTGGCTGAGCCCGTGATCGTAGGATTACTTTGAGTGCACGAGTCCTGGGGGCACATGCACTCGTGGGTATGCCGGAGGCAAGGCGGCTTCTCGTTCGAAGGGTGAGAAGTGCGGGACGGGCGGCCCGGTTCGACGGCATTCTGATAGGGCTTGGCGCACTCGGCGACAAGTGGTTCCAGGGATGGGGGCGTTCAGTGGGCGGCAACGGCGAAGGCGCGGTGAACGCTGACAAGCGCCCCAACGAGCTGCTCGGATCATGGTTCGTGCGCAGCGGCTGGTCCAAGGGCGAACTCGCCCGGCAGGTGAACCGCCGGGCCCGCCAGCTGGGCGCCAACCACATCTCGACCGACACCTCCCGGGTGCGCCGCTGGCTGGACGGCGAGAACCCGCGCGAACCGATCCCGCGCATCCTGTCCGAGCTGTTCTCCGAGCGCTTCGGCTGTGTCGTCTCCGTCGAGGACCTCGGACTGCGCACCGCCCGCCCCTCACCGTCCGTGTCCGGTGTCGACCTGCCCTGGACGGGCCCGGGGACCGTCGCCCTGCTCAGCGAGTTCTCGCGCAGCGACCTGATGCTGGCGCGGCGCGGCTTCCTCGGGAGCTCGCTGGCGCTGTCCGCGGGCCCGTCCCTCATCGAACCCATGCAGCGCTGGCTGGTCCCCGCGCCCGGCGCCCTGCGCGAGGAGCCCGACCAGAGCGCCGCCGCCCGCCGCGGCGGGCGCCTGTCCCGGCCGGAGCTGGACCTGCTGGAGTCGACCACACGGATGTTCCGCCAGTGGGACGCCCAGTGCGGCGGCGGCCTGCGCCGCAAGGCGGTCGTCGGCCAGCTGCACGAGGTCACCGACCTGCTCCAGGAGCCCCAGCCCGAGGCCACCGCCCGCATCCTGTTCAAGGTCGCCGCCGAACTCGCCGAACTCGCGGGCTGGATGAGCTACGACGTCGGACTCCAGCCCACCGCCCAGAAGTACTTCGTGCTCGCCCTGCACGCCGCCAAGGAGGCCGGCGACAAACCGCTCGGCTCCTACATCCTCTCCAGCATGAGCCGCCAGATGATCCACCTGGCCCGGCCCGACGACGCCCTGGAACTCATCCACCTCGCCCAGTACGGCAGCCGCGACTGCGCGAGCCCGCGCACCCAGGCGATGCTGTATGCGATGGAGGCCCGCGCCTACGCCAACATGGGCCAGCCCGGCAAGTGCAAACGAGCCGTGCGCATGGCCGAGGACACCTTCGCCGACGCCGTCGACTGGGACGAGCCCGACCCCGACTGGATCCGCTTCTTCTCCGAAGCCGAACTCCACGGCGAGAACAGCCACTCCTTCCGTGACCTGGCCTATGTCGCCGGCCGCAGCCCCGCCTACGCCTCCCTGGCCGAGCCCCTGATGGAGCGCGCCGTGGAGCTGTTCGCCAAGGACACCGAGCACCAGCGGTCGTACGCGCTCAACCTGATCGGCATGGCCACCGTGCACCTGCTGCGCCGCGAGCCCGAGCAGTCCACCGTGCTGGCCGGGCGGGCACTCCGGATCGCCAAGAAGGTGCGTTCCGAGCGGGTGAACACCCGTATCCGAAAGACCGTCGACACCGCCGTTCGCGACTTCGGCGACCTCGCCGAGGTCGTCGACCTCTCCGAACTGCTCGCCGTGGAACTCCCGGAGACCGCCGAAGCGGTCTGAGCCGTCCCGGCACCCGCATGACCCCGGCCGCGGCCGGCCCTCCCGAACTGCCCGACTCGGCTCCCCCATGCCAGGTCATCGGAAGGCCGCCCGCGGCCGGTTTCTTTCCCTCGATGAAGGTTGCGCCACGATAACGATCCCCCAGGGGGACATCTCGCGCTTCATCGATACGTAACACGCAAGCCGCCTTCGTCACCCCGGCGAAACAACGAGGGGCTTCGACGGAAACCGCGCTGCGTCAATCTCATGGCGCATAACCGGCCCACCCCTCACTGACCGGACCGCACTGGCTTCGCCCGCACGGGGCCGTACCAATCGACGAGGAGACGCCGATGGCACCAGCCATCACGCTTGCCGCGGAGGCACCCAAGCTGTCTGCCGCGAACACAGGCTTCATGCTCATTGCTTCCGCCCTGGTGCTGATCATGACGCCGGGCCTCGCCTTCTTCTACGGAGGCATGGTCCGCGTCAAAAGCACTCTGAACATGCTGATGATGAGCTTCATCAGCATGGGCATCGTCACCATCCTGTGGGTGCTCTACGGCTTCTCCATGAGCTTCGGCACGGACCACGGCTCGATCGTCGGCTGGACCGGCGACTATGTCGGCTGGGCCGGCATCGACAAGATGGATCTCTGGCCCGGCTACACCATCCCGGTGTTCGTCTTCGCCGTCTTCCAGATGATGTTCGCGATCATCACGCCCGCCCTGATCAGCGGCGCCATCGCGGACCGCGTGAAGTTCAGCGCCTGGGCGCTGTTCCTCGTGCTGTGGGCCACCGTCGTCTACTTCCCGGTCGCGCACTGGGTGTGGGGCACCGGCGGCTGGGCCTTCGAACTCGGCGTGATCGACTTCGCCGGTGGTACGGCGGTGCACATCAACGCCGGTGCCGCGGCGCTCGGCGTGATCCTCGTCATCGGCAAGCGCGTCGGCTTCAAGAAGGACCCGATGCGCCCGCACAGCCTGCCGCTGGTGATGCTCGGCGCCGGTCTGCTGTGGTTCGGCTGGTTCGGCTTCAACGCCGGCTCGTGGCTCGGCAACGACGACGGCGTCGGCCCGCTGATGTTCGTCAACACCCAGATCGCCACCGGCGCCGCCATGCTCGCCTGGCTCGCCTACGAGAAGATCCGCCACGGCGCGTTCACCACCCTGGGCGCCGCCTCCGGCGCCGTCGCCGGCCTGGTCGCCATCACCCCGTCCGGCGGCGCGGTCTCCCCGATGGGCGCCATCGCGGTCGGCGTCATCGCCGGTGTCGCCTGTGCCGCGGCGGTCGGCCTGAAGTTCAAGTTCGGCTTCGACGACTCCCTCGACGTGGTCGGCGTCCACATGGTCGGCGGTATCGCGGGCTCCCTCCTGATCGGCCTCTTCGCCAGCGGCAAGGGCCAGTCGGACGTCAAGGGCCTGTTCTACGGCGGCGGGATGCACCAGTTCTGGATCCAGTGCGCCGGTGTCTTCGGCGTCCTGTTCTACTCGCTGATCGCCTCCGCCATCCTCGCCTTCATCCTCGACAAGACCATCGGTATGCGGATCACCGAGGAGGAAGAGGTCTCCGGCATCGACCAGGCCGAGCACGCCGAGACCGCATACGACTACAGCGGAACGGGCGGCGGCGTCGTGGCCGGCTCCGCGGCGGCCGTGTCCGCGACGGAGACCAAGAAGGTGGACGCATGAAGCTCATCACCGCCGTCGTCAAGCCCCACCGGCTCGACGAGATCAAGGAAGCCCTCCAGGCATTCGGAGTCCACGGTCTGACGGTCACCGAGGCCAGCGGCTACGGTCGTCAGCGGGGACACACCGAGGTCTACCGCGGCGCCGAGTACACCGTCGACCTGGTGCCCAAGATCCGCATCGAGGTCCTGGTCGAGGACGACGACGCCGAGCAGCTGATAGACGTCGTGGTCAAGGCGGCCCGCACCGGCAAGATCGGTGACGGCAAGGTGTGGTCCCTGCCGGTCGAGACGGCCGTACGGGTCCGCACCGGCGAGCGCGGCCCGGACGCGCTCTGACGAGAAGACGAACAGGAGTCGCTGGGTGACGAGTACGGACATGCGCACGGAAGCAGAGGACTCGGGACCCAGCGGCTACGCGGCGGCCCGGCTGCGCCTCCTCCAGGAGGGGGCGCGGTCCGGGCCGCCGCGCCGTGCGGCCCTCTCCGACCTCACCGACGACTGGCTCACCGGCCTGTTCGCCGCCGCCGCCGACGGCGTCAAGGGCGTCTCCCTGATCGCCGTCGGCGGCTACGGCCGCGGCGAACTCTCCCCCCGCAGCGACCTCGACCTGCTCCTGCTGCACGACGGCGACGACGCCCGCGCCGTCGCCGCCCTCGCCGACCGCCTCTGGTACCCCGTCTGGGACCTAGGCCTCGCCCTCGACCACTCCGTGCGCACCCCCGCCGAGGCCCGCGCCGCCGCCGGCGACGACCTCAAGGTCCAGCTCGGACTGCTCGACGCCCGCCACATCACCGGCGACCTCGGCCTCACCGCCGGACTGCGCACCGCCGTCCTCGCCGACTGGCGCAACCAGGCACCCAAACGCCTGCCCGAACTCCAGGAACTCTGCGCCGACCGCGCCGCCCGCCAGGGCGAACTCCAGTACCTCCTCGAACCCGACCTCAAGGAGGCCCGCGGCGGCCTGCGCGACGCCACCGCCCTGCGCGCCGTCGCCGCCTCCTGGCTCGCCGACGCCCCCCGCGAGGGCCTCGCCGACGCCCGGCGCCGCCTCCTCGACGTGCGCGACGCCCTGCACCTGGCCACCGGCCGCGCCACCGACCGGCTCGCCCTCCAGGAACAGGACCAGGTCGCCGCCGAACTCGGCCTGCTCGACGCCGACACCCTGCTGCGCCAGGTCTACGAGGCCGCCCGCACCATCGCCTACGCCTCCGACGTCACCTGGCGCGAAGTCGCCCGCGTGCTGCGCTCCCGCGCCGTACGGCCCCGGCTGCGCGCCATGCTCGGCGGCGGGAAACCGGCCACCGAACGCTCCCCGCTCGCCGAGGGCGTCGTCGAACAGGACGGCGAGGTCGTCCTCGCCCGCGCCGCCCGCCCCGAACGCGACCCCGTGCTGCCGCTGCGCGCCGCGGCCGCCGCCGCCCAGGCCGGCCTGCCGCTCTCCCTGCACGCCGTGCGCCGGCTCGCCACCACCGTCCGGCCGCTGCCCACCCCCTGGCCCGCGGAGGCCCGCGAACAGCTCGTCACCCTGCTCGGCTCCGGCACCCCGACCATCGAGGTCTGGGAAGCCCTGGAGGCGGAGGGCCTGATCACCCGGCTGCTGCCGGACTGGGAGCGGGTCCGCTGCCGCCCGCAGCGCAACGCCGTCCACGTCTGGACGGTCGACCGCCACCTCATCGAGACCGCCGTACGCGCCTCCGAGTTCACCCGCCGCGTCGGCCGCCCCGACCTGCTGCTGGTCGCGGCCCTCCTGCACGACATCGGCAAGGGCTGGCCCGGCGACCACTCCGTGGCCGGCGAGATCATCGCCAAGGACGTCGCCGCGCGCATCGGCTTCGACCGCGCCGACGTGAGCGTCCTCGCCACCCTCGTACGCCACCATCTGCTGCTCATCGAGACCGCCACCCGGCGCGACCTGGAGGACCCGGCCACCGTCCGCTCCGTCGCCGACGCCGTCGGCTCGCCGAGCACCCTGGAACTGCTGCACGCCCTCACCGAGGCCGACGCCCTCGCCACCGGGCCCGCCGCCTGGTCGTCCTGGCGCGGCTCGCTCGTCGCCGACCTCGTCAAACGGGTCGCGGCCGTGCTCGCGGGCGAGGAACCCGCGGAACCCGAGCCGCTCGCGCCCACCGCCGAACAGGAACGGCTCGCCATCGAGGCCTTCCGCACCGGCGGCCCGGTGCTCGCGCTGCGCGCCCAGACCGAGCCGCCCGCCGACGAGGAGGAACCCTCCGGCGACCCCGAACCGCTCGGCGTCGAACTGCTCATCGCCGTCCCCGACCAGCCGGGCGTGCTGCCCGCCGCGGCCGGCGTGCTCGCCGCGCACCGGCTCACCGTCCGCACCGCGGAACTGCGCGCCCTGGAACTGCCCGACGGCTTCGACGGCACCTCGGTGCTGGTGCTGAACTGGCGCGTCGCCGCCGAGTACGGCTCGCTGCCGCAGGCCGCCCGGCTCCGGTCCGACCTGGTGCGCGCCCTCGACGGCTCCCTCGACATCGCCGGCCGGCTCGCCGAGCGGGAGGCGGCCTACCCGCGCCGCCGCGGCGTCGTCGCCCCGCCCGCCCGGGTCACCGTCGCCCCGGCCGCCTCCCGGCACGCCACGGTCATCGAGGTCCGCGCCCAGGACGCGCCGGGCCTGCTGTTCCGCATCGGACGCGCCCTGGAGGACGCGGGGGTACGGGTGCGCAGCGCCCACGTCTCCACCCTCGGCGCCAACGCCGTCGACGCCTTCTACGTCACCGCCCCCAAGGGCAACCCGCTCCCCACGGACGAGGCGGCGAACGTGGCCCGGAAGCTGGAGGAGACACTTCGCGGCTGAAGCGGGATCCCGGTGTCGTACGGAGCCGGGATACCCTGGAGGGCGATTCGTCAGCAGCCACCGACCCCGAGGACCGCGAGCGCCGTGTTCGATACTCTCTCCGATCGCCTCTCAGCGACTTTCAAGAACCTGCGCGGCAAGGGGCGCCTCAGCGAGGCGGACATCGACGCCACGGCGCGGGAGATCCGGATCGCGCTGCTCGAGGCCGATGTCGCGCTGCCTGTCGTCCGGACGTTCATCAAGAACGTCAAGGAACGTGCCCTCGGCGCCGACGTCTCCCGCGCGCTGAACCCCGCCCAGCAGGTCCTGAAGATCGTGAACGACGAGCTCGTCACGATCCTCGGCGGCGAGACCCGGCGGCTGCGGTTCGCCAAGCAGCCGCCCACCGTGATCATGCTGGCCGGTCTCCAGGGTGCCGGTAAGACCACCCTCGCGGGCAAGCTCGGCCACTGGCTCAAGGAGCAGGGCCACTCGCCGCTGCTGGTCGCCGCCGACCTCCAGCGCCCCAACGCCGTCAACCAGCTCAGCGTGGTCGCCGAGCGCGCCGGCGTCGCCGTGTACGCGCCGGAGCCGGGCAACGGCGTCGGCGACCCGGTCAAGGTCGCCAAGGACTCCATCGACTTCGCCAAGGCCAAGGTCCACGACATCGTGATCGTGGACACCGCCGGCCGCCTGGGCATCGACCAGGAGATGATGCAGCAGGCCGCGGACATCCGCGACGCCGTCTCCCCGGACGAGATCCTCTTCGTCGTCGACGCGATGATCGGCCAGGACGCGGTCAACACCGCCGAGGCCTTCCGCGACGGCGTCGGCTTCGACGGCGTGGTGCTCTCCAAGCTCGACGGCGACGCCCGCGGTGGTGCGGCCCTGTCGATCCGCCAGGTCACCGGCAAGCCGATCATGTTCGCGTCGAACGGCGAGAAGCTCGACGACTTCGACGCGTTCCACCCGGACCGGATGGCCTCCCGCATCCTCGACATGGGTGACCTGCTCACCCTGATCGAGCAGGCGGAGAAGACGTTCAGCCAGGAAGAGGCCCAGAAGATGGCCTCCAAGCTGGCGTCTAAGAAGGGCCAGGACTTCACCCTGGACGACTTCCTGGCCCAGATGGAGCAGGTCAGGAAGATGGGCAGCATCAGCAAGCTGCTCGGCATGCTCCCGGGCATGGGCCAGATCAAGGACCAGATCAACAACCTCGACGAGCGCGACGTCGACCGCACGGCGGCGATCATCAAGTCGATGACCCCGGCCGAGCGCCAGGAGCCGACGATCATCAACGGCTCGCGCCGCGCCCGTATCGCCAAGGGTTCCGGTGTCGAGGTCAGCGCCGTGAAGAACCTCGTCGAGCGGTTCTTCGAGGCCCGCAAGATGATGTCCCGCATGGCCCAGGGCGGCGGGATGCCCGGCATGCCCGGCATCCCGGGCATGGGCGGCGGCGCCGGCCGCGTCAAGAAGCAGCCCAAGCAGGCCAAGGGCAAGCAGCGCTCCGGCAACCCGATGAAGCGCAAGCAGCAGGAGCAGGAGGAGGCCGCCCGCCGCGCCGCGGCCGCGCAGGGCGGCGCCTTCGGCCTGCCGCAGCAGGGCGCCCAGGACTTCGAGCTGCCGGACGAGTTCAAGAAGTTCATGGGCTGAGCGGCCCCAAGGACCAGACGGAGGGCGTCCTCCCCGACCGGGGCGGACGCCCTCCGCGTGTTCCGGCCCCGGCCCCGGGCCGCCGCCCCCTGCAAGTGCCGAGGTCCGCTCGGTGCCGTAACGTCCATATATGAGCAACGCCGCGCCGCCGCGCAAGAACCCCGACCAGCCGTGGCGGACCGAAGGTACTCCGGACGACTCGCCCCGACGGCGCGACGGCCGGCGGATGCCCGGCAAGTGGTGGGGCCTGGTCGTCACCGCGGTCGTGGTCTTCTTCCTCGCCTACATAGGCCTGAACTACCTCGGCGCCGGCAACGAGCCGACCATCTCCTACACGGAGTTCAGCAAGCAGGTCTCCGACGGCAACGTCAAGAAGATCTACTCCAAGGGCGACGCCATCCAGGGCCAGCTCAAGTCCTCGGAGAAGAACCCCGACGGCGGCGGCACGTACACCAAGTTCCGCACCCAGCGCCCCGCGTTCGCCGACGACGACCTGTGGAAGAACCTCAGCAGCCACGACGTCACGGTGACCGCCCGCCCGGTCGTGCAGCAGCGCAGCGTCCTGTCCAACCTGCTGATCTCGCTGGTGCCGATCGTGCTGCTGGTGGGCGTGTGGGTGTTCTTCGTGCGCCGGTTCGGCGGCGGCATGGGCGGCGCGGGCGGGATGCTCGGCCGCAAGGCGCCGCCGAAACCCGTCGAGCTGCGGCCGGGCACCCAGCGCACGACGTTCGCGGACGTCGCCGGCATCGACGAGGTCAAGGGCGAGCTGGACGACGTCGTCGACTTCCTCGAACACCCCGACGCCTACCGCAGGATGGGCGCGAAGATGCCCCGCGGCGTGCTGCTCGCCGGCCCGCCCGGCACGGGCAAGACGCTGCTCGCGCGCGCGGTCGCGGGCGAGGCGGGCGTGCCGTTCTTCTCCGCCTCCGCCTCCGAGTTCATCGAGATGATCGTCGGCGTCGGCGCCTCCCGGGTGCGTGAACTGTTCGCGGAGGCCCGCAAGGTGGCGCCGTCGATCATCTTCATCGACGAGATCGACACCATCGGCCGGCAGCGCAGCGGCGGCGCCTCGGTCAGCGGCCACGACGAGCGCGAGCAGACGCTGAACCAGATCCTCACCGAGATGGACGGCTTCTCCGGATCGGAGGGTGTCGTCGTCATCGCCGCGACCAACCGCGCCGACATCCTCGACGCCGCGCTGACCCGGCCGGGCCGTTTCGACCGCGTCGTCACCGTCTCCCCGCCCGACCGCGGCGGCCGCGAGGCGATCCTGCGCATCCACACCCGCGAGATCCCGCTCGCCGACGACGTGGACCTGGCCCAGCTCGCCCGCACCACGCCGGGCATGACGGGCGCGGATCTCGCCAACCTCGCCAACGAGGCGGCGCTGCTGGCCGTGCGCCGCAAGCAGGACAAGGTCACCCAGCCGAATCTCTCCGAGGCGCTGGAGAAGGTCCAACTCGGCGCCGAACGCAGCTTGATCATGCCGGAGGAGGACCGCAGGCGCACCGCGTACCACGAGAGCGGCCACGCCCTCCTGGGCATGCTCCAGCCCGGTGCCGACCCGGTCCGCAAGGTCACCATCGTGCCCCGCGGCCGTGCCCTCGGCGTCACCATGTCGACGCCCGAGGTCGAGCGGTACGCGCTCTCCGAGGGCTATCTGCGCGGCCGCATCATCGGCGCCCTCGGCGGCATGGCCGCGGAGCAGGTGGTCTACGGCGTCGTCACCACCGGTGCGGAGAACGACCTCGAACAGGTCACGAACATCGCCCGCGGGATGGTCGCCCGCTGGGGCATGAGCGAGCGCGTCGGCCGGCTGTCCGCGCTGCCGGGCGACGCCCAGCAGGCGTACGGTCTCGCCGCCGCCCCGCAGACCCTCGACGTGATCGACGCGGAGATGCGCCGCATCGTCGACGGCTGCTACGAGGAGGCGTGCCGCAAGCTGGAGGAGCACCGCGGCCGGCTGGACGCGCTCGCCGAGGCCCTCCTGGAGCACGAGACGCTGGAGGAGGCCGACGCGTACCGCATCGCGGGCATCACCCGCCTGGCGAAGGACCCGAAGGCCTGACCCGGACGCGCACCGGCGGGGGAGCCCGGCGCGGACGCGCCCGCCACGGCACCGGGCGGTCACCGCAAGGGCAACCGGGCGATCACCGTCACGGCGCCCGCGCGGTCGCCGCTACGGCACCCGGGCGATCAGGTAGCGGAACACGTTCGGCATCCACACCGTGCCGTCCCGTCGGACGTACGGGTGCAGCGCCTCCGCCAGTTCCTTGTCGACCTGCGCCTGGTCGGTCGCGGCGACGGCCGCGTCGAACAGGCCGGTCGACAGCAGCCCGCGGACCGCGCTGTCGGCGTCGGCGTACCCGAACGGGCAGGCCACCCGGCCCGAGCCGTCCGGCCTGAGCCCCGCCCGGTGGGCCACCTCCTCCAGGTCGTCGCGCAGGGAGGGCCGCCAACTGCCCGTGCTGCGCAGCGGATCGGCCAGCCGGGTGGCCACCCGCAGCACCGTCGAGGTGGCGCACCGCTCCGGCGGGCCCCAGCCGGCCAGTACCACCGGCGCGCCGCGCGCGGCCAGCGGGGTCGCCTCGGCGAGGAGTTCACCGAGCCCTTCCGAGTCGCCCGCGAGGCAGCCGATCGGTTCGAAGGCGGTCACCAGGTTGTACGCGGGCGTCTCCGCGCCGGCCGCGTCCCGGGGCGACCCTTCGACGACGCGGGAGCCGGCCCGCGTCCGCGTGCCCCAGGAATCCGGTGCCAGGCGCGTCCGGGCGAGGGCGAGCCGTTCGGGGGAGTGGTCGACTCCGGTGACCGTGGCGCCTCTCGACGCGGCCATCAGCAGGGCGAGCCCCGAGCCGCAGCCGAGGCCCAGCAGGCGCGTGCCGCGGCCCACTTCAAGCCGTTCGTGGACGGTGTCGTAGAGCGGGACGAGCATCCGCTCCTGGATCTCTGACCAGTCACGCGCGCGTGCACTCAGGTCCACCCGGAGCCCTGGGCCCGGGTGGGGCAGGTCGTGCCGCACGAGCGTAGGTGTCATGGATAAGCGCCCCAATCCGCCGAGAGTTCGCTGCCGTGCTCGTTTCCGTGGCCCCCGTGACGTGCGCTCGCACTCCCCCGTGCTTCCCCCGTATGCCAGGTAACTCCCCCTTCGGGCGGTCGTCCAGTGCTCTGTGGCCCCCGCTTGTGGGATGACTGTGCGAGTGGCGAGATTTCACATGACGGCAACCTGGGACCGTACGATCACGCCATGGCGAAGGCACCGGTTCTCACCCCACGGGCGGACGACTTCCCCCGCTGGTACCAGGATCTGATCACCAAGGCGGAGCTGGCCGACAACGGTCCGGTGCGCGGCTCCATGGTCATCAGGCCGTACGGCTACGGGCTGTGGGAGCGGATGCAGGCGGAGATGGACGCCCGGATCAAGGAGACGGGCACCGAGAACGCGTACTTCCCGCTGCTGATCCCGCAGTCGTACCTCACCAGGGAGGCCGACCACGTCGAGGGGTTCGCGCCGGAGCTCGCCGTCGTCACGCACGGCGGCGGCAAGGAGCTGGAGGAGCCCGCGGTCGTCCGCCCCACCTCCGAGATGATCGTCAACGACTACTTCGCGAAGTGGGTGCAGAGCTACCGGGATCTGCCGCTGCTGATCAACCAGTGGGCGAACGTGGTGCGCTGGGAGCTGCGCCCCCGGCTGTTCCTGCGCACCTCGGAGTTCCTGTGGCAGGAGGGGCACACCGCGCACGCGACCGCCGCGGAGGCCCGCGACTTCGCCGCGCACATCCACCGGCGGGTCTACGAGGACTTCATGGTGAACGTCCTCGCCATGGACGTGGTCCCCGGCCGCAAGACCGCCAAGGAGCGGTTCGCGGGCGCCGTCAACACCCTCACCCTGGAGGGGATGATGGGCGACGGCAAGGCGCTGCAGATGGCGACCAGCCATGAGCTGGGGCAGAACTTCGCGCGCGCCTTCAACACCTCCTACCTCTCCAGGGAGGGCCGGCAGGAACTGGTCTGGCAGACCTCCTGGGGCTCGACCACCCGCATGATCGGCGCGCTGGTGATGATGCACGGCGACGACGACGGCCTGCGTGTCCCGCCGCGGCTCGCGCAGATCCAGGCCGTGGTGCTCGCCGTGAAGGACGACGAGAGGGTTCTGGCCAAGGTCCGCGAGATCGGCGCGCGGCTGCGCGAGGCCGGTGTCCGGGTCCGGGTCGACGACCGGGTGGACGTCCCGTTCGGGCGCCGCGCCGTCGACTGGGAGCTCAAGGGCGTGCCGGTCCGTGTCGAGGTCGGGCCGCGCGACCTGGAGAACGGCACGGCGACCTTGGTCCGGCGGATCGCCGGGGGCAAGGCGCCGGTGGCGCTCGACGCGGTGGCCGCCGTCGTCCCGGCCGTTCTGGAGGAGGACCAGGCGCTGCTCCTGGCGCAGTCCCGGGAGCGCAGGCTCGCGCGTACGGCGGAGGTGGCGACGGTCGCCGAGGCCGTCGAGGCGGCCACGACGGGGGCCGGCTGGGCGCGCATCCCCTGGGAGGTCCTGGGCGCGGAGGGGGAGGCGGCGCTGGCCGAGCACGCGGTGACCGTACGCTGTCTGGTCGCCGCGGACGGGTCGGTGCCGGACGACGAGGACGCCCCGGGTAACGTCGCGGTCGTCGCGCGCGCTTATTGAGACAGAGTGTTCGGCGCGAGCGCGGCCGAAACGTCTCTTGCGTGACGGAGCGCCTCATGTCCCACGGCGCGCGGCCCGGCCTACGCGCCCGGCGCCGGGGGCGTGAGACGGGGGAGCGTACGTCGGCTACGCACCACCTTGGTACGAGCTGTGAGGCTTCTCCGCAGATCAGCGCACCCGTGCTCGTCAGGACGCATCAGCGGCAACTGACGGGTACGTGCAAATTATTTGGGATGCCCCGGAATCGGAACACTGGGGCACTCAGGCTCGTTGTCATTACGTGAGCACGACACAGACACCACCTGTACTCGCCGCAGAGCTGGCGCAGGCGTGGGCCGACATCCAGCGGTACCACCCCGAGCTGCCTGACCTTGCCGCGCCAGAGTCCCTGATCGGGGAGTCGTCGTCCGCCTGCGGTCACGAGCTCTCCTTCGAGCGACTGCTCCATGAGGCAGTCCATGGCATCGCCGCGTCCCGTGGCGTACGCGACACCTCCCGCGCCGGCCGGTACCACAACCGCCGGTTCCTCGCGATCGCCGAGGAACTCGGTCTGGACCACCCCGACGAGCCCCACCCCAGCAGCGGTTTCTCGCTGGTCACCCTGAACCCGGAGGCCAAGCGGCGCTACCGGCCGACCATCGAGCGGCTCCAGCGCGCACTGAAGGCCCACACGGCCGCCACCTCCGCGGACACCTCGCGCACGTTCCGCGGACCGGCCGCCCGCCACGGCTCGTCCGGTGGCGGCGTGCGGGTCAAGGCGGTCTGCGACTGCGGGCGCAATGTGCGGGTGGTGCCGTCGGTCCTCGCGCAGGCGCCGATCGTGTGCGGGGGGTGCGGGAAGCCGTTCCGCATCCCCGACGTCGTGGGCGCGGCCTGACCTGACGCCATCGCCGGCATCTCGTGGGTGCCGGGCGGGAGCGGGCCGGGGGAGGCACCCGGGTGCCGGGTGCCTCACAGGCGTGCCCTCGGATGGATCCTCGGGAGGGCCCTCGGACGGGCCCTCGGGCGTGCCTCGGACGGGTCCTCGGAGGGGCCGGGGGCCCGCAGGTTCGGGCGGTCCGCCGGGTATGGCACAATGGTCAGCTGTACTCGACAGCCGCACAGGAACCCTCTCTCCTCCGGCTGACGCGTCCATCGGGCCACTCGGGTACCGCAACCCCACGCGGGCTCTCGCGGTGACCCACCCTCGTCAAACCAGGAGAATCCACTCCCGTGGCAGTCAAGATCAAGCTGAAGCGTCTGGGCAAGATCCGTTCGCCTCACTACCGCATCGTCGTCGCCGACTCCCGTACCCGCCGTGACGGCCGGGCCATCGAGGAGATCGGTCTGTACCACCCGGTGCAGAACCCCTCGCGCATCGAGGTCGACGCCGAGCGCGCCGCTTACTGGCTCGGCGTCGGCGCCCAGCCGACCGAGCCCGTGCTCGCCATCCTGAAGAAGACCGGCGACTGGCAGAAGTTCAAGGGCGAGCCCGCCCCTGCGCCGCTGCTCCAGCCGGCGGAGAAGGCCGCCCGCCCGTCGTTCGACGCCCTCGGTGGCGACGACGAGGGCAAGGGTGAGGCCATCACCCAGAAGAAGAAGGCTGAGAAGAAGGACGAGGCCGCGGCCGAGTCCGAGTCGACCGAGGCCTGAGCCACATGCTCGAAGAGGCGCTTGAGCACCTCGTGAAGGGCATCGTCGACAACCCCGACGATGTGCAGGTCGCCTCGCGCAACCTGCGCCGCGGGAGCGTGCTCGAGGTCCGGGTCCACCCGGACGACCTCGGCAAGGTGATCGGCCGCAACGGCCGCACCGCGCGCGCTCTGCGCACCGTCGTGGGCGCCATCGGCGGCCGCGGAGTCCGCGTCGACCTCGTCGACGTGGACCACGTCCGCTGACGCTTCACCGCACACCGGCCGGGGCCGGGGAGGGCCATTTCGGCCTTCCCCGGCCCTTGTCGTCGTAGTCCTCGTACGACAGGAGAATTGGACTCGTGCAGCTGGTAGTCGCACGGATCGGCCGTGCCCATGGGATCAAGGGCGAGGTCACCGTCGAGGTCCGCACCGACGAGCCGGAACTCAGGCTCGGGCCGGGCGCCGTACTCGCCACCGATCCCGCCGCCGCGGGACCGCTCACCATCGCGACCGGCCGCGTCCACAGCGGCCGCCTCCTCCTGCGGTTCGAGGGTGTCGCCGACCGCACCGGCGCCGAGGCGCTGCGCAACATCCTGCTCATCGCCGACGTCGACCCCGAGGAAATGCCCGAGGGCGAGGACGAGTACTACGACCATCAGCTCATGGACCTCGACGTGGTGACCGCGGACGGCGAGGAGGTCGGCCGGATCACCGAGATCTCCCACCTGCCCTCGCAGGACCTGTTCATCGTCGAGCGCCCCGACGGCAGCGAGGTGCTGATCCCGTTCGTCGAGGAGATCGTCGCCGAGATCGACCTGGAGCAGCAGCGGGCCGTCATCACGCCCCCGCCCGGCCTGATCGACGACCGGGCGGAGGTCGCCTCCAGCCGGGACGCGGAGGCCGAGGAGAGCGCGGAGACCGCGGAGACCGCGGAGGACGAGGACGAGGGCGAGGGCGAGGCGTGATGCGGCTCGACGTCGTCACGATCTTCCCCGAGTACCTCGAACCGCTGAACGTCTCCCTCGTCGGCAAGGCCCGCGCCCGCGGACAGCTCGGCGTGCACGTCCACGACCTGCGCGAGTGGACGTACGACCGGCACAACACCGTCGACGACACGCCCTACGGCGGCGGCCCCGGCATGGTCATGAAGACCGGCCCCTGGGGCGACGCCCTGGACACCGTGCTGGCCGACGGCTACGAGTCCGGCGCGCACGCGCCGACCCTCGTCGTGCCCACTCCCAGCGGGCGCCCCTTCACCCAGGAACTCGCCGTCGAGCTGTCCGAGCGCCCCTGGCTGATCTTCACCCCCGCCCGCTACGAGGGCATCGACCGCCGCGTCATGGACGAGTACGCCACCCGCGTCGACGTCCTGGAGGTCTCCATCGGCGACTACGTCCTCGCCGGCGGCGAGGCGGCCGTACTCGTCATCACCGAGGCCGTCGCCCGGCTGCTGCCCGGCGTCCTCGGCAACGCCGAGTCCCACCGCGACGACTCCTTCGCCCCCGGCGCCATGGCCGGCCTGCTGGAGGGCCCCGTCTACACCAAGCCCCCCGAGTGGCGCGGCCGGGACATCCCCGACGTCCTGCTCAGCGGCCACCACGGCAGGATCGCCCGCTGGCGCCGCGACGAGGCGCTGAAGCGGACCGCCGCGCACCGCCCCGACCTCATCGAACGCTGCGACCCCCGGGCCTTCGACAAGAAGGACCGCGAGACGCTGTTCATCCTCGGCTGGGCCCCGGATCCCGCGGGCGAGCCCTACGGCCGATTTTGGCGCAGGCCGGACGCCGTGGAACAATAGACCGCTGTTGTGCGCCGTCCGGCGTGCGCCCCTGCCGCAGGGGGACACGACGCCCGTCCCGACCCGCACACAGCTCCATCGACTCACCACCGAGAACCGTTGATGACCTGTGGCATCAGCGAAGAAAGCAGAAGAAATGGCTCACCTGCTCGACACCGTCGACTCCGCGTCGCTGCGCAGCGACATCCCGGCCTTCCGCCCGGGTGACACCGTCAACGTCCACGTGCGCGTCATCGAGGGCAACCGCTCCCGTGTGCAGCAGTTCAAGGGCGTGGTGATCCGCCGCCAGGGTTCCGGCGTCCGCGAGACCTTCACGGTCCGCAAGGTGTCCTTCTCCGTGGGCGTGGAGCGCACCTTCCCGGTGCACACCCCGATCGTCGAGAAGATCGAGCTCGTCACCCGCGGTGACGTCCGTCGCGCCAAGCTGTACTACCTCCGTGAGCTCCGCGGCAAGGCCGCGAAGATCAAGGAGAAGCGCGACAACTGAGCTCGCTGCGGAGTTCTCATCGGGGCCGGATAACATCTGGCCCCGATGGACACCGAAGCACAGCACACGGAGCGCGACCGCTCCTCCCGCCCTTCCGTCTCCGGGGACTCCCCGGACACGCCCAGGGGGGAGGAACGGTCGCGTTTCGCGTTGACGGCCCGGACCGTCGAGGCCCGGCTCGCCGCCTGGGTACCGGGCGGCCGCATCACCCTCACCCTCCTCGTCTGCCTGGTGTTTTTGCTGCTCCTCAACACTTTCGTGGTGCAACCGTTCCAGATTCCGAGCGGATCCATGGAACAGGGATTGAGGATCGGGGACCGCGTTCTCGTAGATAAGTTGGCGTACCGTTTCGGTGCCCAGCCGCGCCGCGGGGACGTCGTCGTGTTCGACGGCGACGAGTACTTCGGGCACGGTGACTACATCAAGCGCGTTGTCGGTGTGGGCGGCGATCACGTCGTCTGCTGCGACAAGAAGGGGAGGATCGAGGTGAACGGCCGGCCGGTCGACGAGACGGCGTTCCTGTATCCCGGGGACAGCCCGTCCACGGTGCCTTTCGACGTCGTCGTGCCCGACGGCACCCTCTTCCTCCTGGGCGACCACCGCGCCGACTCCGCCGACTCCCGGGACCACCTGGGCTCCGCGGGCGGCGGGATGGTCCCGGTCGGACGCGTGATCGGACGCGCCGACTGGATCGCCTGGCCCGCCGGTCACTGGACCCGCATCCGGCGCCCCGCGGCCTACGACCGCGTACCCGCCGCGGACGGTGCCCGTGGGTAGCCGCGGCAGAGACCGCCGTACGGCCGCTCCGGCGAGCCCCTTCGGCACCGAGAACCTGCTGCCCACCGGCGCCCGCCGGGCCTCGGGCACGGGCTCCGGTCCCGCGGGACCGAGCGGCCGCTCCCGCGCGGAGCGGCGCAAGCTCCAGCGCAAGGTCAAGCGCAAACGCAGGCGCGGCGCGGTCCGCGAGATACCGCTGCTGGTCGGCGTCGCCGTGCTGATAGCGCTCGTCCTCAAGACCTTCCTCGTGCAGGCGTTCGTGATCCCGTCCGGCTCCATGGAGCAGACGATCCGGATCGGCGACCGCGTCCTGGTCGACAAGTTCACGCCGTGGTTCGGCTCCGAGCCCAAGCGCGGCGACGTCGTGGTCTTCCACGACCCCGGCGGCTGGCTGGCCGACGAGCAGACCACCAAGAAGAACGACCCGGTCGGGGTCAAGCAGGTCAAGGAAGGGCTCCAGTTCATCGGCCTGCTGCCGTCCGACAACGAGAAGGACCTGATCAAGCGGGTCATCGGCGTCGGCGGCGACCACGTCAAGTGCTGCGACACCCAGGGCCGGGTCACCGTCAACGGCGTACCGCTGACCGAGGGCGACTACCTGTACCCGGGCAACGCGCCCTCCCAGCAGGCGTTCGACATCACCGTCCCCCAGGGGCGGCTGTGGGTGATGGGGGATCACCGCGCCAACTCCGCGGACTCCCGTTTCCACCAGGACACGTCCTACGGCGGCACGGTGGCGCTCAGCTCCGTCGTGGGCCGCGCCATGGTCATCGGATGGCCGCTCGGCCACTGGACCAGCCTCAAGGAACCTAAAACCTTCGCAAGCGTCTCCGACTCGGTGTCGGGGGCGACCGCCTCTCCCCGCGTGTCGCATAGTGTTGCTTCCAGCGTTCCGAACGGAACGGTCCAACTCCCGACCCCTGCGGAACTCCCGCTCGTTATGGGAGTGGTGGGCCTGCACCGCGTGTGGGGCAGGCGGCGGCACGGAGTAAGGAGTTGGCGTGGGGGATGTGGCGGTTGGCGCACGGTCCGGACACGACGGCGAGGAGCACCACGGGCGCCCCGTGGACGAGGCCGACCCCGCCGCGGGTGGCGCCGTGTCCTCCGGGAGTGACGCGCAGGAGATCGAGGACGGGCCCGTGACGGACGAACGAAACCGCGCCGGGGGCGGCTCCGGATCGGGCGGTGCGGCCGCACAGCCGAAGAAGCCGCGGTCGTTCTGGAAGGAACTGCCGATCCTCATCGGCATCGCGCTGGTCCTCGCACTGCTGATCAAGACGTTCCTGGTGCAGGCGTTCTCGATCCCGTCGGACTCGATGCAGAACACCCTCCAGCAGGGCGACCGCGTCCTGGTCGACAAGCTCACCCCGTGGTTCGGCTCCAAGCCGGAGCGCGGCGAGGTCGTCGTCTTCCACGACCCGGACGACTGGCTGGCCGGCGAGCCCACGGCCACGCCCAACGCGCTGCAGAAGGTGCTCAGCTGGATCGGCCTGATGCCGTCCGCCGAGGAGAAGGACCTCATCAAGCGCGTGATCGGCGTCGGCGGCGACACCGTGTCCTGCAAGGGCACCGGCCCGCTGATGGTCAACGGCAAGGCGCTCAACGAGACGGACTACGTCTACGCGGGCAACACCCCGTGCAGCCAGGACGACCAGGGCGGCCAGTTCACCGTGAAGGTCCCCAAGGGCTACATCTGGGTCATGGGCGACCACCGGCAGAACTCCCGCGACTCCCGGTACAACCAGAACGACAAGAACCACGGCATGGTCCCGGTCGACAAGGTCGTCGGACGCGCCATCGTCAAGGCGTGGCCGATCAACCGATGGGGCACCCTGCCGATCCCGGACGCCTTCGACACCCCCGGCATCGACAAGCAGTCCGCCGCCTCGGCCGCCCTGACCGTCGCTCCGGAGGGCATCGCGCTCGTCGGCGTCGTACCGCTCGCGCTGTGGCGCCGGCGGCGGAGCATCGTCGTCCGCACCGGGGCCGAGGAGCCCGCCAAGATCTCGTAAAGCCGTGTGGGGCTTGTGAGCAGGCTCCCTCGGGAGGGGCTGCCCCTGCCCGGTACCGCCGGGTAGGGTGCGGACCCATGGGTGGTCAGAGCACGACGCGTACGGCCCCGCGCAGCAGCAGCGGCGGCACGGGCAACGGCCCGGCGGGCAGCAGGACCGGAGACCGCGTCTCCGGTCTGGTGATCGCGCTGGGCCTGATCCTTTTCCTCGGCGGATTCGTCTGGGGAGCGGTCGTCTACCGGCCGTACACCGTGCCGACCAGTTCCATGTCCCCGACGATCGGCGTCGGCGACCGGGTGCTGGGGCAGCGCGTCGACGGCAGCGAGGTGCGCCGCGGCGACGTGGTGGTCTTCAACGACACCAGCTGGGTGAAGGGCTCCGCCGTGGTCAAGCGGGTCGTCGCGGTCGGCGGCGACACCGTCTCCTGCTGCACCAACGGCAAGCTCACCGTCAACGGCAAGCAGATCGACGAGCCCTACCTGCCCAAGGGCAGCCTGGCCGAGATCACCGACTTCGGCACCGTCACCGTGCCCAAGGGCCGCCTCTTCCTCCTCGGCGACGAGCGCCAGGGCTCCCTGGACTCCACCGCCCACCTCACGGACGCCGCCTCGGGCACCGTGGCGCGCAGCGCCGTGGTCGCACGGGTCGACGCGGTGATCTGGCCCATGAAGGGCCTGCTCCAGCGCCCCACCGGTTTCGAGGAACTCGGCCCGCTCTCCACGCCCGGCCCGCTGCGCACGATCGAGGGCATGATCGTCATCGGCGCGGCCCTGGTCCTGGGCGGTGCCGCCTACGGCCCTGTCGCCAAACTCTTCGGCCGCTCCCGCGGCCGCACCGCAACGGAGCCCGCGAGTGCCCGCTGAGGCGGCCTGCACGGGCGACGGAGGTGCCGGCGAGGCCGGTACCGGTGAGGGCGCTGTCGTGAAGGGGGCGGGCGGCGGCGTCGAGGACGGTGTCGTGGAGCGCGAGGACGGCATCGGCGAGGGCGGCGGGCTGCGCAAGGTGGCCCGGGTCGTGCTGCTCGACCCCGACGACCGCATCCTGCTGCTGCACGGCCACCAGCCGGACGACCCGTCCGACGACTGGTGGTTCACGCCCGGCGGAGGCCTCGAGGGAGACGAGACCCGAGAACAGGCCGCGATCCGGGAACTCGCCGAGGAGACCGGCATCACCCAGGTCGAACTCGGCCCGGTGCTGTGGCGGCGCAGGTGCTCCTTCCCGTTCGCCGGCCGCCGCTGGGACCAGGACGAGTGGTACTACCTGGGCCGTACGACCCAGACCGCGACGGCCCCCACGGCCCTGACCGAGCTGGAGCGGCGCAGTGTCGCCGGAGCACGCTGGTGGACGTGCCGGGAACTCACCCAGGCACATGAGACGGTGTATCCGACCAGACTCGCCGGGCTGCTGCGCAGGCTGCTCGACGAAGGTCCCCCCGCCGCTCCCCTGACCCTTGACGCGGAAATCGTCTGAGGGCCCCTGGGACTGGCGCACAATGGTGGGATCGCACGGCTGAAGGGGAACATGCCATGAGCGCCGAGGACCTCGAGAAGTACGAGACCGAGATGGAGCTGAAGCTCTACCGGGAGTACCGCGATGTCGTCGGACTGTTCAAATACGTGATCGAGACCGAGCGGCGCTTCTACCTCACCAACGACTACGAGATGCAGGTGCACTCCGTCCAGGGTGAGGTGTTCTTCGAGGTGTCGATGGCCGACGCGTGGGTGTGGGACATGTACCGGCCGGCCCGCTTCGTGAAGCAGGTCCGCGTCCTGACATTCAAGGACGTGAACATCGAGGAGCTCAACAAGAGCGACCTGGAGCTTCCGGGCGGGTGAGCCACCCCGAACGGGTGGCGGAGTTTTCCACAGTCGCCGGGTGATCCACCAAGATCCACTCGGCTCCGTGGAATGCGTGACCGTGGGCGCCGGAGGTGGTGCCGACATGAACGCACGACACGCGACCGGCAAATACGGCGAGGACCTGGCCGCCCGACGGCTGGCGGAGGCCGGACTCACGATCCTGGAGCGCAACTGGCGCTGCGGACGCGAGGGCGAGATCGACATCGTGGCCCGCGAGGGCGACGTACTGGTCGTCTGCGAGGTCAAGACCCGCCGGGCCGGCGGCTACGAACATCCCATGGCGGCCGTGACGCCACGCAAGGCACGCCGGCTCCTCGGACTCGCCGCCCGCTTCACCCACGCCCACGGCGGCGCACCACCGGGCGGTGTGCGCATCGACCTGGTCGGCGTCCTGCTCCGCGACCGCGGCGCGCCCCTGGTCGAACACGTCCGGGGGGTGGCCTGAGATGGCGTTCGCACGTACCTGCGCGGTCGCCCTGGTGGGCGTCGAGGGAGTCGTCGTCGAGGTCCAGGCCGACCTCGAACCCGGCGTCGCCGCCTTCACCCTGGTGGGGCTGCCCGACAAGAGCCTGACGGAGAGCCGCGACCGTGTCCGGGCCGCCGTGGTCAACTCCGGCGCCGAATGGCCCCAGCGCAAACTCACCGTCGGGCTGAGCCCGGCCTCGGTGCCCAAGGCCGGCAGCGGATTCGACCTGGCCGTCGCCTGCGCCGTCCTCGGCGCCGCCGAACGCATCGACCCGCGGGTCCTCGCCGACATCGTCATGATCGGCGAACTCGGCCTCGACGGCCGCGTCCGCCCGGTCCGGGGCATCCTGCCCGCCGTGCTCGCCGCCGCGGACGCCGGCTACGAACAGGTCGTCGTCCCCGAGTGCGCCGCCGCCGAGGCCGCGCTCGTCCCCGGCGTGTCCGTGCTCGGCGTCCGCAGCCTGCGCCAGCTGATCGCCGTCCTCGCCGACGAACCCGTACCCGAGGAGGACCCCGACGAGCAGGGGCGCCCCGACCCCCTCCTCGCGGGCCTGCGCCTGCCCGGCACCGGAGCCGCCGCCGGCATCCACACCCTCGGCGACACCGCGCACGAACCGGGCCACGACCTCGCCGACGTCGTCGGCCAGAACTCCGCCCGCACCGCCGTGGAAGTGGCCGCCGCCGGCCACCACCACCTCTTCCTGGAAGGACCGCCCGGCGCGGGCAAGACCATGCTCGCCGAACGGCTGCCCGCCGTGCTGCCCCCGCTCGGCCGGCAGGAGTCCCTGGAGGTCACGGCCGTCCACTCGGTCGCCGGACTGCTGCCACCCGGCAAACCTCTCATCGACGTCGCCCCCTACTGCGCCCCGCACCACTCGGCCACCATGCAGTCGCTCGTCGGCGGCGGCCAGGGGATCGCCCGCCCCGGCGCGGTCTCCCTCGCCCACCGCGGAATTCTCTTTCTGGACGAAGCGCCCGAATTCCACAGCCGCACCCTCGACGCCCTGCGCCAGCCCCTGGAGGCCGGGCACGTGGTCATCGCCCGCAGCGCCGGCGTGGTGCGCTTCCCCGCCCGCTTCCTCATGGTGCTCGCCGCCAACCCCTGCCCCTGCGGACGCTTCTCGCAGCGCGACACCCTGTGCGAGTGCCCGCCCTCGTCGATCCGCCGCTACCAGGCCCGGCTCTCCGGACCCCTGCTCGACCGGGTCGACCTGCGGGTCGAGGTCGACCCCGTCACCCGCGCCGAACTCACCCGCCCCGGGGCACGCGGCGAATCCTCCGCCACCGTCGCCGACCGCGTCCGGGCCGCCCGCGAACGTGCAGCCGTCCGCCTCACCGGCACCCCCTGGCGCACCAACGGCGAGGTCCCCGGCCGCGAGCTGCGCGGCCGCTGGCACGCGGCCCCCGGCGCCATGGACGAGGCCGAGCGAGGCCTCGAACGCGGCGTCCTCACCGCCCGCGGCCTCGACCGCGTCCTCCGGGTCGCGTGGACCGTCGCCGACCTCGCGGGCCACGACCGCCCCGACGCCGGCGACGTGGCCCTGGCACTGCAACTGCGCACCGGCATCCCGCGCGGGGTGCCGCTGGCGATCGGCGCGGCGAGGTGAACGCCGCCACCGACCGGGACCGGCCCGCCGCTCCGACGCCGCCCAACGGGGGGCGGGCCTTGGCCCCGGACCCGGCCATGGCCCCGGACCCGGACCTG
>NZ_LAVA02000046.1 GCF_000974985.2 Streptomyces mangrovisoli | reverse complement strand
GGGCTGGGGGCTGGGGGCTGCGTGTCGATCGACGACTTCTTTCTGGGCCGGGGCGACGACCGCGTGATCCGACGCACCTTGTTCACCGACCGGGTGGTGGAGAGGCACGCCATACTGCAGCGCGTACGGGAGACCGTCGAACGCCCGATGCGGACGCAGTACGACTTCCAACGCCCCGCCGTCAACGCCACCGTGGTGAGTGGCCAGGGTGGTATCGGCAAGAGTGCCCTGCTGCGAAAGGTGGCCGAGGAGTTCGTCGCCGACGTCCAGCCCGACGTCAAGAAGGCCGTGGCCTACGTCGACTTCGGTGATTACATGCGGCACGATTTCGAAGTCGTCCTCGTGCAGGTGCGGGCGTCCCTGGCCGGCCTGTCCGATCAGTGGACCGCGTTCGACATGGCCTTCGCGCACTACTGGTCGCGCAAACATCCCGGTGTTCCGCTGGTCCGGTTCATCTCCCGGGCGAACTTCCTCGGCGAGGACCAGCGTGCCGTGCTGAGCGATCAGGTCGCTGCCACCATCGACGGTGTGCTGGGCGGTACGGGGCTGGTGTCCTCGACGTACAAGCTGGCAGGGTTGCTGCGCAGCCGCATACAGCAGTCACGGACCTTCAAGAAACTCCGCGAGAACTGTCCTCCGTTCCGGGTCATTGTCGACGAGCCCGATCCGGACAAGGTCATCGGCTATCTGCCTGCCCTGCTGAGCTACGACCTGGACCGCGTCGCCGAGCGCCGCAGGGTCCAGGTGCTCTGCCTGCTCGACACTCTGGAGAGCGTGCAACGGGCAGGGGTGGACCGCGGTTCGTTGGAGGACCTCGTCTGCCGGCTGGTCTATCTCACGCCGGGCATCGCCTACGTCCTCGCCAGCCGTGCCGCCGTCACCTGGTACGACGACCGCAGCGCGGTGCGGCTCGCCTACGGTGGTGCCGACCGGTGGCCGGATCTGCAGCCGGGGCGGGCCGGGCAGCTCCGCATCGGTGGGCTCGACGCCCGGTCCGCCGACGAACTGCTCAGCAACTCACTCGAGGTCGAGGGACGCCCTGCCATGCCCCCTGCGGTCAGGGAACGCGTCATCCACGGATCCAACGGCCTGCCGCTGCACCTGGAACTCTCGATCACCTGGTACCGCACGCTGTTGGCGCAGGGGGCGTCCCCGCCGGCCGAGCAGGTCGCCGAGACGTTTCCGGAACTCGTCCTGCGCGTCGTCCGCGACCTGTCCTCCGAGGAGCGTGACCTCCTGCGGAGCGCCGCGCTGCTGAAGGCGTTCAGCGCGGAACTGCTGGCCGAGGTGCTGCCCGGCACACGGGCCGTTCATGTGCAGGCCTTCCTGCAGCGTTCCTTCGTGATCCGCACTCCCCATTCCTGGCTTCCCTACTCGCTGCACGAAAATCTCAGACAGGCCGTCATCCGGCACGACGAGTTGACGGACGACTCGTGGACCGGAGAGGAGCGCAGCGCGCATGCCGAGCGAGCTGCGGACTGGCTGATCCGGCAGGCGCTGCCGGATCCCCACGCCCCCCGGGAGCCGAATCAGGAGCAGGTGCGGCGGATGGTGGCGGCGGTGCTGCTGGCCGGGAACGCCGCGCTGGAACACCGGCACGCGCCGGGTCGCCTCGGTGAACTCGCCTTCGCGGTGGCGGAGTTCGGCTACACGCGGGCTTTCGAATCGATGCCGGCCCCTCCCGCGTCGGTGTCTCGTACGCCGCTGGGTCGCCTGCTGTCGGCGTCGCGGGTGCTGGCCGCCACTGCGTACGACGAGCCGGCCCGCTATGCCGGGCTGCGGGAGTGCACCACGTTCGGCGATGACCCCTACGACCGTTACGTGGCGGCGCAGTTCGCCCGGGCGGCGGAGGTGTCCGGCGACTATCCCGGAGCCGAGCGCGCCTATCGGAGCCTTGTCGACGCTGATTCCCCGCTCGCCTATTACGGCGCGCTCGGCCTCGCGGGCAATGCCCTGCGCAACGGTCGGCTGGCGACGGCACTGGCTCTCGCGCCGCACGAGGCCGACGACGGGCACCAGTCGACCGCCCGATGCGACCTGTTGGGACACATTCACCTGCAGGGCGGCGACCATCCGGCGGCCGCCGAATGGTTCACCCGCGCGCTCGACGAGGCGCGAAGGCTCGGCGCACCTGTGTGGGTGGCGCGCGGCATGCGGCATCAGGCCATCGCGTACGCGTGGTACGACGCCGACCGGGCTCTGGCGTTGCTGCCGGAAGCCCGTGAGATGAACGAGAGCCTGGACGAGCGCATCGGGGTCGCGCAGTGCGACCTGGCCGCGGCGGTCGCCTGGGCCTGGAAGGGGGACTGGCTCCGCGCGGGCACCTCCCTACGGGCCTGCTGGAGCCACGGCATCAACCCGGTCGCCATCGGCCACACAGGAATGATCGAGATCCTTTTCGCCCAGGCCCGTGGGGACCGGCAGAAGGTGACGGACGCCGCGGACGCCATCATTGCGGCGCAACCCGATGCTTCCGAACGCCGACACGTCTGGCTGGCGGTTTCCGCGCTGTGGGCGGAACGGGGCGATCTCGGGGATTTCGAGGCCGTCGAATGGTACGACTCCGCGGCGGCGGCGCGAGCGCGATGGACGGGGATATCGGACCGGATGGCGACCGTCTGGCGTCGGTCTCACGCGGATGACGTGAGGTGACCCAGCATCCGTTTCCCCAACGCCTCCTGCGCGTACGTGGCCAGCAGCCCTCTCGCGACTTCCTGACGATTCGCCGCGGTTGTCGAGGTCGTTCCCGGCGTCGCGGCCCATTCGGACGTCTCGACGGTGCGGCGCATGGCTTGACGGAGCGCGTCGACCGACACCTCCCACCACCGGTGTCCGGTGAAGTACGGCCACTCCCGCGCGGCCTGCTGCTGGACCGGTGCCAGGGTGCCATCGACCAGGACGCTGTTGTCGTCGTTCATGAACTCCAGATTGCCGCCCCAGCGAGGTCCGATGGTCGGCAGGCCGCTGAGCATCGCCTCGATGAACGGGCGCCCCCATCCTTCTCCTCTGGAGGGCAGCACGAACGCATCCGCCCGTCCGTAGAGTGCTGCCAGGTCCGCATGGGACATGTCGTCGGTGCGCAGCGAGATGTTGGCGGGCACCGCTTCGCCCCTGTCTGCGAAGAGCCGGGCCAGTTCACGGTGCGGGCCGTCGGGGTCCGCCGGGTCGAACGGCCGAGCCTTGATCACCAGACGGACGTCGTGATCATTCCGGAACTCCGCGGCGAACGCGCGGACCAGGACGTCCCAGCCCTTCCGCAAGTGCCAGCGCATGACGCTGAGGAATGCGAAGGGCCCGGATCCAGGCGTCCTGGGCCGGTCCAGGTTGGCCAGGAGCCGGGGCGACCAGACGGGAAGCGGGCACGGTACGGTCACCAGCTTCTCCCTCGGGATGCCGGCGTTGGCGTAGGTCTCCACGTTGAAGCCGGTGGGCACCCAGATCTGGTCGTAGTCCTCGGCGGCCACGACCCATTCCCGAGGTACGGCGTCCGTCTCGAACATACTGCGCCAGATGCGGGGCCCACGGCCCGGTAGCGGACGGGCGGTCCAGTATCGGTGATAGACGTGGACCGACTCCGGGCGGTGCGACGCCTCGACGTCCTCGATGCCCGTCATCAGCGGGATGCGATCGAAGGTCCGCGGATGCGGGATGCTCGTGGCGTGCACGTCGGCCCCGGCCCCGCGGAGAGCGGCCACCAGGCCGCGGCCTTCTTCGGCGAACCCCTCGGTGTCGTCGAGCGGCCCGTACCAGCGGACACCACGGCGGTGCGGGGGAGTTCGCCGATGCGCGCGCGGGCCGCGTCCCTGTTCCACGGGGTTCAAGGAGGATCAGTCCCCCGCTCGCATCGTGTCGCTGAACAGGCGGAGCCACAGGGCGTGCTCCGCCGTCCTGTCGAGTGTGACGGCCCTTGGTTGTTCCTCAGGAGCCGAGTAGAGGGTGGGGATCCACCAGGCGCCCGAGCTGAGTTGAGTCCGCAGCAGGTGCTCGGCCGCCTGCTCGGCCACCGCCCGGTGCTCGGGGCGCCGGGTGAGGCGGTAGAGCTTCGCCATGCCCCAACCGATCTTGCCGGTGTAGTGGTGGCGGAGGATCGCGTCGGTCCGGGCCATGCACTGCTCGGCGTACGCGAGCGCGCCGCTCAGGGACTCGGGCGCGCCGTCCCGCTCGTGAGCGGCAGCCAGGAACGTCATGCCCAGGCCGAGCGCGTAGTAGAGGGGATCCCTTTGGTGCTCGGCGAAGCCGACAGTGAACAGTCTCGCTTCCGCGTCGTCGAACGAGGTGACCAGGTGTCCCTTGCTGTCGCGCACGAGAAAGAAGTTGCGAGGAAGATCCGGCTGATCAGCCATGAGCCGTCGGGTGAAGTCCAACGCCCCGGCGACGGCCTCGTCGTCCCCCACACTGAGACCGACGAGCCCCGCCAGGGCAGTCGACCGCAGATCGTAGAACTCTTCCCCGTCGGCGCCGATTCGGGACCTCACACCGCCCGTTGCCGGATCCTGGAAGCCGCGGCACAGGTGGTAGATGTTTGCTGCCTCTCGCGGCAACCCGGCGCTCTGTGCGCCCCAGGCCAACCAGAGATCTTCGTACAGATCACATCGGCGACGTGCGGCGGCAGCGTCCTGTGGATCGCGGGTGTGCCAGTCGGGTCCCGTGAATCGCCTGGTGATCCAGGCGAACGAGGTGCGCGCCTCACCGAGAAATCCGGCAGCGGCCAGCGTCATCGGCGTCTTGTAATGGGGAAGCAACCCTTGGATTGCGTAGCTGCCTTCAGGGGTGCGATGGCTCAGTAACCACTGTATGCCCGCATCTGACGCCTTCGCGGCGCGATCGACGTACGAATCCACGGCGATGAGCAGCCCTTCGTGAACAGAGGATGTGCAGCATTCGATGCTTCAGGGATCTGCTGTGCCACTCGGCGGAAGGTCCGGAAGCGCCGACGAGTGAGGCACCTCATCCACGCCGACGTATTCAAACACGCCCTCAACCGTTGGCGCTACGCCGCCGTCCACACCGCTGACCTGCTCAAGAACGATGAAAGCGGGTGCGGGCTCCGGGCGGCGGAAGGGCGCGGGCGAAGCCGGTGAAGGCCACGATGTGGCCGGCTTTGCGTCCTCGGACGACGGACTGTCGCCTCGTCAGCGGACTGGGCCGGCCGGCATCCTGTGCGGTGCGGGCCGGGGGTGCGCGGTGATCCACGCCTGGAGCTCGCCGTGGCGGAACTGATAGGCCGGGCCGCTGTGGCGCATGAGGCCGGTGGTGCACGCCCAGTCGAGGAAGCGGCCCAGCCGGAAGGGAAGACGCCGGTTGCAGAGCAGGAACACCGCATAGCGCCGGGCGGTGGCGCCGAAGAGGAATCCCGCGCCGAGGGCCGCCGCGAGGGAGCATGTGATGCCGCTGAGGACCCCGTCGGTACCGCCGACGCCGACCCCGACCATCGTGCCCCAGCCGAGCGCGGCTGTGATCCCGAGGAGGCAGTTGTCGCGGATGACCGTGCGGCCTCTGACCGCCCGGGGCGTGTTCATGGTGAACGTGAGGGTCAGGGTGTACGTCACCGCGAAGGCAAGCGCGCAGATGTAACCCGGGACCAGCCCCATATGGTGAGCCGAGTGTCCGGCCGTTCCGCTGGTGGCGGCCAGGATCGGGCCGCCGATGAGGATGACCAGGATGACGGGCACAAGTTGCCTGCGCCCGAGCGTTGCCAGTTGGCCGAGGTCGATGCGGGTGGGGGAGGAGGGCCGACCGGTCACGGCTGCCAGCAGGCTGACGACGCCTCCGCCGATGACGAAGCCCATGTCTGACGAGGGTGCTCCGGCCGCCTGGGCGATGGCATAGAGAAGCACGAAGGGCAGCGTGCAGAGGGCTGCGTCGACGGCACGGAAGAAGGTACGTCCGCGGGAAGGCCGCAGCAGTTGCAGGACGAGATGGTTGCGGAAGGGCTGAGTGCCGTCGTCGCGGGTGAGATGGGTGGCGAGATGGTGGAGCCAGAGGTGGATCTGCTCCGGGCTGTACCTGTGCGGGCCTGCGGACTGCGTGGCGGCGGGGATGTAGCGGCTCAGGAGGAACGCGTCGAGGTCGGATTCGGTCGCGCTGTGGAGCAGTTCGGCAGGGGTGCCGTGACGGTGGTAGACCGTGGCGGCCAGGCACAGCCGCCATGGCGTGGACAGGAGGCGGGAATGGTGACTGCCTGGTTGTGTCCGCAGATGGTGAAGGAGGGGTTCCCACCGCTGCGGGTCCCGGGCCCGGGCCCCCAGATAGGCGGCGGCCGTAGGCGCATCGACAGGGGCGATGGAGATCCTGGCGGCGTCGATGAGGGTGTCTGTCCGGCGCAGCGCGTCGTAGTGGGCGGTACGGCAGGTCAGGACGAAGGGGTGCAGACGAAGCCCGTCTCGGTCCGGGAAGGAGTTGAGCTGCTCGAGCGCGGCGCGCATCCGTAGCGCGGCGGGGCCGGGAGTGCCGTCGGGGCGCGTGGCGTCCATCTCGTCCAGGCCGTCGAGAACCGGCAGCACCATGCCGTGTTCCACGAGGTTCGCGGCCGAATCGCCGGGCCACTTGTAGGCGTCGATGAGACGCCGGATGAGCATGCTGCGCAGCGGCACGCTGGTGTTCCAGTCGATGATCGGGATACGGATGGGGACCGGATCCGTCTCCTCTCGGCCGGCGATCAGGGCGAGGAGCAGTTCAAGGGCGAGCGTCGTCTTCCCGGAGCCTGCCGGGCCGGTGATGATCAGCCGAGAGGGCGTGGTCGTACGGTAGTAGGCCGTGATGTCCGGGAGCGGCATTTCCTCGCCGGCGTGGGCCTGGCCGGCGGGCGGGGCTGCCGCGCTGCGGATGGGCGCTGGTTGCAGGAGAAAGCGGAGGTTGACGGGCTGGACGTCGTTGCCGAGAAGCTGTCTGCGGATCAGACCTTCTTCCTCGGCCACGATGCGGGCGAGCGTTCGCGCATGAACGACGGCCTGTTCCGCGTCATCAGCCTCTACCGGCTTCGGCGATCGAACGAGCCAGACCACCACGGTCGCGAGGATGCCGAGTACGGCCAAGGCGCGGTCGAAGGAGAGCACGCCACGGACGAGGGCCCACAGGGTCCCCGCGAAGCCGGCCGCTACCCCCATGGCGACCGACACCCGCACGCGTGTCCGTCTGTTCCGGTACCGTCCCCCGACGCGCATCACATGTCTCATCATGCTGTACCGCCGCATGCAGGGACCGTGCCTTCGCGCATATCCAAGACCTGGCGGTCGGTTGCGGCCGTCCGACAGGCACCGGGCCACGCGGCCCCGTCCGTTGCCGGACCCCAACGGAACAGCCCACGGTTCGTGGCCGGTGATGGACGGATCACCCCCCTGTCGGTTGAAAGGACCCGGTCCCGACCGCCTCACCGCGGCGCGGGGGTCGGCGACGGCGCCTGCTGCCTGAGCGCCTCCGCGTCCGGCGGCGCTGATCAGGGAACCGGATCACCCCCAGGACTGCGCGCCGCCGCATGGGCCGCGTTTCTCCTTTGGGCGCGCTCCTCGTGCGCGCGCGTCCGCACCGCCGGACACTCGATGCGGGCTCCATGCCTCCCCACCGCCGTCCAGGCACTGAAGAGCGTCGACCTTCTTTTCTGACCCCGAGCAATGAGGAGATTGCGTCATGGGCTCGCAATGGAATCCGCTGACTCCTCTTGAGGCCGTGGCGGGCGGCCTGCTGGCCGGGGCGGTGGGAACGGTGTGCCTGGATGCCGTCCATTACCTGAAGTACCGTCGCGCGGGCGGGACGGACACCCCGCTCGCCTGGGAATTCGCGCCGGTCGAGAGCTGGGAGGAGGCCCCTGACCCGGGGCAGGTGGCGAAGCGGGTGATCGAGGGCTTCACCCAGCGCAGGCTTCCCGACAGCTCCGCCTGGCTTTCGAGCACCGTTGCCCACTGGGCATACGGATCCGTGGCCGGGGCGGGCTACGGCATCGTGGCCGGATCATTGCCCAGGGCCTCGCCCGTGTGCGGCGTGCCGTTCGGTGCCGCAGTGTTCGCCGGCGGCTACGTCGCCTTGCCGATCGCCGGACTCTACAAGCCGATCTGGCAGTACGACGCCAAGACCGTGGCCTGGGATTTCGGCGCGCACGTCGCCTACGGCACCGGCACCGCGATCGCCTTCTGGCTGCTCGGCAAACTGGGCATGCGTGCCACCCGGAGACCGTGAGCCGCCGGGTCTGCCACGGGCGGCATGGGTTCGGCTTCCTCCTGTTCGGATCGTGCTGCGAACGGAGCCGCCGCAGGTGCGGTCTCCGGCTCGCGCGGCCCGGCCAGGCGTTGCCGCAGGGCCGCGCGGCCCTGCGGCAACGCCTGGGCCCGGCCGGCTCGGGCCAGGTCCGCGCGGAGTCTGCCACCAGGAGCACGGTGGCGCACCCCGTCGTCTGCGCACTGCGCGGCCGCCGTCACCAGCGACTGCGCAGCCGAAACCTGCGCACTGCGCAGGACGGCCTGCTGCGCTGGTTGCGCACCGTCGCCGGTTCGGGCAGGTCGACGGCCGGCCGAGGCGGTGCGCAATCCGGGCCCGCGCACTGTGTACACGGTCGGTGGTGCTGCGCAGCCGCGCTGGCGCGAACAGCTGCGCACACCCGCTCGCTCCGTCTGCGGAGGCGGTTGTCGTGCGCGGTGGTGAAGATATGCGCGGGCGCGGTTTCGGCGCCGGCGTACGCACCGGAGGCAACCGGGGGCACCCGACCGGAAGGCTATCCATGGGGACCTGACCATGGACACGATCGCGACACGAAACCCCTGGTCACACTGACCATGGCCCGACCGGATGGCTGACCAAGGGACGGATACGGCGGGTGTCGGCGACAGGTGGGTACCGTGCGCCTGCCCTCGCGTCGTGCGAGGCGCGGCTGGACATCCGGTGTGCAGATGCGTCAGGCCGTTTGCTCCGGCACCGGCCATCGGCTGCGCCACTTCGGCCTGCGCCGACGCTGCGCAGTGCCCAGGTTCGCAGGGGTGGGCTGCGCACGAATGCGCTCGGTACGGGATGCGCTGCGCCGCGCAGCGTCATCGCCCGGCCGGGCCGCGCACTCGTTCTGAGTCGTGTGCGCAGCACGGGGCCGCGTCGGCCCGGGTGAATCGGTCCGCCGCCATCACGGCCGCCGGCTACAGGGTCGACCCGGACCTGTGGCCGGACATGGCGGCGTGCACACAGTGCCACGCCGGATGCACCGACAGCCCCAACAGCGGCCAGAAGCAGTGAAGTAGCCGCCGAGGGTGCAAGACTCCAGCCGCCCGGTGTCACAGCCGGGCGGCTGGCCCAATGAGCGGAGCAGCACGTGACAGAGACGGTCATGGCCTGGGACACCTACGCGGGGCAGCGGCCCGAGCGGAAGCGGGTGAACTCGCGCGGCGAGACGACCTGGTTCAACTGGACCCAGTACGAGGACCACGGCCCCGGCGTCGAACTCCTTCATCTCGCCCCCCGGGCCCGCGTCCTGGACCTGGGCTGCGGCAAGGGCGGCAACGCGGCTCACCTTGCCGCGGTCGGGATGCGGGCCGTGGGCGTGGATGTCTCGCCCAAACAGCTCGCCGCGGCACGCGCCCGGTGGGGTGAGCCTGCGGGCCTGGAGCTGCACCAGGCGGATGCCGTGGGCTTCCTGGCCGGTGACCGGGAGGGCTTCGACGCCGTCTACTCGGTGTACGGGGCCGTATGGTTCACCGATCCCGCCCGCCTGCTGCCCGCTGTCCGCAAGCAACTGCGGCCCGGCGGCCGGCTCGTGTTCTCCCAGCGGCCAGCGGTCGAGGGCTGCTACGGCTGCCAGGCGTCGTACATCCCGCGCGGTGTCGACGAGGACCCGCTCGTCGTGAAGCGGTGGGACTACGAGTCCGCTGCGTGGGAGCGGATGCTCGTCGAGCACGGCTTCGGCGACGCGCGCGCCCGGGTGCTGGCTGCGCCTGCCGGCCGGCGCAGGGTCGGGACGCTGATCGTCTCCGCGCGGGCCTGAGCCGCTTCGATCGCCCGCTCGTCCCGCACTCCAACTGCACAGGGCGGGCAGGTGGTCCGGGCTGGAGCACGGCAGGCGCCGTGGACAAGTCCCTGGACTCCAGCACCAGGTGAGGGTTCGAGGACCAGGGTGGTACTCAGCTGGTCGAAGGGGCGTTACCGCTGTGCCTCCTGCTCGTCGCGGGCGGCGAAACGCATGCGGCTGGTGAAGCCGATCGCCGCCCGGCCGTCGGGGTCGCTCCCCGTCGGCGTCAGACGTACGACCGTGTACCCGTTCGCGTCCGGTTCGGTGTGCACTGCGTAGTGCGGGGAGATCTCCTGGGCCCGCGCACCTCGCCTTCCCGCCCGCTGGAGGTGGCCGCGCGGCCTGCCCAGCAGCGGGTCGCGCTCGGCGCGTGCCTCGTATGATCGCGACGTGAACGACAGGCGGGAATTGGAAGGCATGGATCTCGTGCCCTGGGCGTGTTATGGCCAGGAAAGGATTCCCGAAGCCCTTCGGGCGTTGGTCTCCGGAGATGCCGAAAGCGCGGACGAGGCAGTCGGGGAACTCGGCACCCAACTCCTCGTCAGTGAAGACGGCTACCCGCCGACAGTTCATGCTGTTCCGTTCCTGGCGCGACTTGCTGTCGCGGGATTCTCAACCGCCGACCTGCTTCACCTCCTGGGGCTCATCGCAAGGCGTGGTGATCAGGCAGACACTTCACCGAGTCGGACACGGGACGCTGTTTCCGAGCAGCTTCCTGTGCTGCTCCCGCTGCTGAACGACGGGGAGCCCGTGGTGAGGCGACTGGCTGTCTGGGCTGTCGCTCACTGTCTTTGCAGCGCGACTATGCGAGAAATCTCCGACCGGTGGGCGCTGGAATCCGAACCCGCTGTGCGGGCCGACCTGTTGTTCGGTGCCGTCCTCGTCGATCCCATTGAGGCCCGTACCCTCGTTGCCGAAGGGTTCTTGCCGAGCCAGCCGGATCCCGTCCGGATCGCGAGCCTTGTCGCGTGGTTGGACGCCGGCCTCCCGTGGACCGCGGAGACATCGGCCGCAACAGTGTCCCTGCTCCCCGCGACGGCGCGAATCGGTCAAACGCCCTGGCTCTACGACCCGTTCCCTGAAATCGTCGAACGTCTCCTGAACCGCGCAGAGGCGAAAACGGCCATCGAGTTGGTGGAAGCCGCTCTGCGGGCCGACGACAACCCGAAGACCCGGATCGAGGGCACGTGGGGGGCGATGAGGGTGGGTGACACCCATCCTCGGCTTCGGACGAGACTGCTGCCGACCTTGCTCCCTGTCCTGGACGACGAGGGCAGCAATGTCATGGCTCTCCTGACCCGATGGGTGAGAGGCAATTCCGCTGTCCTGGATGTGCTGCTGGACCTTGCGTCGGGAGAGGATCCCACAGCCGCCGACCGCGCCCTGACCGTCATGATCAACATCGATGCTCCCCAGGCCCCCCAACTTCTGGCCCAGGATCTTCCACAGCGCCCCCGTGCTCTGGCGGCCACCAGCGTGTCGGAGGGAGGTGGGCGGCTCCGCTATGTCCGTCCCATCCCCTGCCAGGAGGCGCTTCTCAACGCAATCCGTGCTCGTCTCGGCGCGGTGGACGTGGGCGAGCAGGAAGCGAGTGATCTCCTGGGGCTTCTCGAGAGCTGGGGAACAGGGGCGCGCGCTGCAACGCCGGAACTCCTTTCGGCCCTGCCCCGGCATTCGACGCGGGTACCCGGCGTCCTGGCTCGTGTCGCCGGAGAACCAGGCCCCGAACGCGACGCGACTGTCCAGGCGCTGCGCGCTGCGGCCTTTCACCCGGAAGGAGGCCAGGCGGCGAGAGAGGCCCTCCGCACGCTCAACGAGGCGAACTGACGTGGGGGATCGGCACTGTCTGGGACGGGATCGCGGCACGTCTGCGCAGTGCCCGAGCCGACGCTGATCTCCGCCAAGGCGGACCCATGCAGCATCTGCGCATCCTGCACACACAGGGCCAACCCTCGTTGCTGGCGACCCGGATGTTTGAGCGCGGCCGTCCAGAAATTCCCGTCTTCCTCGCGGGGCACGGAGATAGCCTCGGCGCTGCCATCGTCCAACGGGGAGGGGGTGAAGTATGCAAGGGCAGGACTGGGTCGAACGTACGGGAGAGCTGTTCGAAGCGGCGATGTTCGGCGGGGACACGTCCGCGCTGGAGCGGTCCGACGACGTGCTGGACGCGGTCGAGGCGCCGCTTTCCATGGCGCGGGGCAAGGTATTGCACGTCCGCTTCCTGAACGACCGGGAGGAGAACAGTCAGGAACTGGTGCTGTTCGAGCGTGCGGCCGCGTTGTACGGACGTCTGGGGGACGCGTCGGGTGAGGCGGACGCATTGTTCTGGGTCGGCTGCTGGCACCAAGTGGTCAAGGGCGACGGCGCCGCCGGCGTGCCGTACTTCGAGCGGTCGTACCAGCTGGCGAAATCCGTCGACGACCGCATGACGATGTCCTACGCGATTCGCCATCTCGGCTTCGCAGACAAGGACGCAAGCCACTTCGACCGGGCCCGCGAGCGGCTGACCGAATCGGTGACACTGCGCCGGGAGATCGGCTTCAGGGCCGGAGAAGCGGCCGGTCTCGTGGCACTGGCCTACCTCGCGGCCGAGACCGGCGACTCAGCGGCGGCGTTCGGCCACCTCGACGAGGCCCAGTCGGTCGCCGAGAGCTGCGGTGCCAAGGCCGTGTCGGGGTGGATCGAGCAAGCACGCACGCTCATCCGCTCCTAGGTCTAGGTTCTGGCTGGGGAAGTGCTGGTCACAGCCACTCGTTGAGGACTGCGGCCAGCACAGTCGCCTCGTAGCGGACGGCGAGCTTGTCGTACCTCGTGGCCACGGCCCGGTGGCGCTTGAGGCGATTGATCCCGCACTCGACGGCGTGGCGCTCGCGGTGGTCGGCCTTGTCGAACTTCGGCGGCCGACCGCCTCGTGAGCCGAGCTTCCGCCGGTTGCGGATCCGGTCCACTGGGACTGGGATGGTCGCCTTGATTCCGTGCCTTCGCAGGTAGGCCCGGTTGTGGCGAGAGTCGAAGGCTCTGTCGGCCCGCACTCGGTCCGGTCGCCTGCGGGGTCGGCCAGGACCGATCCGGTGCACCCGAATCGTATCCAGGACCGCCTGGAACCGCGGAGAATCGCCTCGTTGGGGCGGTGCTCCAGGAGCAAGTCCGGGGCCGGCGGGCGGTGTTCCTCGCCGTACTGCCGCTCGCGCTCGCGGCGCTCGAGATCTGCGATGTGCCGGCGGGCCCGGTCCAGGGTGAGGGTCGGCCAGGTCTCCAGGGTGCGGAGCTTGGGCAGGTCGGGCGGTGGATCGGTCACGTCTCCAGTTTGCACCAAAAATCGAACACCTGCTCTAATCGGGGTATGGCAAGACCCAAGACGGACTACCTCACCGACACCCAGGAGCGGATCCTGGCCTGCATCCGGGGCAGCATCGAGCGGCGCGGTGAGGCGCCCACCCTCGCCGAGATCGGCGAGCAGGTCGGTCTGCGCAGCCGGGCGAGCGTTCACTACCACCTGCAGCGGATCGAACGGCTTGGGCACATCAGCCGCGATCCGCGCCGCACCCGCGCGATCCGCCTGCGATGAACGCGAACCGTTTCCACCTGCTGCTCACCGTGAGCGGCCGACCGGTCATGCACGGCTGGTGGGGGAGCGAGACGGTGGCGCGCGGTCAGTTCGCGGTATGGGTCGGCGGCTGGGGGCGTCCCGGCTCCCAAATCACCCTCACCGACGGCGAGACGTCCGACGGCCCGGGCGTCCTGTTGACGCAGTGGCCGGCGCCGGCGCGAGGCGCTGCCGTCCTCGCGGGATGATCGAAGAGCAGAGCCTGCCGCGGACGGTGACGGCTTCGAGGACGGCGAGGCGGCCATCGCCGAAGCGCGGTGCCGCATCAGGAAACGTTCGCCCTGTCGGCCACGGTCCGTGCTGACTCTGACGGGGCGAACCCGGGAGACGAGGGGTTCCGGCGGCGTCTGTAGGCGCGAGCGACCAGCGCGAGGCCGAAGATCAGCTGCACGGCGAAGAGCGCGTCGTACCAATGCGGGGCGTCAAAGGGGACGCCCCACACGGACCGGGCCAGGGCCCGCATGCCGATGAAGGCAGCGGCGACGAATCCCCAGGATTCCGCGGCCGACGGCCACGTGCCGTGCCTCTTGGCAGCCTCGCTCCTCAGCGCTTTGATCGCTTTGGTCTTCTGGGTGCCGGTGAGCTCAGGGTGCTCGCACTCGATCCGGTCCTTGGCGTCCTTGAGATCCATCGTCCCCTCCTCCCTTCGTCAGGCGGTTCGCCCCGACGCGTCAGAGTCGGCACGCCCTGTGGTCGGCACCTGAACGTTGTCTGATCCGCGCCTTAGCTGCGTCCGTCCGGCCGGACGTGGCTCTCGGCGAAGCTGCGCAGTTGGCTGCGTGTGAGGGCGAGGTCGGTGGCGGCACGGGTGGCGCGGCCGTTGGGGAGATAGCGGATGCCGTCGATCTCGCAGATCAGCGGTCCGGCGCCGGTGTCACGTACCAGCGCTTCACCCACCGGGGCGGGGCCGCCGATGGTACGGCGGCCGGAGCCGCGGGAGCGGGATATGGGCTGGAGGAACAGCGGAGCCGTCCCGTCCCCGCCCTCCGGTCGGAACAGGACCAGAACCATCTCGCCGGGGTCCCGGCACAGGCGGACGTAGCGCATGGGTTGCCAAGCCGCGTCCGCGGCGCTCGAACGAACGGTTCGGATCACCGGTCCGCAGAGGGCTGCGCGGTCGACCGCGAACCAGCCGATCCGGGCGAGGGACACGATGGCGACCGTACCGAGCACGAGGAAGCGCCAGTGCCCCAGGTGGAAGTGGTCGTCGAGGATGGCGGCGCAGGAAAGCAGCAGGAGGTACCAGGCACCGGTGCCGAGAACGGTGGCCACGACCCAGGCGCGCGGCGACACGGACGTACGGCCGGAGCCGCGGCGTGGCAGGGTCACCTTGGGGCCCGGGCGATGGCGATCGCCGTGTCTGGCCGCGGCGGTCAGGCCCGCGTAGCTCAGGTCGTCCGTGAAGCGCGGCCACCCGTCCGCGCTCTCCTCCTCGCCCGCCGCCGGCGGCCCAGGGACCGCAGGATCTGCCCGGCGTGCCAGCCGGATGCGGCGGGCGCAGACCAGCGGGCTGACGACCAGCGCGCCCGTGAGACCGAGCAGGCCCAGGCCGCCCCCGACCACGGCGACCGCGAGCGGGGTGGTCCGCGTGTCCACGGCCTCGCCCAGGAAGGGCCAGGGCAGGGCGACGATCGGGATCGGGTCGCCGGGGCGGCTGTGTGTCGTGTCGCAGTCCACGGCCGTGCGCTGCGAGCCGCCGTCCCAGCCGACGGTGCAGCTGTCGTCGTCGTGGTTCACGCGGATGACCTCGGCGGTGGTGTGCGTCCCGAGCAGAGCGACGTCAGCGGCGACCAGGCCCACGAACAGGGACACCGCGAGGCTGAGCACCGCCCACGGTGGCGCCGTCGGCAACGGCAGCCGCCGGGCGGCCGTCGGGGCCGTGCGCGTCTGCTCGCCCAGCCAGGCGCCGAGGGTACGGGCGTCGTGGGTGGCCAGGCCGAGCCGCAGCACCCGGCCCTCGGGCGTTCGGTAGCGCAGGCCGACCTTCTCGACGGAGGCCCGGTTGAGGGTGGTGACCGTGGCGTCCAGTGGCTCTCCGCCGCGCGTCAGGGCGGTTGTGTTTCCGGAACGGTCCAGAAAGACGGGCCCGTCGAGGCGTGGGTCGACCAGCAGGCGGCCCTTGCGGCCGTCGAGCCGACAACGGAAGTGCACGGGCCGGCCCGCAGCCAGACCGCGCCGCCTCCGTGCCGCCGCCCACCGAGCCAGCCCGGCTATGACCAAGGGGATCACCAGCATCCCCACAAAGCTGCCGATCATCGGTTCCGTTCGTCTCCTGAGCCATGAGTGATCGCAGAAGCGTACGAGGGCCACCGGGGGCACCGACCCGCGGGGTTCCTCCTTGGCCACGGCCTTGGAGGATACGGACACCAATGCGACGACGCGGGTGTGGCCGTAGCCGGTGGCGTTGTCGATCAGCGTCAGGACTTGTCGACGCGCTGTTCACGGAGCTCGGGCAGGAACTCGGGTCCGGTGAAGCAGACCGGGCAGGCCAGGCTTCCGCGTAGGCGGAGGCACGGGTCCCGGCAGATGATCTGCACCTCAGGGTGGTCGGCCAGCCAGCGTGCCACCGGTGCAGCCTCGCGGCCGGATAGTACGTCGATGGGCCGACGGGCTTCCAGGTCGACAAACAGCGTGGCGTAGGCATGTTCCTTGGGCAGGGCTCGTCCTTGCTGGTCAGGCCGCTTGGCTGTCTCGTTCGATGGCGGTGGGTCGGTTGTGAGTCGGTAGCACGGGCCATCGACCGAGATGGTGTCGCAGTGGTGAGAGACCGGTTGAGGATGGCGAGTCCTCCGGCCGGACGCTGCGGCCCGCCGGTCATCCCGGAACCTGCAGCAGAAGAAGGCAGGCAGTTGAACGACCAGGTGTGGCGTCGCACTCCGCAAAGCGGATGCGCGGCCGGAGGAGGCGGGAGAGTTCGCCTCACTCGTCCGGTGGGGTCCACATCACCTGTACCCGGTCGATGGCCGGGTCGTATCCAAGCAGCGGCTGTGTGCCGCCGCCTTCAGGGAACAATGGCACCAGCTTGCCCAGGCGGCGCCCGATCGTGGCCAGGAATCCGCAGAGGACGTCCAGCCGTTCCTGTCCCTGAAGTTCTCGCAGGTCGACATCGAAGTCGATCTGATCCTCCGCGAGGAACCGGAAGATCGCGCAGACCTCGGGGTCCGGCCACACACGGAGGCTGGGGCACTCGGCGTCGGCCGGGCGGGACAGCACGGCCTCGGCTCGGGGCAGCGGCAGTACCGCGTTGCCCTCGGCGTACTCGAAGGTCCAGCCCTGTTCCTCGATCAGGTCGAGCACGGCCTGCCAGTCCGCCGCCGTCGTGTTCTCTACGAACACATCGGGCAGGCAGCCGCCGCCGGCGGGATCGAGCAGCCACGCGACCTGGTCGTCCCACAGCAGGTCAGCCATCCCGCCATCCTTCGGGATCCGACTGGTCCGTCGGTGGAATCCGGCGGGTTGCAGGTCGACGGGGGTTCACGCGGGAGCTTCGCGGAGCGTGCTGCGGTCGCTTCCGTGCAGGTACGCAGGTGAGCGGCGTGTACCCGGCGGATCCGGATGTGCGCGGGGTTTTCGCGCCTACGGGCAGAGTTCCGCGGGGTGAGCCCGGAACGTGGCCCTCGGCGGTGGGATCCGGACGCCGCGCGTCAGTCATTCCACGCTTCGCCTTGTCGGTGCCGGTCCAGGCCGACTGCTGAGAACTCGTCCTCGCCGGGGTTTGCCACTGCGCCCAGGCGTCGTAGTGCTTGAGAGATCGGACTGCCGGCGGGCGGGAAGGGCTGGCCCTCCTCCACGTGGAGGGGGCCGAGCGCGAGGGTGCCGTCGTCCCATACGGCAGCGCGCTGTTCGCCGACGCCGCCGAAGTACTCGGCTTCCACGTAGGCCACCGGCCCGCCGGCCGACCAGGCGGCGAGCGTCTTCTCGAAGCCGGCTGGCAGCCGCCAGAACCCCAGCGCGCCTGCACCGCTGCCGTCTGCGACGGAACCTGACAGGGCGTCCGTCACCGGCATCAGCGACAGCCCCTGACCGATCGATGCCGGCCGGGCGGCAGGCAGGTGTCGTGCCGCACCACGCAGCGCCTCTCCTTCAGCGATCACTGCGTGCAGTTCGTAACCCATCCCAACGCCCCTCTCCAGGATCGGAGGTCCCATCTTGTCCCAGACGGCGAAGGCGAACCCGCGCGGTACCACCCTTCAGGATCACCACACCCCCGGCGGGTTCTCGCCAGAGCATCGTGAGGAGCCGTCGCACCCGCTGCTCTCGGCGTACGGACGGTGCCGGGTGCCGGTGTGGTCCGCGGCAGCCAAGGGGCCCGTGACCGACGGCACGCACGCCCGAAGCGGCGTGCTTGATAGCCTCGTCGGGCCAGTCGAGCCACAACCGAGGCCAGGGAATCCGGTGTGAATCCGGAACTGACGCGCAGCGGTGAGGGGGACGGGCGGGGCACGACGTCACTGGGAGACCGGGAAGGCGCCCCGGCCGGACGAACCCGAGTCCGAAGACCTGCTGGCACCGCCGCGCCGCCGCGCGGCGGCCGACCGTAGGCCAGGCTCCGCGTACGAGCCCCGACCCCCGAGGCGTGCCCGTGCCCCGCACCCCGAACACCCCTGTCCCGGCGGCGCCGTGCCGTGTCGTCGTCTGCCGTGACTGCTGCTGCGGAACCTCGAAGGTGACTGGAGTCGATCACGACCGGCAGAGAGAGCGGTTGGCGGAGACTGCCCCGATGCGCGTCTCGGACTGCCTCGGCGTGTGCGAACACGCCAACGTGATCGTCGTCCAGCCCTCGGCCGCCGCGCGGGCCGCCGGTGCCCGTCCGGTCTGGCTGGGACTCGTCAACGACAGCGACGCGACGGAGGACATCGCCGCCTGGGTGCGGGCCGGCGGGCCGGGGTCGCTCCCTGCCCCGACATCCTTGATCTGTACGTGTTCACGCCGCCGCGCACGGCGCGATGAACGGACCGACCCGACAGGACAGTGCGGCCCGCCCGTTCAATCAGCCGCTCGGCTCCGAACGGCCCTCTGCGGCTGCTTGACCAGCCCTCCGCTCGGGTCCGCGAGAGCGAGACCGTGAGCGGAGGGCTGCGACGATGCGGTGTTGCCTCAGATCGACTTCACGGCCTCGCGGATGACGTCGAGGACGAACTCGGGCTGCGACAGCATGGGTACGTGACTGCTGTCGACGGGGCGGCCGTGCGCGCCCATGCGGTCCACGGCGGCCCGCTGCAGTTCCGGGTTCACGGTCTCGTCCTGGTTGCCGATGACGTACCAACTGGGCTTCGTGCGCCAGGCGGTGCCGGGCACCTGCTGGTCGAAGATGTCGGCGACCGGCACGGCCCCCGTCGCCAGCACGAGCTTCTGCTCGGACTCCGGCAGGTCGCCGCAGAAGTGGCTGATGCCCGACTCCTTGAGGTACACGCGGTTGTCGGCGACCTCGATGTGCCCGAACACCGGCGTCTTGTCGAACTTGTCCTGCTGCTGCTGCGAGGTCTCGGTCTCGTCCGGGGCGAGGGCGCAGAGGTACACCAGAGCCGCGACGCGGTCGTGCGTGCCCGCCTTGGTGATGAGGGTGCCGCCGTACGAATGGCCCACCAGCACGACGGGGCCGGGCACGTGGTTGATGCCTCGGGTGACGCACGCGACGTCGCCCTCGAGCGAGTCCAGGCCGTGCTGCGACGCCCAGACGGTGTGGCCTTCTGCCTGGAGCGTGGGGATGAGTTTGCTGAAGCACGAGCCGTCTGCCCACAGGCCGTGGGCGAAAACGATGCTGGGTTTGTCCGCCATGCTTCTCTCCTTCCGGAGCAATCGGTAACCGGGGAAATATGGTGCGCTGAACTGACGACGGTGATGGCCTTGCGTGGTGCCCGGCCTGAATGGCCCGGCCCGCGGCAGGGAACCGGTTGTCCCGGCCCGGCGCAGCCCTCGAATGATCAACTGAGGTGGTCTTCGAAGCCGATCGAAATGCGCAAGGTCCGAGACCATCCTTACCTCGTCGCCGGGACGATTGCCTCACCTGCTTGCGTGATGGCGTGGAAGGTTCGAGGGTCGTCGCACACGGCTCATGGAGCCGTCATGCGTGGGCACCAGGGAATGTCACTCTGTGTCGTTGATCGAAGGATCACCGAGCGGCTGTACGCCATATGTGTCCTGTGGCGTGATCCATGAATCCGGTTGGTGCCGGGCTGCGCGGAGAATCTGTGCCGTGCCGTTCTGCCTCATCCGCGACAGCTTTCACGCCCGGCGGTGAGAACACCGGTGCGGCACCGTGCGGCACTCTCGGCGTACGGCACGGGTCCGGGGGCTGATCGTGGTCGGCCGGCTCTGTCCGGGCCGTTCCGCCCGCGGCGCGAAGGGCCCGAGACGGCGCGTGTCAGGGGTGGTCGACGTAGGCGACGAGTCCGCCGACGGTCAGGCCCATCGCGCATCCCCTGCGGAAGGATTCGTAGCGCATGGGCGGAGTGAACTGTGCGGCGGTCATCGCGTACGGAGCGCGGATCCCCAGTTCCACGCTGCACAGGCACACGACGTGTCCGTGACGCCGGGCGGCGGCCGCCCAGTCGGGGTCGTGCGCGACGCGGGTCCGGGAGTAGATCTCGCCGTCGGGCGTGCGCAGTTCCAGGCGGGAGTCCGTGTGTTCTGTGTTCTGTCGTGATCCTGGCTGGTGCTCGGATATCTCGTGCAGTTCCCATCCGGAGATCGAGCGCAGATCGGCGTAGCCGGGCGGCCTGCGTCTCATGCCGAAGTGGACCTCGGCGTCGTCGCGTCGCGGTGGTTCGGCGAGGCACAGCTCGTCGAATACGGTGGGCCGCTTCTCCTCGAAGAGGTCCCCGTCCTCGTCCGACCGCGGCGGGTCGGGCAGGCGCAGGTCGGAGAATTCGGGCGGCAGGCGCTGCATGCCGAACAGGATGGCGCCTTCGACCTGCGGTTCCTTCGGCATCTCATCGAGCGAGGCTGACGGTCTCATGTCGTACCACATCCCGAAGTCGCCCTTGCCCACGGCGCACCTGAACTCGAAGAGGGCAGTGGGCATGTGACGCGTGTCTGCGGGATCGAGGATGACGGTGCCGTCTGCGGTGTCCAGACTCATCAGGACGCCCTCGAGCCGGAGCGCGGGGTCGTCCGAGAACAAGATCTCCCCGAGGTCGTCGACCTCTTCGTAGTGACGCCTGCTCATGTCCTGCAGCCCTCCAGTGGGTTGCCGCTCCGGGGAGACGAAGCGGACGACTGGGTCATGAGGCAGCGTATTGAAGGATCGTTGAACAATCCATAGGGTGGAACGTGCGCGCCTTCAGGTCGGCGGTTTCAGCAGCCGGACCGCCAAGCGGGAAGACTCGAACCTTGACCAGCACAACTTGGAAGGGTGCGGGCTTCGGAGGGCCGGGGCCGCGAAGAATCTGCGCATTCTGAGGCGTGTGTTCTTGGCGGAGGTCCGTGGTCAGGGGGTGCGGGCGAGCATGCCGGTGCCGCGGACGGTGGTCTGTGTGCCGAGCGTGTGCGGGCTGGTCCCGAGTGCTGCGGCGATCTCGGGGGCCATGTCGAAGGTGGCCCATTTCCATGCGTCTTCGGCTTCCTCGTCCTCGGTCGCCGCATCCCACACGGGCGGCAGGCCCAGTTGTCGGCGCCGGTCCTGCTCGTAGGGCAGGGGGTCGCCGAGGGTGAGGAGTTCGTCCTCGCCGTTGCCGGTTTCGCAGTAGCGCCGCAGGACGGTCCCTTGGAGGGTGATGAGCCAGGCGGAGCCGTCGCCCCGCTCGCCGTAGTAGAACGCGTGCGCCTTTCCGTATCGTTGGCTCAGCTGCGTACACAGGCGGAGGACCGAGTCACTGCGGTCGGGGTCGCACGGGTCGCACCAGCGGCCGATGACGAGGGTCCAGCCGTCGAGTTCGGGGCTGACGTAGACCCGGCCGGGGCCTTGCGGGGTTGTGCAGTCGTGGGACTCGGTGTCGATGTGTTCGGCCGCGGCGGCGAAGGTGACCGGGCTGGGCCGGGTCAGGCCCATGGCCTCCATGACGCCGGCCTGGTCACCGGTGGATATCGCGATCCAATGGAGCCAGCAGGTGGTCAGCGGGACGGGCTGATCGTTTTCGGCGCTCTGCACGGTGCCAGACTGCCATGTCGGCAGGCGTTGCCGGCCGTGGGTGCGAGGCTGCGTCCGCCTGAGGGCGGAGTTCCAGCATTTGATCGAGGGAATGGCCATGGCCGAGACCGATCCCGGACGCTGTGCATTCCTGCAAGCGTCGTTCCCGGGCGCCTTCGGGCTCGTCGAGTAGCTGCCCACTGAATCGGTCGAGGCTTAACCGGAGTTCGCGGAACATCGGATCAAACGCCTCAGCGCCCGCAGGGACCGGGGCCTGCGCTGAGCCCGTCTTTTCCACCCCTGTCCGTGTCGAACGGCCGTGACGGGTTCCAGAGGCCGTCGGCACGGCTGATGATCCGGCGGAGTTCGCGGGCCGTGCGAGGCGACACGGCCTGGGTCACGGTCTCGAGGAGAGCACGCGCTTGAAGGGGATTGCCGCAGCAGTACCAGTGCACGTTGCCCCGCTCGTAGTCGTGCCACAGCTCGCGCTGGGGGCGGCGGGCGTACTCCTTCCACAAGCGCACGGCTGCGCCGACGTCGCCTGGGTGCAGGTAGTTCCTGGTGCGCTCGAGACGGTGGATCTCCGACAGGGCATGCGAGGACAGGCCGTCGATGACAGGGTTCGCCCCGGGCGTTTGGCGGTGGCCGCAGAGGCCGGTCCGGACGTGTCCTGGCCGTCTACGCGGCATGGGCCCTTCGGTTCGTCATCACGCCGGACATGGTGCCATGGCTGCGACCGGCCGCCTCGAAAGGGTTCGTTCATCCCGGGGATCGGCCGGGCGAGCGGACGGCGTTCGCATGGTCCCGCGTGGCGTCACGGGATGGGATTCCTGCGAGGTCGGCAGCGTGGGTGCGGAAGGCGGTGCCACGGCGGGACGTGTTCGGCTTCCCCTCGCACGTCCGGGAGGACGCGACCGTTCGCTTCAGGGCACTCCTTTGTGGTGGCTGCTGTAAGAACTGTCCCGCAATGGCCTGCCCGCCGCCTGGCATGATCGACGCGTGATCAGTGAACCGGCGCGGCAAGGCCGCATGAAGTACGTCCTGTTCGATGTCGACGGCACGCTGATCGACGCGGTGAGCAACCAACGTCGGGTCTGGGGAACCTGGGCGGAGCGGTACAAGCTGGATGCAGACGAGGTCTACCAGGTGGCTCTACGGACGCGGCCGATGGAGGCGTTCGCGCAGGTCGCTGCCGACCACGATCCGCGTGAGTGCCTGGCCACGCTGCACGAGCTCGAGGACGAAGACGTTCGCTCCGGCATCTACGCGGCTTTCGACGGCGCGTCGGAGCTGTTGCACAGCCTGCCGCTGGGGTCCTGGGCGCTGGTGACCTCGAACTATGAACACCGGGTGCGTGGCCGTTTTCTGCGGACGGGTTTGCCGGTGCCGGGCGTGATCGTGGACGCGGCCGCTGTCGAGGAGGGCAAGCCCTCTCCCGTCCCCTATCTGAGAGCAGCGCAGCAGCTCGGCGCCCGTCCGGAAGAGTGCCTGGTCATCGAGGACGCCCCGTCCGGAGTGCGGGCCGGGCTGCGGGCCGGGATGACGGTGTGGGGTGTGAACGCCACCGTCGCGGTAGAGGGCGTGCATCGCCACTTCGACAGACTTCGCGAGGCAGTCCCTCACATCCTGGCCTTCGCGTCCGGGCCTCACGGGAATGCCGCAGTCTGAGCCCGTCCGCCGACGCCGGGCATCACTGGGACGATCTTCATGTGGTTGGTGTGATCACGGCGTCCGGACCGTCTTGGACAGCCCCCTTCACCGGGCTGAGCCCACGCTGCTTCGGCGAATTGATCACCTCGTTGCGACGCGACGGCGCGGATGCCGCACGTCGGGGACGGCCGTGGAGTCCACCTCTGCAAGACCGGGTGCTGCTCGTTGCCGCCTACTGGCGCACCGACTTGACGCTGCGGCAGCTTGCGCCGTTGTTCGGGATCTCAGAGTCGGCCGCCGACCACAACATCGCCCACCGCGGGCCATCGCCGGCCTTGCAGCCTCGCAAGCGGTTCCGCAAGCCCGCGGTACTGATCGTGGACGGAACCCCGGTGCCCACCCGGGACCACACCGTGGCCCAGCAGTCGAAGAACTACCGGTGCTCGACCAACCATCAGGTCGTCATCGACTCCGACACCCGACTCGCGGCCGCCGTGGCCGGCCGGTGCCCGGCAATCGCAATGAGTGCAAGGCCTGGGAGTTGCCCGGCGCGAAGGCGGCCGTCGGCCGCACCACGGTGATCGCGGACGGCGGTTACCGTGGCACCGGCCTTGTCGTTCCGCACCGCCGCAAGCCCGGCCAGGGCGAACTCCCCCCGTGGCGAGAGGAACACAATGCCTCGCACCGAAAGGTCCGCGCCCGCGTCGAGCACACCTTCGCCCGATTGAAGAGCTGGAAGATCCTTCGCGACTGCCGCCTGAAAGTCGATGGTGTCCACCACGCGATGCTCGGCATCGCCCGTTTGCACAACCTCACACTCGCCCGATAGGGCAGGGAAGCGAGGAAGCAGCGATACGCCTCCCTCACTCATAGATCATTGCGGGACAGACGTTAGGGTGTGGTGATGGTCGACGGCGATGGCACGGCGGTTGCTGGAACGGATGTCGATGACCTGGGCTGGTCCGGCACTCGTGCGTGGGTGGAGCAGAGCCTGCGTCCCGGGGAGCGGATTCGTGCTGTGGACGTGCTGCGTGGGGGATGGACGTCACACATGCGCCGCCTGGATGTCGAGGGGCGGGACAGACGGTACTCCCTGGTGCTGCGGTCGTTCGTCAGGGTGTTGATGCGGCGGCTGAGCACTGTGACCACCCGTCGCTGCTGATGTCGTTGCTGCCGGGGAGCCTCAGGCTGGACGGAGAGGACATCGAGCGGAAGACGGAACTGCTTGCCCGGCAGCTCGTGACGATTCACGGGCTGCCCGTTGCAGAAGGATCCCGGCCGCGCACCTATCAGGCCTGGACCAGCCCGGAGCGGGTGCGGCTTCCCGGGGCTTCGGGGAGGCCGCAGGTGTGGGAGCGTGCGGTGGAGGTGATCCGCCGTCCGCCCCCGGCCTACCGGCCGTGTTTCCTCCACCGGGATTTCCACCCCGGGAACGTGCTGTTCACCGGAGAGGGAACCTCTCTGGCGGTCACCGGCGTCGTGGACTGGGTGGAGACGTCGTGGGGGCCCGCCGACCTGGACGTGGCTCACTGCTCCACTGCGCTTGCGCTGCTGCACGGAGTGCCCGCCGGCATGCGGCTGGCGGATCGTTACGCCGCGGTCGGCGGAGTGCTCGACGACGACCCGGGTGGCCACCTGTACTGGCGCGTGCTGGATGCGCTGGCCTTCGCACCGGACGCGGAGAAGGTCGCCGAGCCCTGGCGTGCACTGGGAAGGGCGGACCTGACGTCGTCTGTGCTGGCCCAGCGCTTGGAGGACTACCTCCAGGCACTCTTCACCCGGTACGGCTGAGGAGCCGCAGTCGGTGCCGCCCCATGGCCGGCTGCCGGTGACCGGCCGAAGGTGTCGGGGATCAGCAGCGTTCTTTGGCCGGCAGGCATGCATCACCGTACGGCGGCACGGGATCTCGGTGAGCGCTGCGGCGTTGTCGCCGACGGGTGTCTGCCCGGTGGCCCCGCCAGCCACTGCGCGGGGCGTCTGGCCGGGTCGGCCCGCCGGCTGCTGCGCGGGGTGTGCGGGGACGGACTGGTCGGCCCTCGGCCCTCACACGCAACTCGCCGGTCTCGTCGTCCTGTGTCCCTCCGGCGGTCTACCGGGATTGGGTGCTGCCGGGTTGGGGGAACAGAGAGGACTCTGTGAGCGGTGAGCCCTTCAGGCACGGGGTGCTCGCGATCACGTCCGTCTGGCCGAAGCCTTTGAGGTAGGAGACGTAGACGGTGAAGTCACCGAACGTGCCGGGGGACGTGTAGCGCTTCAGGTCCTGGGTGCGCCATTCGCCCATGGTCCAGCCCTGTTTCCGGAGGTCGGCTCGGACCTTCGGGCCGGAGTCCGCGGACCCCACCCGAAGGATCGACATGGTTGTCGTGTGTCTCGCGGTGCCCGGATCCTGGCACCCGGGAGCGGACTCCACTGCGGGACGCACTGCGCCGATCAGTCTCGCTCCTGCCTTGCGCGCGGCCTGGGCGGTCGCCTCGAGCAGCAGCTGGTGGAGTTGCTCGTCCGCCTGGCCGAGTGTGGTGGCCGAGGTCAGTGACTGCGCGGAGGAGGAGGTAGAGGCGGTAGAGGCGGTGGAGGGGGAGGCCTCGGAGCCCGAGCAGGCCGTGACCATGGCGAGAGCGCCAAGCGCGGCACACACGGATATTCGACGTCGACGCACAGTTTCCCCTGGATGATCGCAAAGAGAGCTGATGGTATCTCCACAGGTCCGGCCGGGGTTGTGGAGGTGCGGCTGGTCTTGCCGGCGAGGAGGGGTCTGGGGTCGGCGGCGGCTGTGTGACGCGTTGTCTTCGGGTGTGGGCAGCCGGAGGCGGGTGCCGAGGTGCGGGGGTGTGGGGCCGGTGATGTTCCGATGGCGGCTGTCTGGTGTCGGGAGCCTTCGTGGTGGGGCCGGGGTGGTGGCCGTACCATGCCTGGTCCGTTTGGGCCTTCGCCTGGTCCGTTTGGGCCTTCGCCCGGTCCGTTTGGGCCTTCGCCCGATACGTCCGGGCGCCTGACATGATCGCCGTCATGGACATACGCATCGTTCCAGCTCGGGTGGCCGACTTCCACCAGGTGGTGACTGATCATCCCCGTTACTGGGGCGAACGCGATCTGCGGGCGCTGCACCTTCTGGCACTGGTGCAGGAGTTCGGCTCCACCTGCTTGGTTGCCCGTGCCGAAGACGGAATCCGTGGGTACGTCTTCGGGTTCGTCACCCCGGACGGCACCGGGTACGTGCATCTGATCGCCACGCGGGACGACGCTCGTGGCACCGGTCTCGGCCGTCGTCTGTATGCGGCGTTCGCCGAGGCGGCAGAGCGTCATGGCGCACGGCAGCTGAAGGCGATCACATCCATCGAGAACACCGGCTCGATCGCCTTCCACCGGAGCCTCGGCTTCGACGCGAAGATCGTCGGTGACTACAACGGCCCGGGCCGGGACATGGCCGTCTTCCACCGGGATCTGCCGCTGGACGTCGCAGAGTGAGCAAGAGTCAGGACCTGTGGAGAGGAGCCGCACCGACCCAGCGGTGATAGCTGTCCGCGTCGACGTTGCTGCCGCACACGATGGTGACCACGTGTCGGTTCGCGAAGCGGTGGGGGTCTTCGAGAATCGCGGCGACACCGAGTGCGGCCGACGGCTCGACGACGAGGCCGGCATGGGTGAGGAGCATCCGCATACCGGCGATGATCGACGCCTCCTGGACCAGGACAGCGTCATCGGCGACCAGGAGCAGGTCGTTCAGGACGGCCTGGATGGGGTGGCGTCCGGCGACACCGTCGGCGATGGTGTCGGTCGAGTCGGTGGTGACGACGCGCCGCCTGTGCCACGAGTGGGTCATCGCCGGTGCGCCCAGCGGCTGGACACAGATCACCTCGGCTTCGGGTGCCATGGTCTTCACCACATGGCCCACCTGCCGTTTGTAGGGCTGTTTCCGGGGGGTTCGGCCACACAGCGATACGTGGCTACGGCGGCTGACGTTCGATGGCTTCGGAAAAAACCTCTCAGCCCTCGGAGGGCGATGGTGAGGGGTCGATGTCCTGCGCGTCTCGGACCTGGGAGGCCGGTCTCCTGACGGCTTGTCAAGGCTGTCGCCTGTCACGTAATCGATTACGCCATGAGAGGAACCCGGGGTCCTCGTAGGCCGTGATCCAGGTGTCGAACGCGGTCCGCGAACAGCAGAATCGCCTGCTTCCGTGCTGGTCACCGCCGTCCGGGGGATCCGCGGACACACTGCGTCGAGGCCGCGTCCGCAACGGCCGTACGTATGCGGCGTGTCGGGCAACAGCCGCAAGTCCCCTCGCATGTGGCAGAAGCGCTGCCATAGTGATCGGGGCCTCCGCAGGTGCGCACCTGCGCGCACTCGGCGGCTGCCAGGTCGTCCTCCGATGCCTCCGGGAGCACAGATGCTCGAACCGGAAAGACAGAGTTTCACCTCGCCCCACCATTCCGAACTCTCCGACGTGGACCTGCTGGTGCACCTCACCGCCGACGCCGCCCGCGCCAGAGACGCTCTCCGCCTGCTGCGAACGCGCCACCTGCCCGCGGCACGGCACTACGCCCGACTGTGTGTCATCGAGGAGCGGTTCGCCGACCAGCTGGCACATCAGGCGCTCTCCAGCGTCGCGCACGATGCGGCGGCGGGGCGTGTGCGACGGTGCGCGGTTCGGCACAGCCTGCTTCTGCTCATTCAGGACCTGGCCGCGGCATGGGCGGCAGATGATCGCCACCAGCGACTCGCGGGCGACTTCAGCCGCTGGCTGCTGCCGATCGACGACGGCGGTGTCCGGCGGGCGGTGCCGCGGTGGACCGTCGGCAGCGATCTCCTGCACGCCTTCTGGAGGCTGCCGCAGCCCGAACAGGAACTGCTCTGGTACACCGACGTCGAGACCGCCGGCCGGGACTTCGGTTCGCTGTACGCCGGCACGGCGCTCGTAGAGTTCGACTATCACCACGAGGGTGCGCTGACAGCACTGCGCCGCGCCTATCTGCAGGTCTTCGCCGAGGGGCGCGGACAGGCAGAATGCCGTGGCTATGTGCGCATTCTGGAGGCCCAGTCGCGCGCCCCGCTCTCGGGCCTCAGCCCGGAATTCGATGAGCACCGCAAGCGGTGCACCCACTGCGAACAAGCTCTCCGTGAGCTCGCCACGCTGCACACCGCGCCCGGTCGCTGTCTCGTGGAACGCCTGATCGGGTACCAGGGTCCCGCGTACGTGCGGCGAGGGTTGTCGCCGGAAGTCGATGAGGTTGCGCATCCTGCTGCGCAAGGCGGCGTTGGAGTGACAGGGGCGGCACCGGCAGCCACCGCCGGCCGAGGAAAAGAACCGCCTCAACCGGGTCTCCGCCGCGGCGACGACGTCGGCCCTCACCACGAGACCATCCTGGCCCACCTGCGCGCCGCCGGGCTCGGAGTGCTTTCGAACCTCGGCTTCAGGCCCTAGAGCGACGGAGCCTGCTCCGCATTGACGGACACCCTCGGTGTGGTGGGCGGGCTGATACCCAGTGCCGCGCACGCAGCCCGGGCCACGCGAGGCGGCGCCGTGTCGGGGTCGGTGGACGGCAGCATCATGTGGCTGATGCTCAGGCGGACCACGAGGTCGGCGGCCTCGGCGCGCCGGTCCTCCGGTATCTGCGGCAGGATGTCGCCCAGCCACGCGGAGACCAGGTCCCAGGCGCCTGTGAGCACCGGCTCGGGGCGGCTGGTGAGGAAAGGCAGCAGGGCGTCGGTGCCGCCGCGCGCGGCACGCAGCACTGCTTTGATGAAGGGGTTCCGGTCCGCTTCGGCCAGGGCGTAACCGACGCCGGCCTGAAGAGCGAGACCGGTGGATGTGCGATGCCGCCGCAGCACGCCACTCAGGCCTGAGAGGAAACGGTCGGCCTCTCGTCGCACCAGAGCCTGGCCGATGCCCGCGCGATCACCGAACTCCGCATAGATGGAGGGCCGCGACACTTCCGCCCGCTTGGCGAGGTCGGCCACACGCACCCGGTCCCATCCGTTCTCGGCGGCCGCTGCCCACGCCTCGTCGAGAACGCGGCGGCGCATCTGCTTGCGCCACGCTATTCGAGGTGCGTCCGGCGGTCGGGTGATGCCGTGCAATTCCGGTTCATCTGGCCTCACTTGGTGGTGGTGTGTCCCTTCGGACTGCTTCATGATGCTGCCCCTCTGCAGGATCTGATGGTTCGTCAGAACATTTACACGACGCCGCCTTTGTCGGTCGGCCGAGGAAGCTGCCACTCTGTGGCTCCCCCCACCGTGTGCTTCCGCCCCAACCCGGGCGGGGCGGGGCGGAAGCACGCGTTTCCACGAAGGAGTTCGCCATGAGCCGCTGTGCCGACGACGTGCGCTGGCGGGATCCCAAACGACTGTGGTGGCCACTGGCCCTCGCCGTTCCGACGCTGCCCTGGCAGGCCGGAGTCCTGGTGCGCCTCACCGGGGTCGCGGCGTTCTGGTGGTGGGGGCCGTTCTTCGCCTTCGCGCTCGTCCCCCTGCTCGATCTGGTCAAGGGACCGGACGGGGCGAATCCTCCGGAGGCGGCGATGCGCCGCCTCGAACAGGACCGCTACTACCGGTGGTGCACCTTTCTGTATCTGCCGCTGCAGTTCGCGGCGCTCGTCTGGGCCTGCCGGCAGTGGTCCGAAGGCCTCGATGTCATCGGAGCCGCAGGGCTCGCGGCCACCACGGGTGTGGTGGCCGGTGTGGCGATCAACACGGCCCACGAACTCGGGCACAAACGCGAGCGGACGGAGCGCCTGCTCAGCCGCCTGGCCCTCGCGCAGAGCTGCTACGGCCACTTCTACGTCGAGCACAACCACGGCCACCACATCCGCGTGGCCACGCCGGAGGATCCCGCGAGCTCCCGCAGCGGGGAGAGCTTCTGGCGTTTTCTGCCCCGGACCGTCCTCGGCAGTCTGTCCTCGGCCTGGTCGCTGGAGCGCCGTCGGCTCCAGCGGCGTGGACGGCGCACCTTGAGCCCGCACAACGATGTTCTGACGGCCTGGGCCATGTCCTTGGCCCTCTTCGGCGCCCTGACCGCCGTCTTCGGGCCCGTCGTGCTGCCGTACCTGACGCTGCAGGCCGTGCTCGGTCTCGGCCTGCTCGAGTCGGTGAACTACCTCGAGCACTACGGCCTGTTGCGTCAGCGGCGGGCGGACGGGCGCTACGAACGCGTCGCCCCCCGGCACAGCTGGAACAGCAACAACACGGTCAGCAACCTCTTCCTCTTCCAGTTGCAGCGGCACTCGGATCACCACGCCAATCCGTTGCGCCGCTATCAGACGCTGCGTCATTTCGACGAGGCACCGCAATTCCCGTCCGGCTACGCCGCGATGATCGTGCTCGCCTGGATTCCCCCTCTGTGGCGCAGGGTCATGGATCCGCGGCTGCTGGCGCACTACGGCGGCGACACCACCCTGGTGAACAACGGGAAGCCCGCGGGGCAGGCCGCGCCCGGCCCCGCAACCCCTGCCGTTCCGTAGAGAGGACGCCGGGCCGGCGCTCAGGCCGAGCCCCGTGCGACGAAAAGCGCCCGGACCCGTACCGTGCGGGGGGCGGTGCGTCCGTCCAGGCGCTCCTTCAGCAACTGCGCCGCGGCCACGCCGACATCGTGTGCGGGATAGCGGATGGTCGTGAGCCGGGGCCGGACGAGCGAGGCGAAGGCGGCGTCGTCGTGCCCCACCAGGGCCACCTCCCCGGGGATGTCGACGCCCAGGTCGTGAGCCGCGTCCATGGCGCCGACCGCGATCATGTCGTTGGCGCAGAACACGGCGTCCGGGCGTTCGCGTCGGCTCATCAGCTCGGTGAATCCCACGGCCCCCGAGTCACGTGTGTGCTCGCCGCGGACCACTAGCTCGCGTGGCAGTGAGATGCCGAACTGCGGGGCCAGCCTGCGCAGCATCGCGAGGCGCGGATCGCCGCCCGTCGCATCGCGCGGTCCGGCGATCACCGCGATGCGGCGGCGCTGGTTCGCCGTGACGCGCTGCAGCGCCTGCAGGGTCGCGCTGCGTGCGTCGGGTTTGACCAGGTCGACGGCGCCGAAGGACACGTCAGCGCTGACGACGGCGGGGATGCCGGCCTCCGCGAGTGTGTCCAGATCCTCCGGGTGCAGCCGGAAGGGGGTGATCACGACGCCGGCGAAGCGCTGCTGCACCGCCTCGGCCAGCAGTGCCCGTTCCTCCTCGCGGTCGGCTCCGGTGTTGCACACGACCACGTGCAGGCCCGACGCGCGCAGTTGTTCCTGCAGGGAGGAGGCCAGCTGCGCGTAGAACGGGTTGGCGATGTCCGGCACGATCAGAGCGGCCAGACTGGAGCGACCGGTACGCAGGCTGCGGGCTGTCGCATTGACCGTGAAGCCGAGTTCGGCGATGGCGCTCTCCACCGCCGCCCGCGTCGCCGGTGCCACCGCACGTTTGCCCGACAGCACGTACGACACCGTCGCCGACGAGACGCCGGCCGCGCTAGCGACCTCCGCCATGGTGACCCGCACCCGCTCACGCTCCTTCTGCGGCGTCACCTTAGCTCCGGGCACACTCCCAGGGAAGCGATCCCAGGAGACGCCGGTGCCGACGCCGGCGTGGGCCCGGAGCGCCGTGCGGTGCGACGTCGGGTGTCGACGCGGGCGCGTGGCGTAGGAGCATCTGTTCTGGTTCACCGGACGGTCACCGCCTGCCTGCGCGCGCCGAGGTGGTTGCCGTAGGGCCGGCCCGTCGCGCGGTGGGCGGGCCGGTCACCCGGCCGGGTTCGAGACCCGGTCCGGATGGGCGTGGTGTCAGTCCGTGTCAGCTGCGGGCGTCAGGCGGACCGGCAGCTCGAACAGATCGTTCTGCGTCACCATCGGCTTGTTCCGCAGCTCCGACACCGGTATCGCCAGGTCCAGCCGGGGGAAGCGGGCGTAGAGCGCGGGCAGCGCCACCCCCGCCTCCAGGCGGGACAAGGCCGCGCCGGGGCAGACGTGAGGGCCGTGCCCGAAGGAGATGTGCCGGTTGCCGGAGTGCCGGCCGACGTCGAACAGTCCGGCGGTCGGCCCGTGCGCCTGCGCGTCCCGGCCCAGCGCCCCGTACGAGATGATCAGCGCCTCCCCGGCACGGATGACCTTGTCACCCACCGGAACATCCTCGGCGGCGAAGCGAATCAGCACGTGGGAGGTCGGCGTCGACCAGCGCAGCGTCTCCTCCACCACAGCCGACCAGCCCACCTCGCCCGACAGGACACGGGTGCGCTGTTCGGGGTGGCGCGAGAGGTTGACCACGGCGTTGGTGATCAGCGAGATGGTCGTCTCATGCCCTGCGGCCACCATCAGCTGGAGGGTGGAGACGATCTCCTCGTCCGTGAGGCGGTCGCCTTCGTCCGATGCCAGGATCAGCGCACTGGTCAGGTCGTCGCCCGGCCGGGCGCGTTTCTCGGCGACGGTGTCGGCCATGACGGCGGCCAGCTCGGTGAGCGTCGCCAGAACCTCCGCGGGAGGCGTCTGTGTGGAGAAGAACTTGTCGAACAGCGTCTGCAACCGCGGCAGTCGGCTCTCCTCCAGCCCCATGAGATCGGCGATCACGTACATCGGCAGCGGGTAGGCGAATGCCGCCTTGAGATCCACGATCCTGCTGTCGGTCGGCAACTCGTCCAGCAGCCGGTGGGTGAGATCGGTGATCCGATCGCGCATGTGCTCCACTCTGCGCGCGGTCAGCGCCTGTGCCACGAGAGTGCGCAGGCGCCGATGGTCCGTGCCGTCCACCGTGAGCATGGACCGGCCGGGGTTCGCCAGGCCGATGAGCGGCCAGTCCGCGGGAATCTCGCCCCGCTGCCAGGAACCCCACACGTTGATGTCCTTGACCAGGCGGGAGTCCGTCAGCAGAGCCTTCGCTTCCGCGTGATGGGTGACGGCCCAGACCGGAACGCCGCCGGGCAGTTCCACGGCGGCCAGCGGCCCCGCGGCGCGCAGCCGTGCGCTCTCGCCCTCCAGGTCGGTGACGAACGGATCCAGCGCGATCCGGCTCGCGCCGGTGGAAGTCGTCAATGCCGTGTGCCTTTCGGTGAAGGGGTGGGGGTGCACCGAACGGGGAGCTCGGTCAGTCCCCGCAGCCAGAGTGACGGGCGACGGACGAGGAAGTCGGCGGACACCGCGAGGTCGATGTCGGCCAGCCGGTGGAGGACGGCACGGAACAGCCTTCGTCATCGTTTGAGTGACAGGGTTTGAGTCGACATCGGTCGCGGTCTGCTCAGTGGGCGCCACTATATGAGAACTCGTCGACGGTGCGGGAGGGGATTCTCTAATCGATTACGTACGGCGTGGTGTGTGAGCAACTGATAGGCGTGGAAGGGCAGTTGGCGCCGGTCCTCGCTGCGCTCAGGGTGCCGTTCGAGGCGCGGGCGAGGACGTGGACGGTGTTTCCTGCGGGTTCGTCGCCCGGTACGAACGTCACGGATCCGGCCTGGGCGCCGACGGCCCGGTGTCGGCCATCGGGTTCCCTCGCCGGGGCCGCTGCGACCGTCGCGGTCGCGACGAACCTGCCTTCTTCAGCGTCGGGGGCTGACGCCGCCGTACCGAGGAGCGGCTGACGCCGATCGCCCGGGCTCCTTGCCGGATTTTCCGGGTGCGGCCGGGCCCTGGGAGCTCTAGCGTCGTGATCATGAATGGAATTGCTGCGGTCTACGCACCAGGTGAGGGTCACGGAGCAGCCGGCGAGGCCGGCCGCGCCGAGCAGCGCGGGACCATGCACGCGACCCTCGCGGACGCCGACGGGCTGCCGGGGTCGAGCACGCTGTGCGGCCGTGAGACGGGTGACATGATCCGCGTCCCTTACGACATGCCGCAGGAACGCTCCGACGCGTGGTACCCGCCAGGGGGCGACGAGAAGGTCGTGTGTCGCGACTGCGACCGCGCGGCCGCCGAAGGCTGAGCCGGTCAGCGCCTCGGCCGCTCGCCGGTCGTCCCTGGAGGAGCGCTCGTGCGGTACGTCTCCCACCGGCCGGGAACGGTCGTTGCCGCCGCCGGCGAAGGCGCCTGTCCGAGAGCCGGGAGGACGACGGCCGTGATGGAGGAGGCGAGCGCCCCCGGCGCCGGTGTCCGGGGGACGGACAGGTCGTGGGCGATCACCGCCCCCACGATCATGGTCGGAAGGAAGGTGAGCGCCGGGCAGTCCGGATCGATCTCTCCACGGTGCACCGCGTGTTCGGCCATCTGGGGTACAGCGTTGCCTTGCTGCATCCGGGGTGACCTCGAGCATGCCGACGCTGTACCACGCAGGCGGCGAAGCCCCGGCAGCAGCCCCATGAGGATCCGAGGCACCCAGCGGTCCCACCCTGTCACCGCCGCTCCGCCCGGCGCGCCTGGAGCTGGGGGAGTGCACGGATGACGTACCCCGACCCCTACCCGGCCACGGACGCCGTCGCCGACGTGGTCGTCGTGGGCGCCAGCCCGACCGGACTGATCAGCGCCCTCCTGCTGGCCGACCGTGGCCCCTCGGTCGCTCGGATCGAGAACTGGCGGGAGCCGTACGCGCTCCCACGGGCCGTCGGCATCAGCCACGAGACCTTGCGCGCTCTGCAGAACGCCCGGGTCATCGTCGGCCTGGCACCGCAGCTCCTCTTCTCCGACGACGGCAGCCGGGTGGCCGAGATCCGCTCGGCGGACGGGGAGATCCTCGGCGTCCGGCACGATCGGGCGACGTCTCCGTCGGGCTGGCCGGAGCGCGCCAGCTTCTGCCGGCCCGACCTGGAACGCATCTGGACGCACGGCTCGCCGCCCATCCCTGGCTCGTCGTCGACGTCGTCCCGCACGATCCGCAGTGCACCTTCACTCCGCGCCTGGGCCAGATCCTCGGCCCGTCCCGTCCCACCACGCTCGTCCTGGGCGGCCCGGGACGCCGGCGTAAGGAGTTCATGCGCCTGGAGGGAGAGACGACGAAAGACCTCAACCGCCGCGAGACGGCCTGGCGGTTGCTGGCTCCCTTCGACGTCACCCCCGACAATGCGACACCGGAGCGGCACGCCGTCTACACGTTCCGGGCGCACTGGTCCGAGTCGTGGCACGCGGGCCGCGTGGTCCTCGCGGGCGACTCCGCGCACCTGATGCCGCCGTTCTTCGGTGAGGACTTCAACTCCGGTGTGCGACGCCGTCGTCGTCTCCTGGCAGCTCGACCTCGTCCTGCGCGGACTCGCAGGCACGAGTCTTCTCGACGCCTACTCGGCCGCGACGAACAACTTCGTGCCGCACGGGAGAACGCCCTGCCTCCCGGCGCCGTACGCCAGTGGTGGCTCGGCAACGGGACCTGGTTCGCCGGCGATCCCTGGGCCGGCCGTCTCGGCGTCCAGGGACGGATCCGGGTGAACGACCGCACCGGACGCTTCGACGGCCTTCTGGGGCAGGGCCGTTTCGTGCTGATCGGCCGCCACCACGACCCCGACGCCTTCCGGCGACGCTGCGCTCGTCGAGCGCGGTGAGGATCACGCCGATCCAGGGCCCGCCCCGCCTGGGCGCCTTCGGTCGGATCGGGCGTGAGCAGGCCGCGAGCCGGTTCGAGAGCGGGCGGCCGCTGCGGCCGGCGTGTCATCGAGGACGGCATCGCGATGTCCGGGACCGCGGGTCCCGACAACACCGCGCAGTTTACCCAGAGTTCACCATCGGCCGTCCTGTGCTGTGATGATGTTGGCTCAGCCAAGTGACGAGGTCCGGGGGGATCGATGAGCGGTAGTGGTACGGTTTCGGCGCTGACTCGGCTGAAGTCCGCGCAGAAGAGCGCCAAAGGCGTCTCCCTCTATTCACGGTTCGTGAACCGCCCGGTGGGGCGGTATCTGGCCGCGGGCGCCTTTCGCCTGGGACTGACACCCAATCATGTGACGCTCATCAGCGCGGTGTTCAGCTTCGCGGCGGTGGCCGGAACGGCACTGGCGGATCCGGGCTGGACGGCCGGGCTGGTCGTGTGGCTCGGCCTCGCCGTCGGATTCGCCTTCGACTCCGCCGACGGCCAGCTCGCCCGGCTGCGCGGCGGTGGCAGCGCCGTGGGTGAATGGCTCGACCACGTCGTCGACTGTGCCAAGATCACCGCGCTGCACACCGCCGTGCTGATCTCCTTCTACCGCAGCCCCGGACACTTCGGGTTCACCTCCGAGGGCTGGCTGCTGGTGCCGCTCGGCTTCCAGTTCGCCGCTGTCGTGACCTTCTTCGGCGGCCTGCTCACCGAGCAGCTCAAGCCCAAGGTGCCCGTGGGTGAACGGTCCGCGCCGTCCACGGTCCGCGCCGTGGCCCTGCTCCCGGTCGATCACGGGGTGTTCTGCCTCGTGTTCCTGCTGCTCGGCGCCGGCAGCGTCTTCCGGTGGGCCTACACGGCGCTGGCGGTGGCCGCGGCGGTGTTCCTGGCGGCCTTTCTCACCAAGTGGTTCCGGGAGCTGTCCGCAGTTCGTCGTTGAGCCGCGGCTCGCTCAGCGCGTCAAGAGCGCGCCTGAGCTGGGTGCTGGAGGTGTGCACCGTGTACGGGAAGTAGACGATGTCCACGCCGACGGTGGCGAAGTCCTGTTCCAGGCGCTCTCCCTTGGGGGTGTTCCGCCAGTCGTCGCCCTTGAACAGGACGTCGAACCGGACCTGTTTCCACGTCTGGAGCTTGTCCGGCACGGTCTCCACGAACGCGGCGTCCACGTACTGGATGCTGCGGACGATCTCCAGCCGTTCGACCAGCGGAATCATCGGTCGCCTGCCCTTGGCGCGTTCGGCCATCTCGTCGGAGACCACGCCCGCCACCAGGTAGTCGCACTGGGCGCGGGCGTGCCGCAGGATGTTCAGGTGCCCGATGTGGAACAGATCGTAGGCGCCGGGTGCGTAGCCCACGCGATACGGCTTGCTCGGTGGCACAGATTCCCCCTCGATCGGCGATGTCCCCCGATGCGCCTTCCTTTACGGAAAAGCGCGGACTTTGAAGATAGCGTTCATGCACGGTGCAGCGAGGGTGAACAATGAGTGTGCTTCCATGTTCGCTTGCGATCGGGTGGGGAATCGGCCGACTCGCCTGACACATCGCGCAGTTGAGACCGCTGTGACGGTCCGGGGGGAAGGTTCCACGCGTGACACACAATGACCAGGAGGGTCGCGACCGTGAGGCGCGTCCCGTGCGCCGGCTGCTCCTGGTGTCCACCAACTACGCTCCCGAACACACCGGGATCGGGCCGTACGCCACCGGAATCGCCGAACACTGGGCTGCCCGCGGCCACGACACGCACGTCCTCGCCGGGCTCCCGCACTATCCGTCCTGGCGGCTGGACCCGGGCTACCGCCGTGTCTGGCGGGCCACCGAGCGGCGCCGCGGAGTCACCGTGCACCGGCGCCGGCACAGTGTTCCGGCCCGTCAGAGCGCCCTGCGCCGGGGCGTGTTCGAGGGTTCCATCCTGCTGCACGGGCTGGTGGCCCCGCCCCGCACCGGCCGCGTCGATGCCGTGCTAGCCCAACTGCCCAGCCTGGCCGGGGGAGTGCTCGGGGCGCGGCTGGCGGCACGGCACCGGGCGCCGTACGTGCCGGTCGTGCAGGACCTGATGGGCGCCGCCGCGGCCCAGTCCGGCATCCAGGGCGGCGGCCGGGCGGCGGAACTGGCCGAGCGCGCCGAGTCGTGGGTGCTGCGGCAGGCCACGCTCGTCGGCGTCATCCACGAGACGTTCGTCGAGCGGGTGCGGGCCATGGGTGTGGACTCCGGACGCATTCGTCTGGTGCCCAACTGGAGTCATATCGAGCCGACTTCGGCGGACAGGGCGCGCACCCGCGAGCGCCTCGGCTGGCGGCCGGACCAGACCGTGGTCCTGCACTCGGGCAACATGGGCCTCAAGCAGGGGCTGGACGTCCTGGTGGAGGCGGCCCGCCGCGATCCCGGCACGCGGATCGTGCTGATGGGCGACGGCAGTCAGCGCGCGGACCTGGCCCGTGGCGCGCAGGGCCTGCCGAACCTGGACATCCTGCCCCCGGCCGCCGACGCCGACTTCCCCGCCGTCCTCGCCGCCGCCGACGTGCTCGCGGTGACCCAGCGGGCCTCCGTCCTCGACATGAGCGTCCCCTCCAAGCTCACGTCCTACTTCGCGGCGGGCCGTCCCGTGGTGGCCTCGGTCGCGGCCGAGGGCGGCACGGCCCGTGAGGTGCTGCGCTCGGGCGCCGGGGTGCTGGTGGAACCGGAGAATCCCGATCATTTTCTGTCAGCGGTGCGTAGACTCGCCGAAGATCCGTTGATGGCGGCCGAGTTGGGCGCGGCGGGCCCGCGCCATGTGGCCGCTCATCTGTCGAGTGAGGCGGGTCTGGCGCGTATCGACGCGCTGATCGACGAAGCTTTGGGGGGAACCGGCAGGTGAGCGAGGCACACGGTCCCGCACGCGCGGAGGACGAGCCGGAACAGTTGCGCGAGCAGTTCCGCCAACTGCTGCGCTACCGCTGGCTGATCGGCTCGGGGGTGGGCGTCGGGCTGCTCGGCGGAGCCTGGCTCGGCGTCACCGGGGCGGACAGCTACGCGGCCACGACCGACATCGTGCTGCGCGCCCCGACCAGCGACCCCTTCGCCCCGACCCTGTCGAGCGACAAGGTCCTCAACATGGGCTCCGAACGCCAGACCGCGCTCAGCCGCAAGGTCGCCGAAGGGGCGGCGGAGCGGCTCGGGATGGGCGTGGGGGAGGTCGACCGCCTCCAGCGCGGACTCCAGGTCACCAACCCGCCCCAGACCCTGGTGCTGCACTTCACGTACACCGCCTCGGACCCGAAGGAGGCTGCGCGCCGGGCCAACGCGCTCACCCAGGCCTACATCGACCTGCGCAAGGCGCAGTGGGAGTCCGTCCGCGGCTCGATGCTCAAGAGCCTGCAGGGCCAGCTCGATCCGGTCGCCAAGCAGAACGACGAACTCACCAAGCGGCTCAAGGCACTTCCGGACGGTTCGGCTGCGGACTCCGCGTACGCGGTGCAGGCCAACCTGCTCAACCGCATCACCGACCTCCGCTCCAAGATCACCAGTTTGAAGGCGCTCGACATGACGCCCGGCAACGTGATCCGCAACGCCACCCCGCCCACCGCGTCCGACGGCCCGGGGCTGCCCCTCTCGCTCGGCCTCGGAGGCCTGGTCGGCGTGGGTCTCGGCCTGCTCGGGGCCTGGGTGCGCCTGGTCTTCGACCCCGCGCCCCGCTCGGCGGGCGATGTCGCACGCGCGGTGCGCGGACCGGTGCTCGGGGTCCTGCCGCGGGGCTCGGCCGGTGCCCTGGTGGTGGGGCACACCGATTCCCGGGCGGCGGAGGAGTACCGTTCGATCGCCTTCCGTCTCGCCTACGACGACCGGTTCGCGGACCGGCGCCGCCTGCTCGTCGTCGCCCCGCGCGGCTCGATGAACTCCAGCATCGCCGTCGCGGTGAATCTCGCCGCGTCGTTCGCCGAGACGGGCAAGAACGTCCTGCTGGTCGAGGCCGACCTGCGCGGACCGTCGCTGTCCGAACGCCTCGAGGTCACGGCCGCGTCCCGGCCCCGCTGGAGCCGCACCGCGGACCTCTCCGACGGCGAGTGGCCGAGCCAGGATCACCTCGTGGTCGACGCGGGCGGGTCGGGCACCTTCGGTCTGGTCCCCGGCGAGCGCGTGCTCAACGTCCCGCGCGCCCTGACCTCCGCCCGTACCACGCGCCTGATCGCCGAGGCGGAGGATCCCGGGGCCGCGCTCGTGGTCGTCGCCCCGCCGGTGCTCGCCTACGCCGACGCCCTGGCCCTGGTGGACCGGGTCGACGGCGTACTCATCGTGTGCGACCCGCGCACCGTGCACCGGGCGGACCTGGTCCGTGTCCGCGAGCTGATCGTGGGGGCGGGCGGCACCGTGCTCGGCGCCGTCACGCACACCGAGTCCCGGCGCGCCGAGGCAGGGGCGGCCGCGCGCCGCGGCCGGCGCACCCGCCGGACCGAGGGCGGTCCGGCCGTCCCCGAGGTCCGGCCCCGCACCGATCCCGAGCGGCACGGCGACGGCAGCGACACGGTCGCGCTGCGTACCGTGGGCTCGGGGGACCGGTGAGCGCCCCGGGCCATCCGCCGCGCGTACCGCGCAGATCCGGGGCCGCCCTCGCCTCCGTGCTGGACCAGGCGGCTTCCAGCCTCACCAACATCGCGGTGCTGGTGATCGCCGCACGGGTCTCCACCGCGCACGGCTTCGCCACGTTCTCGATGGTGTACCTGACGTTCACGGTGCTGCTCGGCCTCAACATGTCCTACGTCGGGCAGGCCGTCGTCCTGACCCGGGCGGATCCCGCCGCGACCGGGGCGGCCTGCAGGTCGGCGATCGCCTTCACCGCGCTGGCCTCCACCGCGGTCGGCGCCCTGCTGGCCGTGGCCGGAGCGGTCGCCGCCGCGGTCTCGGGCAGCTGGGGCGGGTCGGGCGGCGCCTTCCTCGCCCTCGGCCTGGTGCTGCCCGCGGCGCTGGTGCAGGACGGGCTGCGCTACGCCTTCTCCACCCTGCGCCGCCCCGCCCTGGCGTTGGCCGCCGACACGCTGCGCCTGCTCGCCGTGGTGCCCGCGCTGCTGGTGCAGCCGCGGCACGCGGCGCCGGGCCTGCTCGTGGCCGTCTGGGGCGTGTCCGCCCTGCCCGCGCTGCTGCTCGGCCTGCGCCTGCTGCGCCCGCATGTGCGAGGTGCGCGGGCCGACGTGCGCCCCTATGTGCGCCGCGGTCACCTGGGGCAGCGATTCGTGGTCGAGTTCGCCGTCGGCAACGCCTCCAGCCAGATCGCCGTGCTCGGCCTCGGACTGTTCGCCGCGCCGCTCGCGGTGGGCGCGCTGCGGGGCGCCACCACGCTGTTCGGGCCGCTCAACGTCCTGTTCAACTCGGTCAACGCGTTCGGCCCGCCGCTGCTCGGCGGGCTCGGCGGCCGCCGCGCCACCACCCGCGCCGCCGCCGGGCTCGGTCTCGTGCTCTGTGCCGTCGGCCTCGCCTGGGGACTGGTCCTGTACGGCCTTCCGGACGCCGTCGGACACCAACTGCTCGGCGCCACCTGGGAGTCCGCCTCCTCGCTGCTGCCGGCTTCCGGCGCCCAGTACGCGGTGATGGGCCTGGGGACCTGTGCCCTGGTGACACTGCGGGTGCTCAGTCCGCGTGCCACCTTGTCGGTGCAGGTGCTGTTCTCGCTGCTCTCGGTCGTCCTGATGCTCGCCGGATACCTGCTCACCGCGTCTGCCCTGGGTGCGGCCTGGGGACTGGCCGTGGGCTCGGGGCTGAAGGCGGTCGCGGCCTGGACCCGTGTCGTACGGCTGCCGGCGGCGGAGGAGCCGGCGGCGGCGCCCGCCCCGGTCGTACCCGCGGGCTGAGCCGCCCGCAAGTTTCCCGCACGGGCGGCCGGGTCCCTTCCGCGGGCGCCTGGGCTCCCGGTGACCGGCGCCCGGGGGATCCGGGTGGTGCCGCCGCCCGGCCGCCCCCGCCTCGCGCCTCAGCGCAGCCCGGTCGCCCGGTCCTGCCGGAACGTGGTGATGAGCGCGATGCAGCACGCCGCGATCGCCACCCGCCCCGACGCCTGCAGCAGGGGCCCCCGCAGCAGGATGAAGGAGTAGCCGGCCACCAGGGGTACGACCACGGCGATCAGGCTGCCCGGCGGCGCCCGGCGCACGGCGCGGCGGGCGTAGCGGCGATCGACCCGCGCGGCCGCGTATCCCAGAGCCACGAACCCCGCGGTCATGCCCACCGGGCCGAAGTCGATCCACAGTTCGGCCCAGACGGGCGAGGACAGGTTGGTGTTGGTGGCACCCATCCACTGGCCGACCACCACGCCGGTGTCCAGCGGCTTGCCCGGCCACATCGACCGGGGGACGGCGAACAGCATCGCGCCGGCCAGCTGGCGGCCGTAGGTGTGGCCGCGCCCCGATCCCACATAGGTGATGGTGTTGGCGAACATGCCGACCTGGTCGTAGTCCTTGAGGACCAGCGGTTCGAAGGGCGAAGTGGTTTCCAGCGGACGGTAGTTGGCGTCGTCGTAGCGGAACCGGTCCGCGAACGGGAAGACGATCAGCGCGACCACCACGCCGAGGCTGAGCGCGATCCGGTACAGCGCGGCGCTCACCGGGAAGAGCGTGAACAGCAGTGAGAACAGGACGGTCAGGAACCAGAAGCGCGGGTTGGAGATGGGGTTGTTGACCACGGCGTTGAGGGCGGCCAGCGCCAGCCACACGGCGATGACCACGACGGAACGCCGGGCGCGCCGGGAGGTGACCAGCCAGCGTGTGTAGGCGAGCCAGGCGATCAGCGCGGGCACGGTGCCGAAGCCGCGCACCATCGCCTGCCCCGCCTGCGAGTCCGCCTGCGAGAGGCCCGCTTCCTCGACACTGCTGATGATCTCCTGACGGCTCGTGAAGAACACCGCGGGACCGCCCAGTTTGACCACGAGCAGGGCTGACCCGGCGAAGGCGAGGACGGTCAGCAGATACAGCCGACGGCGGTGCACCAGCGCCGGCCGCGTCGCCGCCTCGCGTCGGCGCTCGGGCCGGTGCCTGGCGAGCAGCGCGCCGACGTCGAAGGCCACACAGCCGATCAGTACCAGCGCGACCGCCTCGGTCAGATCGCTGCGGGTACCCACCACCGGGGTCGGCGTACGGCCGAGCACGTCCTGGACGAGCGGGGCCACCCCCATGGCCATGTAGACGAACAGCCAGAACGAACCGGCCAGCAGTTTGCGGCGGCTCGTGAGGATCATCGCCGACATCCGCACGCCCGCGTAGATCGTCAGCGCGAGCTGCAGCCACAGCGCCGAGTCGTGCGGGCCGGTGCCCTGCTGCACGAGCACCAGCAGCGGCAGGAACACGGCGAAGCCGAGGACGAGCGGCACGGACAGCGCGCGCGAGAGCAGGGCGCGCGGGGAGAGGGACCGCGGGGCCTGCGCCACCCGGGGCTCGGCGGGGCCCGCCGACGGCGGCGCGGCCGCGTCCGCGACAGGTCCGGTCTGCTGCGTCATGGCGCCCCCGCCCCCGAGTCAAGATCCCCCGGCGCAGTGTACCGGTGGCTCGCCCTCGGTGAACCTCTGGCCACTAGAGTGTGACCAAGTGGCGTCAGGGGAGGCGCCTTTGGGGGAAAGGCAGCGATGCGTGATCTACGGGCCTTCACACTGGCCGGATACGACAAGGGCCGTGGCATCCTCGTCCAGGCGCTGTGGTTCGCCGTACTGAACCTGGTCTTCATGGCGTGGTTCACCCCGGCGCGGATACGGGTGGCCCTGCTGCGGGCGTTCGGCGCGGAGATCGGCACCGGGGTGCTGATCCGGCACCGGGTGAGGGTGCTGTGGCCGTGGAAGCTGAAGGTCGGGGACCACACCTGGATCGGGGAGGGCGTGTGGATCGTCAACCTCGAACCGGTGACCCTCGGTTCCCATGTGTGCCTGTCGCAGGAGGCCCTGCTGTGCACCGGCAGCCATGATCACCGCGCCGCCGACTTCAGGTACCGCAACGCGCCCATCTCCGTGGCCGACGGTGCCTGGATCGCCGCCCGCGCCACCGTGCTCGCGGGCGTCGAGGTCGGCCGCTGCGCCGTGGTGGGCGCCGGCGCGGTGGTCCACCAGGATCTGCCGGAACTGATGCTGCACACCGTCGACAACCGGCGTCGGCCCGTGGGGGAGCCGGCGTGAGAGTCCTGCACGCGGTCACCCTGCACAGCACCACCCACGCCTTCGGCGGCCCGGTCCGCGTCGCCCTCAACCTCTGCCAGGGCCTGCGTGAACGCGGGCACGACGCCGAACTCACCGCGCTCGCGGCCGGCTTCCCGCATCCGCTGCCCGACGACGTGGAGGGCGTGCCGGCGCGGCTGCACCAGGCGCGCCGCGTCCTGCCGCTGGGTTTCAGCGGCCTGACCTCGCCGTCCCTGCTGGCCGGGGCGCACCGTCTGGTGCGCTCCGCCGACGTGGTCCATGTCCATCTCGCGCGTGACCTGGTGACCCTGCCGGTGGCACTCGCCGCGCTGCGCGCGGGGCGGCCGCTGGTGCTCCAGACGCACGGCATGGTCGATCCGAGCGAGCGGGCCGCGGCCCGGCTGCTCGACGTGCTCGCGGTACGGCGGGTGCTGCGCCGGGCCGCCGCCGTGCTGCACCTCACCTCACGTGAACTGCGCGATCTGCGTGCCGTGGTGGGGAGCGCGGACCTCGGCCGGGCGGTGCGACTGGTCAACGGCGTCCCCGCGCAGCCGGCGGGGCCGGCCCCGGACGGACCGCCCCGCGTCCTCTACGCGGCCCGGCTCCAGGCGCGCAAACGTCCGGTCGACCTGGTGGAGGCGGCGCCCGCGATCCTGGCCCGGCGGCCGGATGCGACGTTCGTCGTCGCCGGTCCCGACGAGGGCGAACTCGCCGCCGTGCGGCGCAGGATCGACGAGTTGGGGCTCCAGGACCGGGTGAGCTGCCCGGGTCCGCTGACCGGCGCGCGCATGGCGGAGGAACTGCGCCGGGCGCATGTGTACGTGCTCCCCTCGGTGGACGAGCCGTTCCCGATGTCGGTCCTGGAGTCGATGGCGGTGGGCACCCCGGTGGTGGTGACCGAGTCCAACGGGCTGGCCCGTGACGTCGAACGCGCGGGGGCCGGGCGCGTGGTGGACGGCCTGGACGGCATCGCCCCGGCGGTGCTCGGGCTGCTCGAACCGCCCGTGCGCCGGGCCGCCTCGGCCGCGGCCCGGGCACTCACCGCCGGGACCTTCTCGATGGACGCCGTCCTGGGCACCCTGCTCGGTGTGTACGAGGACGTCTACACGGGAAGCCAGGCGTAGCAGCCCGAGGAGACGAACGACGTGGTCCCGGCCGGGACCTTCGCGGTCACCTTCTTGGTGCCGTTGCCCGGGCCGGGGCCGGAGCCCAGTACCCTTCCGCCGGCACCGAGAGCCTTCCAGGTACAGCCCTTGGCGTCGGTCAACGCCTGGTAGGTGCCCGGCTTCGGCTTCTTGCGGGTGCCGTCCGGGAAGCCGGTGGCCGCCGCGTCGAGCAGCGGCCGCTGCTTGGGGCAGAGATGGATGATCGCGTCGTCCGCGCCCTCGATCTCCCCGGCGATCAGCGCGCCGATCGCGGCGTTCTTGTCGTGTGCGGCGGTCCGCTCGATCCGCTGGCAGCTTTCCTGGCCGATTTGGAGCACGGCGGCCGGATCCATGTTCTTGGGCACGCGTCCGTGCAGGTACTTCTTCTCCTTCGCGGTGAAGGAGCCGGTCGCCGGCGTGAGCTGGGCGTCGGGCAGGACCGGGACCTTCGACGGCGAGGACGAACCCTGCGGGGCGGGGCTAGCCTCGTCGTCGGGGACGGCGGCGGCCTGGTCGTCGGAGACGCGCTGCGGGGCGGAGGAGGCGGCCTTGGTGTCACCGCCCGAGGTGCAGCCTGCCAGCGCGAGCAGGACGGTGAGTGCCCCGGCGGCCGTGGCGCGGCGGAGGGCACGGGGATGGGCAGTGCGCATGGTGACTCCTGAGGCCTCGGGGGCCTGGGTGCGTGGGCTGGTACGGGATGCGGGCCCGCACGAGGGTGCGGGCCCGGCCGGATGCGCGGGACACCGGTGGAGTCCGGTGCCCCGCGCGTTCGCCCGGCTTACGGCGCCCCGAAGGTCAGCACCAGCTGCGGAGTGCCCTCCGCGGCCGACGCCTCACTGGACCACAGCCACAGCGCGTCCGATCCCGTGCTGGTGAGCGCGAGATCGTAGCTGCCGCCGAGGGCGGGTGTGAGTGCGGTGGTGTCGAGTGCCGCCGAGTAGACCGTGGAGATGTCGGTCGCCCCGCTGAGGGTGCCGATCGAGGTGGAGGAGAGGGCGGGCCGGGAGGTGTAGGTGGTCCCCGACTCGGTCCAGCTGCCCGTCACCGGCCGTACGGCGAAGTCGTCCGGGCTGCCGGCCGTGCTCAGCGTGGTCGTCTTCACCGCGAGCCGCGCGCTCTTGAGCACGGTCCCGGCCGGCGCCGCCGGCAGGGTGAAGCGCAGATACGTCTCGTAGGCCGTGCTCCCGCGCACCGCGAGCGAGGTGGAGGTGCCGTAGTTGGTGCTCGCGGCACCGGCGTTGACGTACGTGTCGTCACTCGCCTGGACGGTCTGCACCGTGTCGGCCGGGGCGGTGGCCGCGGCGTAGTGGCTCTGCACCTGGGCCGCGCTCAGCACCGAGGAGTAGATCGCCGTCTCGTCGATCTGCCCGGAGAAGTAGCTGCTGGTGGGCTGGTTCGGCCACCCGTTGAGGTTGTCGCCACCGACGTGCCAGAAACCGCTGTAGCTCTGGTTGGTGGTCTCGTCGAGGGTGCCGACCTGGGCGCCGTCGACGTACAGCGCCATCCCGGAGGATCCCTGGGTGGCGACGACATGGTGCCAGTTGCCGTCGTTGTAGGCGGCGGAGGAGGTCACGGTGCGGGCGCTGCCGGTCCACACGCCGAAGACCAGCCGGCCGTCGTTGCGCATGTAGACGTGCTTGTCGTAATTGCTGCTGGCCTGCGTGGTGTTGTTGCCGAAGCCGACCAGCTTGCCGCCCTGCGTGGTGGTGGTCTTGAACCAGGTCTCGATCGAGTACGCCGACGGCACCGTGGTGCGCTTGTCGCTGTACACGAACTGGTTGCTGCCGTTGAAGCCGATGGCGGTGGACGGGCCGTTCACCGCGCCCGGGGTCTGGCGCAGGGAGGGCGCGTTGACGTGGATGCCGCTCTGGTCGCTGGGCGAGGTGTCGCCGACGAACGGAGTGGTGGACTCGTCGTAGCGCCAGTACAGGCTCGCGCCGTCACCGAGCACCTTGGAGGCGTAGGGCTCGGCGGAGGTCGGCACGGTGACCGTGGCGGTGCTGGACAGCGCGGAGGCGTTGCCCGCGCCGTCGGTGGCGGTCACCCGGTAGCTGTAGGTCGAGCCCGGTGTGACGTTCTTGTCGGTGAACGACAACTGCGGGCGGGACCATTCCACGGAGTCGCCGTCCACGGTGTAGACGGGTGTGGAGCCGCCGTTGCGGTAGACCTTGTACGTCAGTGTGGTGTCGTCGGTGTCCAGGCTCGCGCGCCAGCGGACGTGTGCCTCGGTGGGCTTGACCGACTCGGCGCCGACCGACGGCACGGTGGGCGCGCCGGTGTCGGGCGAGGCCGCGAAGCGGGTCAGGCCCTGGGCCGCGGCGCCGTTGACGGTGGTGAACTCGCCGCCGACCCACATGTACTTGTTGTCGGACGTGGTGGAGACGACCATGGCCCGCGGGCCGATGCCCTCGCCCAGGCCGTCGTTGGTGTCCGGGAACCAGCCCAGCTTGTTGGTGCCGGTCGTGGGCTCCGCGAGCAGGTGGTGCCGGCGGCCGTCCGGGAACTCTCCGACGCTGGAGCAGTCGTGGGCGTGCGAGGCGCTGTAGAGCACGCTCTGGTAGGACTTGACGGCCTGGGTGGCTCCCAGGCAGGTGTCGCGCCAGCGCTGGTTCAGCGTGGACAGGTCCAGGGCGATGCGGCCGTCGAAGACCCCGCCGCCGGTGCCCTCGTTGCCGGTGTAGAAGCCGGTGGCGTCGGTGTCGAGCGCCTTGACCACGGAGTTGGTCTCGATGAACCCCGGGTAGGTGCGGACGTTGGCGCCGGTGGTCGCGTCGACGACGGCCAGGGCGTGGGAGTCCGCGCCGTTGACGGTGAAGAAGTCGCCGCCGATGATCACGTCCTGGCCGTCCGGGGTGACGGCGACGGCCCGGCCGGGCTCGTCGACGTCCGTCTGGAACGGCTTGACGGCGCCGCTGGTGGCGTCCACCGCCGCGTACCTGGCGTGTGCGCTGCCGCCGACCGAGCTGAAGTCGCCGCCCAGGTAGACGGTGTCGTTGGTGACCGCGAGGGCGCGGACCGTGGCGGAGACGCTGGGGTGGAAGGAGGCCTTGGGCGTGCAGGTGGCGATGTCGATGGCGGCGAGGCTGCTGACCGGCGTGCCGTTCACGGCGCCGAAGTAGCCGCCGGCGTACAGCGTCTTCTTGTCGGGGGACACGGCGAGTGCCCGGACGGTCGCGGTGCCGCTGCCCACGGTGAAGGACAGGCTGCACGAGGTGGGATTGCCGGTCGCCGCGTTCAGCGCGACGAAGTTCACCGCGTCCTGGGCGGTGCCGCTGCCTCCCTCGGGCGGCCGCACCTGGGAGAAGGTGCCACCGGCGAAAACGGTGCCGCCCGCCTCCGCCAGGGCCCACACGATGCCGTTGGTCTGCCAGGTCGGCAGATCATCGGCGGTGAAGGCGACCGGCGCGGTGAGCGCGGCGGCCGGCTGGGGCAGGGCCACGACCCCGAGGCCGGCCGCGGTGCACAGGACCAGAGCGGCGCTGAGCCCCCTGGATCTCTGTCTGACTCTCACTTTTTGCATGGTGTACCCCCCCGGCCTCCGGGCCCGCACGGACCCTTCGCCTCGGTGCGAGACCACCCGTTTCCCCTCGGTGCGGGCGGTCGTCATGAACGGTTTGCTCGCGAACCATACGAGTACATGACACATGATGGTGCGCACTTGACTCATCTAGTAGGAAATTGCGGGAGATTGACGGTGCATCAGTGACGGAAGTCGAGCAACGACCCCGCCCTGAAAGGGCAGTTGGGTGACCGGGGCCTGGGCGTCCTAGCGGTCGATCCGCACCGCGGCACCGGCGAGTTGCTTCTCCACCTGCCGGATGTCGGCGTCGACCATGATCCGGGCCAGCTCCTCCACATGGACCGTGGAGCGCCAGCCCAGCGTCTCCCGCGCCTTGGAGGAGTCGCCGATCAGCGCGTCCACCTCGCTCGGCCGCTCGTACTTGGGGTCGTAGCGCACGTACTCGTTCCAGTCGAGATCGGCGTGGGCGAACGCGGTCTCCAGGAACTGGCGCACGGTGGCGGCGACGCCGGTGGCGACCACGTAGTCCGTCGGCTCGTCGTGCTGGAGCATCCGCCACATGGCCTCGACGTACTCGGGCGCGTAGCCCCAGTCCCGGACCGCGTCCAGGTTGCCCAGGTAGAGCCGGTCCTGCAGACCGATCTTGATCCGGGCCACGGCACGGGTGATCTTTCGGGTCACGAAGGTCTCGCCGCGGCGGGGCGACTCGTGGTTGAACAGGATGCCGTTGACCGCGAACATGCCGTACGCCTCGCGGTAGTTGACGGTGGTCCAGTAGGCGAAGACCTTCGCCGCGCCGTACGGGCTGCGCGGATGGAAAGGAGTGGTCTCGTTCTGCGGGGGCGGGGTGGCGCCGAACATCTCCGAGGACGACGCCTGGTAGATCCGGGTCTGCACGCCGCTGGCCCGGATCGCCTCCAGCAGCCGCAGCGTGCTCAGGCCGGTCACGTCCCCGGTGTAGAGCGGCGCGTCGAAGGAGACCCGCACATGGGACTGGGCGCCCAGGTTGTACACCTCGTCGGGCTGTATGTCCCGCAGCAGGTTCACCAGCGCCACTCCGTCGGAGAGGTCGGCGTGATGCAGCACGAAGTTGCGGTCGGCCTCCTGCGGTCCCTGGTAGATGTGGTCGATCCGCTCGGTGTTGAAGCTCGACGATCGACGCAGCAGGCCGTGCACCTGGTAGCCCTTGGAGAGCAGGAGCTCCGTGAGGTACGAACCGTCCTGTCCGGTCACACCGGTGATCAGTGCGGTCTTGGTCATCGCTGTTTCCCTCCCCCGACCGGCCCCGGGACACGGGGTGCCGGCCCTACGCCCGTCGGGCGGACGTATGTCGTGAATTACCGGAAATTTGCATGGAGTTGGTCATACGGCCGGATCGGGCGGGCTGCGGCTGGCATGATCCGGCTCATGACTGCATCCCTGCTGCCCGAACGCGCCCGTGTCTTCGTCGCCGGCCACCGAGGCCTGGTCGGATCCGCCGTGGCCCGCCGCCTCGCCGCCGACGGGCACGAGGTGCTCACCCGTTCCCGTGCCGAACTCGACCTGCGCGACGCCGGACGCACCGCGGCCGAGCTGGCCGTCCTGCGTCCCGACGCGGTCGTCCTCGCCGCCGCGAAGGTCGGCGGGATCATGGCCAACAGCACCCGGCCGGTGCAGTTCCTGGAGGAGAACCTGCAGATACAGCTGAGCGTGATAGCCGGAGCCCACGCCGCCGGCGTGGACCGCCTGCTGTTCCTCGGTTCGTCCTGCATCTATCCCAAGCACGCACCGCAGCCCATCGGCGAGGACGCGCTGCTGACGGGCCCGCTGGAACCCACCAACGAGGCGTACGCCCTGGCGAAGATCGCGGGCATCGTCCAGGTGCAGTCCTACCGGCGCCAGTACGGCGCGTCGTACATCAGCGCCATGCCGACCAATCTGTACGGCCCCGGCGACAATTTCGACCTGGAGACCTCGCACGTGCTGCCCGCCCTGGTCCGCCGTTTTCACGAGGCCGTGGCCGAGGGGCGCGACGAGGTCGTCCTGTGGGGCAGCGGCAGCCCGCGCCGCGAGTTCCTGCACGTCGACGACCTCGCCGCCGCCTGCGCGGTGCTGCTGCGCTCCTACGACGCCGACGAGCCGGTCAACGTGGGCTGCGGCAGCGACCTCACCATTCGCGAACTGGCCGAGACGGTCGCCGATGTCACCGGCTTCACCGGCCGGATCGCCTGGGACACGACCCGGCCCGACGGCACCCCGCGCAAGCTGCTGGACATCTCCCGGATCGAGAGCCTCGGCTGGAAGCCCGTGATTCCGCTGCGCGACGGCATCGCCGCCACCTACGCGCACTGGCGTGCCGGGCTCGGCCGCTGACGTTCCGCCGTACCCAGGGGAGCGTCTCCCCGGTTCCCGAGGGCCCCGGCGGACCGGCGAGACGCTCTCCGCGCGGGGTTTCGGCGCGGTGGGGCACGGGCCAGGGTGCCACGCGGCCACGGGCGGCCCCCTCAGTACGCCCCGCGGCCGTCGACGACGGCGCGGAACGTACGGGCCATGAGGTCCACGTCGCTGGTGAACGACCAGTTGTCGACGTAGCTGAGGTCGAGCTGAACCGTTTCGTCCCAGGACAGGTCCGAGCGGCCACTGATCTGCCACAGCCCGGTCATCCCTGGTCGCACGGTCAGCCGGCGCCATTCGACGGGCGTGTAGTGCGCGACCTCCTCGGCGAGCGGCGGTCGCGGACCTACCAGGGACATGTCACCCCTGAGGACGTTGACCAGCTGCGGCAGCTCGTCCAGCGACGTGCGGCGCAGCCAGTGGCCCACCCGGGTGACCCGGGGGTCGCGGCGCATCTTGAACATCAGGCCGTCGTGGTCGTTGTCCCGGGCCAGGTCGGCCTTCTGCCGGTCGGCGCCGACCCGCATGGTGCGGAACTTCCACATCACAAAGGGCCGTCCGTCTCTGCCGATACGTTCATGCAGATAGAGGACGGGGCCTCGTGAGGAGACTTTCACCGCAACCGCGACGGCCGCCAGCACCGGTGCCAGCACGACCAGGGCCGTCAGCGCGAGGCAGCGGTCCAGCGCGGCTTTGAGCAGCGGTTGCATGCCGTCACGGACCGGCGGCGCGATCCGCAGCAGGGACACCCCGCCGGCCGACCAGGTCTCCAGCCGCTTGACCGAGACCTCCACGAGTCCCGGCGCCACGAACATCTCGATGCCGGCGTCCTGTAACCCCCACGACAGGCGGCGCAGGCGGTCCCCGGAGGTCGCGGCGCCCGGCACGACCAGCACCAGGTCGGCGCCGATCCGGCGGGCCGCGTCGATGACCTGCTCGCTGTCCTGCGCGGCGGATTCGGGAGCTTCGGCGGACAGCGGTTCGCCCGCCCTGACGACCGAGTTCAGTGGTCCCGGCCCCACCGGGACCACCCCCACCACGACATAGGGATGGTCGGTGCGCGCGGCCAGGTGCCCGGTGACGCCGTCCACGGCCGTCGGTTCGCCCACCATGAGCACTCTGATCACCGCCTGCGCCTCCCGGCGTACGGCCGACAGGTGCCGGTGCACCCCCTTGCGGCACAGCAACGTCAGCACCAGCGCGGGCAGCAGCGCCAGCAGACACAGCGGAGCCGGCAGCCGCACCCCGGCGGCGGCGTGCAGCACCGCGAGCACGCCGAGCAGGATGCACCAGTCGTGCAGCACCGGCAGGGTTCCACGGCTCTCGCCGAGGACCCGGGCCGTGTAGCGCGAGCGGAACAACTGGACACCCGCCCAGGCGAGCGCCGCGACGGCGCCGATCGGGACGGCCCATGGCCGGTGCGTGGCGAGCACCAGCAGCGTCACGGGCGCGCCCGCACCGAGGAGATCGGTGAGCACCGACACCGGCAGATACCAGGGGGACTTGCGTCCCACCCAGAGCGAGGAGTGCGCCCGTGAGCGCATCCTGCGCGTGTCGGACGCAGAAAGTTGAACATCCCCCATGTACCCCCCCAGGCACATTCAGTGACACGAATTAACGGGTGACTCGAACACCTGTGCGTTGTACATGCGGCACGATCGTGAACACTACGGCAAACTTGTGTACGCAAGCGACCGTTTACGTGAACGTCACCGAGAAGTCCCCGGTCGTGTCAAAACCCTTTCGGTGCGCGGTGGTTGGCCCACGCAGGCATGAACTGCCGGGAAATGTGGCCGAACTTCGAACATGCTGGCTACAGTGTGCGCCCGGTGCGGATGGGGCCGCGCCGCGTCGACATGGGGGTGTGCGTGGTGGAAAAGAGCGACTCCGCAGGCGATGTGACGACTCGTCACAAGATCGCCGACCGGTCGGAGGGCGCGGACGCGGACGCGGAGGGTCCGCGCCTCGTCGGGCAGTCCGGGCCGGCCGCATCGCCTCAGGAGGACGCGGACGCCCGCACCGCCGAGGAGGCCGACGCCTCGCCTGCCGATGCCCCGCCCGCCGACGCTCCGCCCGCGGATGCCCCGCCCGCCGACGAGAAGCCGCGGCGCCGCGCGAGCCGCACCAGGAGGGTGCTCCTCGCGACGCTCGCCCTGCTGGCCCTGGGGCTGCTCATGGTGAGCGGCTTCGCCTGGTGGGCCGTCAGGCACTACACCGGGAAGGTCGACCGCATCTCCGGCGTCTTCCCGACGAACGTGCCGGCCGCGGACCAGCCCTCGGCCGCCGCGGGCGGCCAGACCTTCCTCCTCGTCGGCGTCGACAGCCGCTCCGACCTGCCCACCACCGGCCGCGACGCGAAGGCCCCCGAGTGGACGTACGGGGCCCAGCGCAGCGACACCATGATGCTCGTCCACCTTCCCGCCGACCACTCGGGCGCCTACGTCGTCTCGTTGCCCCGCGACGCCTGGGTGAGCATTCCGGGCCACGGCAAGGCCAAGCTCAACGCCGCCTTCTCCTGGGGCGGTCCGCCGCTGCTCATCGACACCGTGCAGCGGCTGACCAAGGTCAAGGTCGACCATCTCGCCGTCATCGACTGGGACGGGTTCAAGAAGCTCACCGACTCCGTCGGCGGGGTCGACCTCGTCGAGGACGGCACCAAGCGGCACATGAACGGCACCCAGGCCCTGACCTATGTGCGCGAGCGGCACCACCTGGCCCGCGGCGACTTCGACCGGACACACCGTCAGCAGTATTTCCTGAAAACCCTGTTGGCCAAGGTCATGCGCCCGTCGACCTTCACCAACCCGGTCCACGGCGCCGAGGTGCTCGACGACCTCACCGCCGCGGTCAGCGTGGACGACACCCTGGGCGACAGCGATCTGCGCAATCTGCTGTGGGACAACAAGAGCGTGCGCCCGGGCGACATGGTCTTCATGAACGCCCCCGCCAAGGGCACCGACACCATCTCCGGCCAGTCCGTGGTGCTGCTCGACGACAAGGCCGGTGCGGACCTGTGGCGCTCCATGCGCGAGGACGCCGTCGACGTCTATCTGAACTCGCACGACGCCGACCTGCTCGGCAGCACGACACCCTGACACGACGCCCGCACCGGCGCCCGCACCGGCGCCCGCACCGGCGCCCGCGGGGGCGCCCGTTCCCGCAGCGGCCGCGCAACGGACGCCCCTCATGGCAGGGTTGACGAAGACGGCCCCGGCGTCCGCGGAGGACACGTATGACCGATCATCGCGCCCATCCACCGCAACCGCACCGCAGACCCTCCAGCCGGCGGCGCCGCGCCGTGCTCGGCAGCCTGTGCGGGCTGCTGCTCATCGCCCTGGTCGCCGGCTCGGGCCTGGCGCTGGACCGGCGGACGTCCGCACCGGGCACCGGGAGCACTGCCTCCGCCGCGCTCCCCTTCGACCTGCCGTCCGCGTCCGAACTGCGATCCAGTCCACACCTGGTGTTCGCGCACTACTTCCCGCCGTACCCGCTCTCGCTCGACAACCAGCCCGCCGACCGCGACTACTACACCCGCAACTACCTCACCCCGCAGGGCGAGCAGGGCAGGCACGCTGCCTACGGCGGACTGCTGCGCGACCGTCCCCTGCCCGTGCGGCCCGCCACCGGAAACTGGCAACTCGCCGACCTGGAGCGGGAGGTGAGAACCGCACGGGACGCGGGAATCGACGGATTCACCGTCGACATCCTCTCCCTGACCGGCACCAACCGGCAGCGCGTCGACCTTCTTCTGCGCGCCGCCCACCGCGTCGACCCGCACTTCCGGATCGTCCTCATGCCGGACATGACCTCCCTGCACACCGACCCGCGCACCCTCGCCGACCAGTTGGCCGTTCTCGCCGAGTCTCCGTCCGCCTACCGGCTCGACGACGGACGCCTCGTGGTCTCACCGTTCAAGGCCGAGGCCCACGACCCCGCGTGGTGGAGCCAGGTCATCGCCAGGCTGCGCGAACGCGGAATCGGCACGGCCCTCGTCCCGGTCTTCCTCGACTTCCGGGCCCACGCGGCGGCGTTCGCCCCGATCAGCCACGCCTTCTCGTCCTGGGGCAACCGCAGTTACACCGGCCAGACGGGCGTAGCCGGCGATGTGCGGCTGGCCCACTCGCTGGGCAAGAAGTGGATGCAGGCCGTCTCGGTACAGGACGTCCGGCCGAACCAGGGTGTCTACGACGAGGCAGGCAATACCGCGACCCTGCGGTCCACCTGGAACCACGCCATCTCCGACGGCGCCGACTGGGTGCAGCTGACGACGTGGAACGACTACTCCGAGGGCAGCCAGTTCGCGCCCTCACTGCACAACGGCCACACCTACCTGGACATCTCCTCGTACTACCTCACACGCTTCAAGACCGGCAACTGGCCGAGGATAGTCCGCGACACCGTATACATCACCTCACGGGTCCAGTTCGCTGACGCCTCCGCCCCGCTCCAGCCCCAGCTCATGCGGCCCCGGCAGGGCACCGCGCCTCCGCGCGACCAGGTGGAGTTCCTCACCTTCCTGACCGCGCCCGCCACGGTCTCCGCGCGGGTGGGTGGCGTGCCCCGGGTCTACCGGGCGCCGATCGGCGTGCACGCGGAGGACCTGCCGCTCGGCCCGGGCCTCAGCCGGGCCTCGGTCCGCCGGGCCGGCACCCAGGTGGCCTCCGCCACCACGCGCTATCCCGCGCGGCGCACGGTCGAGGTGCAGGATCTGCAGTACTACGGGGTCTCCAGCAGACGCTGAGCGGTGACCGTCCCGCGCGCCGCGTCGGCGGCTGTTCCCGGAATGGCGGGCGGTCCGCGACGGCCGAACGCTGCCGTGGCCCGGTGCCCCGCGTCGGGGCGGCCCCGGCCGAGGCGGCTGTGTGCCCGGCAGCGGCGCCGGGCGTCCTCGGCGTGGGTCGCGTCGACCGGGGCAGGCGCCGGTGCACGCGTCCTGCCCGGCTGCCGTGTCAGTAGTTGACGGGGTCGCGCAGGAGGGGGCACGTCATGCAGTGACCGCCTCCGCGCCCGCGGCCCAGTTCGGCGCCGACGATGGTGACGACCTCCACGCCGGCTTTGCGCAGGAGCGTGTTGGTCTGCGTGTTGCGGTCGTAGGTGAAGACCACTCCCGGCTCGACGGCGACCGCGTTGTTGCCGCTGTCCCACTGCTGCCGTTCGGAGGCGTACTCGTCCCCGCCGGTCTCGACCACGCGCAGCCGGGGCAGACCGAGGGCGCGGGCGACGACGTCGACGAAGGGCGTGGCGCCTTCGTCGGTGATGTCGAGTCCGGGTGTCCGGTCGCTGGGACGCAGCGTGAAGGTGCGCACGGCGTCCATGATCTTGGGGTAGAGCGTGACCAGGTCGCGGTCGGCGAACGTGAAGACCGTGTCCAGGTGCATGGCGGAACGGAGTCTGGGCAGGCCTGCGACGATCACCTGTTGGGCCGCGCCGTGACGGAAGAGCGCGGAGGCGACCTGGGTGATGGCCTGGCGGGAGGTGCGCTCACTCATCCCCATCAGGACGACCCCGTTGCCGATCGGCATGATGTCCCCGCCCTCGAAGGTGGCTTGTCCCCAGTCGAGCTCGGGGTCGCCCCACCACACCGTCGCCTCCTTGAAGTCGGGGTGGAAGGTGTAGACGGCCTTCATGAGCAGGGTCTCGTCGTGGCGGGCGGGCCAGTACAGCGGGTTGAGGGTGACGCCGTCGTAGAGCCAGCAGGTGGTGTCGCGGGTGTAGAGGGTGTTGGGCAGCGGCGGCATCAGGTATTCACGCCCGCCGGTGGACTCACGAGCGAGGGCGAGATATTCGGATCGGAACGCGTCAGGGAGGTCGCTCGTGGCGAGCCCGCCGATGAGGTACTCGGTGAGCGTACGAGGGTCGAGTCCGTCCAGGTAGCTGCGGGTGTCCTCGATCAGGCCGATGCCGACCCGGTTGGCGACGATCTTCCGGTCCAGCAGCCATGCGCGGGCCTGGGGGTCGGCCACGGTCCGGGCGAGCAGGTCGTGCAACTCGACGACCTCGACTCCCCGGCCGCGCAACTGGTCGACGAAGTCGGCGTGGTCGCGCTGGGCGTTCTCCACCCACATGACGTCGTCGAAGAGCAGCTCGTCGGAGTTCGTGGGGGTCAGGCGGCGGTGGGCGAGGCCCGGTGCGCACACCAGCACCTTGCGCAGGCGTCCGACTTCCGAGTGCACCCCGAGGGCGGGTCGGAGGACGGCGTCGTTGCTGTTCATGTCGGCTTCCTGGGGTGCGGGGGCGGAGGTGGGCGGCCGGGTCACAGCTCGACCCAGCCGAGTGCGAGGGCGAGCACACCGGCCAGGGCGCCGGCGACGGATACGGCGAGGACGGCCAGTTCGCGCCGGCTGAAGAGCCGGCGGCCCTGTTCCCGGCGGGCCATGACGAACAGGACGGTCGCCGGCGCGTACAGGATGAAGGAGACGAGGAGGAACTTCAGGCCCGCTGCGAACAGCAGGAAGGCCGTGTAGACGGTGGCGAGCAGTCCGACGGCGATCTCACGGCGGGAGGACCCCTCTCCCACGGTGAGGGGATCCGCGCGAGTGGTGATCTTGACGGCGAAGGCGGCCGCCAGCAGGTAGGGGATGAGCGACAGAGCGCTCGTCAGGTCGAGCGCGAAGTTGAACGCGTCGTCCGAGAACGTGGTGACGACGAGGACGGCCTGGGTGAGCAGGGAGGTCATCAGCAGTGCCGGGACGGGTACGTCGACCCGGTTCGTGGCGCGCAGGAAGCGGGGCATGTCCTCGTCCTTGGCGGCGACGAGCAGAACCTCCGCCGACATCAGCGTCCACGCGAGATAGGCGCCGAGCACCGAGATGATCAGGCCGACGCTGATGAAGACCTCGCCCCAGGTGCCGACCGCGGCCTCCAGGACGCCGGCCATCGACGGCTGGCGCAGATCCGCGATCGTGCGCATGGGCAGGATGCCGTAGGAGACGATGGTGACCGAGGCGAAGACGGCGAACACGCTGAGGAAGCCGAGGAGGGTCGCCTTCCCGACGTCGGAGCGGCGCTTGGCGTGCCGGGAGTACACGCTGGCCCCCTCGACGCCGAGGAAGACGAACACCGTGGCCAGCATGGTGCCGCGCACCTGGCTGAAGAGTGATCCGGTGTAGTCGGCGCCGTGGAAGTTGTCCGCGAAGACGCCCGCGTCGAAGTACACGAGAGCCAGGACGATGAAGACCAGGATGGGCACGAGCTTCGCCACGGTGACGATCTTGTTGATGGCCGTGGCTTCCTTGATGCCGCGCTGGATCATCCAGTAGAAGGTCCACAGGCCGATCGACGACAGAAGGAGGGCGAGCGCGGTGTTGCCCTCGCCGAGGGCGGGCCAGATCGCGCCGATCGTCGACATGATCAGGACCCAGTAGGTGACGTTGCCGACGCATGCGCTGGCCCAGTAGCCGAACGCCGAGAAGAAGCCCAGGTACTCGCCGAATCCCGCCTTGGCGTAGGCGTAGACGCCCGCGTCGAGATCGGGGCGCCGTACGGCCAGCAGCTGGAAGACGAGGGCGAGCATCAGCATGCCGGTCCCGGCGACGGCCCAGGCGATGAGGGCGCCCGCGACGCCGGTCTCCTCGGCGAAGCGGCGCGGCAGGGAGAAGACCCCGGCGCCCACCATCGAGCCGACGACCATGGCCGCCAGCGTGAGCAGGGACAGCTTGGCCGCCGGAGCCCGCTCGCGTCCGGTGTCGGTGGTGGCGGCCTGCGGCATGGCGTCCTTCCGGAACGGCCGTCCAGCCAGCCGGCGACCTCACCGCGCGGCGTGCAGGGACGGGACGAACAACACTGCGCGCATTATCTGCCGATTTGTTGTATTTCCTGCGCATCGCGCGGCATGTCCCGCAGCGTAAATCGCGGGGCTCGGTGTCATGCCTGGAATGCCGACAGAGGCGTGTTCGGTGCGGGGGAAGTGCTTACCCCGCCGGCCGGGGTCGGCGCTGACCTGGGCAGGCCGGTCGCCGTGCGGGGGCAGAGATCAACAACACGGAACCTGGCAGGTCCAGCCGTGCCGCTCGGGCAGGGCAGCCACGTCTTGCACGGTGTAGCTCTTGTGGAACCGGCGTCCGATCAGCGTCTTGATCCGTGACAGGGTCCAGGTCTGGTCCGGCCGGCCGTGTGCACCCGGTCCGGGAAGGCGGGCACTCGCAAGCAAGCGGAAAAGGTCTTCGTCGGCCTCGCCAAGCAACAGATCAAGGACACCCCGGAGTTCGACCGCGAGAAGCGCCTCGGCGACCTGGCCTACCGCGACGAAGTGGGCACCTACTACGGAACGGGCGGCGCCACCGTCATGGGTGGCACCCCGTTCGGCGGCCCGCACGTCTGATCCGGCGTCCGCGCCACCGGGACTGCCCCGGGACTCCTCGACGAGTCCGGGGGCTTCCGGGTGCGACCGCCTTGGCCCCGGTCGTGTGCCGTCCGTGGTGAGGTTCGCTCACGTGGGTGGCGCCAGAACGGGGAGAGCGTTCATGGTCGAGGTGATCCAGGGGAAGGTGGATCCCACTTTCGTGTAAGCCGCCGCGTTTCCCCTGGACTTCTGGGAGAGTACGCCGACCAGCGTGTCGACGACCTGCCCGTTGACGGACCGCTGGTTGATCAGAGGGCCACCGCTGTCGCCGGGTGTCACATTACCGCGGTACGACTCGGCCTTCATGAGGTAGTTGTACCCGGTCAGTATTTGTGCCGACGAGTACACCTGGTCCTTGATCTTCAGATTGGCGGCCTGGAGGGTAGGGGAGTTGCTTCCCCATCCGGACACGAGACCCACGGTGCCGTTCTTCCAGAGGTCCCTTTGGTCTCCGCGCGCGAGGGGCAAGGTACTGATGCCGGTGGTCGACGGGAAGTGGACCAGGGCGAGATCGAAGTTGGTGCCGAAGGTCACGTCCCGAGCGGCGCGGACCTGGCCGCCCACCGTGGCCTGGGTGGAGCCGAATCGCAGGGTGATATTCCCGAATGCCGGGTTGTACCCGTGATCCTTGAAGCAGTGCTTCGCCGTGAGGCCCACGTCCGGGCGAATGAGGACGACGGTGCAGAGTTCGGTTGCCGTCGCCGAGAACGGGACGAGAAGCCTGCCCACGTAGGGCAGATCGCCGTTCGCCACGGGCCATCCGCCCTCGATGGCCGCCGCCGGGCTCGCACCCACCCCTGCGATCCCCGCCACGGGTAGCGCGAAAGCCGTCGCGCATCGCAACAACCTCATCATGTTTGGTGACCAAGCCATGTGTCCCCCCTGGACCAGCTCGTGAACTCTGCCGGCATGTCGTGGCGGGCCGGCGCCGAGTCGCTGTGCTCCCACATTCAAGCACGCCCCCCTACAGCCTGTAGGGTCTCTATGGGAAACCGGACCCGGATGAGGACCGCGGGTCAGTCGGCCGGTTCGATGGGCGGGAGGGTGTAGCCGCCGTCGAAGACGGTCTGGTGAGGTTCGTACATGCGCAGGACCGGGCGGAACGGGCCGGGCGGGGTGGGCAGCCAGTTCGCCCTGGCCTCGGGTGAGTTGGGTGCGTCGGGGCGCAGGTGGAGGGTGAGGGACCCGTCGGCGGCGTAGTGCAGGCCGGGGGTGCGGTCGCCGATGGAGTAGCGGTCGATGGGATTGGCGACGAGGTAGTACTCGGGCAGGTCGTACATGGTGATGGACCAGAAGGCGTCCACCGGCGGCGGGGCGGTGAACCGCAGCGTGTAGGGGCGGGCGCCGTCCAGGGTTTCGCCGTCGCGGTCGATCCAGGTCATGGCGTAGGCGGCCTCGTAGCCGTGGTTGCCCCACAGGCCGGCGCGGGCGGCCGCGGCGCGGGAGAGCCGGGCCTGGGCGCGGTCGGCGATGACCCAGCGGGGGTCGGTGTCGGTTCCGGGGCCGAGGAAGTCCTGGTTGTAGTCGAAGGCGTGGTAGGTGAGCTTCCAGCCGTTCTGGGAAGGGGAGGGGCCGTGTGTCGTGCAGTCCTCGACCCTGGCCCGTCCCGCGGTGAGGCCTTCGTGCAGGGCGTCGGCAAGAGCGCCGGCCACGCCGGCGTACGGGGACGGGCCGGCGTCGAGCAGGCCGAGCCGGGCGAAGCGCTGCTGGTACTCGTACTCGGGGGAGGCCGGCGGGAAAGCGGCGAGCCACAGGCGCAGCTTCTCGAAGAACAGCGGTCCGTCCGTGACCCGTGCGTCGGGTGCGGGCAGGCCGGGGGCGGCCTGCCCGCGCGGTTCCAGGGTCAGCGCGTCCTGAAGCGCGGCCACGGCGCGGAGGTCCTGAGGGCCGTCGCAGGCCCAGCGGCCGATGATGCTGCACACCCGTGTCGGAGACTCGATCACCCTGACGCCTTCGGGCGCCTCGCCGCGCCGGCCGGGCGGGGTGATCAGGAAGGTCCCGGCGGCGGTGCCGGTGGCACGGTGGCCGACGTAGGCGAAGTTGTTCGTCCAGGCGTCCACGAACTGCAGGACGTAGTAGCGGCCCGCGGTGTCCGGCACCCGCAGCAGCAACGGGCCGTCGGCGAGGTCCAGGTGCGCCATGGAGTACAGCGTGTCGTTGTTGATGGTGACGAAGGTGTCCTGCGGTCCCGCCAGCGTCCGGGCGTGGGCGAAGGTGTTGAAGGGCGCGGGGGCGAGACTCCCCATGCCGTCGCGGGTGAAGCGCTGCACCTGTTCCAGGTTGAACACCAGCGGGAAGCCGTAGACGTAGGCCTCGGCGGCCAGGTCGCTCAGTCCGGGGCGCTCCTGCTCGGTCATGCGGAGGCACCGGCCTTTCGTTCCGTGGGTCCGGCTGGGCTCTGACTCTCTGCGGGTGGCTCTCGGCACATCGTCACCCGGTGCAACGCCCCGCGCCACCGGTCGGCAGGACAAGGGCGTGGCCCCGGACGTCGTCACCGGCGCGGGTGCCCCGTCCGGAGCACCTGCGTCTGCGGGTGGAGGCCGACGCCCTTGTGCACCGGAAGGAGCCGGCGCACGAGCACCGAGCCCGCGCGCCGTCCGCCGGTGTCCAGGCAGTCGGGGGTGGGGGCGCGGTGGGCGATGACGACGCGTGCCGAGCCGTCCGGCTCCAGTGAGGCGTTGCCGGAGTTGACCGAGGCGCGGACGAAGCCGTGTGCGGGGGACTGCCACCAGGGATTGGTCAGGTGGACGCCCAGTAGCGGCAGGCGGGCGGCTGGAAGCGGATGACCGGTGCCTCGTCCGCCTCAAGTTGGTAGCGGCAGGTCACGTAGTTGTTGTCGGGGGGTGGGATAGGCACGCAGAATCACGCCGGCCTGGTTCGAAGGCCGTCGCGAGTGTCCCCGGGGTGACCGGTGTGCGCTGGCCGTTGCCGGAGACGGGAAGACGGGCGCCGTCCAGGGCCGGGTCGACGTAGGCGGCGAACCATTCGTCCAGCCGGGCGGCCAGGTCGGTGCGGGTCGCCTCATGGGCCGGGATGTCGGCGAGGTTGCGCTCCTCGCCGGGATCGGCGGTGAGGTCGTAGAGCTCGTGAGGGCCGTGAGGGTAGCGGTGTACGTACTTCCAGTCCCGGGTGCGGATCATGCGGACGGGGCCGTGCTCGTCGTAGACGACGACTCGGTCGTGGCCGTGGGCGTCGTCGGTGTCCGTGAGGAGTCCCGCGAAGGAGCGGCCGGGCAGCCCGGGGGTGGCGGGGTGGTCCAGGCCGAGGTACTCGACCAGGGTGGGCAGGACGTCGTACTGGGACAGCAGGGCGTCGTGGACGCGTCCGCCGGGGGTGCGGCCGGGCTGGGCCGCGATGAAGGGCACCAGCACCGAACTGTCGTACATGTTCTGCGGGAAGGTGCCGTTGCCCTTGCCCCAGATGCCGTGGTGGCCGGCGTTGAACCCGTTGTCGCTGGTGAAGATCACGAGAGTGGAGCCGGTGAGCCCCAGTGCGTCCAGGCGGTCCAGTACGCGGCCGATCGCGGCGTCCATCGCGGTGGTCGCCGCGAAATAGCCGATGAGGGCCTGGCGGGTGTCGCTCTCGCCGCCGACCGGGGCGCCGTTCTCGTCGAGGGGCTGCCAGGGGTGCGGTGGGCCCTGGGGGCAGGTCTCGAAGGCGCAGTCCTCGTACAAGTCGGTGTAGAGGCTGGGGTGTTGGCCCTTCCAGGGCTTGTGCGGTGCGGTGAAGTGGAGCGAGAGGTGGAAGGGTTCGGGGCGCTGGGACTCGGCGGCCAGGAAGCGTTCGGCGTCCGCCGCGAGGGCGTCGGTGAGGTAGTCGGGTTCCGCGGTGCGGACCCCGTCGCGGTACATCGGTGCCCCGCGGTAGGGTCCGCCGCCGCTCTCGTGGGCGTACCAGTGCACGAAGCCCTTGCGGGGGCGGTCGTTGGCGCCCAGGTGCCACTTGCCGCTCAGGCCGAGCCGGTAGCCCGCGTCGGCGAGCAGGTCGGTGAACAGGGTCCGCTCGGCCAGGAAGTCGACGCCCGTACGGCCCGCATGGTGGTAGGAGAGCCAGTCGTGGACGCCGTGCTGGGAGGGCAGTTGGCCGGTGAACAGCGAGGCGCGGGCCGGTGAGCAGACGGGCGAGGTGCAGAAGAAACGGCTGAGCAGCACGCCGCTCGCTGCCAGGGCGTCCAGCCGGGGGGTGCGGATCTCGTGGTTGCCGGCACAGCCCAGGGCCCAGGGGCCCTGGTCGTCGGAGAGGATCAACAGCACGTTGGGACGGTCGGGATCGCGGCTTGCCATGGGTCTCCCGGGGCCTGGTGGGTCGAATGGCCCACATCGTCGGTGGCGGAGCCGTGGCGAGTCAATCGCCCTCAGGGCATGAATCACCTATGACTTTTTCGAGGCAGTGGCCCCTGGTGCGTCGCAGTGTGGCGCGGGATGGGTGTACGGGTAAGTCATTCGTAATTCATTACGTCAGGGGCCTGTTGTTCAGCCGATGAATCAGAGGCAATCATGTGGCCACGCCTTCCCCCGACCAGGTCTTCGCCTCCCGAGGAGCGCAGGTATGTCCGCTGCCAGACAGTTCACGACCGCCACAGAGCCCAGTCGTCTCCCCTCCCGTCGCGCCGTACTCGGCGCGATGTTCGCCGCGGCGGCCGGGCTCACCGCCGCCGGCTGCGGGTCGACGGCGACGTCCACCGGAGACGGCTCCTCCGCGTTCACCTACTGGTCGATGTGGAAGCAGAACGAACCCCAGGCCAAGGTGATCCAGGCGGCGATCACGCAGTTCACCAAGGACACCGGGATCAAGGTCAGCATCCAGTGGAAGGGCCGCCAGGTCGTCCAGCAGCTGGCACCCACCCTCAACACCGCGAACGTCCCCGCCGACCTCGTCGACTCCTCCGACCGCTTCGCCTACGCCCAGCTCCAGGCCACCGGCCAGGCCCTCGACCTCACACCCGTCCTGGACCTGTCGATCCCGGGGGAGACGGGCAACACGGTCGGCGGGGTCGTCCCCGCGAAGTACCGCGACCTGTCCACGACCGACGGCACGCTGTGGCAGATCCCCTACGAGGTCATCACCACGCAGCTCTGGTACGACGGTCACGCCCTGCCCGATGTCGCCGCCGAACCACCCGCCACCTGGGCCGAGTTCACCGAGCTGCTCGCCCGGCGTCGGGCCGAGCGCGGCGACGGACCCCTCGCCCTCGACGGTGACATCCCCGACTACGCCGCCTACTGGACGTACTACGCCGTCCTGCGCGGCCTCGGCCCCGGCGCCTTCGGCAAGGCCGCGACGGACAAGAGCGGCGCGCGGCTCAAGGCGGACGGCTTCGTCGACGCGCTGCGCCATGTCGAGAAGCTGGTCTCCGGCGGCGACTTCACCAAGGGCTACGACGGCTCCAAGTGGCCCGCGATCCAGCAGAAGTGGGCCAAGGGCAAGTCGGACTTCCTGCTGCTGGGCACCTTCGCGCCCAGCGAGACCGCGGAGTTCGCCACCTCCGGCTTCACCTACCGCTCGATGCCCTTCCCGGCCTTCACCGAGGGCGGGGACAGCTCCCAGGACATCTCCCTGATCGGCTTCTCCATCCCGAAGAAGGCCAAGAACACCGCCGCCGCACAGAAGTTCATCGCCTACTTCCTGGCCAAGAAGCATCTCCAGGGCATCGCCACCCAAGCCAAGAACATCACCCCCCGCGCGGACATCGACGCCCCCGCCGAACTCGCCGACGCCCAGAAGGCGCTCACCGAGGGCACGGTCGTCAAGACCCTGGACGGGGTCAAGGAGACCGCCGCCGAGTGGTACACCAAGGTCTTCCTGCCGCTGAACACCAAGTTCATCACCGGCCACCTGACCGCGAAGTCCTTCGCCGACAAACTGGCGCACGACTCCGCCGCCTACTGGAAGACGGCCTCGTGACGGCCACGGACACCCTCCACCGCGCCGGCGCACACGAGGACACCCCCCGGCGCCGCACCGCCACCGGGCGGCGGGTGTCCCGGCCCAGCCCGCTCGCCGCCCGCCGCCGCAAGCTGTTCTGGCCGATGCTGCTGCCGGCCGTCCTGGTGTACGTCGTCTTCTTCGCCGGCCCGTCGCTGTTCACCCTCTGGCTCAGCCTCAACCAGTGGGCCGGGGCCGGACCCATGACCTTCACCGGCCTGGACAACTACCAACGGCTGTTCCAGGACCCGACGTTCAGGCACTCCTTCGCCAACACCCTCTGGATCATCCTGGGCGCGGGCGGGCTGACCTTCCTGTGCTCCTTCGCGCTGACCATGGTGCTGCGCGACATGAAGGGCCGTAAGGCGGCCCGGTCCATCCTCTTCTTCCCCAACATCGTGCCCAGCGTGGTCATCGCGATCCTGTGGGGCTTCCTCTTCCAGCACGACGGGCTCGTCGACTCCCTCGCGAGGGCCGCCGGGCTCCCGTCGGTCAACTGGCTCGGCCAGGAGAACCTGTTCAAGGTCATCCTGATCGGCCTCGTGTGGACCTCCACCGGCTTCTACACCACCATCCTGATGGCCGCCGTCGACCAGATACCGCCCGAGCTGTACGAGGACTGCGAACTCGCCGGCGCGAACGCCCTGCAGAAGTTCCGCCACGTCACCCTGCCACTGATGTGGGAGGTGGTCGGGGTGTGCGCCGTGCTGTGGACCATCTCCGCGGTGAAGGTCTTCGAGTTCGTCTACGCCTTCGCCGGCGCCGCCGGGCAGATGCCCGACACCGGTGTGTGGAACACCGCCCTCTACACCTACGGCGAGGCGTTCGCCTCCGGCGGCGTGCCCCGGTACGGGTCCGCAGCGGCGAGCGCCGTGGTCATGCTCGCCCTCGTCGGGGTCCTCGTCGTCCTCATCCGCCGCTTCATGCGCCGCGACGCGGTGCAGTACTGAGCGGTCCCCTGTCACGGAGGTCAGCCCCGATGGCTGTCGTCAGTCCCGGCCGCCCGCCCGGCCCTCTCACCCGCCCGCCCGGCCCCCTCGCCCGCCGGCTCACCGCCGCCCGGATCGTCGGCGTCCCGCTGGTCTGGCTGTTCGCCGCCTTCAACGTCTTCACCGGAGTGTGGCTGCTGCTGTCGTCGCTGAAGAGCGGCGACGAGATCTTCAGCTCACCCTGGCGGCTGCCGACCACCCCCAACTGGGGGAACTACGCACGGGCCTGGACCGACGGGCTGTTCGGCCAGGCCGCCGTCAACACGGTCGTCGTGGTGGGCGGAACCGCCCTCGCCACCCTGCTGCTGGCCGCCCCGGCCGCCTACGTCCTCAGCCGCATCACCACACGGTTCAACTCCTCACTCACTCTGTTCTTCGCCCTCGGACTCGGCATCCCCGCCCAGGTGGTGATGCTGCCGCTGTTCGTCGTCATGAACCAACTCCGCCTGGTGAACAGCCTGTTCGGACTGATCATCGTCTACGTGGCCACCTCGCTGCCGTTCGCGGTGTTCTTCCTCACCGGCTTCTTCGCCACCCTCCCCGTGGAACTGGAGGAGGCCGCGGCGCTGGACGGGGCCACACCACTGCGCACCTTCTGGCAGATCATGCTGCCGATGGCGCGGGGCGGGCTCGTCACCGTCCTGATCCTCAACATCATCCAGCACTGGGGAGAGACGGTCTTCGCCCTGGTCTTCATCCAGACCACCGACCACCAGACCCTCTCCCTCGCCCTGCTCGGCTTCCTCCAGCAGATGCAGTACAACGGCGCCGACTGGGGAGGGCTGTTCGCCGGTGTGGCTCTCGTCATCCTGCCCGTCCTCGCCTGCTATGTGTGGCTGGGTCGTCGGATCATCGAGGGAATGACCGTCGGCTCGGTCAAGTGAGCACAGCCGCAAGGAGAACGGGGACCGTCGTGACCGGAGTTCGTGACCTGAAGTTCCGTCAACTCGCCGCAGAGATACGCAAGCAGGTGCTGCAAGGGATATGGCCGGCGGGCAGCAGACTGCCCACCGAGAAGGAACTCGCCGACAGCAGCGGCACCTCGGTGAGCACGGTGCGCCGCGCCGTCGACGAACTCGTCGCCGAAGGACTCGTCGTCCGCAGACAGGGCTCGGGCACCTTCGTCGCACCGCCGAGCACGCCGGGACCCGTCCGGGCCCTGGTCGGCGTCAGCGTCCCCGACACGGCCTTTTACTACCCGAAGGTCCTCCAGGGCATCGAGGAGACCCTCTCCGCCGCCGGCGCCCGGCTGCTCTTCGCCTGTTCCGGCTACGACCAGCAGCGGGAGGCCAAGGACCTGCGCGACATGCTGGACGCCGGGGTGGACGGCCTGCTCGTCGTCCCCACCCTCGACGGACCCGAACCGGCACGGGAGTACCTCGCACGGCTGGCGGCGCTGCCGGTGCCGACCGTGCTGGTCGAACGGCGCCACGCCTCACTCGGGGACACCAACGAATACGTGTGCACCCACCATGAAGCCGGCGCCTACGACGCCGTCCGCCACCTCGCCGCGCTCGGGCACCGGGTGATCGGCCTCGTCCTGCGCCACCCGAGCCCCACCTCCGGCCCCGTGGCCGAGGGCTTCCACCAAGCGATCGACGAACGGGGCCTGGCCACGGTCGAGTTCCGCGCCGCCCGCGAGGAATGGAGCCCGGCGGCCGCCGACCGGTGCCTGGCCGCACTGCGCGACGCCGGGGCGAGAGCAGCCGTCTGCTTCGGCGACCGGCAGGCCGCGCTCCTGCTCGGCGCGGCCCGCCGGGCCGGGCTCACCGTCCCCGGCGACCTCGCCCTGGTCGCCTACGACGACGAGATCGCCGACGTCGCCGACGTTCCCCTCACCGCGGTCGCACCCCCCAAACGGCACCTGGGCAAGACCGCGGCCGAAACCCTGCTGCACCGCCTCGACGACCCCGAACTGCCGCGCAGCCGGATCCTGTTGCGCCCCACCATCATCGTCCGCCAGTCCTGCGGAGCCGCGCGGGATGCCGGCTCCACGCACTCCGAGGAGAACACCACGTGACCGACATGAGGCTCGGCCTGATCGGCGCGGGCGCCGTGGGCGTGCTGCACGCCGACGCCGCCGCCGGCACCCCCGGCGTGCGGGTGAGCGCCGTCTGCGACATCGTCGCCGAGACCGCGCGCCGCGTCGCCGGGCCGCTCAACGCGGCGGTCTTCACCGACCACCGCGACCTCATCGCCTCCGGGCTGGTGGACGCCGTCGTGGTCAACACCCCGCACGCCCTGCACACCGACATCGTCACCACGGCCGCCGCGGCCGGTCTGCACGTACTGGTCGAGAAGCCGATGGCCACCCGCTCCGAGGACTGCGCCCGCATGGAGAAGGCCTGCGCCGACGCGGGCGTCGTCCTTTTCGTGGGCCACATCCAGCACTTCCTGCCGCCCATGGCCGCCGCCCGGGCCGCCCTCGACACGGGCGCCGTCGGCGCCGTACTGGCCGTGCACGACTGGCGCAGCACCGACTACGGCCCCGGCAGCCGGCCCGCCTGGTTCTTCGACCCCGCCCTCTCCGGCGGCGGGGTGTTCATCAACATCGGCACCCACTGCGTGGACCGGCTGCTGTGGCTCACCGGACAGCGCCCGCTGGCGGTGGCGGCCAAAGCCGTCCACCGGGGAGACCTGCCGGTGGAGACCGACGTACTGGCCCGCCTCGAACTGGACGGCGGAACCGTCGGGCACATCACGGTCACCAGCACCCGGCTGCCCGCCCGGGACGAACTCACCGTCATCGGCGAACGGGGCACGATCCGTGTCGCACGCGGCACCGGCGCGGTGCTCCACCCCGACGACGGCACCGCCCCCGTGGTCCTGGCCGACGAGTCGGCCGACGACGTGCCCACCGCCTTCCGCGACCAACTGGCCGCGTTCGCCTCCGCGGTGCGCGGCGAAGCGCCGCCCGCGATCCCGGCCGCCTACGGGCGAGGCGTCATCGAGGCCGTGGAATCCGTCTACGCCGCCTGCGCCACCGGCGAGCGGGTCGTCGTCCCGCTCACAGCGGAGGCATCCGTTGGCTGATCCGCCCGCCGCACCGCGCTGGGAGCGCGCGTTCAGCACCCTCGGCTGCCCCGAAGCCGACGTCCACGAAGTCGCCCGGCTCGCCCGGACCCACGGCTGCACCGGCGTCGAACTGCGCTGCGCACCACCCGAGGGACTGCTCACCCCGCACTCCCCACCCGCCGAACGGGCCACGGTCAAGGCCCACTTGGCCTCGGCCGGCGTACGCGCCCTGTGGCTGGCCTCCTACGTACGGGTCGCGGACGACACCATCGAGGACGCCGAATGCCTGGCCCGGCTGGACGCCCTGCTGCACCTTGCCGCCGACATCGGAGCCCTGGGCGTGCGGGTGTTCCCCGGCGCGCCCCGGCCCGGGGCGGCGGCGGACGAGCGTGCGGCGCGCCGACTGCGCGCGGCGGCGGACCGGGCCGCCGAGGCCGGCACCTGCCTGCTCCTTGAGACCCACGACTCCCACCCCCGCGCCACGGACGTGGCCCGCGTCCTCGACGCCGTCGGCCACCCGGCCGTGGGCGCGGTCTGGGACGTGCTGCACACCTGGCGCGCGGGGGAGAGCCCCGAGGAGTCCGCCGGCACGCTGGCGCCCTGGCTGCACCACGTCCAGATCAAGGACGTCGCCTCCCGCGGCGACCTCCGTCCGCGGCTCCCGGGGACCGGCGCGGTGCCCCTGACCGCGCTGCCCGCCGCCCTCACCGCCGTGGGCTACCGCGGCTGGCTCTGCCTGGAGTGGGAGAAGCGGTGGTTCCCCGAGGCCCCCGCCCTGTCCGAGGCGCTCCGGTACGCCGCCCTGTGAGTCCCCCCGTGGACCGCCACCACCGCCGTCCGCAAGACCTAGCCGTCCGCAAGACCTAGCCGCACGCAAGACCAAGTTGCGCGCGAGATCAAGCCGCACGCGAGACAAGAAGAGGAACGCCCGTGTCGTTCACCCAGGAAGAGATCACCACCCAGCCGGAGTGCTGGCTGCGCGCGGCTGAGGTCGCCGAAAGCGCCGGCGCGGCGCTCCCGTCACCGGGCGAGGAGGTCGCCGTGGTCGGCTGCGGAACCTCCTGGTTCATGGCCCGGTCCTACGCGGCGCTGCGCGAGTCGGCCGGTCACGGCCGCACCGACGCCTTCGCCGCCTCGCAGTTCCCCACCGGGCGCCGCTACGACCGCATCGTCGCCCTCACCCGCTCGGGCACCACCACCGAGGTCATCGACCTGCTCACAGCCGTACAAGGGGCAGCCGCCACCACCGTGATCACCGCCGACGCGGGCACCCCGGCCGGACGTGCGGGCGACCACGCGCTGAGCCTGCCCTTCGCCGACGAACGCTCCGTGGTGCAGACCCGGTTCGCCACCACGGCCCTGGCCCTGCTCCGCGCCCACCTGGGCGAGGATCTCGCGCCCGTCGCGGAGGACGCCCGCCGGGCCCTGGCCGAGCCCCTCGACCCACGGCTGGCCGCGGCGCAGCAGTTCACCTTCCTCGGCACCGGCTGGACCGCCGGACTGGCCGACGAGGCCGCGCTGAAGATGCGGGAGGCGGCCGGCGCCTGGACGGAGAGCTACCCGTCGATGGAGTACCGGCACGGCCCCATCAGCATCGCCGCACCCGGCCGGGTCGTGTGGGTCCTGGGCCCGGCACCGGCGGGACTGCCCGAGGACATCGCCCGCACGGGCGCGCTCCTGGCCGGCTCGCAGCGCGATCCGCTGGCCGAACTCGTCCTCGCCCAACGCGTGGCCGTGGCCCGCGCCGAGGCCGCCGGACTGGACCCGGACCGGCCCCGCAACCTCACCCGCTCCGTCGTGCTCGCCTGACCGGAAGGAACCGCACTCCATGAGCGGCAGCGGCCCTGTCCCCGGCCACGTGGTCGCCGTCGACCTCGGCGGCACCGACATCAAGGCCGCGCTGGTGGCGAGCGACGGCACCGTGACCCGTACCGAACGCAGGGCGACCCGCCGGGAGCGGGGAGCGCAGGCCGTCGTCGACACCGTCGCCGACACGGCCGCCGCCCTCGCCGCCGAGAGCCGGGCCCGCACCGGCCGCGATCCGCTCGCCGTCGGCGTGGCCGTACCCGGCCTCGTCGACACCGCACGCGGGGTGGCCCGCTACTCGGCCAACCTCGGCTGGCGCGATCTGCCGCTGCGCACCCTCCTCACCCGGCGGCTCGGCCTTCCCGTCGCCCTCGGCCACGACGTGCGGGCCGGCGCGCTGGCCGAGGGACGGCTGGGTGCGGCCCGGGGCCGGCGGGAGTTTCTCTTCGTCGCCCTCGGCACCGGGATAGCCGCCGCGCATCTGCGCGACGGCCACGTACTGGACGGCAGCCGCGAAAGCGCCGGCGAACTCGGCCATCTGACGGTCCGGCGCGGCGGCCCGCGCTGCGGCTGCGGGCGGCGCGGCTGCCTCGAAACCCTGGCCTCGGCGTCCGCCGTCGCCCGCCGGTACGCCCGGGCGACGGGCGTGGACACCTCGGCGGAACGGAACACCGTCACGGCCGAGGAGGTCTGCGCGCGGGCGGGCACCGGCGAACCGGCGGCGCGAGCGATCTGGGACAGCGCCGTGGCCTCGCTGGCCGACGGCCTCGCCGCCTACACGGTGCACTGCGACCCGGGAACGATCGTGATCGGCGGGGGACTGGCCCGTGCCGGGACCGCTCTCATGGATCCGCTGCGCTCCGCGCTCGCGGCCCGCCTCGCCTTCCACCGGCCTCCCGAACTCGTGACCGCGGAACTCGGAGCCCAGGCCGGCTGCCGCGGCGCGGCGCTCCTCGCGCTCGACCTGACGCGGGACGGCGGACGGTCCGACGGCGGACGGTCCGTCGGCGAATGGGCTGACGGTGAACGGGCCGTCGGCGAACGGGCTGATGGTGAACGGGCTGACGGCGAGCCGGTCGAAGGCGAACGCGCCGACAGCGAGCGGGCCGACGGCCGGACCGGCCGTGGCACATCCGTGGAGGCCGGACTGTGATCACCACTGTCACACGCAGCGCGTCGAGCGATGTGACCTACACGGTGGCCCCCTTCCGCAGCGGCGGCAGCCGCCACCGCCTCGCCGCCGTCCAAGGCGGGGCGGGCGGCAAAGGGACCAACGTCCCGACGGGAGCAGGGGACGCGGCGGTCGCGGCGCCGGGCGTCGGCCCGGCGGCGAACACACCGTGGCCGGAGCGGATTCGCCGGGCCGTGGCCCTGCCGGCGGCAGCGGTGAAGGCCCCGCCGGCCGGTGACTTCGACGACTGCCCCCACCCGGACCCGCTGCCGGGACGGACCATCACGCCCGACCGGCGAGGAGTCCGGCCCGGCCCGTAGCTGCCCGGCAAACACCGAACCCGCACCACGACATCCGGGCGACGACACCCGCACCACGACACCCGCACCACGACGCCCTCACCCGAGCCCACACACCGATCGGCCGGCCGTGCCTGCCACGGCCCGCCCCGCCGCAGAAGGAGAACCCGCCCATGCCCCTCGTGGGAACCGGCCCGCTCGCCGACACGGCCGCCGCCGAACGCCGCGGCCTCGGCGCCTTCAACGTCGTCGACCTCGACCACATCACCGCGATCGTCACCGCCGCGGAACGGGCCGAGACCCCCGTCGTCCTGCAGATCAGCGAGAACACCGTCCGCTACCACGGCGCTCTTCGCCCGCTGGCGACCGCCGCCCTCAGCGCCGCCGAGGCCGCCGGGGTCGAGGTGTCCGTGCATCTGGACCATGCGACCTCGCCCGCCCTGGTCGAGGAGGCCGTCGCGATGGGGGTGCCGTCCGTGATGTACGACGCCTCGGCGCTGCCCTACGCGGAGAACGTCGCCGCAACCGCCGCGCTCGTGGAACGCTGTCACCGGCACGGGGTGTGGGTGGAGGCCGAACTCGGGGAGATCGGCGGCAAGGACGGCGTACACGCGCCCGGCGCGCGCACCGACCCGGCCGAGGCGGCGGCGTTCGTCGCCGCGACCGGGGTCGACGCCCTCGCGGTCGCCGTCGGCACGTCCCACGCGATGCTCACCCGCGATGTGGTCCTCGACTTCGTGCTCATCCGTGAGCTGTGCGCCACCGTGCCCGTGCCCCTGGTCCTGCACGGTTCCTCCGGCGTCGGTGACGCCGATCTCGCCGAGGCGGTGGCCTGCGGAATGACGAAGATCAACATTTCCACCCACCTCAACGCGCTCTTCACCCGGGCCGTACGGGCCGAACTGGAGACAGGCGCGCCCTCCGTGGACCCGCGCCGCTACCTGGGGGCGGGACGGACGGCCGTCACCGCCGAGACGGCCCGACTGCTCCGGCTCCTGGGCGAGACCCCGGTGTCGGCCCGGCGCTGACGCGACCGCCCTTCCTTCCTTCCTTCCTTCCTTCGTCCAGCCAGCGCTCAGTGCCCCGGAACGTCCCTGGAAACCCGTCTCACACCGGAGGAACACCGTGCACGACACCCGAGTCCCGCATCTCGGCCGCCGCAGCTTCCTGACCGCGGCCGGGATCGTTCTGAGCGGTCTGACGGGCGCCGTCCAACTCGGCCCGGGCGCCGTGCCCGCCCGTGCCGACGACGCCTACGCCACCCTGCGTTCCGGCTGGTCGGACATCCTCACCGGCGGCCCGATCGACCCCTCCGACGACACCTACGCCACCGCCCTGACCGGCCTCTCCACCACCGCCACCGACCTGTGGAACTCCCTGTCCGCCGACGCCTCGGCCCCTTCCCTGTGGCCGGGACTGACCCTCACCACCCCCGCCGACATGACGACCAGCTTCAAGCAGCTGGCCACCATGGCCACGGCGTACGCCACAGCCGGTACCCGCGCCACCGACGGCAGCGGGCGCACCCTGTACGGCGACGCCGCCCTCGGCGCGGCGATCGTCTCCGGCCTCGACTTCCTGCACACGCAGGTGTACAACGCCGACACCGCCGAGTCCGGCAACTGGTGGGAGTGGGAGGTCGGTTCACCCGTCGCCCTGACGAACACGGCCGTCCTGGTGTACCCCCTGCTGTCGTCGGCCCAACTCGCCGACTACCTCGCCGCGGTCGACCACTTCGTCCCCGACCCGACCCTCAACAAGTACGGCACCTCCCGCTCGACGTCCACCGGCGCCAACCGCGTCGACCTGTGCCAGGTCGTCGCCGTGCGAGGCATCCTCGGCGCATCCGGCGAACGCCTCGCCACCGCCGTCTCCGCCCTCTCCGACGTCTTCCCGTACGTCACCTCCGGCGACGGCCTGTACGCCGACGGCTCGTTCGTCCAGCACACCTACATCCCCTACACCGGCACCTACGGCATGGTCCTGCTGCGCGGCCTCGCCGCCCTCTTCCAACTCCTCGACGGTTCGCAGTGGGAGATCACCGACGCGTCGGCCGCCAACGTGCACACATCCGTCGACAGTGCCTTCCGGCCGTGGATGTGGAACGGCCTGTGCATGGACGCCGTACGCGGCCGAGCGATCAGCCGTGTCGCCGAAACCGACTTCTACGACGGCAATCTCGTCATCCAGTCGGTGCTGCGCGCCGCCGAGTCCGCCCCCACCACCCAGGCCGGCCAGTTCAGAAGCCTGGCGAAGGGCTGGATCAGCCGCGGCGAGGCGTACGCGCCCTTCGCGAGCACCGCGACGATCGCCGGGATCGCCCTGGCCGAGCCCGTTCTCGACGACTCGTCCATCGTCCCGGCCGAGGAGGCCACCGGGCACATCCAGTTCCCGGCCATGGACCGCGCCGTGCACCGCGGCGACGGCTGGGCCTACGCCCTCGCCCTGTCCTCGGCCCGCGTCGCCCGCTACGAGTCGAGCAACGGCGAGAACCTGCACGGCTGGCACACCGGCGACGGCATGGGCTACCTCTACCTCGCCTCCGACCCGGGCCACTACACCGACGCCTACTGGCCCACCATCGACCCGTACCGGCTGCCCGGCACCACCGTCGACACCCTCACGCTCGCCGACGCGGCCGGAACCGGTACCCGCTCCGCCGCCACCTGGGTGGGCGGAGCGAGCCTGTCCGACGGACACGGCTGCATGGGCATGGACTTCCGGCAGTACGGCTCCACGCTGACCGCCAAGAAGTCCTGGTTCTTCCTGGCCGACTCCGTCGTCTGCCTCGGCGCCGGCATCAGCGGGGGAAGCGCGGCGGAGGTCGTCACCACCGTGGAGAACCGCAACCTCCACGAGGACGGCGGCAACACTCTCACCGTGGACGGCACCGCCCAGCCGGCCACCGCCGGCTGGGCGAGCACGCTCGACGTGACCTCCTGGGCCCATCTGGAGGACGTCGGCGGCTACCTGTTTCCGGGCGGAGCCACCGTGCAGGCGGCCCGTACGACCCGCACCGGCGCGTGGAGCGACATCAACACCCTGTCCAGTACCACCGACACACTCACCCGGCAGTACGTCTCCCTGTGCCTGTCGCACGGCACCGCACCCTCGTCGGCCTCGTACGCCTACATCCTGCTCCCCGGCCTCGGTCAGGCGGAGACGGCGGCCCGCGCCGCCGCACCCACCACGACCGTGCTGTCCAACACCGCCTCGGTCCAGGCGGTCCGGGACAGCGCGAGCGGTGTGATCGCGGCGAACTTCTTCGCCGCGGGGTCCGCCGGTGGCATCACCGTCTCGGCACCCTGCTCCGTCATCACCCGGCAGACCGACGGCCGGCTCACGATCGCGGTCTCGGACCCCTCCCGTACGGCCTCCACCGTCACCGTCCAACTCGTGCTGGGCGGAACCCTGGTGAGCGCCGACGACACGGTCACCGTCACCGGCTCGACACCGAACCTGACCCTGCTCGTCGACCTGTCCGGCGCGGCCGGCGCCAGCCGCGCCGCCACCTTCACCATCACCTCGGCCACGCTGACCCCGGTCGCGGACGCATACGTCCGGGACGGCTCCTATGCGGCGACCGGCTACGGCAGTGGCACCACCCTGGTCGTCAAGAACGCGACCGGGAGCGGCTACACCCGGCAGTCGTACCTGACCTTCGACACCTCGCCGGTCTTCGGCACGGCGAGCGCCGCCACCCTCTCGGCCTACGGATACGTCTCGGACAGCGGCGGCGACACCACGCCTGTCGCTGCCTACGGCGTCACCGACACGACCTGGACGGAGTCCGCCCTGACCTGGAACACGAAGCCCGCGCTGGGCGGCATCCTGTCCTCCGCCACGGCCACGACGACCAAGAGCTCGCTCCTCTTCGACGTGACCGCTCAGGTCGCCCCGGCCATGGGCGGCCGGGTGTCGCTGGCCCTGGCCGAGCAGACCGCGGGCCTCGCCGTGATCCTCAACTCCCGCGAGAACACGACGAATCCACCCACCCTGCTGCTCACTTTGACCAACACCTAGGCGACCGGAGCAGGCGTGACCCTCTCCGAGTGGTCGGCTCGGCGGAACCCTCTCCGCGAGTCGACCGCTGCTGCACCTGCCGCGCCGCCCGCACCCGGCCGCCTTCGGCCCGCAGCCGGGGCACGGCACGACGCACGACGCTTTGAACAACCGCACCTTCGGCGGATGTTGGCCGCCCGGCGTGGTCAAGCACCCTTCGTCCATGATCTCCGCTGTGCGGCGCGAGCGCTTCTGGCAGGAGGCGAGCATGCCGTATTACGGCGTCCCCTGCGCGGGTCCCGACCGCGTCGGCTGGGCGCGTCGTCTCGGCGCGCCTTCGATGGTTGCTCGAGCTGGTCGGTGCCGGATCACTGCGGGCTGCGGTCCCGCCGAGGGCGGGGACATGCGCGGTACGGTGTCGGCCTTCGCCGGGCCCGACGAGGCGAACCGTACGGGACGTCGTCGGCGCGGACCTCTTTGGTTCGGTGCGAACTGGTCTGCCCGTTTATGACCACTGGATGGGCGCCCTCTTCGGGACGTTCGCGGTCGAGTCCGGCCGTGCCGGGCCGGCATGTCCGCGGATGGCCAGGATTTGGGCCTGGGACCCTCCGCATGCGCGGGGACCACATGACCTGCGTCGCGAGGACGCCGCTGTACCGGGGACCACACCCGCAGGCGCGGCAGCTGGAACTCAAACCGTGGGGCGGGTCAGGTCAAGATGTCACCCGATCGTGCGGCAGACCCTGCAGGTGTTGACCGCGTTTGGGCTCGTCGAACAGACCGACTCGGAATGAGAGAAGCCACCGCTGTCCTGACGGCTGGCGGGGGCTCTTTTTACACGCCTCACTTGATTTTTCTGGCTTCGATCTCCTCGAAGCTGACCACCCTGGCACGGCGACGGGCAGGGGTCGCCGACTTGGCCGGGGCCTTCCTTGCGGCGGGGCTGCGCCGGACCGGCACGACGGGCTCGGCCTTGAGTTCCGCGACGCTTTCCTGCGCACCGACCTCCAGCTCTCCGAGCAGATCTTCCAGACAGGCGCCGTGCTCCTCGCACAGATCCTTGGAGATGCTCCGGCCGTCGCTGACTGTGATGGTGTAAGTCTTCGCCGGTACTTGCTGGTCGATGTCGCACGCGACCACTTGAATCTTCATGCTTCCCTCCCGGTGTGCATCTTGAGCTGCTCGTAATCGCCATATCTGTGCAGTGTTGACTGGGTTGCGGCGCTGTGGAAGTGTCGCAGAGCAAGATCACTTGGAGCAAGGAGGCGCATGGGCAAGCGCAAGATCGTGAACGAGTCGGAGGTCATCCGCTGGTTCGAGGAAGGCAAGACCTATCAGTGGATGATCGACGAGTACAAACGCAAATACGACATCGAGACCGTCTCCTCCATGTGGGGCAACTTCCGGCGACGCCGGGGGCTGGACCGCCGGATCGTGCGGGATGACGAACTCATCCCCTGGTTCGTGAAGGAAGAGCACCGCTGGGCGTATCCCCTCGCGATGCTCCGGGCGGAGGCCCGACGCCGCGCTGGCAAGGAGCTCACCGAGGCGGACCAGAACCGTCTGAAGAACTGGATGAAGATGATCCAGCAGGAGAATGCGGTCGTGCACTACGAACCTGACACCGAAGAAGGCTTCTTCTACGTCCCGCGCCAGGCGGGCGACGATGACCTCATCCACCGCCCGAAGAGCAAGACGACGCCGCGCCCGAACGCCGATCGCGACTGAGGCGGCAGGTACCGGCAGAGCCCCCCATCCGAACTGCGGAGGCTTTGCCACCCGAGCCCAACTGGCGCGCTGGCAGGGAGAGGCGGGCGATGCTGCGGGCGCCATCGCCGCCTTCGCCGGCTTGCTCAGCGACAGGGCGCGGGTGCTGGGCACTGACCACCCCGACGCCGTCACGACGCGAGCTGACCCGACCTACTGGCAGGGCCGAGCCGGATGAATCTTTCGTCGAAGAGCGTCCTGGGTTCGGGGCCGGGCGTGTCACTACGACGCGTACGGCAGCCGTGCGGGCGTAGGAGCGGGAGCCTCGCTGGCGCTGTTTGTTCGGCATTGGGTCGTCGAAGCCTGCGGGAGCGGATCACGGGCCGGCGGGGCGAGATCGCGCTGGAGGGGATACCGAACCGCGTTCGAGATTTGGGTCGGTGGCCTCTCGGGGGGCTGCTCTATGCTCGGACAGGTGATCTTCGACAGGTTCCCCGTCGTCGGCAGGTTCAGGGAGCTGGAGTACGGCTGTACGGACGGGCCGTCGATCCGGGCTGCTGTGCGCATGGCTGCGCCAGGGTACGAAGGCGATCTGGTTCGGTACCTACGTGCCGGCACGACCGTGTTCGCCACACCGTCAGCTGTGCCTGATGTGCTGAGTGGGACCGGCGAGTTCATCGAAGGGCTGCACCTGCTCACAGACGGACATTGGCTGTGGTACTCCGACCTGCCCCATTACGTGGGGCGCTACCACGTGGAGATCGATCCGGCATTCATCGAGCACGCGCGCAGTAACGACTGGACTGCTCCGCAGGTGAGCGACGAGCACCTCGAAGTGATGGTGGCGTTGCTGATCGGGGACGAAGAGGAGCCGACCTGATGCCGCTGTCGGCGGCGGGCCATCAGGCCGGGGTGCGCGTCAACGGGCGCCGACCCGCCCGGACGGCAGGCACGACGGCGCTTGCGGGGAGGGGGCTTATGGGGCATCTCCCCACGGAACCGGCCTGGTTGACGTTGCGGTGTTCACGAGCCGCCACGCGGCGATCTGAACGGCGCCTCTGCCATCTGGTGGAAGTGGACCGGCCGAACGGCGGCACGACCGGTGGAGCGTGGCCCGGCGCGGGGAGCGTCCGGGCCGCTGGGCGGGGCTTCTATGGGGTGCCGGTCGCGTCGAGTTCCTCTGTCAACTCGTCCATGGCGAGAAGAGACTGCGCACGAGTTGGGAGGCCAGGTAGGTGGGCAGGTTCGGGTGCCCGTAGGGCAGTGGTGTCGCCGGCTCGGCGATGACATGGACGCCGTGCTCCGGGTCGTAGCCGTAGATCACGCCGATGACTCCGTACAACCGGGGCTGATCTGAACGGGGCCGGCGACAACCACGCCCAGGCTTCCGCCGCAGCGCGGACAAACATCCTCTGTCCGTCCTCAGGAACGCCTGCTGCCGCAGGAGTCCGAGCACCGGCGCGATGTGTGGCGCGAGCTCACCCTCCACCGCGAGCGCATGGCATGGCCTCAGAACCGAAACAGCGCAGGGTCGGCTCCGCACCGCCCGGAGTCGCCTGGCCCTGCTGGGCAGTGAAGGCCGCCGACCTGCCGCCACTCTGCTCGTCCCGGCCTCGCGTGGATCCGTCCTGGTCTTGGCCTGGGGCGGCCCGCGGCGGCTCCGTCCAGAGCGACGGTCGTAACGGCGACATCTTGGGTACAGCACGGCCGGGGCTGCGAGACCATCCCGCAGCCGGCGCCCTCGACGGACACGCAGGTGGCTGCCGGTGCTGTTCTTCAGCCGAGGGATGCTTCTTCCTCGCCGCCGCCACGACAAAGCCTTGGACGGGCCCGATCGTTGGACGTCGGGGCATCGCGCGTTCGTGATCAGGTCCCGGGCAGCCCACGTCGAGCGCTGGGCCGGTGGTGAGGGGGGCTTCTTCAGTGGAGGGCGGCCTGCATGATGGTTTTCGCTATCGTCCCCGCGCCGTCGCGGTCGTCGTCGTCAAGGAGTACGGCAACCGCGACGCGTGGGCGGTCGTCCGCCGCGTAGGAGACCAGCCACGTGCCCGGATTGCCGTCCTTGATGATGCCGTTGTCGCCCGAGCCGGTGTCTTCACCGAGGCTCTGGAAGGTACCGGTGCTGGCGCCGACATGGACGCCGCTGATGGCGGCCGATGATGCGCTGCCCGCTTGCACGCTGTCGGTCATGAGCGCCTTCAGCCCCGCTGCGGTGGCCGCGCTCATGACTCGTTTTCCCTTGCGTGCAGCGTCGTTGCCTTGGGTCAGGACGTACGGCCGCAAGAGTGTTCCGTTGTTGGCGATCGCGGCGGCGATGACGGCCAGTTGCAGGGGCGAGGCCGTGACGTCGAACTGGCCGACCCCGCACAGCGCGGTCTGGGCCCCCGTGGTCCCGGTGGGGAAGCGGGCGCTTGTGGCGAGCAGCGGCGTGGTCAGCAAAGGTGCGTTGAAGCCGAAGAGTTCCGCCTGCTTGCGCAGGGCCTCCGCACCCAGGTCGACGGCGGCTTTGCCGAAGACGCTGTTGCAGCGGTACCTCATGGCCAGCCTGAGGGAGGCGTTCTCACAGTTGTTGTTGTGGTCCTGCATCTTGACTGTGGTGCTGGGGATGATCCAGGGATTCGGAGTTCCGGTGGCTTGGTCGACGGAGCCGTAGAGGTCGCTTTCCAGCGCTGCGGCAACGGTCACCAACTCGAAGACCGCTCCGGGTGGATACGTGGTGCGGGTGGCCCCCTCCAGAGCCTGCCGGTTGAGGCCCGCCGGCAATGGTGAGGGAGACGGGGTGGTTGTGGCGGACGACTTTCCCGCCACCGCGAGGATCCGGCCGGTCGCAGGGTCGAGAGCGACGACCGAACCTTTGCGGCCCGACATCGCCTTCGTGGCAGCTTGCTGGACCTTCGCGTCGAAGGTCGCCGCAGTCGGGGTGGAGGTGCCACGGGAGGCCGTCGAGCCATGGGAGTCGGTCAGCATCTGAGTGATCAACAGCGGGGCGGCCGTCAGCGCGGCCACCACGGCCAGCGCAACGCCGATCAGCCGCCACCGGCCGCGGACGGGCCTCGTGGCCTGCTGTCCGCCACCGGTCACTGCGGGCGTGGAGAGCGGATGAGGATGCGGTGGGCTCGTCGGCCACGACCGGGTCTCGGCGCCGGCCAGGTCCGGGGGTATCGGCGGTCGTGCGAAGTGGGGTGGGCGCAGTGCGGGCCCGGGGTTGGTTGCCGTTGCCCCGCCCTCCAGGTCGAGGAGTTCGGCTGCTCTGTGGCCGATGTCGACGAGCAGTGGCTGAGGCAGCCAACTCTTGTGGATCATCGAGACGGCGTCCTGGCCATCGGTGAGCGCATCACGCAGGTGCAGCGGTGTCGGACGCAGGGCCGGCTCCTTGGCCAGACAGCGCTCGACGATGGTGCGCAGCGAACCGCTCAGTCGCTCCAGGCTCGGGGGTTCGTGGACCACTCGGTAGAGGAGGGCCTGGACATTGCCTTGTCCGAACGGATCAGTTCCGCCCACCGCGTAGGCCAGTACAGCCCCCAGGGAGAAAATGTCGCTCGCCGGACCGACCGGGCGCCCGGTGGCCTGCTCGGGCGACATGTAACCCGGGGAGCCGACCACGTGCCCGCTCTTGGTGAGCCGCGCGGGCGATCCCGAAGTCGATGAGGCGGGGCCCGCCCGCGGCCAGCAGCAGATTGGACGGCTTGACATCCCGGTGTACGAGTCCCGCGGCGTGCAGGGCCTGCAGTGCCTCGGCGAGACCGGCGCCCAGTGCCCGGACGGGCTGCTCCGCGAGCGGCCCGAACGTGCGTATGGCGACGTCCAGCGCGGGGCCCGCGACGTAGCTGGTGGCCACCCAGGGGCGCTCAGCCTCGGTATCGGCTTCGAGTACCGCAACCGACCACGGGCCCGAGCCCGCCCGGTGGGCGGCGTCGACCTCGCGGCGGAACCGGGCACGAAACTCGTGGTCCTCGGCCAGATCGCGGAGGACCACCTTCACCGCGACGGTACGGCCGCCGGCGGTTCGGCCCAGATAGACCCTGCCCATGCCCCCTGCGCCAAGCCTGCCCAGCAGCAGGTAGCCGCCGATCCGGACCGGATCATCCGGCCGCAACGGTTCCATGCACGCCCCCTCGTGACAGTCCGCATCCCAGACGATATGGGGAGCGACTCCGCGCGCACAGGCGAACCGGGCGGTTCGTCGACGAAACGTTGACATCCTGCAGAAAAGCTGCCGAAAAAGCCGATCAGGAGCACGTCTACAACCATCGAGCCGGCCCGCCGGTGATTCGTTCCTCCCGCCTGTCGCTCGGATGCCGCGGGAGCGGTAATCCGCTTGAACCACGGATGGGTTGGCGTGGCAGGCTTGCCTGGTGATCGTCGAGCTTGCCCCCTCCTATCTCACCTGGGGCGACGTGGACCCCGCCCGTCATCCTTTCGACAGCGCGTCGGCGCCGCAGGTGGTGCGGTCGCTCGGGCCGGCCCCCAGGGCGCCCAGCCGTCCCGACATTCCCCTCGGCGACCCGGCCATGAGCGACTGGAGCCGGGACGTGGGCCGGCCCTGGGCCGACGCGATGTCGCAGGCCCTCGCCGAGTACTACGGCCGCTGGACCGCCGGCTGGCGCTGGGCGCACGACGAGGGCGACTTCGACGGAGGCCCCGTGGGGAACTGGTGCTGCCCGCGGGACTCGATCACCACGCCGCAGGAGACACTCGACCGTGTCGGCGCGGCACTGTGCGAGTGGCGCGCGTGGCTGGAGAGCCTGGCCGGATGGTTCGACGCGTACCCGCTGAACCTGGACGGCATCGAGGACCAGCGGATCCTGTGGGAGCGCGCGGCCCGCAACCTGATCGTCCAGGTGACGGACCGGACCGGCTGCGGCAGCGGCTGGTACGGGCACTGTCATCAAGTGCTCACCTGGTTCCTCAGCCGCTGGGGCGTGGCGGTCGACCGCGCGGAGGAACTGGTCGACGAGGCGATCGGCGGTCGGTTCGGGAGCTGGACCGGCCCCGACCCGGAACTGGTCGAGGACGTCGCGGAACGCCTCGCGCTGTCGGTGCGGCCGCACGATCGCGCACGATCCGCCGGTCCGGTTCCGGACCACCTGAAGCGCTGGCTCGCGGTGCGCGAGACCGTGCCGTGGCGGGAGGCTGCCGAGGACGGCCGGGACGAACCGGTGCTCCCCTCGTGCGACGGCGCCACGGCAGACATACGTGCCTTCGACGGAGCCCTGGACCCGGCCCGCGCACAGGGCCTGTTGGCCGCCCTGGAACTGCTGCGGGCCGACGCGGCGCGCGGCCCCGAACTCGACTTCGAGCTGCTCCGGAGCTGGCAGCGGTACGTTCTGGGGACACAGCGGCCGCCCGCCTTCCGCGACCAGCCGGCCTTCGCCAAGGGAGGCCGGGAGCGCTACGGCATCGGTCCGGACACCCGAGCACGCCTCGACTCCTGTCTGGCCGAGAGCGCGCCCACGATCGAGCGGCCCCTTCCGCTCACCGCGCGGGCCGCACGCGCCTACCTCGACGTGTGCTTCTTCCACCCGTTCGACGACGGGAACGCCCGCTCCGCCTTCCTCGCCCTCGTCTTCGTCCTCGCGCGCGAGGGTGTCGCGCTCGACGACGTCAGCCTGCTGCGCCGCGTGACGTTCCAGGCCGACGAGCCGCAGGACGCGCTGTCCCTCACGCGGTACGTCGAGATGCACCTCGCGGAGACCCGGCGCAACGCCCTCTGACCGAAGAAGTCGCTTGAGAATCCGGCAGCTTGGCGGGTTCGCACCAGCTGATGGACCGACGGCATCGGCGGAGGCAGGCGTTTCCCGGGACACCGACATGCCCGGGCGCGGCGAACGCGAGGGCGTGTGCCCGCAGTTGTGAGGCGCGGTCGGGCCCCCGCCACGCAGGGGGCGTGCGCGGCGTCATCTGTTGGGAGCCGACCGCCGGTGCCACGTCGCCACGTCGCAGGGTGCACTCTGTGCCGGACTCGGGCCCGCACCTGTGGCTGTCTCATCAGCCGCGCAGGGGATCATCCCGGCACCGTCGGCCCGCTCACCCCACGGTGGGCGGCGACGCAGGCCACCGTGGCGCGAGCGACAGGAGACAGGAGCCGTCCGCTCGCGCCCCCTTCACCGCACGTGGTAACAGACGCACGCCGACTGCGCCGAAGCTCTGCGGCTCCGGCGCACGCGTTCTCGGTTTTGTCTCACGCAGAGTTCGAGAGGTGGCGTCGTCCCTCAGATGGTCGGGGTGTCGTCGACAATCGGCTGGTGAATCTCGACCACCGGCTTCCACCCCGCGGAGAACTCGATGAAGTCCGCACGGGTGGGATAAGTGTCGATCGCGCGACGGTCACGCTTGGGGCTGTCGTTCCCCTTGCGCCCCCGGGAAACCTGTTCCTCGAAGATGTCGACCTTCACGTCGGGGACCTCCTTGAGGCCCTGGCGCCAGATCTGCACGATGTCCGCGCCGAACGCCTGCCGGGCGGCGGCGTAGAGGGCCGTGAGGGCCCCCTTGTCCCCACCGGGGACGAAAAGCGCCAGGTCCAGCACGACGCCTGCGGACTGGAGGACCTCGATGGTCACCGCGCCGTTCTCGTCGGCCACGTAGATTCCGGCTTCGTTCTCGTCGTCGGGAAGGCAGGAGATCTCTTCCTGGAATACAGTTCTCGCCGTGACGGAACCGCCCTCGAAATGCTCACCGGATTTGGTCAGAGAAGCAGGGACGTAGCAGCCGGGAAGCTTGAGTTCTGCCGTGTCGGCGGATATGAAGAGCCTGTCCTTCACGCCGAGCTTCGTCACCTCTTCCAGCGAGAGGCGGCGAGCGGCGATCTTCTCCGTGTTCACGATTTCCCTTTCAGGTTGCACTGTCCCTCAGAATGAGGACGCTACCACGAAACCAGGAGGTCAACTGCCCGGTAATCCTGGGGTAATTGGCCCCTGGCGACCGGCGCGGGAGAGTGTCGGAGCGAGTGGCACCCGGTCAGGAACGCGCATCGGTCACGTAGTGTCTCCCGCCGCGGCATTGAAGATCAACTGCCGGTTGCATTTCGACGTGTTGGGTAGCATGGGGGATTCAAAGGGGAGTTTGGGGTGGGTATCGCCCATATCTGCTTCTGGGGGCGCTGAGGTAAGGCGATCCGTACTTCGGTGTAGCCGGCTGACGCCAGGTTGCCCGACCTGGGCGGAAATGGGCGTACTCGTTCACGCCGGAGCCACGGGTGCGTGGGTGAACCATCGGATCGTCTCCCGGGCCGTTGTCGGCATCGCGTAACGCGTCCTTCGTGTCGGCATCTCGGGTCGGTATCTTCGATCATGCGCAGTGCGAACCGCCGTCACCGGCTCTGAAGGAGCCCAGGACACGGGCCCTTCCCCTTCCGGCCGTTTGAAGCCGATCTTCCTCGAATGACCCTTGAATGTCAGTGCCTCCCTCTACGGTGGAGATCGAGATGGCGTCGGGACAACAGGGAGGGGCGTCGGGGTGCGCAGGGTGCCGCCGGAAATGTTCCGGTTCACGACGGTGGAGAGGTCCGATCTCTACGGAGCGGTGCTCGACGTCTTCGGTGTGGCCGGCGAGCACCTGGAGACGGCGCTGGGACTCGACGCGGTACGCGAGCGACTGCGCCAGGTGGGCTGGGTGGCGGTCGTCGAGGACGAGGATCTGCACGAGGCGCTCAGGAAGCTCGTGCAGTGGGAGCTGCTGGACGTGGTGCACAACCACGCGGAGCACTACCGCACGGCGGAGGAGTACGAGCGGCGCAACCTGCAGTATTCGCTGACCCGCCAGGGTGAGGCCGCCCTTGCCGGTGTGCGGCACGCGCTTGAGGTGCTCACTTCCACGGGGGCGCTGCAGACGGCGGTGCTGGAGGCGATCTCCGACCGTCTGGACGAGTTGTGCGTGCTGAGCGGCGAGCCCGCCGCGGCGGATCGCCGGGTCTTCACCACGTTGCGGGAACTGGAGGGGCATCTGGACGCCCTGGTGGAGAACACCAAGGCGTTCAACGGCGAACTGCAGCGCCTGTTGCGCGCCGAGGGAGCGGATCTGGAGGTGTTTCGCGAGGTCAAGGCCGCCACCGTGGCGTATCTGCAGGAGTTCCTGGTCAACCTGGACCGGCGGGGGCAGGCCGTCGCCGGGGCCGTGGAACGGGTGGAGGAACGGGGGATTGCCGTACTGCGCGAGCGGGCCCTGCGTGGGGCGGAGTTGCCGCCGGTGACCGGGGCGGATCCCGCGGCCGGCTGGCTGGAGGGCAGAAGGGCGCGCTGGGCGGGTCTGCGGGCATGGTTCCTGCCGGACGACGGCGCCCGGCCCCGCATCGAGCAGCTGCACGACATCGCCCGTCGGGCCATTGTCTCGCTTCTGCAGGTGCTGGAGCGGATCAACGAGTCGCGGCGGCGGTCGTCCAGCGCCGTGCAGGATTTCCGGGAACTCGCGCGCTGGTTCGAGGCGGCTCCCGGCGAAGAGGATCTGCACCGGCTGTGGTCGGCGGCCTTCGGCCTGGGTGCGGCACGTCATGCTCACCTCGCCCATCTGGACCCGGAGTTGATTCCGTCGTCCCACTCGTGGCGCGATGCGCCGCCGGTGGAGGTCTCGGCCCTGCTGCGGACCAGTGGCCGCACGGAGCGGTTCACCCGCACGGCCAAGGTGCGGGACGTCGCGGCCGTCAGGGCCGAGCGCGCCGAGCGGGCCCGTGCGGAGCGAACCGAACTCGCCCTCGCCTGGCAGGTGCTGGAGACCGGCGGACCTGTTCGCCTGTCGTCGTTCGGATCGTTGGACCCCGCTGTTTTCGACCGCCTGCTCGACCTGCTCGGCCGCGCCCTGGCCGCCAGGCCGGACGCGAGCGGGCTCAGGCGCGCCACGACCGGGGACGGCCGCGTCGAGATCGTGCTGGTGCCGCCTCCCGACACGAGCAGTGCCGTGCTGCACACCACGAAGGGCTCACTGACCGGACCGGACTACGTCGTCCAGATCACGGCGGCGGGCGGACCGAGCGCCGTTCCGGCGTTGCGGGCCGCCTCGCGGGAGGTGGCGGGATGAGTACCCTCGCCAATCAACTGGCCGCCGCGGAAAGGGAAGAGGTCGCCCGCGCCATCCGGCTGCTCCTGGCTCATCCCCTGCTCACCGACACCGTCGACCCGGCCGGATTCGAGCTGGTACGGCGTCGGCGGGAACCGCTGGCCCAGTGGTTCGACTACACCTGCGGCTGGAGCCTGGTGGTGGAGCCCCGCCGTGGCTACGCCCGCCTCGGCAAGGTCCGCGCCGACCCGGACGCCTCCCGCCCGGCCCGCAGGGTCCGTTCCGGCCGGGCCCCGTTCGACCGGCGACGCTACGTGCTGCTGTGTGTCACCGCGGCCGAGTTGCTGTCCCTTCCGATGACCACCATCGGCATGCTGGCCGACCGCGTCGTGCAGGCCACGGCCGCCGACCGTGCCCTGGCCGCGTTCGACCCGGTCCACCGGTCCGAGCGGATGGCATTCGTCGACGTCCTCAAGCTGCTGGAGTCGTACGACGTGCTCCGTGCGGTGGACGGGACGACCGAAACGTACGTCGAGTCCGCCGAGGCCAAGGTCCTCTACCGCGTGGACACCACCTTGCTGATGCGCCTTCCCGCGGCGCCCGTCGGCGCCTCCCGACTCGCCGTACCGCCCGAAGAGGTGCCCGCTCGTTTCGGAGAGCTCCTCACGGCACTGGTGAGGGAGCGCCGATACGGCGGCACGAACACGGCCCTCGACGCCACGGCCGACGGGACGCACGGCGAGAGAACCGCCACCGACGCACAGCGCAATCTGCGGCTGCGCCACTCGGTGCTGCGGCGCCTGTTCGACGATCCCGTGCTCTACCGGGCGGATCTCGGCGAGGACGAGCTGGCCTACGTCACGTCGCTGACCGGACGTCAGATCCTGCGCCGCTCGGTCGAGCAAGCCGGCTTCCTCCTGGAGGAGCGCGCGGAGGGCTTCCTGCTCGTGGACCCGGACGGCATCGCCACCGACGTCCGCTTCCCCGACGACACATCCACCGCCAGGGTCGCCGCACTGCTCCTGCTGGAGCCGCTGTGCGCCGCGCCCGCCGGACTGCTGCCCGAGCAGCTGGCCGAGGCCGGGACAGGACTGCTGCGCCGCTTCCCGCGATGGGCCAAGGCCTATCAGTCCGACGACGGCCCCCTGCGGCTGTCCGCCGACGCGGTGCGCGTCCTGCGCGATGTGGGGCTCGTCCGCACGGTCGAGGGACGTGTCGTCGCCTGCCCGGCCGCCTACCGCTATCGCCTGACGGAGATGAAGAGCCGGGAGCCGGACGCCGGGCCCCAGCGGGAGCGGGACGGGCGCCCGCCGGACACCGCAGGCGAGGCAGCCGCCGGCGCCGATGTGCTGGAAGGGGATCAGCGGTGAGTGTGACGGAGTTGCCCTTCCCGCGGCGACCGGAGCCCGCACAGCCGCCCGCGGCAGCGGCCGGCACGGTCGATGCGACGGGCAGCCGCTGGCAGCCGCACCGGGCGGGCATCCTCAACGTCTGGCGTTACTACGACGAGACCTTCACCTTCCACCAGGGACGCCTGCTGCTGCGCGGGCAGAACGGATCGGGCAAGTCCAAGGCCCTGGAGCTGCTGCTGCCCTTCCTCTTCGACGCCAGCCTGCGCCCCAACCGCCTGTCCACGTTCGGCGGTTCGGAACGCACCATGCACTGGAACCTGCTGGGCGAAGGGGCGTCCGGAAAAACGCGTGTCGGTTATGTGTGGATGGAGTTCCGCCGCATCGACGATGACGGCGCACCACGGTGGTTCGGCTGCGGGGCCCGCCTGCAGGCCAGTGTGCACACCAGCGGGGTGCACGCCGACTACTTCACCTCCGGTGCCAGGATCGCGCACCCCACCGGTGTCCTTCTGGTCAACGAGGCCGGTCAGCCGCTGACGCGCGCAGCGCTCGCAGAGTCCCTGCGTGACCGCGGCGAGGTCCACGCTTCGGCCGCCGACTACCGTACGGCCGTACGACGAGAGCTGTTCAGGGGGATGGGGGAGCAGCGCTACGAGTCGCTGGTGTCCGCTCTGCTCCAGTTGCGGCAGCCCAAACTGTCCGAACGGCTCGATCCGTCCCTGCTCTCCACGCTGCTGTCCCGCGCCCTTCCTCCGCTGGGCGACGGCGAGATCGCTGAACTGGCCGAGGGCTTCGAACGGCTGGACCGCCAGCGCGAGCACCTCAAACGGCTCGACGACGAGGTCGCCGCGGCGGAGACCGTCGCATCCCGCCAGCGGGCCTACTCACGACGCGTCCTGCGCGCCGGCTCGGCCGCCCTGATCTCGGCGACCACCGAGATGGACGACCTCACCCGGGCCGCCCGGCAGAGCGCGGAGGACCTCCAACAGGCGCTGGAGGAAAGAGAGTCCGCTCGGCTCCGGCACGAGGAACAGCAGCTTCGCGCGCACGCCCTGCAGGAGACCGTCGACGCTCTGCGCGAGAGCGACGCGTACAAGCAGGGTGAGGAACTCGACCGCCTGCGGCGGCACACGGAGGAGGCGGTGGCCGCCGCCGGGCGGCAGCGCGGCGCTGCCCGGGCCGCCCGGAACGGAGCAGGTGAGGACCAGAGGCAAGCCGACGAGGCAGCCGGCCAGGCCCGCTCCCTCGACGCGCACGCACGCGAAACCGCCGAGGAGGCGCGACGGGCGGCACGGGCGGCGGGCATGGAGTCGATCCACCGCGAGGTGACGACGCTGCTCGACGCGAACCGGGCGGCAGAACGCGCCGACCGTGCGCAGGAGGACGCGGGCGGGGCCCGGCCCGCGGGGTCGAGCGGTGCGCGCAGTGCGGGTGAGTACGGGGCACGGCAGGCACGATCGTTGCTGCGGGGCGCGGTCGCCGCGCGGCGCGAGCAGGTGGGCCTCATCACCGAGGCGATGGACGGCCACGACCGCGCCGTGCGGGACAGGGGCGCTGCCGAGGGCCTGCTGGAAGAGGCCCGCGGCCGGCTCTCGGAGGCGATCACGAGGCGGGACGAGGCGTCCGGGGCGTGGGACGCCGCCCTGGCCGACCATACGGAACGCCTCCTCGCCTGGGCCGACGACTGCGCGGAACTGCGTATTGCCGACCTCGACGAGCTGGCGGCCTCGGCCGGGACCGAGTCGGAGGTGACGGCGCTGGTCGAAGGTGCTGCCCGACCGGTGGAGCAGGAGATCGCCACCTCGGCGGCCCTTGCGACGGCCGCGCGTGCACAGGTGCGGGACGAGCGGAGCCGCGTCGAGGAGGAGGTCCGACGGCTGAGCGGTGAGAGCGACCTGCCACCGGTGCCTCCGGCGACCCGCACCACCGTCCGCACGGCCACGGCGGGCGCGCCGCTGTGGCGCCTGGTCGCCTTCCGGGAAGGTGTTCCGCTTGCCGTTCAGGCCGCGGTGGAGGCGGCACTTGAGGCATCGGGCCTCCTGGACGCCTGGGTCAGCCCCTACGACGGGATCACGCTGCCGGGGCACGACACCCGGGCCGAAGCGACGCTGGCCCTGGCCGCCGCCGGGCCCAGTCTGCTGGACGTGCTCCAACCCGAGGACGACATTCCCGTCCCGGTCGACACCGTGCTGCGCATCCTCGCCGGCGTCGCGTACGGCTCCACGCTTCCCGGAGGCCATCCGGCGGCGGTCGGTGCCGACGGAGCCTGGCGTCTCGCGCTGGCCACGGGAACGTGGAGCAAGTCGGAGCCCGCTCACATCGGCGCCGTCGCGCGGCTGCGGGCCCGCCGGCGCAGGATCGGCGAGCTGTCCGAACTCATCAGCGAGGCGAACGCGAGGATTGCCGCGCTCGACGACCAGCTGCGCGGCCTCGACGCGCGCCGGGAGGGGCTGAAGGCGGACCGGCAGGCCCGCCCCGACCACCGTGAGCTCGACGCCCGCCGACGTGCCTGGGAGCGTGCCGAGGAGCACGTGGCCGCCCGTGACGACGCCGTACGCGACGCGGCCGCCCATGTGGCGCGGTGCGAGTCCACGGTGACCGACGCCCTGCGCACGCTCAGCCGCCGGGCGGCAGAACACGGTCTGCCCACCGATCGGGTCCGGTTGCACGAACTCTCCCGCGACGTCGAGGGGTTCAGGGACCGCGCCGACCTCTGGGTGGATGCCCGGCTTGCCGCGACCGCCGCGGCCCACCGGTCCCGTCAGATCACCACGCAGGCAGAACGCGCGCACCGGACGGCCGAGAAGGAGACGGAGAAGGCGGCAGCCGCCGAAGCCGAGGCGGTGGGGCTGACAGCGCGACTTCAGGCGGTGGAGGCCACCGCCGGCGAGGACTACCGGCAGATCGTCGCACGCGTCGCCGAAGCGCGGGCCGAACTGACGCGCTGCCGTGAGGAGGCGGGCCGCGCGTCCGAGCTCCTCCTACGCCTGGAAGGCCGTATCGGCGGGCTGCGCGCCACCAGCGGACAGGACGCCGAGCGGCGGGAACGAGCCGTCGCCGAGCGTGACCGTGCGGCACACCGGTTCCGACACCTGTGTCTTGTGGGTCTCGCGGAGGACGCGGGCCTCCCGCTCGAACCCGACGCCGGTGACGGCACGAAGGCCACCCTGGAGGCGGCCCGCGCCACGGCGGCGAGATGGCCGACGGTTCCACACGCGCCACGCAACCTGGGGGACGCCGCGACCCGCCTGTCGGAAGCCGTCCACGAAGCCCGTCAGCGCCTGGGCGCCCGCGCCGACCTGGACCTGGAACCCGACGACGACACCCAGCTGTTCCACGCCACCCTGGACGGCCTGCGCGTGGGGGCCACCGGCCTGCTCACCACCCTCGCCCAGGAACGCGACCGCAGCCGTGACGACATCACCACCGCCGAGCGGAGCCTCTTCGACCAGATCCTCACCGGCGACATCCGCCGCCACCTCGCCGCCCGCATCCGCCAGGCCGGCGAACTCGTCGACCGCATGAACGGTCACCTGGAGCGGGTGCGGACCGCCTCCAACGTCGCCGTCCAGCTCGTCTGGGATGTCCGCCCCGATCTGCCGGACGGCACCCGTACCGCCCGTCAGCTGCTGCTCAAGGACCCCGGCCGGGTCGGCGAAGCGGACCGGGCCGCACTGCACTCCTTCTTCCGCGCGCGCATCGAGGAGGCCAAGGGCAGCGACACGGCAGCGAGCTGGGAGGAGCAGCTCGGCGAGGTACTCGACTACACCGCCTGGCACCGCTTCACCGTGCGCCTGGACCGGGCGGGCGGCACCGGCTGGCAGCCGCTGACCAAGAAACTGCACGGCGCGCTCTCCGGCGGAGAGAAGGCCATCGCCCTGCACCTGCCGCTGTTCGCCGCTGTCGCCGCCCACTACGAGGCCGTACCGCTTGCTCCGAGGCCCATCCTGCTGGACGAGGTCTTCGTCGGCGTGGACACCGTCAACCGGGGACAGGTCTTCGCCCTGCTCACCGCTCTCGACCTCGACCTCATGATCACCTCCGACCACGAGTGGTGCAGCTACCGCGAGTTGCCGGGCATCGCGGTCCACCAGCTGCTCACCGACGGGGACGACGACGCCGTCACCAGCGCCCGCTTCGTCTGGAACGGCACCGACCTGGAGGCGCGATGACCCACACCGAGCCGGCCCCCGGTGACGGCACCCTGCGCCGTGCCGAACTCCGCCCGCTGTGGGCCATGGTCCACAGCCGGCTCTGTTCCGGCCGCCCCGTCACCCGCGTGCGCATCGGCCCGCTCGACGAGGCCCAACGCGAGGCGCTCGCCGACCTCCTGGGCCTCGACCGCCTGCCGGACCCGCGCCCTTACGTCTCTCTGGCCCGGCTGGAAGAGGCCGTCACCGAGCTGTCCGGGCGCACGGTACGCGAGACCGTCACCGAGCTTGTCGGCCCGCTCGCCGACCGCGCGGCGGACCGGCGCCGGGAGGAGGACGCGCGTGCCCGGACATGGGCCTGGCTGGACGCTCACGCCACCGTGCGGGCCCAGCCCGCGCTCGCCGACTGGACCGCCTCGTGCCGCGCCGCGGGCCTGGTCGGCGGCTCACCGGAGGGGACCCGAGTGCTGCTCGCGCAGGCGCTGGCCGTGCTCGCGGACCTCCCGGCCGCGGCCGAGCCTCTTCCGGTCTTCGCCGCCCGGGTCCTCAAGGGCGACTCCCACGCACTGGACGACGGCACCCGGCTGTCCACCCTCGTCCTGCGGGCCCTGGCGGTCCTCCACGCGTGCGCCGTGCCGAACTCCGCTGCGGACCGGCGTGCTCTGTGGGCGCGCGCGGGTGTCGCAGACGACGACCTGTCGGCCACCGTTCTCGTCGCCGGACTGCGCCCGGCCGGCGAGGGAACGCTCGCCCGCGTGGCCCGAGCCTGTGCCGAGGCAGGCCAGGCCGCCAGCCTGACCCTTGCCCAAGTGCGGGCCCCGGGCGATTTCACCCTCGCCGGTCATCCCCCGCCTGTCGTGCACGCCGTCGAGAACCCCAGCATTGTGGCCCTGGCCCTGCGGCGCTTCGGCCCGGACTGTCCACCGCTGGTGTGCACGTCCGGCTGGCCCAACAGCGCGGCCGTCCATTACCTGCGCCTCCTGGCGGATCGGGGCGCCACCCTGCTCTACCACGGCGACTTCGACGGTGAGGGCATCCGCATCGCGGCCTACCTGCTGGACAAGACGCCGGTCCGCCCCTGGCGCATGACGGCCGCGGACTATCGTGCCGCGGTGCGGCGCACCCCTCACGGGCCCGGGCCCGGCCGCCTGACCGACGCTCCCTGGGACCCCGGGCTGGTCCCTGCCATCGCCGAGCACGGAACGGCCGTGGTCGAAGAACTGGTGGCTGAAGTCCTGCTGTCGGATCTGGCGGTGCAGGCCGCGGCTCGGCCAGGCGAGCCGCGCAACGGTGAAGCTTCACACGCGTGCCCGCACACGAACGGCGAGGACCCCACCCCGTCGCCTGTCACCACTCATGGCCGACCACTCGGGCCGTCTGGCGACAGCACTCCCGTGGCGAGGGGACGACCCTGACAGCGACGCGGCGGCGCCGGGATGGTGGTGACACGAGCGCAGCCCGCAGCACGCTAATTTGGGGCACCCCGAAGCGGAGGAGATCCCGGTGGGCAAGGTGGTCATGTACAGCTCTGTGTCGGCGGTCGACCACGTGGTCGTCGTGACACACCGGCCAGAGCCCGAGGGCTGGGACCCCCAGGCGCCGTTTCACTTCGTCGACGGCGTCGAGGCAGCCATGGCCAAGGCGCAGGAGCTGGCGGGCGACCGCATCGTCGAGGTTGCCGCCGGCGACGTCGGTGGCCAGGTCCTTGACGCGGGCCTGATCGACGAGGTACGCATGGACGTCGTACCCGTCGTGTTCGGCTCCGGCAAGCGCTACTTCGGGTCGGTCCACACGCAGCATCTCTTCGAGGATCCTGACGAGGTGGTCCAGGGCGACCGGGTGCTTCACCTGCGCTATCGGGTGCGCCGTTGACCGCTTCGAGAGGGTACGCCGAGAAGTCCCCTGCGAACGATGACACATGATCGGGCCTCCGGCTGGCCGCGAGGTCGCGCAGCACGTTCAGCCGCTGCCGGTCGTCTGCGTACTGCGCAGCTACCGCCACCAGCGACTGCGCAGCCGAAACCTGCGCCTGCGCACGACCAGGACGGTCTGCGGCGCGGATTGCGCACCCCGGCCACCGGTTCGGGCAGGTCGACGGTCGGGTCGGGGCGATGCGCAGCCGGGCCTGCGCACTGTCTGCACGGTCGTTGCTGCTGCGCAGCCGCGCTTGCGCGAACAGCTGCGCACGCCTGTGTGTTCCGTGTGTGGAGGCGGCCGTTGTGCGCAGTGGTGAAGACGTGCGGGGGACGGTGTCGGCGACGGGCGCTAGCACCGGAGGCAACCGGGCACCCGACCGGAAGGCTGACCATGGGGACCCGACCACGGTCACGATCGCGGCACGAAGCCCGTGGTCACACTGACCACGCCCTGACCGGATGTCCGACCACAGGGACGGATCCCGGCTGGCACTGGGCGTCGGCCCGCGCGTCGTGCGAGGGGCGGCTGGACATCCGGTGTGCAGGGGCATCAAGCCGCTTGCTGCGGCACCGACCACCGGCTACGCCGCTTCGGCCTGCGCCGACGCTGCGCAGTGCCCAGGTTCGGCAGTGGTGGGCTGCGCACGCATGCACTCGGTCCGGTGTCTGCTGCTCAGCCAGGCCGCACAGTGCCTCGCCGGGCCGGGACTGCGCACTGGTTCTGAGTCGATTGCGCAGCACGGGGCCGCGTCCCGCACGGCGTCAGTGTTCGGCGAAACCACACGCTTCACCCCGCTCAGGCGGCCGGTCACCGGATCGAGATGACCAAGAGTCCGGAAGGTGCCCTTCCGTGATGCTGAGCTGCGAGGATGGCGCGATGGTGAGGTTGAGAAGGCACGTGTTCACAGTCGCCACGGCGGTCGTGAGCGTCCTGTCCCTGGCGTTGACCGCGTGTGCGCAGAGCGACTCCGGGGTCGGCAGCGGTGACCGCGAGGCGGCGTACAAGCGCGTCATCAAGGACCCGCACCCGAGTCCTGACGCAGTCATCGAGGCGGCCGGCGCACCGGCCGGGGTGGCGCGGGCGGGCGACGGCTCCCTGCTGCTGTCGTACAACGCGCGCTACATCGGGGATGACGAGGGCCCGGCGGCCGCCGCCTGGCGGATCGTCTCGCCGGCCGGCCGCACGGTCGCGCAGCAGGCGTGGCACGCGAATGTGGAGGATCAGCCGGACCAGTACATCGGCGTGCGCGACGGCTTCGTCCGCTGGCACCGCAGCAGCCGGGGCGCGGAGAGCGCGTACGCGCTCGACGTACGCGGCAAGCGGCACAAGGTCACCGCGTCGGACCGCGCGCTGAGCACCCACCCCGACGACATCGTCCTCCACGAGGGGATGCCGGCTCGCTTCTACCGCCCCGCCAACCGCACCATGGCGGCCCCGGCCGGCGCACCGGAATACGTGGACTTCGCGCTGGACGAGCGCGGCTCGGTCTGGTTCGTGGACCGGTCGCGGATGCCCAACCGCGTCGTGCAGCAACGCGACGGCCGCACCCTCACCTCCATGCCGATGCCCAAGCCGTACACCAACGGCGGCGCCGTCACCGCGGCGGGCGGCACGACGGCGTTGGCCTTGCTCCTCGGCGGCCCCAACGGCACGGTCCGAGGCCTGATGGTGACCGCGGACGACGGCGCTCACTGGCGCAGTCTCACCGGGAACGGCATCCCCTGGCAGGACCTCAAGCTCGAATCGGTGTCCCTGGTGCTGCGGGCGCTGCCGGACGGGCGGCTGCTCGTCGGCGAGAAGGGGGGCCGCTGCTGGCTCGCCGACGACCGCTCGAACCGGGCCTTCCACCAGCTCAAGACCCCGGTGCCGTTCACCTCGTTCACCGCCCAGGGCAAGACGCTGTACGGCATCGCGGACGCGACGAAGCCGACGTACGACCTCGTGAAGGGCGAGGGGCTGTACGCCTCGGACGACGGCGGGCGCACGTGGCGGCGGCAGGGGAAGCGCGGCTGACTTGTCGGGGGGCGTTGGCCCGATGATGGCCGAAGGACGCATCGTCGAGACGGGCACCTACCATGAGCTGCTGTCCCGGCCCCAGAGTCTCTTCGCCGAACTCCATCACATGCAAGACGGCGCTGACGTGCACGGCTGTCCCACCGAGGAGTGACCTGCCCTACCTCTCAGGTTCCAGTTGTGGTGGCTGACTGACAGTCCTTCACGGAACGCCGGCGGTTCTGTCTCGTCCCTGTCCTCCGGAGTTCCGGGTGTGTGCCATCGCGCTGGTCCGCGCCGGCAAGCGGGCCACACATACGGTGGTGGAGCTCGGCGTCCATCCCGTCACGTTGTCGAAGTGGTTGCGGCAGGACGACATCGACAACGGGCGGCGACCGGCAACGCCGTCGAGTGAGTCTGCTGAGTTGCGGGCCGCTCGCTGACGGATCCAAGAGCTGGAAACCGAGCTGGCGATCGTCCGGCAGACGGCGAAGTTCCTCGGCGAGGACCAGCCGGTCCCGAAAGCCTCTACCCGGTGATCGATCGACTCGTCTGTGCCCGGGCTCCGGTGGTGTCCACCGTGCCCGTCTTTCGGTGAGAGCCTGCGGCTGGCCCGCGTGTGGTCGTCCGGGTTTCTGCGTGACGGACCGCCGCCGAGCTGGCAGCGTCGAACGCCACACGTCCGGCGGCGAGTTGATCCGTCGGTCGTGTGCGTGGCGGTCCTACACCGGTTCGTCCGGCGGCGCGGCGAGGAGGGCGAGTGCTGTGCCGGTCTGGCGGGTGTTGGGATGGTCGGGGCCGAGCAGGCGTTCGCGTGCTTCGAGGACCGCCTGGAATTCCTTGCGGGCTTGCGCCTGGCGTCCTTGGGCGGCGAGTGTCGCCGCGAGGTTGTGGCGTGTGGTGAGGGTGTCCGGGTGTTCGTCGCCCAGGACACGTGTCTCGGCGGAGAGCACGTCGCGGTACTCGGCCTCGGCCTGGTCGAATCGTCCTTGTTCGGCCAGCACGCGTGCGAGGTTGCCGTGGGTGACGAGGCTTTCGAGGTGGTCCTCGCCCAGGGCGCGGCGTTCGGTGGCGAGGATGTCGCGGTATTCGGCCTCGGCTTCGTCGAGTTTGCGGGACACGAAGTACATCGACGCCAGATTGCTGCGGGTTATGAGCGTGTCGAGGTTCTGTTCGCCGAGCGTGAGGCGTTGTGCGGCGAGTACATTGCGGAACTCTTCCTCCGCCTCTTCGTAGCGGCCCTGTTCGCGGTAGACGCGGGCGAGTTGGTTGCGGGTGACCAGTGTCTTGGCGTGTTCTTCGCCGAGGACCCGGCGTCGTACGGCGAGTACGTCGCGGTATTCGGTCTCGGCCGCTTCGAGCATCCCGCGGTCGCGCAGGGTGTAGGCGAGATTGTGCCGCGTGCTCAGCGTGTCGGGGTGGTCCTCGCCGATCACGAGGCGCTGGACGTCGAGGACGGCGCGGTATTCGGTCTCCGCGCGCTCGTACATGCCCAGCGCGCCGAAGTAGTCGGCGGAGCCCTGGGCGGCTCTGGAGAGCTCCCGGGCCGTCTCGCGGTCGATGTCGACGCTGGTCGCCAGCAGCTCCAGCAGGCTGCTGGCGTGCGGCGCCAGGAACTGCCAGGCCGGCCACGCGGCCGGCTCGTCGGGATCCAGGGCGTCGGTGACCTTGTGCATGCTCGCCCCCAGGACGTCCAGGTACTCCGGCCTGCGCGCCACGACTTGGGGATGCTCGCGGTTCGTGGCGCGCACCAGGGCGTGCAGACTGAGCGTATAGGCGAGAGGGTTGTCGGGGTTGGGGTCGGGACGCGTGGTCATGTCGATCAGCGCGAGATCGGCGAGGCTCGTCAGCGCCCGGTGCAGTTGCTCGAAGGTGATGGGGCCGACCTCGGGGGAGTCCGAGAGGATTGCCGGATCGAGGAGCAGCACGAACGGGATCGGCGCGTCGGCCAGGTGGGCGAGGAGCCTGAGCAGGGGACGGGGCTGGTCCTTGCCCTGCGCGTGCAGGAGATCCAGGGACAACTCCCAGGTACGCGTGATCAGTTCCTGCTGGGTGCGGTCCTCGTACTGACCCGGCGGCGTGGTGTCGAGCAGGGTGAAGCGGGAGCGCAACGTCCGCTGGTAGGCGGCAAAACTGCGCACGGGGCTGGTTCCGGGCCAGGGCGGCTGGGTGACCGACTCGCGCAGATACGCGCCCGCCAGGCGCAGCGCCAGGGGAAGCCCTTGCAGGTCGGTGGCGAGTGCCTGGGCGTCCGACTCGCTTCCCGCGGTGGCGCCGACCAGGTCGAGCAGCACCTGGGCCCCGTCCTCGGGGGAGAGCTGGTCGACCAGGCGCAGTTCGGCCCAGGTCCCCCACAGGCGCGGATCCCTGCTGCGCCGGGTGACCAGGAGCGTGCCCCGGGCGGAACGGGGATGCCGGATCCAGCCCGTCCCGCCGGCCACGCGTCCGTGCGCGGGGGCCAGCAGCTGGGAGTCGTCCGCGTTGTCCACGACGAGCAGCCAGTGGTCGGTGCGGGCGTCCAGCAGGCTCCACACCAGATCCGATGCGCTGGCCTGTCCGGACCAGGCAAGTTGTATCTGCTCGATGTCCGCTCCGAGGGCGAGCGCCAGCTGGCGCATGCCCGAGCTGAGCGTGTCGGCGCCGGCGGCGGACACCCACCACACGGGCATCGATGTCTGCGCCCGGCGGGCCACTTCGAGCGCCACGGTCGTCTTGCCGCTACCGCCGATCCCGTGCAGTACGTGGACGCGGGGGTGGGGGTGGGGTCGTAGGACCGCGTCGGTCAGTTCGTCCAGCAGTGAGGCGCGACCGCGGATCACCCGGGGAAGCTGGCCGTACGGCGCAACGATGCTCTCCATCCCCGGCTGGTGTCCCAGCGAGGGGGCGGAGGAGATCAGCTGGATGATGTCACCGGCCGCCTGGTTCACGATCGATCCGTGCGTGGCGGCCGCCCACTGTCTGGGAATTTCCCCCGCCATCAACTTTCCTTCCCCGAAAGGATGTTGCGATGTGCTTTCAGCCAGGAAAGCACAACAAGGTTCGCTGGGTCAGCAAATGTCTCTGGGCCGGGTCGACGGTGAACGCCTGCGGGAGCGGCTGAACTTCGGCAGGAGTGGCTGAACGCCTCCCGAAGTGTCCGACGTCTGCCGGAGGGGAGTTGCTGAACGTCTGCTGGAGCAGGTCGCGCCTCGGATCAAGGGGCCGGGGGCCTTTGGAACCAGGGCGGGATCTTCTGGCCGGTGAGCTTTCGGTACTCCCGTTGGACGGCTCGCGGGGCGCCGGCATGAGCAGCGCGCATCAGATCGCTGACCCAGACCCCTATCGGATGCTCGTGTTCCTTGAGGTGCGGCGCCATCCCCAGCGCGAAGAGCAGTGGGACGATGGCTTCGGTGAACCGGCTGCCCTTGGTCAGGATGTGCCCCAGGATCGCGGCGTTGCGTACATAGCCGACGAGATGGGCGTCGGGGTCCCGTTCGTGGAGTTCCGCGAACAGGTCGAACGACTCCCGGCTGTGGTCCAGCGCCTCTGTCTGCCGCCCCGCGTCCGCGAGTCTCGACGCGTGATTGCCGACCGCGGCCGCCAGGTCCGGCAGATTGGCGTCGCGGTCGTCCCGTACGCGTGTCCGTGCGATCTCGATGGTCTCCGCGGAATGGACGAGGGCCTCGTCGAGCCGTCCCGCCTCCTCCAGCAACTTCGCGTGCAGGGCGGCGGCGATGGGCAGGTCGACGGTGTCGGCCGGTCCTCCCCTCAGCGTGCGAGCGGCGGACGTGGCTTCCTGCGCGTACGCGAGCGCTTCATCGAGACCCCCGGCCTCTCTGAGCCGCGACGCGTGGGAGAGCAGCGCCCGGACCAGGTCCGCGAGGCTGTGCGGCTCGCGATCGCGCCGGGCGTTCTCCCGGTGCAGGACGACCACCTCCTCGGAGCAGACGAGTGCCTCCTGCGCAGCTCCGGCCTCCTCCAGCAGTACGGCGAGGAGCGAGACCACCAGGACGAGCGCTGGCAGGTGCGTGTGGCGGTCGTGGTCGGCCAGCACCCGGCGGACCGCGACCGCCTCCCCGGCCGCTTCGGCCGCCTCCACCGCACTACCCGTCTCCGACAGCCACACCGCGTGCGCCGCCAGCCCCTGCGCGAGATCCGGCAGGTGGACGTCCGGGTCCAGGCGCGCCAACTCCTGCAGCACTTCCACCGATTCAGCCGAGTGCACCAGGGTATCGAGCGGGCTCCCGGCATGCTCCAGCAGCCTGGCGTGGTCGTTCAGCGCCACGGGAAGGTCGGGCAGAAACTCACTACGGTCGAGACGGACGAGGTCGCGCAGTGCGGCCAGGGCCAGTTCCGAGTAGGTGAGGGCATCGGCGACGAGGCCCGTGGCCACCAGCAGCCCCGCGTGGACCGACACCGCTGAGAACAACTCCCGCGTGTGCCCGATGTGGAGGCTGCCGACCCGCTGGGTGGCGAGCTCGCGCAGCATCTCGACGGCGCTCTCGGACCAGCCGACCGCCTCCTCGTGGCGTCCGGCGTCCGCCAGCCAGGTCGCGTGGTTGCGCGTCGCGAGCGCCAGATCAAAGAGGTGCAGGGCCCGGTCCTGCGCCGCGAGAATCGACAGCCAGAGCATCGCGCCGTTGGAACGGGCCAGCGCGTCCTCGATGCGTCCGACCTGGGCCAGGCGTACGGCGTAGTTGCCTTCGGCGTACGCGAAGTCGAGCAGGTGCGCCGACGGGGCGCGGGGCGCCAGCGCGTGGAAGGCCATGAAGGCTTCCTCGGCGAGCACGAGGGCCCGTTCGTGCCGTCCGACGTCGGCGAGACGGTTGGACAGGTCCGCACGGATCCGCGCGCCTTCCGCGTCGTCGGCCGCGGCCAGGCGGCGGTCGAGCAGCCGGTCGGCGATCGCTGCGGCCGCGGGGGCCCACTCGCTTCGCCCCTCGGGCAGGAGCGCGTCGATCGCCTCCAGCACGTCGAGGTCGACATGGGGGAGCGCGGCGAGTGTGACAACGGCGGCTCCGCCGGCCAGCACGGCGAACTCGGGCCTGGCGCGCAGCAGCGGATGGAGCTGCGTGTCGGCCAAGTGGGGCCAGCGGGCGGAGGCTTCGACGAGGGTGAGCAGTCCGCGGCGGGTCCACACCGGGACGTCGGCCGCAGAGCCGGCCTCGACCGCGGGAGCGAACAGCCGCGCGGGTGCGTCGTCGGCCCACGGGTCCGCGGCGAATGGGTGGTGATGCCCGTGGGTCAGCAGCGCGAGGTAGTCCTCGCCGAGACGGTCCGGATACAGGGGCTCCAGTACGGTGCCCGGCCCACCCACCGTTCCTGCCGGCGAGGCGGCGGGATAGCAGCGGGCATGGTCCTTTACCATCGCCCCCGGTGACTGCAAGCTCTCGATGCCCGCCTGGACGACGGCCTGCTTCGCGTCGCCGTAGCCGAGCGGGCCGGTGAGGGTGGCCACGTAGACCAGCTGACCCATGCCGTCCACGGTCACGGCGAGAGGGTCCTCGCGTCGGTGACGCAGCGAGACCCAGTGATCGCGCTCCCGGTTCAGGAGGAACGCCGACACCTCGGCGGGGTCGGTCGGCGGGGCGACGCCATGGCGGGTCGCGAGCACCGTGGCGAGGGCGGCCATGTGCACGGCGAGGACCAGCCGATACTCCTCGCGGACCCCGAGGCCGGCAGGGACATGGGCCGTTCCGGGCACGGGCACGTCCAGCAGCTCGGCGAACCGGCTCTGGGCGGCGCAGAAGAGCCCCTCCCGGTTCACGGCCGGATCGTCCTCCAGCGGCAGGAGCTCGAACCGCTCCGCGCGGACACCGAAGTCGCGCTCGACACGGTAGGCGACGTTCTGCCACCACACCCCGCTCGGCCTGGCCAGCAGCAGGACGCGTACCCGGACACCCCGCTGCGCGCCCACGGACGTGTCCCCGAGCAACGTCAGCAGATCCTCGGTGTCCCAGCGCTCCGCGTAGTCCACCACCACCAGCACACCGGCGGCCCTTTCGAAGTCCGACGCAACGTCGAACGCCGGCGGCGCCTGCCGGTCCCTGTGGTGGAACGCCCCCAGGACGATCCAGCCCTCGGCACGCCACTCCTGCGCGATCTTCATCGCGAGGCGCGTCTTTCCCTGCCCGCCCGGCCCGTGGAGGAGATTGACCCGCAGAAGGCCGGGCGCGTCACGCCACCGCCGGGCCCGCTGCCGCTCCGCCGTACGGCCGGTGAAGTCGACGACCGCGCCGCTCGCCTGCAACAGGGCGCTCGGCCGCACCCCGCCCGCGTCGAGCGACCCGTCGAGCGGCCCGCCGGACGGCGCGCCGCTCCGGGACGCAGTGACCGGCCACGTCGAGAGGCGGTAGGGCTCACCGCCCGCGTACACCACCTGGTCGCCCGCGGCCTGGAAGATCCGGGCGAACCCGGAAGCGACGGCACGCTGTTCCACCCGTCTCGCGGGGGTCGGCTCCTCCGGGCGGGGCCAGCGCCTACGTGCTCGGCTCACGACTCGCTCCGGTAGATCGTTATGTTCCCGCCGGCCTGGTTCACCGAACTGCTCCCCGAGGCGACGGTCGACTGGCTGATGTTTCCGCGGCCTTTCGGGGACTCGGCCCTGTGCCGGTCCAACTCGTCCACCAGACGTCGTAGTTGTTCAGCGAATCCGGCGTCGTTCTCGGCGTGCTCGGCCACCGCGTCGCTCACCCTGCGCAACGTCCGCTCCCGGACCTCTCCATCGCCGTTCGCCGTTTCCGCGACCAGCGTCTCCAGCGCCGTATCGCCCGACAACTGCCGGGTCACCAACTCGTGGATGGCGTCCATACCGGTGTCGAGGACCTGATCGACCTCCGCGTCGGCCCGCCCCGCCACTCGGCGCAGTTTGCGCACCAGGTACCCGACCGCGGCCCCCGCCAACAGCTCAATGCCCGTCACCGAACCTCCCCCGGATCGACATCCGATGCCCCCCGGCATCGCTGTACACGCCCGTAACAGTGGATGCCCATTTCCGGCGCGGAGTATCTGCGTCCGGAGTTACGCAGGGATGGATGATTCCGGCGTCGTTCCCTGCTGTTGTTCCCCGCGCGCGGGGATGGTGCCCCGCAGATCGCGTCGAGGGGGCACCGGCACCGCACTTGCTTCAGGTGCAGGGTGAGGTAGCGGTGTTCATGCCGATAGGGGCTTTTTGTCAGCGTGCGTGTATGTAGGCTGAGCCCGCGATGTGGAGCGCTGTGTGGGCGGCGCGGCATCGTTCCCTGGCGGCTTCCAGGGCTGTTTCCACTTCGTGTGAGAATCGGCCGTCGGTTGCCTGGCCCAGGGCTATGTCGGGCAGATCTGTGGCTGTCCGCCACGCGGTCTCAATAGCGCCGAGCAGTGCAGGCTCGGAGACGACGAGCAGTCCGACTCGGTCACGCGCGACCGTTGCCGCGCTGCGGGTGGTGGCCCGAGCGGTGCGCTCGTGCGCTGACTCGGGGGCGCCGGCGCGTTGAGATTCGACGAACAGCCAGTGCACTTCCCGGTGGCGGACGATTGCCTCCAACAGATCAGCGACAGCGCGCGTCACCTCTTGGCGGTGTGCCTGGTCGCGGGCCTGCCGATCGCTTGACCGTTGGGCGTATCCGGCCAGTGCCACGCCGGCGAGGGTGCCGAGGACAGCGACGATCGTGGACCACATGCGCAACTCCTGGATGGGTGGGGCGAGATCCGCGGTGGTACGGGTTGTTGCGCAGGGCGGTCAGTAGTGTGACAGGCGATCAGTTATTTGGGGGAGGAGACCGTCGCTTTCGACCAGTTGTTGACGGGGAGGGTGTTGCTTCAGCCTCCTCCCGAGGCTTCGGGGTTGTCTCCTGCCGGATGACGATCACTCAGGACCAGCTGCTCTGTTCCCCGCGCCCGCGGGGGTGGTTCCGAAGTTTCTGTGGGTGGTGCCGCAGCCTTCTGCTGGGCGGGTGGTTCGCCGGGAATGATCGACTTTTCGTGAGGGGTGGGGATGAGCGTCAGGAGTCTGTCCCGGACTGAGGCCGAGGGGCGGGCGAGTCTGCTGCTGGTCGAGCGGTATGACGTTGCCGTGGACCTTTCGGATCTGCTGGCCGGCTCGCGGGTCCGGTGCGTGTCGACGGTCACCTTTGCGTGTCGCCGGCCCGGGGCCGAGACCTTTGTCGATTGTGCGGCGACGGTAGAGAGCGCCACGCTCAACGGGGTCGTGTTGCGGCCGGCCGCTGAGGACCGGATCGCGCTGAGCGGTCTTGCCGAGCGCAACGTCCTCACGGTGGTCTCGGTGACGGAGTGCTCGGCCGATGGCCAGGGCGTGCACAAGGCGGTCGATCCCGCCGACGGTGAGGCCTACGTGTTCACCGACTTCAGTCCCGACTGCGCCCGGTATGTGTTGGCCTGCTTCGATCAGCCGGATCTCAAGGCGGAGTGGGCGTTCACGGTGACCGCTCCTTGCGGCTGGCGGGTGTTGAGCAACAGCGGTGACCCGCAGGTCGAAGACCGCGGCTCGGTGCGACGCTGGACCTTCCCGCCGACGCCGCCGCTGGCGGCGTACAACACGGTGATCAATGCGGGCCCGTACTACGAAGTGCGTCGCACCGGAGCTGGTCATGATCTCGGGCTCTTCTGCCGGCAGTCGCTGGCTTCGATCCTGGATCGGGACGCCGAGGAGCTGTTCACCCTGACCACCCAGGGGCTCGAGTTCTTCGCCGGCAAGTTCGGCATGCCGTTTCCGCAGCACAAGTACGACCAGGTCTTCACGCCCGAGTTCCCTGGCGCGCTGGAGAACTTCGGCTGTGTCACCTGGATGGACTGGTTCCTGCGCAGGACCACCCCGACCAGGGCGGAGTGGGACATCTTCTCGCGGTACCTGTTGCACGAGCTCGCGCACATGTGGTTCGGCAACATCGTCACGATGCGCTGGTGGGACGACCTGTGGCTGAACGAGGCGTTCGCGGAGTTCGCGAGCAACTGGGCCGCGGTGAGCGTGACGTCGTACACCGATGCCTGGACGGCACATCTGGCCGGCGAGAAACTCAAGGCCTATTTCATGGACCAGGGACCCACGACGCACCCGATCCGCCAGCAGGTCCGCGACGTCTCCGAGGCCGCGGCGACGTTCGACGCCATCACTTACCCCAAGGGCGCGTCCGTGCTGCGGCAGTTGATGACGTACGTCGGTGAGGCACAGTTCTCCGCGGGTCTGAGCAGCTACTTCGCCACGCATGCCTGGGGCAGCACCACGCTGCAGGATCTGATCGACGCCGTCGCCGACGCCAGCGGACGTGACCTGGACCAGTGGCGCACGGGATGGCTGGAAACAGCGGGCACCGACCGGCTCACTCTCGACCGCGACGCAGACGGGTTCACCCTGGTCGCGCAGGGTCCGGGGGGCCGGCCGCGCCCGCACGTGCTTGCCGTCGGCGCCTATAAGGGTTGCGGGGATCATCTTGAGCGGACGGCACTCGTCGCAGTCGAGGTGGCGGGCGAACGGACCCGGCTCGACCTGCCCGCAGGAGCCGACCTGTATCTGGTCAACGATGAGGACCTGACCTTCGCCTCGACGAGACCTGACGCCGCGACCAGGGACGCGTTCTTCCGCAACGCCGCCCGCCTGCCCACCGCGACCGCGCGAGGTGTCGCCGTCACCACGGCCTGGGACATGCTGATCAACGGCGAGGCGACAGCCGCCGAAGCCGTGCAGTGCCTGACCGCAGTGCTGGCCGTCGAGACGTCCGCGTCGGTGATCGAGCCGTATCTCAACCTGGCTCTCGAGGCCGCGGATCTATGGAGCCCGGCCTCGGATCGGGACGAGTTGCTGGGAGCAGTGGCTGCGGCGTGCCGCAGCCTCTCCGGCATCGGCGCCTACCGCAAAGCGGCATTGCGTGGCTACGCCCGCACCGCCACCGACGTGGAGGAGGTGGCTTGGCTCCAGGACGAGGCCGGGCAGGACATCGATCTCCAGTGGCGAGCACTGGTGCGCAAGGCTCAGCTCGGAAGCGAGACCGCGGCCGAGGCTCAGGCCCTGCTCGATCGCGACCCGGATCCCGATGCGTGGGTCAGCAGGCTCCAGGTCAGCGCTGCGACTCCGGACGCGGCCGAGAAGAAGGCGGTGTGGCAGACGCTGGTGACGGACCGCGCGGTGCCCATCGCTTCGGTCCACTCGGTTGCGGCACTGTTCTGGAGCGCCGGCCAGGACGACGTGCTGAGGCCCTATGCGCAGGCCTACCTCGATCTCGTGCCAACCATCCACCACGGTGGAACCGTGCCGGCGAGGACCTACACCAAATGGCTCTTCCCGCTGTTCGGTATCGACCTGACCTTCGTGGGACGAGCGGAGGGCCTTGCGGCAGAGGCTGTCCCGGTCGTCCGCACGAACCTCCTGGACCAGGCCGACCGGATGCGCCGGATACTGCGCTCCCGCAGCTGAAGTCCTTCCAGCCCGGCACACGGTTCGATCTGCAATTCATCGATGCTGGTGGCAAGTCATGTCACCATCGGTGATTTGTGACGCTCTGTAGGTGTGTTCCTGCTGCTGAGGGGCGAGGTCGTCTTCACTCAGGAGCACCTGCTGACGCTTCGACGCGTGAGGTCGTGGGGGCCGTGCTCGACATCGCTTTCGAGCCACGAGATGACGGGACGATCCGGCTCCCGCGCGGCACGTCGGACGACGGGCGGGTTGAGCAAGCGCGCGCCCGACCCAGGTGAGTTCATCACCGGGTCCGGTCCGCCGGGGCACTGTCCCATCGCCACCCATTCACGGCTAGGGCGTTTGGACCATCGGATCGTTGGTCTGGCTGTGTCGTTGACTGATGCGCAGTGGGCGGGGATCGAGCCGTTGCTGCCGGACCGGACGCCGGTGCCGGGCTCAGCTCCACCTCGCGGTCGAGGATCGCGTGCGGGACGGAGTCCCGCCACCGGCCGGCCTTCAGCACATGCTCACGATTCGTGCCTTGCTCGGTCACTCCCGTCGTCTCCATGGTCCGCGCCGAAGCCGTGTTCAGTGGCGACATCGCACCCCACACCCGATGCAGGCCGAGATCGTCGAAGGCGACGGCCAAGAGCAAGACCACCGTTGCCCGGCCGTAGCCAACCCCCCGTCTGTCAGGGCGAGGAGCGAATCCCACGGTTGCGCCGCGCTGTTGGTGGGGATCGAGGGCCAGGCGCGGCCGACGGGTACATGCCGCGGACCCTACCCGCGAAGCAGAGCAGATCTGGCGACGGGGACACCCCGATCCGTGCGCAGCTCCCGCGTGACCACCGCGGTGCGCGCCGGCCCCTGCCCAAGGGCGACCGGGCCCAACCTGACGCAGTCGGCTACGACTTCGTCTCCCAGCAGCCGGTGCCGGGGCCTCTCCGTGCCAGGCGACGCGGCATGGAGGTGATCAATGCCCGGTTCAGGTGGGCTTCGGCGTGTGGAGGCAGACGCTCGTAGTCCGCCAGTTGCGGTGGGTGTTCGTGATCCAGCCGTTGGACCATTCGGCCTTCCAGCATCGGGGCAGCACGACAAATCCCCTGATGCCCTTGGGGCGGAGGACGGGCCGCAAGGTCAACGTGGCGCAGACTCGGGAGGCGTCACAGCTTCTGGACGACTGCTGGGAGCCATGCGATGACTGCGGGCACCAGCAGGTACCCGGTGATCGCGGTGATGGCCTTGCGCGTTCCGACGGGCAGCACCGACACGGACCACACCTGGGCTATCGCCGCGTCACGGTCGTTCGGAGGCATGTCGGTCACGGACAGCGAAGCGACGTACTTCTTCTTCGCGTCCAGGGCCGAGTGGTAGCCGATGGAGGAGGGATAGATGATCACTAGGGCGTCCACCACCATCACCACCACCACTGCGAAGAGCGTCCACGGTGCCGCGGGCAGCCATACCACGAACAGGACCAGCAGCCCGGTCAGGTGAGCGACGGCGGAACCGTAGGTCCACAGCATGAACTGCCTGAGGGTGCGCAGTCCTTGGAAGCCGTCACTGTCGTAGGCCATGTTCGGTGTGACGCCGAAGCCGAGTTCGGAGGAGCGTTTCAGGTAGATGGTGAAGACGACGCCCATCACCAGCTGCTTTGCCAGGAAGTAGAAGGCGTACGCGCCCGCCACGCACAGTGCCATCGCCAGTTCGGGGTGGGTGTACCGGTTGGCCCACCAGCCGTCGTACACCTCGGACCGCCAGACCGCGTCCGGGAGCGTCGTCGAGTTCCAGCTCTCCAGGAGACCGTGGTCGTTGACGAAGACGTACAGCAGGGCGGTGCCGACCGCCACGGTAGCCATGATGACCGCCGAAAAGTCCCTGCGACCGAGCGCCGCAAACGCCCTGTTGGTTCTGGCGGTCAGCCGATTGAGCTGTTCGATCCGGCGTCCTGAAAGCTGAGAGGCACCACCGTTGCGCTCATTCATCGGTACGAAGTCGGAGATCGCCCGTACCTGCTGGCAGTAGAACATCGGCGTGACGAAGACGACGGCCAGGATGATCAGGCCGGCAGGATCCTGAAGCAGCGAGAGGCTGACCGCGCTCGGTTCGGCGTTCACGGAGAAGAGGTAGCTGAGGGCCGACCGTGCGCCGTCGGCAGTCGGCGACACCAGCACTCCACCGGCGTCCGCCAGACCCAGCAGCGCCACCGAGGAACACAGGCTGATCAACAGAAACCTGGTCTTGGGGGTCCAGGGCGTGTAGCACAGACGGACCAGCAGGCGTGCCGCACGCCGCAGGGGACGCGGGAGCCGGCGAAGCACGCACATCGCACCGCGGATCCCGAGAGGCTCCCACGCGCGGAAGATCGCTCCGGTCAACTGTGGCTGCAGGACGTCGAGTTGTGCCATGCGGCCCCCCGATCGCAGTATCGCGTCGCACCCTTTATGTCCGGCGTGACCAGCCTTAACCCTCTCTTCAGTCGCAGCCGGGGGCCACCGCCCTGCACAGCGCCGAGACGGAGATTCGGCACGGGGCCGACCATCAATCCCAGGTCCTGTGGAGGTGGGAAGTGACGTACGGGCGGGTTGGAGCCTTTACCGGAGCGGGCACGGCGCTGACCCCCGTCCTCTCAGTCCTCCTGCAGCGCGGGGAACACGGTGTTGAGCAGGTGCAATATCGTGCGGGTGAGGACGACGTGCAGGTCGCTGCGGCTGAGGGTGCCCCGCACCAGCCACTCGCGGGAGGCTGCCTTCAGCATGCTGCTGTGGGCGCGGATGATCGCCCGGAGCTTGACGGCCCCCGAGCCGACGTCGGTCATCATCGCCGCCTCGAGGATCCGGTCGGTGGCGATCTCGTCGGCCTCGAGCATGATGCGGTCGATCTCGGGGTCGTTGCCCAGGGATTCCAGGCCGATCGCCGACAGCCACATGTCCCGGTTGCGTTCCACGACTTCGAGCCAACGGTCGACGCATATCGACAGGCGTTCCTCCGGTGTCGTCGGCGGCAGTCGCTCGGAGACGGAGGCAGGCACGACCATCATCTGCCGTACCACTTCGAGGTAGAGCTGCCGTTTGCCCCCGAAGTAGTGGTTGATCAGCGCGCGGGCCACTCCGGCCTCGGCCGCGATGTCGGACGTGGACACCGAGGCGTAGCTGTTCGCGCCGAAGAGCCGGCGGGCGACACTGAGGATCTCGGCGCGCCGTGCGTCCGGCTCCATCCTGCGCCGGGGCGTCTGGCGCTGACCTTCCATGCCGTCATTTCCTCTTCTGCTGAACAGCCGCCGACGGGGGTGCCGGTGACGTACCGCCTGCCGGCGGGTGTTCACGGTACGGTGCGCGTTCACCGTACGGGGCGTTCACCGCACGGTGCGCGCATTCCGAAGTGCCGCACATGGTGGGCGAGTGCGCCCACGCGTCGTACGTCGGCGAAGCCGCGCCCTGGCGGTCGTACACCGGCGAGGGTGCGTCCAGCCGTCGTACACCGGCGAAGGTGCGTCTAGCCGTCGTACATCGACTCGATCGTCGCGGCGTGCCGTTCGGCGATGGCCCTGCGGCGCAGGCTCAGCTTGGGGGTCAGCTCACCGGATTCCGCGGTCCAGGGGCCGGCCAGGACCCGGTACAGCTTGACCTGCTCCGCTCTGGAGAGCACCGCGTTGGTCTCCTCGACGGCGGTGTCCAGGGTGGCCAGCACCTTCGGGTGGCGGGCCAGTTCGTCGAGGCTGGTGGCGTCGATGCCGTTGCTGCGCGCCCACAGCGGTGCGGCCTCCTCGTCGAGGACGAGGAGCGCGGTGACGTAGCGGCGCCGGTCGCCGACCGCGACGGCGTAGGCGATCAGAGGGTGGGCGCGCAGCCGGGACTCGATCTTCGCCGGGGCGATGTTCTTTCCGCCGGCGGTGATGATCATCTCCTTCTTGCGGTCGGTGACGGTGACGATGCCGCGCGAGTCGACCGTGCCGACGTCGCCGGTCGCCAGCCAGCCCTCGGCGTCCGTGGCGGGCTCCACCCGGCCGTCGGCCTGGAGGTACCCGGCGAAGACGACCGGGCCGCGGATCAGGAGCTCGCCGTCCTGTGCCTCCTTGACCTCGATACCGGGGCCGGGCCGCCCGACCGAGCCCAGGGCGAACGCCTGCGGTGTGCTGACCGTGGCGGCACCGGTCGTCTCGCTCAGCCCCCACACCTCGTAGACCGGCAGACCCACGCTTGCGAGGAACTCCAGCACACCGGTGGGGATGGGCGCCGCGCCGCTGAAGGCGCGCTGGCATCCGTCGAGGCCGACGGTGGCGCGCAGCGGCTCCAGCACCTGCCGGTCCGACGCGTCGAGTTCGCGGACCGTTTCGGCCGGGACCTCGGCGCCTTCGGAGCGCAGGCGGTACACCGCCAGGGCGGTCTGCTGGGCCCGCGCGACCTCCGCCGCCCGGTCCGCCGGGAGCGCCGTGATCTGCGACAGCAGGCCCGCGGCGAGCTTCTCCCAGACGCGGGGGACGCCGAAGAAGCTCTGCGGGCGCACGGCGAGCAGTGTGGGCAGCAACTGGCCGGCGTCCGGGCAGAGGGTGACGTGTCCGGCGGTGTACACGGGCAGGTAGATCCCGAGGACCCGTTCGGCGACATGGCCCATCGGCAGGTAGGCGACCGTCGCCGGATGGTCGGGGAGGGGGAAGAGCCGGTCCTGCATGGCGCACTCGTGGATCACGTTGCGGTGGGTGAGCACCACTCCCTTGGGGTCGCCGGTGGTGCCCGAGGTGTACACCAGGGCCAGCGGCTGGTCGGGGACGACGGCGTCGGTGAGCGCCTCGAACGCGGCGGCGTCCGGCGGCAGCGCGTTGCGTACGGCCGCGTAGGCGACGATGCGGGGGTCGTCCGCCGGGGCGGTGGTGTCCGGGTCGAGGACGACGACGCGCACGTGGGGCAGCTGGTCGAGCACCGGCCGCCAGCGGCTCCACGGCTCCCCGGCCTCGACGACGACCACGCGGGCGTCGCTGTGCCGGGCCAGCGCGCCGATCTGCTCGGTGCTCAGCGTGTCGTACGTGCTGCACGGCAGGGCGCCGAGGTGGGCGACGGCCAGGTCCGTGACCCAGTGCTCGGCCCGCCGGGACATGGCGACGAGGACCCGGTCCCCGCGGCGCACGCCGAGCGCGGCCAGGCCGCGGGTCAGGGCCGCGACCTCGGCGCGCAGTTGCGCCCAGTTCAGGGTGCCCGCGTGCGGGCCGGGGCCGGTGGTCAGTGCGGGCAGCTCGGCGAAGTCCTGCGCGTTGCGGCGCAGCAGCCCTGTGATCGTCAGCCCCTCGACGTACTCGTGCAGCGGCTCAGCTGTGCTCACGTCGGGTTCCCTCTCTCGCGAACCGTGCGCTCTCTCCTCGGGCGGGGCCCACAGTGGCGCCGCTGTTGGCGAAGTGTCAATAGAGAGCGCGGAGTTCGTTCCTTGCGATCATGGAGAAATCCGCCGCACCGCCCCAACTGGAGCGACGCCAAGGCGAGTAGAACTCCGACCAACTATTGACACGAGGCCAACATCTGCCCTTTCCTGTCCTCGCCGGACGCGCGGAGCCGCCCGTTCCCCGGCGGAGCAGGTGGCAAGCGGCGGTGGTCACGAGCGAGGGGTCCCGCGGCGCGGCGGGCTCGGGCATCGTGACCACGCCGATGTCCACCTCGCCCGCCATTCGGTCTGCCCGCTGCTCCTCGCGGGGCCTTTCGGTGAGGAACTGCCGCACCGCGGCGAGCGTTCGGCCGCCGTCGCCCGGCGGGTCGGGTCCCACGGGCTCCTCCTGATTCGGTGCAGACCCTGGCGCTCCGGTGCCGCCTGTGCTCCCCTGGGTGATACAGAGAGCCTCGATCTGTTCCATCGTGTCAACTCGGCCTCAGAGCACATGAGTTGCAGGCGTCGATGAACCCCGAGGCGCAGGTGCCGCAGGGCCGCCCCCAGCGAGGCCCCTCGTGGGCCGACCCTGCACGCGTCATCGGTTCCCCCTCGCGCGTAGTGCGCCCCAACGTGCCCGGTGCGCGTGATCCCGAGCACGATTCAGACAGGACTCACGAAGGAGTTCGGAGCAATGAACGGGTTCAGCAGGCGCAAGGTACTGACGGCAGGAGGGGTCCTCGGGGCCCTCGGAGCACTGAGCCTGGCCACGCCGGCCGGCGCCCGCTCGCTGTGGACGTGGGCGCCGGACGAGTCGGTGGCCGGCACCGGTGCGGGTGTCGACCCGCAGTGGGTGTGGGACGACGAGGCCGACCCCGTCCTCGCGGCCGTGCTCGACCGCGGCGGAATCTCCGCGATCAACGACCAACTGGCCACGTGGACCCGCAACGATCAGGCGCCGCCCGCGGGACTCCCCGCGGATCTGCGGGAGTTCATGGACTCAGCCCGGCAGATGCCGTCCTGGGCGGACGCCGACAAGCTCGACCGGGCCTCCCGGATCAACTCGACGAAGGGCATCTACATCGGAGCGCTCTACGGCCTCGGCAGCGGCCTCATGAGTACCGCCATCCCCCGGGAGTCCCGCGCCGTCTACTACTCCAAGGGCGGTGCGAACATGAAGGACCGCATCGCCAAGACGGCGAAACTCGGTTACGACATCGGAGCCACGGACGCCTACCTGCCGCAGGGTTCGATGATCGTGACCGCGGTGAAGACGCGGATGGTCCACGCCGCGGTACGGCACCTGCTGCCGCAGTCCCCGGCCTGGACCCAGACCAGCGGCGGCCAGCCGACCCCGATCAGCCAGGCCGACATCCTGGTCACCTGGCACAGCCTGGCCACGTTCGTCATGCGCAAGATGAAGGAGTGGGGCGTCCGCGTCAGTGATGCCGACGCCGCGGCGTACCTGCATGTCTGGCAGGTCAGCGCGCACATGCTCGGCGTGCGTGACGAGTACATCCCGGCCAGCTGGGACGCGGCCAACGCCCAGTCCAAGCAGCTCCTCGACCCGGTCCTCGGCTCCACTCCCGAGGGCAAGGCGCTGACCCAGGTCCTCCTCGGCATCGTCGCGGAGATCGACGCCGGCCTCACCCGGGACCTGATCAGCGCCTTCTCCCGGTACACGCTCGGCGACCGGATCGGCGACATGATCGGACTGGCCCAGGAGCCCATCCTCGAACCGCTGATCGCCGCCGCCTGGCCGCTGCTGGTCGCCTTCCGTGAGGGCCTGATCCCGCTGCCCGCCATCCCCGCGATCGCCTGGACCCTGGAGGAGGCCCTGCGTCAGTTCGTCCTCCTGTTCCTCAACGAGGCGCAGCCGATAGCCATCTCGATCCCCGACACGAACCGCCCCGCCTGAGCGCCGCCCCACCAGCCCCGGGCGCGGCAGTCGCGCACGGGTCGCAACCGCTGCCAGGGGCGGCAGGCCGCTCCACCCCGCCCCTGGCGGCATCCATCAGGACCGCGACTTCCCCCCACCGGGCAAGACGTCACAACGGCCGCCGACAGGGCGGCCGTTGTCGTGTGCGCGGACAGCGGAAGGCGGGAGGCGGAGGCGGACAGCGGAAGGCGGAGGCGGAAGGTGGGGGGTGGGAGTCGGAAGGTGGGGCGTGAGGCGGAACATGCGAAAGGACGGGACCCGCCCCTTGGGCGGGTCCCGTCGGCCCTCCTCCGCTCACGCCGCCGGAGTCGGGGCCTCCTCGCGCTCGTCCTCGGACGGGCTGCGGTCGCCGGCCGCGCGCCGGGCGAACCGGAAGGCGAGGGCCGCCGCCAGGATGGCGAGGACGAGCAGGCCGAGCGGGACGCCCGTACTCAGCCACCACCACGCGCGCTGCGCCACCGAGGCGTCGTGCGTCTGCTGGTGCACCGAGGCGGCCGCGCCCTTGACCGAGACGTCGGTCACCGGGAACAGCGTGACCGGGCCGCTCGCGCCCTGCGTCTGCGCGAGCACCGTCTGGTGCAGGGAGCCGTTCAGTGCCAGTCCGGTGCTCGCGTCGACCCAGCCCGTGCGCTCGGTGGTGGACGTGTACGTGAGCGGGACGGCCTCGGGCAGGGCCGCGAGCGCCGCCTTTCCGGGCCGCTGGGCCGCGGGCAGCGCCTGGCTGAGCGCCGCGACAGCGCTGCGGGGGAGGACCTTGGGCAGCGCCTTGACCGTGGTGGGGTCGGCGAGCGCGCCCGTGGCCTTGATGGCGTAGCGGTAGGCCTGACGGCCGTCCACCTGGTCCGATCCCGCGTAGCGGGCGGTCACCGTCCGGCGGACGCCCGTGTCCCAGAAGGGGTAGTCGCGCTTCTCGGGGTCCAGCGGCCAGGAGAACACCAGTCCCGAGTGCTGCTCGGCGCCCGAGCCGGCGGGTGCCGGGCGGTCGGAGAGGGTGCGCCGGTCCACCGCCCAGATGTGTTGGGCGCTGTTCAGCGTCTTGCCCCCGGGGCCGCGCAGCACGGCGTCGTCGAGGACGACGGCGGTACGGCCGCTGGTGTCCCGTACGGCGATGCGCCAGTCCAGGGTCACCGGCAGGTCGCGCAGGTACGCGTGGGCGCTGTCCCCGGCGGCCAGGGCGGGGGCGTTGAGCAGGGAGGCGGTGCCCTTGTAGTGGAACGTGCTGTCGGCGTCGGAGGGAATCTGGTGCAGGGCGGGATAGGCGCCGAACCTGGTGACCGCCGACGTGGCCACCAGGACCACGGCCGTCCCGGTCAGGATCCAGCTGCTCTTGCGCATGGCGGTTCTCCTCGGGGCGGGGATGCCGACGGGCCGGCGCACGAGAGATGTACGGCGACCCGTACTTAGCGAGCGCTAGGTAAGCTAGAGCGCCTCTGAGGGGTGGTCAATGCTTCGGCCGGAACTCAACCTTGGCCGTTGGAAGCGTTGTTGGGTGACCTGATGCGCTCTAGGCTGCGCCTCGCAGCACATTCCCGATTCTAGCGATCGCTCAGTAGAGAACTTGCGCGGCAAGCGCGAATCTCAGGTCGAGGAGGTGCCTTGTGTATCCGGGAGCACACGTCCGTACGTCCCCCGACAGGCCCGCGGTCGTCATGGCGGAGACCGGCCGGACGCTCACCTACGCCGAACTGGAACAGAACTCGCTCCGGCTGGCGAACGCTCTGCGCGCCGCCGGCCTCGCCCGCGGCGACGTGGTGGCCGTGGTGTCCGACAATGCCGTCGAGGTGTTCGAGGTGTACTGGGCGGCGCTGCGCTCAGGCCTGTACGTCACCGCCGTCAACCGCCACCTCGCCCCCGCCGAGGTGGCCTACGTCATCAACGACAGCGGGGCACGTGCCCTGGTGGTCTCCGCCGAACTGGGGGAACTGGCGCGGGCGGTGGCGGCCGAAACACCCGGCGTCGCGCTGCGGCTGGCCTTCGGCGGAGACGTACCGGGGCACGACTCCTACACGGCGACGCTGGCGGCCGTGTCCGCCACGCCACGGCCGTACCAGCCGCGCGGCGCCGACATGCTCTACTCGTCCGGCACCACCGGTCGTCCCAAAGGCATCAAGCCTCCGCTGCCGGACCGTCAGGTGCACGAGCCGGGCGACATCCCGACCGCGCTGTTCGGCCCCCTGTACGGATTCGGCCCGGACACCGTCTACCTGTCACCCGCACCCGTCTACCACGCCGCCCCGCTGCGCTTCGGCGGCGTGGTCCACGCCTACGGCGGCACCGTCGTGATGATGCGGCACTTCGACGCGGAACGGGCGCTGTCCGCCATCGAGCGGCACCGGGTCACCCACACCCAGTGGGTGCCGACCATGTTCGTACGCGCCCTGAAGCTGCCCCCGCAGGTGCGCACCCGGTACGACCTGTCGTCGCTGCGGGTCGCCATCCATGCCGCGGCGCCCTGCCCGGTGAACGTCAAACGGGCGATGATCGACTGGTGGGGACCGATCGTCCACGAGTACTACGCGGCGACCGAGGGCAGCGGGCTGACCTTCATCGACACCGCAGCCTGGCTGCGCAGGCCCGGCTCGGTGGGCCGTGCCCTGCTGGGGACGCTGAGGATCTGCGCCGACGACGGCCGGGAACTGCCGTCGGGCCAGGTCGGCACCGTCTACTTCGAGCGCGACGAGCCGGCTTTCGAGTACCACAACGATCCCGAACGGACCCGCGCCGCGCAGCACCCCCTCCACCCGTACTGGACCACCACCGGTGACGTCGGGCACGTCGACGCGCAGGGGTATCTCTTCCTCGCCGACCGGCGCGACTTCGTCATCATCTCCGGGGGAGTCAACATCTATCCGCAGGAGGTCGAGAACGCGCTGGCCCTGCACCCCAAGGTGGCGGACACGGCCGTGATCGGGCTGCCCGATCCGGAGATGGGGCAGGAGGTCAGAGCGGTGGTCGCCGTCGAGCCCGGCGTCCGACCGGGACCGCATCTGGAGCGCGAGCTGATCGCGTACGTGCGGGAGCGGATCGCCCACTACAAGGCGCCGCGCCACGTGGACTTCGTCGACAGCCTTCCGCGCACGCCGACCGGCAAGCTGCTCAAGCGGGTTCTGGTCGACCGATACCGCCGCAACCGCGAGTACGGCCTCGATGATCGATAGACTCGGCGCCGGAAGCGGGCGGACGGAAGGCACCGGTCATGGCGGAAGCGGTGGCGGCACTGCGTGCGGACGGGCACGAGGACTGGCGGACGTACGGGCCGCTGGAACTGCCGCCCATCCTGGCCGCCGCCCTGGAGGTCTTCGACGAGCAGGGCTACCACGGCACCAGCGTGCGCGAGATCGCGCGCCGGATCGGGGTCACCGTGCCCACGCTGTACTACCACTTCGACAACAAGCAGGCGCTGCTGGTCGAACTGCTCATGGGGTCGATGCGGGCGGTGCTCGGGCGCTGCCGCGACGCGGCGAAGGACGCCACCGACCCGGTGGCCCGCTTCCGGGCCCTGGTCGAGTGCGTCGTGCTCTACATGGCCCACCGCGGACCGCTGGCCTTCCTCGACACCGAGATCCGCAGCCTTGAACCCGACAACCGGGCACGCTACGTCGGACTGCGCGACGAACTGGAGGCCATGCTCCGGCACAGCGTGCAGGACGGCGTGGACCTCGGGGCGTTCACCACCCCCTACCCCGTGGACGCGGCGCGCGCGGTCCTGACCATGTGTCAGGGAGTTGTGAACTGGTACCGCCCGCAAGGGCCGTTGACCCCGGCCACGCTCGCGGAGCGCTACGTTGCCATCGCCCTGTCCACCGTGGGCCACCGGACACGTTCCTGAGATCGCCCTCGTCTCCCTTGTCCCGCCGAGGTGTTGACGCCTCCGGTGAGACAAGTGAATAGTTTTTGTATCTTCGCCGCCCTCGGCGATCCGCCCCGCACCTCCCGCCACTTCGACGGAACCCGGCTCCGGGCCCCTCGCCGTCGAGCCCGGTTCCGGACTCGGCGGCCGGCGCCACCGTGAGCAACGGGCCGCGACAGGAGACAGCTCATGGGCCGCTACACCCGGCTGCGCCGCATCGAAGCCCTGGACCCCCGGCGTGACTACCAGCAGATATTCTGGTGGACCACCCAGTACGAGTTCCCGTGGGACTACCTCCAGGGCGTGTCCGTCGCGTTCCTGCGGGACTACGGCATCCCCCGCATCTCCCGACTCCTCGACCGTACCCAGGAGTTCGAGCGCACCGGGCGCAAGCGGTACGACGACACCGTGCTCATCGCCTACGAGATGGTGCGCGACGGCCTCGACTCCGAGCACGGCCGGGCCACCGCGCAGCACCTCAACCGCATCCACGGCCGCTACCGGATCGCCAACGAGGACTACCTGTACGTCCTCGCCACCACCGTGGTGGGACCCAAGCGTTGGATCGACCGGTACGGCTGGCGCCCCCTGTGCCGGCAGGAGACCGAGAGCCTCGCCCAAGTGGGCCGCCGCATGGGCGAGATGATGGGCATCACGGAACTCCCCGACGACTACACCGGGTTCGAGCAGCTCCTCGACTCCTACGAGAAGGAGAAGTTCGCCTACGACCCCGCCAACCGGCGCGTCGCCGCCGCGACGCTTCGGGTCGTCGTCGACCTCTACCCGCGCCTCCTGCGTCCGTTCGTCTCACGCGTCGTGCTCGCCCTGCTCGACGGCCCGCTGCTGACCGCGCTCGGTCTGCATCGCCAGCCTCTCTGGCTGCGCACGGCGGCCCACCGCGCCCTGCGGGCCCGCGCCGCTCTCGTACGACGGCTGCCCTCCCGGCCCGAACACCGGCCGCACCGGCCGAAGCCCCGCACCTACCCCTTCGGCTGGACCCTCGACGACCTGGGCCCGCACTGGGCGCACGAAAGACCCCTGCCGGGGCCGGCCGGCGAGGAGGCGCGGTGACGGAGCCGGTCCGCGCCACCGGCGGCCGGTGGGGCGCCGGTCTCGCCTCCGGCGTCGTGCGTGCCGCAGCGTTCGAGCCGTCAGCTCACGCGTCGAGCAGCGGCGCGAGGTACCGGCCGGCGAAGGCCCTCGCCTGGTCGTCGTCGTCGAGCCCGATGCAGCCGGCCGGGTTGAGCAGGAACGACACCGCGACCCGCACCATCAGCTCGGCCACGGGGCGCGGGTCGGACTCGGGCAGGCCCTCGGCCTCCCGGGCCCGCCGCAGGTGTCCCGCGAGATACTCCGTCGTCGCGGCGAGCGCCGGACCGCCCTGAACCGTCAGGTAGGGCAGGACCACGTCGGGTTCGATCCGGAGCAGCCCGCCGAACAGCGGGTGTGCCCGGGTGTGGCGCAGGGCGACCGCGAAACCCTCGACGATCCTGTCCCGCATGGTCGGCAGGCCGGCCACGGCGGAGTCCAGCTCATGGAAGAAGCGGCCGGCCTCGCGCACCAGGCACGCCTCGACCAGACGGTCCTTGGTGCCGAACCGCCGGTAGACCGTCACCCGTGAGACGCCCGCCCGTTTGGCGACGTCGTCCACCGACGAGCGGCGCAGACCGAACGTGGTGAACTGCTCCACCGCGGCGTCCAGGATCTGCCGGGACAGCTTCTCCTCGGTCTCGGGGCGGGCGACGGCGCGCGCGAGCAGGGAGTCCAGGGCGGTCGTGTTCATGGTGCCTTTCACGGTACCGGGACTCTTTCGCGCGGCAACAGCGCCGGGGCGCAGGCGGCCTGGGCGCCGTCGGCGCGGCGGTGGGTTCTGGGCCTCGATCGCCTTGTGATTCACTAGGGCGCATGGCACTGTCTCCCCGTATGTCCGCCTGCCGGTGAACACGGATCCGATCGCGGCCACCAGACCGCGCAACCGCAGGCAACTGATCGTCGAGGCCGCCGGACGGGTGTTCAGCAAGCGGGGCTATCACGCGGCGTCCATGGAGGAGATCGCCACCGACGTGGGGATCAGCGCGGCGGCCCTCTACCGGCACTTCCCCAACAAGTACGCCCTGTTCGCCGAGTGCGCGCACGTCAACGCGGACCAACTCCTGGCGGCGGTCGACGAGCTACCGCCGGGAGCCGGTCTGGAGCGGGTGCTGGGCGGTGTCGCCCGGGCCGCGGTCGCCCATCGGGCGTCGGGCGGTCTGTACCGGTGGGAGGCGCGTTACCTGGTCCGTGAGGACCGCCGCCTGCTCGGTGTGAAGCTGGGGCGGGTCGTCGGCCGGGTCACCGAGGCGGTGCGCGAGGAGTACGCCGTGCCGGACCCGGAGTTGCACGCAGCGGCCGCCCTCGGGGCGATCGGGTCCATCACGATGCACCATGTCTCCCTCACCCAACGCCGTCTGGAAGAGGTGCTGGTGGCGTCCGCCCTGCGGGTGTGCACGAGTGATCCGGCGCGGACCGTGGAGGGACCGCGCCGCACGGAACTGCCCGTCCGGCCCGTGCCGCGCACGCGACGCGCGGAGATTCTCGCGGCCGCCATTCCGCTCTTCGCGCGCGACGGGTTCGTGAAGGTCACCAACGGGCAGATCGCCGAGGCGGTGGGGCTGGCCCCGTCGGCCCTCTACCGTCACTACCCCACCAAGGTGGACATCCTGGTGGCGGCGTGCCTGCAGGCGGCGGCGCTGCTGTCGCAGACGGTCGACCAGGGCCTGGGCGAGGTGACCGACCCGCACGACGCCGTGCTCTCCCTGGCGGCGGCGTACGTGGCCTACAGCTTCGAGCACACCGAGCTCACCAGCGTCGCCGAAGCCGAGATCCGCGGTCTGCCGGCCGACGTGCAGCAGCCCCTGATCCTCGCGCAGCGTGAGCACGTCGATCTGTGGGAGCAGCAACTGCGCGCGGCGCGGCCGGAGTTGGACCCGCGCCAGGCGCGGGTCCTGGTGCACGCCGGATTCGGTGTCGTGGTCGAGGCCGGGCGCAGGCTGCACTGGCAGGACTCGGTCGAGCACCGGGACACCGTGACGGCTCTGGTCGTGGCCGCCCTGGGTGTCTAGGGCATGGTGCGAGAGCGGCGTCGTGCGGCGGACGCCGCTTCCGGGAGAGGCCCCGCGGCGTGCGGTCGGATGCCGGAGCCGCCATGGACGATGCGGTCCCGGTCGGCGTGGCGCGGCGACGCCCCGCGGCCGGTGGGGACGGTCACGGGGCGTCGTACGAGGGGCGGGCCGGCTCAGGCGCCGGGCCGGTTCGCGGTGGGGAGTGTGATCGGTGTCTGCGTCGGCGAGGTGCCGTTGTTGAGGAAGAGCATCGCGATGCCGCGCAGGGTCTGGTCGAAGAGGTAGAAGCCGTCCGGCACGATGGGCGAGAGCCCCTCGCGGAAGGCGACGTACAGCGGCCAGGCGGTCTGGATCAGGGCGCGGGAGACCAGGTCGTGGGGGAGGTGGAGCCAGTCGGCGTACTGGTCGCCGATCAGGTAGCGGGTGAACTCGCTGACGAATCCGGTGTCGAGGCCGGCGACGGGGTCCTCGACGTATCCGAGGAGCGTCTTGGCCAGGTCGATGCCCTCGGTGGTGGGGGCGACTACCGGCCACAGCATCTGGCTCGCCTGCGTCTGCGCGGCGGACCAGCTGGCGGGGATGAACTGCTCCTGGACGCCGAGCAGGCTGAGGGCCACCTGCCAGGCGTGGAGGTCGGCGGCCTGTTCCGCGGCCGACAGCGGGATGCCCCACTTCTTCATGTTGTTGTGCGCGACGGTGGCGACCGAGTGGAAGGTGCGCAGGATGTCGCCGTTGCTGATCGGCTTCGGCTGGTCGGCGGTGGCCGAGAAGTGGGCCGAGGTGGGCAGCAGGTTGCGGACCGCCGCGTGGACCAGGCGCGTCTTGTTGGCGGTGACGACGAAGTGCCCGTTGTTCTTCCAGGCGTTGCCGTTGTGGAGGTCGTAGCCGAAGGTGAAGGTCTTGGCCGCGCGGGCCTTCATGTCGGCGCCGCCTGCGGACCAGTAGACGGCTCGGGCCTCGCGCGGGATCACGGTGCTCAGGATCCCGCTGCCGAGGCTCTCGGACACGAACAGGTAGCTGCTCAGGCGGACGTAGAGCGTCTCGGAGGCGGCGAGCAGTGCGGGATCGGCCCATGACGGCAGCTTGTTGACCTGCGTGAGGTAGCTGGTGAGGTAGGCGGGCATCCCCGAGGGCAGGGCGTCGGCGTTGTTGACCCAGGACTCCCAGGCCGTGTTGACCGCCGGGACGGAGCCGTCGGCCAGGAGCCGGGTCGCCACGTCGTCGGCCGCGGGGTCCCAGACCTGGAAGGGGTCGGTGACGGTGTCGGTGGCGGCGATCGAGCCGCTGGACGACCACGACCAGGCCTGCGGCACGTTCGTCAGGCCCACCAGGCCCAGCGCGGCGCCCAGCGTCATCGCGCGCCTTCTGCTGAGATTTGTCATTCACTTACCTACTTTCGAGGTAGGTCGGACAGTGCCGTTCCTGTTGACATCGAGCGCCAGTTGAGGGCGGCAGCAAGCTTGTCCACCGATGTGATTTTTGATTAACATAACGACGTGATCCGGCGGCGGCAAGACCTCTGCGCGCCTCAGAGGCCACTGCTGTCGCAGCCCGGTGCCCGATCCCGCTCACCGGCCGCGCCACCGCGAACCGCCGCAGAACCACCACGCCTTCCCCGTCCCGTCCGGCATCCCTAGGAGCGCCATGAGCACGGAGCAGGACCAGATCGAAGCGCCTCCGCCCCGGATGGCGAATTCACGACCCGCATGGGTGACCGACGAACTGATCGAGCGCTGGTGCGCGTGGGTGCACCAGGAGGGGGCCCGCGAGGGGCGTCCCGCCCCCGGCGCGGTGACCGCCCTGGCGCCGTACGATCTGTCGCCCCTCCCGCCCGTCCCCGCCTGCGACCCGCGGGACGTCGCCGCCGCGGCCGCAACCGCCACGGAGGCCCGACACACCTGGGCGCACACGCCGATCGGGCGTCGCGCCGCCATCGTGCTCGCCTTCCACGACCTGCTGCTGCGGCGGCAGGACGAAGTCCTCGACCTGATCCAGTGGGAGACCGGAAAGGCGCGCTACCACGCCTGGCAGGAGGTCGCGCAGGTCGCCGCGATCGCCCGGCACTACGCCCGCAGGGCCCGCCGCTACCTGGCCCCACGGCGGGTGCGGGGCATGGTCCCCGGCCTGACGAAGGTCAGGGAAGTACGGGTGCCGAGGGGGCTGGTCGGCATCGTCTCGCCGTGGAACTACCCCCTCTATCTCGGAGTGGGAGACGTGCTTCCCGCGCTCCTCGCCGGCAACGGCGTTGTCTCCAAGGCGGATTCGCAGACCGCGCTGACCCTGCTGTGGACGCGGGAGCTGATGGCGCAGGCAGGTCTGCCCGCCGGGCTGTGGCGGATCGTGGCCGGAGACGGGGAAGTCGTGGGCAGCGCCGTGGTCGACGCCGCCGACTACGTCTGCTTCACCGGCTCGACGGCCACCGGGCGCACCGTCGCCGAGCGCGCCGCCCGGCGACTGGTCGGCTGCTCCCTCGAACTCGGCGGCAAGAACCCGCTGATCGTGCGCGCCGACGCCGACGTCACCGCCGCGGCGGCCGGCACCGTCGTCGCCGCCTTCGCGAACACCGGCCAGATGTGCATCCACATCGAACGCGTCTACGTGCACGAGCGGGTGTACGACGCCTTCCGTGACGAACTCGTGCACCTGACAGGGAAGTTGCGGCTCGCGCCGACCTACGACTACTCGGCGGACGTCGGATCGCTGCTCTCCGCGGCACAGCTCGCGGCGGTCGAGGATCATGTCGGCGACGCCGTGGCGAAGGGCGCGACCGCGCTCGCGGGTGGCAGGCCCAGGCCCGACATCGGCCCCCTGTTCTACGCTCCCACCGTCCTCGAAGGCGTCACCGACGCCATGGCCGTCTGCCGAGCGGAGACGTTCGGCCCCGTCGTCTCCCTCTACCCCTTCGCCTCGGACGACGAGGCCGTGAGCCTTGCCAACCAGGGCAGTTACGGCCTGTCCGCGTCGATCTGGTCGCGCGACACCCGCACGGCCGACCGGATGGCCCGGCGGATCCACTGCGGATCGGTCAACATCAACGACGGCGCCGCGGCCGCGGCCGGCAGCATCGAGGCCGGCATGGGCGGGATGCGCGACAGCGGACTGGGGCGCCGCCACGGCGCCGAGGGCATCCTCAAGTACACCGAGAGCCAGACCGTCGCCGCGCAGCGCCTCATGCCGCTCGGCCCGCCACCGGGGGCCGTCGAGAGCTTCGTCCGCCGCACCAACGGCCAACTGGCCCTGCTGCGCCGGATGCGTGTGCGGTGAACGACCTCACAGCCTCCGTGTCCGAGCGGTGGCGAGTCCTGCGGGTGGCGGCCGGACCGGTCGATCCGGGCGAACTCGACGCCCTGTGGCGGGACCTGGACACCGTCGACGCCGCGGACCTGCTCGGCTCCTGGCGGGGTTTCGCCTTCCCGACCGGCCATCCAGTCGAGCGGATGCTCGCCCGCAGCCGGTGGCACGGCAAACGCTTCGACGCCCTGCACGACGCCAAACCCCTGATCTGCCGGACCGAGGACGGCAGCCTCTACTCCGACACCACCTCGGGCCGCGGAGAGGCCAGCCTCTGGAACATCGAGTTCCGCGGCGAGGTGACGGCCACCATGGTCTACGACGGCATGCCCGTGTTCGACCACTTCAAGCGGGTCGACGACGCCACCCTCATGGGCGTGATGAACGGCAAGGCCGACGGAGTGCTTGCGAGCGGCCGGCTCTTCTACTTCGGCCTGGAGCGCGAATGAGGATATCCGCGCTGCTCTCGCACGGCCCGGCGCCCAGCGAGCTCGTCGAGGCCGAACTTGACGAACCGCGCGCCGACGAGGTGATCGTCCGGATCGAGGCCGTCGGAGTGTGCCACACGGACCTCGTCACCCGGGAGAACCTCGGGGCGCGGCGGGCGGTCCTCGGCCACGAGGGCTGCGGCACCGTCGAGCGGCTCGGCTCGGCCGTCGACCGCCTCACCGTCGGCGACCGGGTGGTGATCGCCTTCGCGTCGTGCGGGCGCTGCGGTCAGTGCCGGGGCGGGCATCCCGCGTACTGCGCCTGGGCCGGCGCGCTCAACGGCTCCGGACGGCGGCTGGACAGGTCGTCGACGATCCGCGTCGGAAGCGAGCCGGTCTTCGGCGCCTTCTTCGGCCAGTCGTCGTTCGCCACCGCCGCGCTGACGCCGGCCGGCTCCTGCGTACCCGTCGGTGACGCGCCGCCGGAAGTGGTCGCACCCCTGGGCTGCGGGTTCCTGACCGGGGCGGGGGCGGTGCTCAACGTGCTGCGCCCCCGCCCCGGCGACCGGCTGCTGGTCGTCGGCGCGGGCGGCGTCGGCGCCGCCGCGGTGCTGACCGCCCTGTCCGAAGGCGTCGAGGCCGTCGTGGCGGAACCCGTCGCCGCGCGCCGCGCGCTGTGCGCCGGGTTCGGTGCCACTGCCGTGGCCTCGCTGGACGAACCGATCCCGCCGGTGACGCACGCCCTGGACACCACGGGGCGGCCCGAGTCGATTGCCCGCGCCCTCACCCTGCTGCGGCCACGCGGCGCGCTGGCGCTGACTGGCCTCGGGCCCGCCGAAACCACCCTCGACATACGGTCCTTGATGCTGCGCGGGCTCCAACTCCGCGGCTGTGTCGAGGGAGACGCCGAACCCTCGGTCCTCATCCCCGAACTGGTCCGGCGCCACCGTCAGGGCCGCCTGCCCCTGGACCGCCTGGTGACCACCTACGCCCTGGGCGACTTCGACCGCGCCGTCGCCGACCAGCGCGCGGGCCTGACCCTCAAACCGGTCCTCGTGCCCACGCGTTGAGCGTCGCCGCCGCCCTCCCTTGCGCGGCGGCCCCGCGACCGGCACCGCCGCCCGCCGTGCTGCCGCTTTCCTTCCGCACCCCTGCCCCGGAACAGAACAGGACCACCGATGGCCCATGTGATCTCCGCAGACCGGCCGCTCTACGACGACGAGCACGAACTCCTCCGCAAGACGGCCCGCGCCTTCGCCGACAAGCACGCCACCCCGCACGTCGAGCGGTGGCGGGCCGAGGGCAAGGTCGACCGCTCCCTGTTCGAGGAGGCGGCCCGGGCGGGCATCCTCGGCTTCAACATCCCCGAGGAGTACGGCGGCGGCGGGGTCGACGACTACCGCTTCAACGCCGTGATCGGCGAGGAGTTCTCCCGCCACCCCGCCTCGGACGCCCTCGCCGCGGTGACGCTCTCCAACGACATCGTCGTGCCCTACTTCACCGACCTGACCGATGACGCCCAGAAGGCGCGCTGGCTGCCCGGCATCGCCGCCGGTGAACTCGTCGTGGCGGTGGCGATGACCGAACCGGGAACGGGCAGCGACCTGGCCGGCATCACCACCACCGCCGTCCGCCACGGCGACGACTACGTGGTCAACGGCAGCAAGGTCTTCATCTCCAACGGCCAGAACGCCGACCTCGTCGTCACCGCGGTCCGCACCGGCGAGGACCGCCACGGCGGCATCAGCCTCCTGGTCATCGAGGCGGACCGTCCGGGCTTCACCCGCGGACGCAACCTGGAGAAGATCGGCCTGCACGCCCAGGACACCAGCGAACTGTTCTTCCTGGACGTCCGCGTACCGGACTGCAACCTGCTCGGCGAGGAGGGATCGGGCTTCAAGTCGCTCGTGCGCAACCTCCCCCAGGAACGCATCTCGATCGCCGCCAACGCCGTGGCCTCCCTCGAGGGGGTGCTCGAACGCACCCTGGAGTACGTCAAGGGGCGCACCGCGTTCGGCCGACCGATCGGCACCTTCCAGAACACCCGCTTCGAACTGGCCGAGATGGTCACCACCGCCCGGGTCGGCCGCGCCTACCTGGACGACCTCCTCGCCCGGCACTCCCGCCGCGAACTCACCGCCGTGGACGCGGCGGCCGCGAAGTTCTGGGCCACCGAGAACTACGTCGCCGTCGTCGGCCGCTGCCTCCAACTCCACGGCGCCTACGGCTACATGCGCGAATACCGCATCGCCCAGGACTACCTCGACTCGCGCATCACCACCATCTACGGCGGCACCACCGAGATCATGAAAGAGATCGTCGGCCGCGACCTGGGCCTGTAGACCCCCGCCCCACCACCTCGTCCCGATCCCAGGAAAGGGGGCGTCGTGTCCGACGCCTACATCTACGACGCCGTACGAACGCCGCGGGGCAAGAACCGCGGCGGCGCGCTGCACGGCACCAAGCCCGTCGATCTCGTCGCGGGCCTCATCCACGCGCTCCAGGAACGCAACCCGGCCCTCGACCCGGAACTGATCGACGACATCGTGCTGGGCGTCGTCTCGCCCGTGGGGGAGCAGGGCGGCGACATCGCCCGCACCGCCGCCCTCGTCGCGCGACTGCCCCATACGGTGGCCGGCGTCCAGGTCAACCGGTTCTGCGCGTCCGGTCTCGAGGCCGTCAACCTCGCCGCACAGAAGGTCGCCTCCGGCTACGAGAGCCTGGTTCTGGCGGGCGGCGTCGAGTCGATGTCGCGGGTCCCGATCGGCTCCGACGGCGGCGCCTACGCGCAGGATCCCACCACCGCGTACGACGGGTACTTCGTGCCCCAGGGCATCGGCGCCGACCTGATCGCGACCATGGAGGGCTTCAGCCGCGAGGACGTCGACGCCTACGCCGCCCGCTCGCAGGAGCGCGCCGACACGGCCTGGCGCGAGGGCCGCTTCCGGAAGTCGATCGTGCCCGTCCGCGACCTGAACGGCGTCCTGGTCCTCGACCACGACGAACACCGCCGGCCCGGCACCACCGCCGAGAGCCTCGCCGCGCTGCCCGCCTCCTTCGCCGCCGTCGGCGCGCAGGCCGGCTTCGACGCGGTCGCCCTGCAGAAGTACCACCACCTGGAGCGGATCGACCACGTCCACCACGCCGGCAACAGCTCCGGAATCGTCGACGGAGCCGCCCTCACCCTGATCGGCACCCGCGAGATCGGCGAACGCCTCGGCCTGGTCCCGCGCGCCCGCATCGTGGCGACCGCCGTCACCGGCGCCGAGCCGACCATCATGCTCACCGGCCCCGCCCCCGCGACCCGCAAGGTCCTCGCGAGCGCCGGCCTGGACGTCGACGACATCGACCTGTTCGAGCTGAACGAGGCCTTCGCCGCGGTCGTCATGAAGTGGCAGCGCGACCTGAAGGTGCCCGACGAGAGGGTCAACGTCAACGGCGGCGCCATCGCCATGGGCCACCCGCTGGGCGCCACCGGAGCCATGATCCTCGGCACCCTGCTCGACGAGCTGGAGCGCACCGGCGGGCGCCGCGGCCTCGCGACCCTGTGCGTCGGCGCGGGCATGGGCATCGCCACCGTCATCGAACGCACCTGACCGCCGCACCCACCGCGTACCGAAAGAGAGCCTTCGAGAGATGACCGCATCCGCCATCAGCTACGCCCGCGACGCCGACGGGATCGTCACCCTCACCCTCGACGACCCCACCTCGTCGGTCAACACCATGAACGACGCCTTCATGACCGGCCTGGAGGAATGCGTCCCGCGCCTCGAAGCCGAACGGGACAGCGTCACCGGGGTGCTGCTCGTGTCCGCGAAGAAGACGTTCTTCGCCGGCGGCGACCTCAACCGGCTCAGCGCCGGCAGCGCCGACCGGGCGGCCGAGGAGACGGACTACATCAACCGGATGAAGGGATTCATGCGCCGGCTCGAGCGGCTCGGCAGGCCGGTCGTGGCGGTCCTGGACGGCACCGCACTGGGCGGCGGCCTCGAAGTCGCCCTCTGCGCCCACCACAGGATCGCCACCGGCCTGCCCGGCAGCCGCTTCGGCCTGCCCGAAGTCGGCCTCGGACTGCTGCCCGGCGGCGGCGGCATCACCCGCACCGTGCGCATGTTCGGCCTGCACAAGGCGCTGTCGGAGGTGATCCTGCCGGCGACGAAGTTCACCCCGCGGGCGGCCCTCGCGCTCGGCCTCGTCGACCAACTCGTCGAGAGCGCCCAGGAGGGGCACTCGCGGGCGCGGGCCTGGATCGCCGAACACCCCGAGGCCCGCCAGCCCTGGGACGTCAAGGGCTTCCGGCTGCCGGGCGGCGACGTACGCGCCGCGGGGGTCGCGGCGACGCTGCCCGCACTCGCGGGCCTGCTGCGCAAGCAGACCAGGGGAGCGCCGATGCCCGCGCCGCGAGCGGCGCTGGCCGCCGCCGTCGAGGGCGCCCACGTCGACTTCGACACCGCCTCGCTGATCGAGACGCGCTACCTGGTCAGCCTGCTCGGCGGTCAGGTCACCAAGAACATGATCAAGGCGTTCTTCTTCGACCTGCAGCGCATCAACGCGGGCGCGAGCCGCCCGGCGGGCTTCGAACGCTTCGCCGCACGCAAGGTCGGGGTCATCGGGGCGGGCATGATGGGGGCGGGGATCGCCTACGTCAGCGCCAAGGCCGGCATCGACGTCGTGCTCAAGGACGTCAGCCCCGAGGCCGCGGAGGACGGCAAGGACTACGCCCGGCGCCTCGAGTCCAAGGCGCTGACAGCGGGGAGGACGACCCGGGAGACGTCCGAGGCCCTGCTGGGGCGGATCCGCACGACGGCCGACCCCGCCGACTTCGGCGGGGTGGACTTCGTCATCGAGGCGGTCTTCGAGTCGGCGCCGCTGAAACAGCGCGTCTTCCAGGAGGTCCAGCAGATCGTGGAGCGCGATGCCGTGCTCGGGTCCAACACCTCCACCTTGCCGATCACCCTGCTGGCCAAGGGCGTCGAGCGGGAGAGTGACTTCATCGGCATCCACTTCTTCAGCCCCGTCGACAAGATGCCCCTGGTGGAGATCGTGCGTGGTGAGCGCACGAGCGACGAGACGCTGGCCAAGGTCTTCGACTACGTCCTGCAGATCGGCAAGACCCCCATCGTCGTCAACGACTCGCGCGGCTTCTTCACCTCTCGCGTGATCGGCCGCTTCATCGCCGAGGCCGTCGCCGCCGTCGGCGAGGGCGTCGAGCCCGCCAGCGTCGAACAGGCCGCCCTCCAGGCCGGCTACCCGGCCGGCGCGCTGCAACTGCTGGACGAACTGACCCTGTCACTGACGCAGCGGATCCGGGTGGAGACCCGTGCCGCCGAGGAGGCCGAGGGCAGGACCTGGACCGAGCACCCCTCGGAGGCGGTGGTGGACTGGATGCTAGACCAGGGACGCGTCGGCCGCCGGGAGCGCGCAGGGTGGTACGAGTACGACGAGTCCGGAAAGCGCCTCGGCATCTGGCCGGGGGTCCGTGACCGCTACGGCTCCGGGCAGCGCGTCCTGCCGCTCCGGGACCTCCAGGAGCGGATGCTCTTCGCCGAGACCCTCGACGCCGTCGACTGCCTCGACAAGGGCGTGCTGACCAGCGTGGCCGACGCCAACGTGGGCTCGATCCAGGGCATCGGCTTTCCCGCCTGGACGGGCGGCGTCCTGCAGTACGCCAACCAGTACGAGGGCGGCCTGAACGGTTTCGTCGACCGGGCGCGTGAACTCGCCGCGGCCTACGGCGACCGATTCCTGCCGCCCGACTCGCTGGTGGAGCGCGCCGAGCGCGGTGAGATCTATGCCTGACGGCGTGCTCGCCCCGGCCCGGCTGCGGACCCGGCTCACCGACCTCCTGGACATCGAACACCCCGTCGTCCAGGGCGGGATGATGTGGGTCGGCCGGGCCGAGCTCGCCGCCGCCGTCTCCGAGGCCGGAGCGTTGGGCATCGTCACGGCCCTCACCCAGCCCACGCCGGGGGACCTGGCGCGCGAGATCGAGCGCACGCGCAGACTCACCGACAAGCCGTTCGGCGTCAACCTCACCATCCTCCCGACGATCACCCCGCCGCCGTACGACGAGTACAGGCGGGTGATCGTCGACTGCGGGGTGACGATCGTCGAGACCGCGGGCTCCAGTCCCGAGCCGCACATGGAGTTCTTCGCCGGGCACGGCGTGCGGATCATCCACAAGTGCACGAGCGTCCGGCACGCCGTGAAGGCGGAGCGGCTGGGCGTGGCCGCGGTGTCGATCGACGGCTTCGAATGCGCCGGACACCCCGGCGAGGACGACGTCCCCGGGCTGGTGCTGATCCCCGCGGCGGCCGACGTCCTCACCGTCCCGATCGTCGCCTCGGGCGGATTCGGCGACGGCCGCGGCCTCGCGGCCGCACTCGTGCTCGGCGCGGACGGGATCAACATGGGCACGCGCTTCTTGTGTTCGACGGAGGCGCCGGTCGCCGACGCGGTCAAGCAGCGGATCGTCGAGGCCGCCGAGCTCGACACCCGTCTCATCTTCCGCGAGTTGCGCAACACCGCCCGGGTGGCCCGCAATTCGGTCAGCGACGAGGTCGTAGGCATCCTCGCGGACGGCGGGACGTTCCCCGACGTACAGCAGCTGGTGAGCGGGGCGCGTGGCCGCCGGGTCTTCGAGGACGGCGACCTGGAGGCGGGCATCTGGTCCGTCGGCCTGTCCCAGGCGCTGGTGCGCGACATCGCGCCTGCCCGGCACATCGTGGAGCGGATCGTGCGTGAGGCCCATGCCACGATCACACGTGCCGCAGCGCTGTACGCGGGCGGCCCGGAGGCGTAGGAAGGGGGCCGGCGCGGGAGCGATCCCGGCGTCGGCCGCCGCCGACCCGCCCGGAGAGCACCCCGGGCGGGTCCGCCCCGTCGTCCGGCGCCACGCCGCTCCGCTGCGCCGCAGTCCCGTCGCCTCGCAACTCCTCGCTCCGCACGCCCTTCCTCCGCACCCCGTCCCACCGCATCCCGCTGTGCCGCACCCGCTCGATCGCACCCGCACCGCTTCAGTCCGCCAGGAGGCCGTCATGACATCAGCACCGCGCGCCGACCGGGAAGAACCGGCCGTGTCCACACTCCCGCAGCTGCTGGAGCGCAACGCCCGCCTCCACCGCGACCTGCCCGCCCTCTCCTGGAAGGAACGAGGCGGTGCGCAGAACCGCACGCTCACCTGGGCGCAGGTGCGCGAACACACCGGGCGTCTGGCGGCCGGCTACGCCGCACTGGGCGTCACCCGCGGCGATCACGTCCTGCTGATGATGGGCAACCGGCCCGAACACTGGCTCTCCGATCTCGCGCTGGTCCGCCTCGGCGCCGTGCCGGTCAGCGTCTACGGCACCGCCGCGCCGGGGCAGATCACACACATCGCGCGCAACTGCCGGGCGGCGGTGGCGGTCGTGGAGGGCGCGGCCCAGGTGGACGTGTGGGCGCCCCTGCTGGACGACGACCGGACCCCGCTCACCAGGCTCGTGGTGGCGGAACCCGGCGAGGAGGGCGGCCATCTGCCCTGTGCCGCGCTGCTCGCGGAACCGGTGCCGGACCACCTGGACAAGGCGCTCGACGCGGCCCGCCCCGACGACGCGCTGACCGTCGTGTACACCTCCGGCACCACGGGGGAACCCAAGGGCGTCGTCCTGACCCACGCGCAAGTTCTGGCAAACGCGCGGGCGTTGGACGACGTGGCGGAGCTGCCCGCGCATGTGGAGCACATCTGCTACCTGCCCTTCGCCCACATCGCGGAGCGGATGCTGGGCATCTACCTGCCCTGCCATCGGGCGTCGCACGTCCACCTGTGCGCCGATCAGGCCGCCGTCGCTCCCTTGGTGCGTGAGGTGCGCCCGCGGCAGTTCTTCGGCGTGCCGCGCATCTGGGAGAAGCTCGCGGTCGCGATCCGTACCGCGCTGGCCGCCCTGCCGGAAGAACAGCGCAAGGCGGTGGACGAGGCCGCGGCGGTGGCCCGTGAACACGTGGCGTTCCGTGAGCGCGGGGAGCGGCCGCCCGCCGAGCTGGAAGCGTTCTACGCCCGCTGCCGGGAACAGATCCTGCTGCCGGTACTGGCGAAGGGCGGGCTGGACCGGGTCACCTGGGCGGCCAGCGCCTCCGCGCCGATGCCGCTGGACGTGGTGCGGTTCTGGGCCGGTCTCGGCATCGTCGTCATGGACGCCTGGGGGCTCACCGAGACCACGGGGGTCGCCACCGGGAACAGCCCCAAGTCCGGATTCCGGCTCGGCTCGGTGGGACGGGCCGTCTCCAGCGTGAGCGTACGCACCGCCGCGGACGGCGAGTTGGAGGTGCGGGGCGCGTCGGTGTGCGCCGGATACCTGCGTCCGGACGGTTCGGTCGACCCGGCGGTGGACGACGACGGCTGGCTGCACACGGGAGACATCGGCCGGATCGACGAGGACGGCTACGTCTGGGTGACCGACCGCAAGAAGGAGATGATCATCACCTCGACCGGCAAGAACGTCTCCCCGGCGCTGGTGGAGAACACCCTCAAAGAACACCCGCTGATCGGGCAGGCCCTGGTCCACGGCGACAACCGGTCCTATCTGGTGGCCCTGTTGGTACTGGACGCCGAGGCGGCCCCCGCCTGGGCCGCGGCGCACGGCATCGAGGGCGACCTTGCGGCGCTCGCCGCGCACCCGGAGGTGCTCGCCGAGGTGGAGCGGGCGGTGGCCGCCGCGAACACCAGGCTCAACCGGACCGAACAGGTCAAGAAGTACCGCCTGCTGAGCGAGGAGTGGGGCCCGACGACGGGCGAGCTGACCCCGTCGCTGAAGCTGCGGCGGCGGGTGATCCGGGACAAGTACGCCGACGCCCTGGCGCAGTTGTACGCCGAATGAAGGCGTCGGGACCGCGTCGGCAGCGCGGCTCCCGCAGATGCCACCCAGGCCGGGGAACGACCGGTGCCGTCGCCTTCGCCCCCACCTTGGGCCCGCCCTCGACGAGCCTTCCGCCGGCCTCGCCCGCAGTCGGCCGTCCCCGGAACGGGGCGCCGCCCGCAGGCGAGGCGACGGCGCGTTGATCCGTCCGGAGGGTGGCGCGCGGCCGCAGCGCGACCGAGATCCGCTCTCCGTCCGGCCGCGGACCTCCGCCACCCTGGGAGGAGCCGTCGGAGCGACAGCGGCACGGTCTGGACGACGAACAGAGCAGGGACCAGCCGCCACACCGGTCCGGGGCCGGCGAAGACGACGATCGCGGCCGTGGTGATGCCTTGAGCCGCAGCCAGGTCAGCGGCCGTCCGGCCACGACCCCGGGCGTTTCGAGCGTCGTACCGCCTTGTGATGGTGGGGGGAGTGGCCGAGGCGCATGTCATTCCTTCGAGTTGGTCGAAATGTGTCGCGTCCGTCCGGCGGACCAATCCGCCCGCTCTGTCGCCACGCGCGACGAGGCCGTGGTCCCGTCGGGGACATTTGTACGGCCCCGCGGGCGACAGGTGTACGGCGGAACGGGTGCCTGGTGACACTGCGGCGCGGCTGTCTTCCTTCGTACGATTGCGGCATGTTCACATCTCGCAAACCAGGACCGGACGACGCCTGGGAGGGCATCGTCGAGGGCAAGTCGCGAGGCATGCTCGACGGCGCGAACATTTACCACTTCGCCAAGGTGCGGCTCGCCGACGGGCGGCGTGTCAAGGTGCGCGTCGACCGCGGGCTGTGGAAGTCGCTGGCGGCCGGCGACCGCATCGTGAAGGAACCGGGCAGCAACCCGGCCAGGTCGTAGTCGCCACCCGCAGGCGCTGCCGGCGCGGGCGTACGCAGGGTCCTCAAGGAGATCCCGGTAGCCGTCGCCGTCGCCGTCGCCGTCGCCGTCGCCGTCGCCGTCGCCGTCGCCGTTGCGGTGACGGTGCCGGTGACGACCGGAGGTCTGGAAGCCGGGAAGGGCTACGTCGAGGGCTGGTCCGGGGACCACTCGGTCCTCGTCGACCTGGGCCGGCGGCGCGGTCGTCGTGGCGGCGGTGCTCAGCAGCGTTGATCGCGCGTGCGCGCCAGCGAGGTGGCGAGGGGGCACGTCGGCCACGGATCTTCTACCGCTTGTGGCCGTTGCCGTGCCCGTCGGGGTGCAGGACGACCTTGGTCCAGCCTTCGTCACGGGCGTCGAAATGCTCGTAGGCGGTGGGGGCCTCGTCCAGGCTGAGTTCGTGGGAGACGACGAAGCTCGGCTTCGCCTTCCCTCCGGCGATCAGGTCTCGCAGCGCCCGGTTGTATTTCTTCACCGGGGCCTGTCCTGTGCCCATGCGCTGGCCCTTGAACCACATCATGCCGAAGTCGATCGGGATCTTGCCCTGCGCTTCCAGCTCACTCTGTGCCTGCGTGCCGCCGGGGTCCTGGGGCAGGAACACGCCCACCACGCCGATGTCGCCGGTGAACCTGACCGAGTCGATCAGTCCGTTGAGGGTGAGGCCGGCGTCTTCCTGTCCCTGGGGGTCGTGTGCTTGGTAGCCGACGCATTCGCAGCCGTTGTCGGCGCCGAGTCCGAGGGTGGCCTCCTTGACGACCTCGGCGGGGTCCTGTTCGGCGGTGTTGATCGGGATGGCCCCGATCTCCTCTGCCATGCGCAGCCGGTCGGGCTGGTGGTCGGCCGTCCAGACGCGGCCGGCGCCCTTGAGGAGGGCGGAGTAGGCCGCCATCAGCCCGACCGGACCGGCCCCGAAGACGATGGTCTGGTCGCCCGGCTTGACGTGGGCCATCTCGGTGGCGTGATAGCCGGTGGGGAAGATGTCGGCGAGCATCACGTAGTCGGTCTGCCGCTCGGCGGCGTCCTCGCCCAGACGCAGCGCGTTGAAGTCGCCGTAGGGCACACGCAACAACTCCGCCTGGCCGCCCTGGTAGGGGCCCATTTCGGCGAATCCATAGGCGGCTCCCGCGAGGGCCGGTTCCGGCTGCATGGTCAGGCAGTAGTTCGTCAGCCCCTGCTCGCACTGCTTGCAGAAGCCGCAGGCGATGTTGAAGGGCAGGACCACGTACTCGCCGACCTGGACCTTGCGGACGGCCGGGCCGATCTCCACCACCCGGCCCAGGTTCTCGTGTCCCAGGGTGCGGCCGGACTCGAACGAGGTGCGGCCCTCGTACATGTGCAGGTCCGAACCGCAGATGTTGGTGGTGGTGATCTTGACGATGATGTCGCAGGGATGTTCGATCTTCGCGTCCGGTACGTCCTTCACGGTGACCGTTCGCGGTCCTTCGTATACCGCTGCCTTCATGGTGACTTCCCTTGATGTCGCTCCGTGGCGGTGATGCCCGATGAAGAGGGCGCAAAAGGCTGGACTCCTGCAAGGCCGCGACGAGGCTTGGCTCCGGCACGCCCCAGGAGAGCCGTTCCGCCTGGGCCAGGTGGAACGGTCGCTTTCCCGCCGGCCTTGCCAGGCGTTGCTTCGGCGTGCCGACGGCGTGCCGTGCGGGTCCCCGTCGGCCCCCGAGGCGAAACAATCACGCGCCTACCGATGAGCCGGATCTCCCGAGCCGGGCAATGCCCGAGCCACTCCCGGACGGACGTCTCCGCGCCGAAGCGACCGCCGCCGGGTCCCAGGATGCGGCAGAGGCCGAGTTCGTCGATGAACGACGTTCCATATCGCTCGAGGGAGCGGCATCCCCGCCCCTGTCGGCCCCGGGTGTCGGGGCGAGTGACTCCCGCGGCGGCCGGGGATGCCCGGCCGCCCTGTTCGGTACCGCCCGTCGGTGGGGCCCTGGGTGTGGGGGACGCGGGAGGGTCGTTCGTGAATCCGGTTGTGCTGCGCGGGCATGGCGCACGGCAGAACGAGGTACCCGGCGGCTGCACCGCCACCCGCCATTCGGCGGGGAATCAGGGAGGCCCTCATGCTCATGGCACATCCGGCAGTTCTGACGAGCCTGATCGAACAGTACGAAACGCTGCGGGTCCTGCATGCCGAGAACGGGTGCAGCGAGGTGCGCCAGCGCATGGACGACGTCGCCTACACCCTGTGCGTGGCCACGGGCACCCGCGATATCGACGCCGCCCCGATCGCCGCCCGCTTTCAGCTGCCCGGGGCCCGTCCGGAAGACGACTCGGTCCTCACCTCCTCCACCTGAACTCGCGCTGAAGCAGGTCGTGGGAACGGTGGGGCGACGAGGACGTCGAGGCCGCTGGAGGAAGCTCCCTTGCTGTACTACAAGAACCGTTGCCGTACCGAGTGTCGCGGGGCACAGGTCTCCGCTCACCGGGCGGCCGAGGCCGCCGTCGAGGGGACGCGGACCGTCGTGATCGTCATGGGGGTGCCGGTGACCGCGATGAGATAGGTCCGCGGCTTCACCCTGCGGAAGCCGCCCGGGGGAGTCACGACGTATTCGGCGGAGGAGTGCGGGGCCAGCGCGGCGGGCCCGGCGGCGATGGTCCACCAGTTGGAGGCGCCCTGGCCGGTGCGGCTCGCGAAGTGCGGGGTGAGCCGTCTGCCCGTGGTGTTCCGGGCACGGACGTGCAGGGCGGTGATGCCGAGGTGCGCGCGGTGGGTGGCGAAGCGGGCCGTGAGGCTCATGTGGAGCGGCGGCGGGCTGGCGGCGGCGACCACGACACACACCAGGGCTGGTGCGAGCAGCGCCGTGGTCAGGGCGACCTTGGCGCGGCGGCCGGTCGCGGCCCGTGGCAGCCGCGGCTGCCAGGCGCGGGCGAACGCGGCGCCCGGGGCGGTGGCCGCGGCGGCCAGCCACAGCGGGGTCATCATCAGGAAGTAGCCGTCCTGGGAGCGGGTGGCCAGGTAGAACGCGGTCCATGGCAGGACGGTGACGGCGGGGCCGAGTCTGCGGGGAAACAGCCAGGTGGCGACGAGCAGTCCGAGCAGGAGCAGCACGCTGGCGTAGGAGTAGAAGTCGAGGCGGCTGCTGCCCGAGGTCATGTAGTAGGAGATGCCCATCGCGCCCTGGCCGTGCAGGATCGCCTTCTGGCTGAGCGGCAGCAACGTGCCGGTCAGCCAGGCGGAGAAGTCCTGGGCGGCGAAGTAGGCGTTGATCGCGGACCAGGTGAGCACGGCCGTGCCCGCGTAGCGCAGGACCACCGCGAGGGCCCGCCGGTGGCCGAGTTCGCCGCGCCGGACGGCGTACAGGCCGATGAGGAGGAAGGGGGTGAGGAACCAGGCGAGTTGCTGGGCGGCGCACGCGGCGCCCAGGCAGACCGCCCGCAGGACTCCGGGGGTGCCGAGACGACCGTCCGCGCCGGTCTGCGGCCATCGGACCACCACCGGGATGAGCAGCGCGAGCGCCGTGATCGCCGGATAGCCGTCGTAGGCGTAGTGGGGCAGGAAGCCGAAGCCGAGGCAGACGGCCGTGGCGGCGGAGCGCCACAGCGGTGGCAGCAGCACCCACAGCAGCACCGTGGAGGCGAGCAGCGCCCCGGTGGTGACCAGAGTGGCGGCGGCCGTGGAGTGGACGACGGCGTGGACGGGGGCGGCGATCAGTGCGGTGAGCGGAGGATAGGCGTAGGTGTAGTCGGCGCCGCCGGACATGGTCTTGGTGATGCCGACGGAGTGGGTCCCGAAGAGCCAGGGCCAGGCCCGGCCGTAGACGACGTGGCCGTGGAGGATCTCGTTCGCCGCCTGGGCGGTCAGGACACCCTCGTCCGTGCCCGCGTGGTCGAGCAGGTATCCGCAGGTCACGAGGGTGATCGCGGTGATCAGCACGGCGGCGTCCACCCGGATCAGCGAGCGTTGGCGGCGTACCAGGAGGGCGAGGACACCGCAGGCGAGGATGGAGGCGTAGCCGAGGGAGATGACAGCGGCGACGGCCGGTTTGGTCCTGATCGCGTCGGTCCAGGCGGCGCGCGTCCCGATGAACAGGCTGATGGTCGCCAGCAGAGTCATCCCGCGGTGCGCCTGCAGCCCGGCGTCGGCCGGGCCCGATGCCGGGCCCGATGCCGGGGGCGGCACCCGCCGGTCCGCCGTACTCCGCAGCCGGGCGCCGTGGGCGTCGGCCATGGTGCCCACCTCCTTCGTCCGGTCCGGATCCCGGGTGGCGCGGGATCCGGGCTTGGCCCGCATGCGGGTACTACAGCAGGTAGGAGTAGGTGTTCGGTGAGAGCAGGATTAATCGAGGGTGTGTCCCGGCCGATATCCACCCGATCATGGAAGGCGGTTGGGCCGATTGGTGGTGCCTGCGACGGTGATGACGAGGTCAGGGTCTTCGGCGGTGGCTCGCAGTCGGCGCCGCCGTGGGCACGGGCGGCCTCCAGTGACCAGGCAGCGATCTGGTCGCCGCGGCGTCCGGGGCCGGTGCTCCCAAGGGACGAGGGGTGCGGAGCGGCGGGCTGTCTCACGGACTCAGGCCGGTCGTGGCGAGGTCCGGGTGGTGTGTTTGGCGAGCACGTCTGCCAGCATCATGACGAGGACGCCGACTCCCACGCCGCCCAGCGTTCACAGCACGCGGTAGTCCTCGGTGGCGTAGTGGGAGGGCTGCGGAAGGCCCCGCAGGTGGCTGTGTGCGCTACTTCGCCCGTGATCGTAGGGGCGCGCTCGATGTCCGACGGCTGAGCCACGCGAAACCCCTGCCCGTTGTCGGGGGAGTTGCGGTATGCGGAAGATGTTGTACCCGGTGTCGCTGGACTTGCTCGGGTTCTGATGCGTGAGCGGGTGACATTCTGACCCATCACCCGAACCTGCATCAGGCCGTGTGAACAGAACCGGACTGGGTGCGGGCCGTGGGAAGAGCTGGCTGGGTCAGCTCGTCCAGGTTTTGATCTGGGCGGCGACATCGCGTACGGGGAGCCCGTCGCGGGCCGCGCGGGCCAGGGGCACGACGGTGTCCAGGCCGGGGCTCACCGGGAGGCCGCATGCGGAGAGGTAGGCGGCGGTCACGGTTGCTGCGAAAAGGAGGTTCCGCACCTGGAGGCTCGGGTTTCTCGCCAGCTCGCACAGCAGTGCGGCGGCCTTGTGGTGGGGCTCGGGGTAGACCTCGTGGTCGAGGATCTCCGCACGGTGACGTGCTTCGGCGGCTACGGGGACGCCGTAGTCGACGACCTGGGGGTCTCCCGGAATCTGCTGCGCGACTGCCAGGATCCACGCGAGGTCGATGCGGAGGTTCACGCGGCGTCCCTGGGCGCCGTCTTCGCCGGGGTGCCCGGGAGTCCGGGGTAGCGGTCCTCGCCGACTTCGGCATCGAATGCGTCCGTGTACGCGGCCAGGAACGATGCGGCGCCGGCCATGAAGGCTGCGCGGGACTGGTTGAGGTCGGCCTCGATCAGGTCGGCCACGTACCCCTGCAGGCTCAGGCCCCGGCGCTTGGCCCGGTCCTCGGCGGCTGCCTTGACCTCTTCGTCCAGGCGGATGTTCGTCTGCTTTCCCATACCAGCACTGTAGCTATGTGCCGGTACCAGCGCATAGCAAACGGGAGGCTGGCCCGCGGTAGGAGCGGGAGGCGGGATCAATCCGGGGCCAGGTGGGACGGGCGCGTCGGCAGGGCCAGCATGATCGACCCTGAAGAGCGCGTGAACCGCGTATTCAACCTGGACCTACGTCACTGGTCAGCGATGTATACCGTTGCCGCGTTCCCGGCTCCGCCCGCGGCGCCGTCGTCCAGACATGGACCGCTGAAGGCGCGCCAGGGTGGTCTTGCCTGTGCCGGGCAGTCCGCCGATCACGATGAGCATGTGCTCATCCTGCCGGAGCCGGAAGGCGGGCGAAACCGGCAGTGGCGCGGGAGAGTTGGCGCCGGCCGGGGACCTCGGGCCGGTCCGGGTGGAGTCGCCGGCCATGAACTAGCGAACGATCAGTCCCGGTGGGCCTCGCGGGCTCCCGGGCATGGCGCAGCAGTCATGTCGTCGGGCGCGCGGCCGATGAGTGCGGACATGTGCGGACGGTGGTCCGGCTCCGCTGCCTGAAACCGGGGCGCGCCGCGCCAGGGCGTGCGAGTTCGTAGGGTAGAGCAACTTTCACCGAGCGGACGCCAGGTCAGTCGCCGAGCGCGTGAGCGAGCGTCGCGCGGCAGTCGATCAATGTGTCCACGCCGACGATGGCGAGGGTACGCATCACCGAGTCGGACGCCGCGGCCAGGCGCAGCCGGCCACCGGCGTCGTCCAGGTCGCGGTGGGCGGCGATGAAGATGTTGAGGGCGGTGGAGTCGATGAAGGTGACCCCGCCCAGGTCGACCACGATCCGGGCGCGCGGCGCGTAGGGGGCGTCCAGTGCCTCGCGGAGCAGGCCGCCCGTGTGGTGGTCGATCTCTCCGACCGCGGTCAGTACGCGGACCCCGTCGGCGGTGGCTGTCGTCACCGTCAACCCGCCCGGCTTCCCGGCGTCCGCGCCGCCCGTGGTCTCTTCCTCAGCCATGGCGCTGATCCTGGCACACCGACACGCCGGGTGGGTGCCGCCCCGCACGACGTGGGGCGTGGACGGCATGTGGCGGATGCGACACGGCCGGCCGGGTGTGGGCGGGAGGTACCCGGGTATGCGGCGGAAATTGTGAGGGGGTAAGTACGGCAGCGTGATGAGGCCAGGCCAGGACCCGGGAGCGGGGGAGCACACGGAAGTCGACGGCGAAGTTCCGCGGACCGGCGTGTCGTTGACCGGGGACGGCACGGACATCGCGCGGGCCAGGCATCTGGCGGCGGCCTTCCTCGCGGGCGTCCGCGGCGAGCGAGGGCTTCCCGTCGCGCAGCGTGTAGTGGACCTCACGCAGCTGGTGGTCAGCGAGCTGGTCACCAACGCCCGCAAGTACGCCCCCGGAGCTGTCCTGCTGGAGTTGCGTGTCGTCGCGGGCACGGTCGAGGTCGTCGTACGGGACACCGATCCCGCCCTGCCGGCCGCGCGGGCGGCGGACGCCGGAAGGGTCGGCCAGCACGGCCTGGAGATCGTGCGGGCCGTCGCGCAGCGCTTCGAGGTGCGGCGCGAGCCGGCGGGCAAACGCGTCATCGCCCGCATCGCCCTGGCCGACGGCGATGGCAGTGGCGACGGGGCGGGGGCGGTCCGGTGATCGCCGCGGTCGGCGACAGCGGGCGCGTCCGCACCGGCCTCCGGCCGGGCAGCTGTTGCCGGAACTGGCCGGGCAGGGGGTTCATCGCCCTCCTGGACCAGGTGTACCGCACCAGCAAGCCCCGCACGGCGCGCGATGCCCGGGTGCTGCTGGGCGAGAGGGAGCGGGCGCGGGAGGCGTTCTTCGACCTCGTGCGAGCCCCGCACGGACGTCCGCGGCAACGTCATGGGGGTGCGCGTGACCGGAGTGGAGACCACCCAGGCCAAGCAGGCCCACCGGCTGACCGAGAGCCTGCTGCTCTACACCGACGGCATCACCGAGCCCCGCGACGCCTTTGGCGGGAGTTCGGTGGACAACGCCTCGCCGACGCCGTGACCGGCCCGTAGCGGCCCGCCGAGCATCGGCCCACCGCGCACCGGCCCGCCGCCGATGTCGTCGACGCCCTGACCGGGGCCGTGGGCGCCTTCACAGGCGGGCGCGGCATCGACGACGACCAGGCGGCCCTGGTCCTGACCGCCACCTGCCGGGTTCCGCCTGCCGAGGGCGTTGGCGCTACGCCCTTGCGGCGGGCGGGTCGGCCAGGGCGAGGCGGGCGGTGACGCGCTTGCCGACGGGCCCCCGTTCGATGCGCAGGGACTCGGTGACGGCCTGGACGATCTCCAGGCCGTGCTGGCCGATCCTGCCCGGGTCCGCGCCGCGCGGGGTGGGGACGGTGGGGTCGCTGTCCCACACGGTCACCTCGACATGGTCGGCGTCGATGGCGAGTTCCATCAGGATGGGTCCCGGGGCGTACTTGCGTGCGTTGGTGACCAGTTCGCTGACGACAAGCCGGGTCAGGTCGCGAACGCGGTCGCTGACGGTCAACCGGTGTGCGGTGACGGCCTGTTCCAGGAAGGCGGTGACACGGTGGCGGGCGTCGGCGATGCAGCCGTCGTTCCCGGTCAGGGCGTGGCCGGCGCGCAGCAGACAGCCGTCCGGTTCGGGACAGCCGTCACCGTCAGCCATGAGATGCCACTGCCCCCGTCCTCGTCATTCTGGTGTGCGAGCGCGCTTCTACCCGCTCTGCCGTCGTTCATTCACGCAACATCTTGTTCCCCGGTCATCGTCGGCCCCCGCGGTCGCGGTGGGTCAGCCGGTTCTGGAGGCGGGAGAGGGCGGCCGTGCGGTGGCGGCGCAGGGCGGCCCGTGCGGCATCAGCGCCCGGGGCCCCATGGACGCCGCCGCCGCGTCGGGCCGGACGGCGGGCGAGCGCGCCGCTCAGCGCTCCCGAGCCGCCGGCCGGGACGGGGAAGCCGTGCGTCTGGCCCAGCATGGACATGCGCCATCCGAAACCGCCGCTGCCCGCGGCCTCCGGCGCCAGGTCGGCGTGCAGGGCGTTGCCCGCGAGCAGGAGCCGGCCGCCCTCGCCGCGGAACTCCTCCTCGCCCAGCCGGCGCACCGGCAGCACCATCGTCCGCGCACCGCGTCCTCCGCGTGTTCCAGAACCCGGGATGAACAACACAGTTGCCGCGCGTGCGCGGCGTCGGGACGGCGGGGAAGGACCGGCGCCGTCGAGGCCGGTCGCGACGCGCCCCCGCCCGTGGGTCGCGAGCGGCCATCCGGCGTGGCGCACATCACGGTTTTGGGCGGCGTTCGCAGGTCACACGAAGGGCCGATGGTTTCGGACAGGCCGCTTGGCCGCCTGCGAAGAAGGATGTGTTTTGTGGCTGCTGAAAGCGTGTCGGATCGTCTGGTCGGTCTGCTGACGGTCCGGGGGGAGGACCTCGGTGCCGAATGGTCCGACAAGGTCGCCGGTTCCCTGGGCGGGCGGGTGAGCCGAGCCGAGGTCCAGCGGGAGCTGAAGGAGATCTACACGGCGCTCGTGGCAGCCCTCGCCGAGGGCGGTATGGACGGCCGCGGGGAAGCGTTCGGCGAGGTCCGCGCGCTGCTGACCGAACTGTCGCGCAACCGCGCGCACCAGGGTTTCACCCCCACCGAGACGGCGGTGAGCGTCTTCGCCCTCAAGGAGGTCCTGGAGCCGGCCCTGTCCGGCGACGACAGCGACCTCCAGGCCTACCTGAAGTTCTCCACGCTGCTGGACACCCTGGGCCTGTTCACCATGGAGGTCTACACCCGCACCCGCGAGGAGCTGATCTCGGCGCAGGCCGAGCAGCTCCTGGAGCTGTCCACGCCGGTCGTGAAGCTGTGGGACGGCGTGATCGGTGTTCCGCTGGTCGGAACCCTGGACTCGGCGCGCACGATGGTGGTCATGGAGAAGATGCTCCAGGCCCTGATCGACACCGGATCCGAGCAGGCCATCATCGACATCACCGGCGTTCCCGCGGTCGACACCGAGGTCGCCCAGCACCTGCTGAAGACCGTGGTGGCCGCCCGGCTGATGGGCGCCGAGTGCACCATCTCCGGGATCCGGCCCCAGATCGCGCAGACGATCGTGGCACTGGGGATCAACTTCGGCGACATCGTCACCAAGGCCACCCTGGCCGACGCCCTGAGGCACGCGCTGCGCCGCTCCGGGCTCACGCTCTCCCGCACGGCGCCGCAGGCCGGTGCCCGGTGACCGAACGCGTTCCCATCCTGCAGATCGGAAACGTCCTGCTGGTGTCGATCCAGACGGACCTGGACGACCAGTCGGTGATGCTCCTTCAGGACGAACTGGCGGCCGAGGTGGTCGAGACCGGCGCCCACGGGGTGGTCATCGACATCACCGCGGTGGACATCGTCGACTCCTTCGTGGGCCGGATGCTGGCCACCATCGCGTCCATCTCCCGGCTGCTGGACGCGCAGACGGTCGTGGTCGGTATGCGCCCGGCCGTCGCCATCACCCTGGTGGAGCTCGGCCTGTCCCTCGGCGGCGTACGGACGGCGCTGTCCCTGGACAAGGGCCTGCGCCTGCTGGAACGGGCGCGCGCCGAGTCCCTCGAGGAGCCCGAGCCCGACGCCGCGGCCGGTCCCGGCGCCGATGGCGTCGGACCGGATGCCGCGGCAGGCCTGTGAACGGCGCCTCCAGCGCCTCGCAGACGCTGGAGATCACGGCCAACGCCGGTGTGGTGCAGGCGCGCCAGCGGGTACGGGCCCTCGCGCAGCAGTGCCGCTTCTCCCTGGTGGAGCAGACGAAGCTGATCACCGCCGCCAGCGAGCTGGCCCGCAACACCCTCATCCACGGCGGCGGCGGCACCATGACCGGCGGCCTGGTGGAGGAACGCGGCCGGCGCGGGGTGCGCCTGGTATTCGACGACCGGGGCCCCGGCATCCCCGATGTCGACCTGGCGCTGACCGACGGCTGGACCTCGGGCGCCGGGATGGGCCTCGGGCTGTCCGGCTCCAAGCGGCTGGTCGACGAATTCCTGCTGGAGACCGTTCCCGGACAGGGCACCACCGTGACCGTCACCAAGTGGGCGCGATGACGGACACGGACGCCCCGCCCCTGATGGACTGCGAGGACGTCGCCTGGTTCCGCGACCAGCCGGAAGCCGCCCGCGGCGCGGCCGCCGCGTTGGGCCGGCGCATCGGCCTGGGGGAGCAGCGCAGTTCCCAGCTCGTCCTGGCGGTGGCCGAACTGGCCGGCAACATCGCCAAGCACGCCGTCGACGGCTCCCTGCTGCTGCGCGTGGTGCGTAACCACGCCACTGCCGGGGTCGAAGTACTGGCCGTGGACGGCGGCCCGGGGATCGTCGACGTGCAGGCGGCCCTGCGGGACGGCATGTCGACGGCAGGCACCCTGGGTATCGGCCTCGGCGCGGTCCGACGCCTCGCCGACTCCTTCCACATCCATTCCCAGCCCGGCCTCGGCACGGTGCAACTCGCCCGTTTCTGGCCGCGTCCCGCGGATCCCTCGGCGACCGGCGAGCCCGTGGTCGGCGGTGTCACCCGGCCCATCGGCGGCGAGCAGGTCTGCGGCGACGCCTGGGCCGCCCGCACGGACACCGGTGAGCGGCAGCGCGCCCCGCACATCGGCGACACCCCAGCCCCGTCGGCGTCCGGCGGCGTCAGCTGGTCCGCCCTGACAGGGATCCGGCCGCCCTCATCGCACCCGTCCTCACCGCGCCCACCCTCACCCCACTCGCCCGCACCGCGTCCGTCCGAACCCCACCCGCCCACACCCCCCGCCGCGGACCCCTTTGTGCGCCCCGGCGGTTCTGGCCGCCCGGGCCGCACCGGTCGCCCGACGGCGGTGCGTGCCGCGGCCGCGGGGCCCGGCACCGGTGTGCTGGTCATGTCCTGCGACGGGCTGGGCCACGGCCCGATGGCCGCCGTGGCGGCCCAGGCGGCCGTGCACGCCTTTCGGACGGGAACCGCCCGCACCCCGGAGGAGACCGTGGAGCAGGTACACCGCGCCCTGCGCGGAACCCGCGGCGCGGCGGTGGCCGTCGCACGCCTGGAGCCGGACGGCCGCCTGCTGTTCTGCGGCGTCGGGAACATCACCGCCGCCCTGGTCACCGGCACCAGCCGCACCACGCTGCTCTCCCACCCGGGCATCACGGGCCACCAGATACACCAACTGCGCACCTACGAGCACCACCTGCCGCGGCACGGGGTCCTGGTGATGCACTCCGACGGCCTCAGCGAACGCTGGGCCCCGGGCGACCTGGCCGGCCTGCTCCACCACCCGCCCGCCCTGATCGCCGCCGCGTTGCTGCGGCAGGCCGGAACCCGTCGCGACGACGCCAGCGCGGTGATCGCCAAGGCGGCACGGTGAATCCACCCGCCCCGCGCGTCCACCGCCGCACCGCGGGCGCCAGTGCCCTGCTGGTGACGCCGCTCAGCACCGAGCAGGACATCTTCGCCCTGCGCCGGCACGCCAAGACCATCGCCTCGGCCGTCGGTCTGGACGACCGCGACCAGGTCCGCCTGGCCACCGCGGTGAGCGAACTGGGCCGGGATCTGCTGCGCCCCTCGGCGATGACCGCCATGTTTAGCCTGCAACGGAAACCGGCGGCGCTCCGCACCCTTCTGCACTGGCGCACGACCGCACCCCCAGCGGCGAGTCGCTGACCGCCGTGACCCGGCTGCTGCCGCAGACCCGCTACGAGCCGGCACTCGACCGTCCGGATCAACCGGACGGCGGCCGGATCGAGATCGTCTGCCGCATCCCCGAACTCGCCGCCCGCGACCTGGCGGTGGAACACGTCCTCGCCCGCCTGGAGTCGGACGGCCCCGCCAGCGCGATCGACGACCTCCAGGCCCAGTCCCGCGACCTGATCAACGCGCTCCAGGAAGCCCATGCCCAACGCGACGAACTGGAACGCCTCAACGAGGAACTGACCGAGACCAACGCCGGGGTGATGGCGCTCTACGCGGAACTCACGGCCGAGCACAAGGACGTGGTGGAACGCTTCGGGCAGGAGCACGAACTCGCCCTGGCCCTGCAGCGCACCTTCCTGCCCGCGAGCCTGCCCCGGAGCCCCGGCGCGGAACTCGCGGTGCGTTACCTCCCCGCCGCCACGACCGAGATCGGCGGCGACTTCTACGAAGCCGTCACCACCGCACAGGGCCTGCTCCTCGCCGTCGGGGACGTCGTGGGCCACTCCCTCCAGGCCGCCATGGTCATGGGCGAGATCCGCCACGCCCTGCGCGCCTACGCCGCACAGAACCTCGCCCCACACGTCCTGCTGGAGCACCTGGACCATCTGCTGCGCCTGCACCAGCCCGGATGGACCGCCACCGTGTGCATCGTCCTGGTCGACGCCGACCTCGCCCGGCTGCACGTCGCCAACGCGGGGCACCTGCCGCCCCTGCTCCTGGGGCCCGGCGGGACGCCCCGCTACCTGCGGGAACACGGACCGCTCCTGGGCCTGGGCCTGCCGCAGCCCGCGGCCGCCTGCCACGACATCGAGTCGGGCAGCCGGCTCGTCATGATCACGGATGGGCTCGTCGAGACCCGCAACGTTGAACTCAACGAGCGACTCGACCTGTTGAGCGCCGTCGTGGCGGAAGGACCCGGCGAGCCCGAGGAGTTGTGCGCCCACCTGGTGGACCTCTTCGGAGAGGACCCCGACGACGACATCATCGTCTTCGCGGCACGCCTCCAGGCGCCCGCGCCCCAGGCGGGCGGAGGGGGCTGACCGCCACGCCGGAGAGCGCCCCCAGCTCCTCTTCCTCTCAACCGCGCAGCTCGGGCAGCACCTTGGTGCGGTAGAAGTCGAAGAAGCCCTGCTGGTCCTTGCCGATCTGGTTGACGTACACCGTGTCGAACCCTGCCGCGGCGAACTCCGACAGCGCCTTCACGTGACTACTCCCCCGCATGAATGCGGGGGC
>NZ_LAVA02000045.1 GCF_000974985.2 Streptomyces mangrovisoli | reverse complement strand
TCGAGCACGGGGGTTTTCTGCGTTCCGGGCCATTTTCGGGCGCGGCGCCTGTGTACCGCGAGGCCATGAAGGCCCGCACGGTCACAGGCGTCCGGCCGCCTTCAACGCGAGATACGCGTCCGCCAGGGCGGGCGCCAGTTCCTCAGGAGTCGCGTCCACGACAGTGACACCGTGCCGGCGGAGCTGATCCGCGGTGCGGTGGCGTTCCGTCTGGGCCTGCGCCGCGGCGGCCGCCTCGTACACCGCCTCCACATCACCCCGTGCCTTTGCCATGTCCGCCACATGCGGATCGGCCACGGAGGCGACCAGCACGGTGTGGCGCTGGGTCAGCTGCGGCAGCACCGGCAACAGCCCCTCCTCGACGGGTGCCGCGTCGAGGGTGGTCAGCAGCACGAGCAGGGACCGGCGTGGAGCCGTACGCAAGGCCATGGCGGCGAGGCCGCGGGAGTCGGTCTCCACCAGCTCCGGTTCGACCGTGGCCATCGCGTCGACCAGGGAGGGCAGCACGTCGCCCGCGGCGCGGCCCTGGACCAGGGCGCGTACCCGGCGGTCGTAGGCGAGCAGGTCGACGCGGTCGCCGGCGCGGGACGCCAGGGCCGCCAGGAGCAGAGCCGCGTCCATCGAGGCGTCGAGGCGAGGGGCGTCGCCGACCCGGCCGGCGGAGGTGCGGCCGGTGTCCAGGACCAGCAGGATGTGCCGGTCGCGTTCCGGGCGCCAGGTGCGCACGGCGACGGCGGAGTGGCGGGCCGTGGCGCGCCAGTCGATGGAGCGGGTGTCGTCGCCGGGGACGTACTCGCGCAGGCTGTCGAACTCGGTGCCCTCGCCGCGCTGGAGGACGCTCGTGCGGCCGTCGAGTTCGCGCAGCCGGGCCAGTTTCGACGGCAGGTGCTTGCGGCTGGTGAAGGGCGGCAGGACCCGGACGGACCAGGGGACCCGGTGGGTGCCCTGGCGGGCGAAGAGGCCGAGCGGGCCGTAGGAGCGGATCGTCACGCGGTCGGCGTGGCGGTCGCCGCGGCGGGTCGGGCGCAGCCGGGTCGTGGCGCGGCGCCGTTCGCCCGGCGGCACGGTCAGTGCGTGCCGGGACGCCTCGACCTCCGTGCCGGGCTGCCAGCTGCTCGGCGGCCAGGCGTCGCGGAGGCGGGCGCGCAGCGGGCGCCGTGACGGGTTGGCGACGGTCAGGGTGACGTCGGCGGCCTCGCCGAGGCGTGCCGTGGTGTCGCCCGAGCGGGTCAGGACGAGGCGTCGTACGGGGGCCGCGAGGGCGAAGTCGCAGGCGCAGGCGGCGAGCAGGGTGCCGTCGACCGCCAGGATGCCGGTCCAGCTCGGATCCAGGAGGCCGACGGGGACGGAGCCCAGGGCCGCCAGGAGGGCGGCGCGTCCGGTGAACGCCATCAGCGGGGGACGGGGACGTGGGCGAGGATCGCGCTGATGACGGAGTCGGCGGTCACGCCTTCCATCTCCGCCTCGGGCCGCAGCTGGACGCGGTGGCGGAGGGTGGGCAGCGCGAGGGCCTTCACGTCGTCCGGGGTGACGTAGTCGCGGCCGGTCAGCCAGGCCCAGGCGCGGGCGGTGGCGAGCAGGGCGGTCGCGCCGCGCGGGGAGACGCCGAGGGTGAGCGACGGCGATTCGCGGGTGGCCCGGCAGAGGTCGACGACGTACGCGGTGATCTCGGGGCTGACATGGGTCTTGGCGACCGCGACGCGGGCCGCTTCGAGGTCGGCGGGGCCGGCGACCGGGCGTATGCCGGCGGCGCGCAGGTCGCGCGGGTTGAAGCCGTCGGCGTGCCGGGTGAGGACGTCGATCTCGTCCTGCCGGGAGGGCAGAGGGATCGTCAGTTTGAGCAGGAAGCGGTCGAGTTGGGCCTCGGGCAGGGGATAGGTGCCTTCGTACTCGACCGGGTTCTGGGTCGCGGCGACGAGGAACGGCTCGGGGAGCGGGCGGGGCGTGCCGTCGACGGTGACCTGGCGTTCCTCCATCGCTTCGAGGAGGGAGGACTGGGTCTTGGGCGGGGTGCGGTTGATCTCGTCGGCGAGCAGCAGGTTGGTGAAGACCGGGCCGGGCTGGAAGGAGAACTCGGCGGTGCGGGTGTCGTAGACGAGTGAGCCGGTCACGTCGCTCGGCATGAGGTCGGGGGTGAACTGGACGCGCTTGGTCTCGACGTCGAGTGCGGACGCGAGGGCGCGGACGAGCAACGTTTTGGCCACCCCGGGGACTCCTTCGAGGAGAACGTGTCCGCGGCAGAGGAGGGCGACGACAAGGCCGGTCACGGCGGGGTCCTGGCCGACCACGGCTTTGGCGATCTCGGCGCGCAGGGCCTCCAGGGAAGCGCGGGCGTCGCCCGGGTTCCCGGCGGACCAGGCGGTGTCAGTGGTCGGGGCCATCATGGACGGCGTACCTCTCTTTCGAGGGCGTCGAGTTGGTCGATGAGTGCGATGAGGGCCGTGTCGTCGCCGGGCGGCGGGCCGAAGAGAAGGGGGTGCAGGGTCGTGGCGCCGTCTCGCCGCAGATGGGCGGAGAGCGCGGGCAGCAGGGCCTCGGGCGCGTGCGCCTGGGTGACGGGGACGCCGACGAGAGGAGCGAGGCGGGTGCGGGTGGTGGAGCGCAGAGCGGCGGCGGCGCGGTCGCGGGCGTCCGCCTTGCGGTAGAGGCGGGCGCGGCCTTCGACGGTCTCGGAGGCGCGGATCGCGACGGGGAGCTTCTCGGGCACGAGCGGGCCGTGCCTGCGGGCCCGCCACAGGGCGGCGACGGCCGCGGCGATGAACAGCTGGAGGGCGCCCCAGAGCCAGCCCGAGGGGAGCAGGTCGATGAGGCTGCTGCGGCCGTTGCCGGTGGCCGTGGTGTCGGTGAGCGAGGGGAGGTACCAGACGAGATGGGTGCGGGTGCCGAGGAGTTGGAGGGCGAGCGAGGCGTTGCCCTGCCGGTCGAGGCGTTCGTTGCGCAGGATGTCGGAGGCGCCGAGGATCACCGTGTCGCCGCCGGCGGCCGAGGGCAGTCGCAGCAGGGTGGCCAGGCGCTTGCTGGGGTAGCAGGAGTCCGCGTCGAGGTGGGTGGTGCTGTAGCGGATGCCGCCGGTGTCGGCGGCCCCGGCCCGCTGGGCCTCGGCCAGGAGGCAGACCGGGGCGAGCGTCTTCTGGAAGCTCTGGGCGGGGTCGGCGGTGACGCCGGGGGCGAGGCGTTCGACGGACCAGCTGCCGGGGGCGACCAGGACGGTACGGCCGCCCGCGCCGGCCACGGCCCGGTGCAGCTGCTCCTGCTGACGGTGGGTCAACAGGTCGGGTACGGCGACGACGAGTGTGGTGTCGGGGCCGCTCGCGACGGCGGCGCCGTGCAGGGTGGTGACGACCCGGGTGGAGACGCCGTGGTCGGCGAGGAGTTCGGCGACGGCGCGGCTGCCGTTGGGGTCGGCGGAGCGGGGGTCCAGGGCGCCGTGCTGCGCGCCGGAGCGGAGGGCGGCGTAGGCGAATCCGGCGACCAGGGCGAGCAGGACGCCGAACACGACGCCCCGGGATGTCGTCCACACCTGGCGCGGGGTGGGGGAGACGGAGGTGGCGGTGGCGGTGGCGGTGGCGGGGAGCGTGGCCCCGGCGGTCATGAGGTGGCTCCCCGGTGGCTGTCGGCGGTCGCGCCGGGGGCACCGCTCGGCTGGAGGGGCTTGGTGCGTTCCAGGTCGCGGTCGAGTTCGGCGACGAGGCGGTACGACGCCTCGCTCGCGGTGCGCCCGCCGTACGCCACGTCGTCGAACTCGCGGGCGGCGGCGCGCAGTCGTTCCGTGTGCACGGGCAGGGAGCGGGCGGCTTCGGCGGCCGCCTCGTCGGCGGTGCGGCCGGGGCGGGCGTCCAGCAGCGCGCGTTCCTCCAGGGAGCGGACGACGGCTCTCATGCGTTCCTGTACGGCCGCGTTCCAGTGGGCCTGGGCGGCGTGCGCCTCGGCGGCCGCGCGGTGTTCGGCGGCGCTGCGGGGGCGTTCGTCGAACAGGGCGGGCGCGGAGCCGGGTTGGCGTCGCGGGGTGCCCAGGCGCCACCACAGGGCGGCCGCGACGGCCAGGACCGCGACGATGACGACGGTGAGTCCGACGGCGCCGCCGGGTGTCGCCGAGGCGGCGGTGCCGAACACCCGGTCGAGCCAGTCCCACAGGGCGTTGAGGGCGCGCTGGAGCAGGCTGGGGTCGTTCTGGTGGTACAGGCCCTTGGACAGTTCGCGGCGGGCCGCCTCGCGCGCGGGATCGCGCGGGACGGTGACGGGCGGTCCGTCGTCCGAGCCCGCGGCGGACAGCGGGGAGGCGCTGCCCGCGCGGGCCAGGATCCGTGTGGCGGCGCGAGGCAGCGCCGTTGTGAGAACTCCCCCCGCACGTTCCACCCTGTCAGCTCCCCGTACCCGCTTCGGCGCCGTAGTCCTGGACGCCGGCGGCGCGGGCCAGTTCGAGGTCGAGCGCCTCGCGGCGGATGCGCTGGTCGATGTAGAGGAGCACGATGACACCGGCCGAGACCGGGAAGGTGATCATCTCACCGATGACGCCGCCGATGCCGCTCATGATCAGGAAGGTCCAGCCGACGCCGCTGTTGCCGCTCTCCAGGAAGCCGGTGATGCCTCCGCCGCCGAGCGCCATCCCCAGGAAGGTGAAGGGGATCGCGATGATCGACGCCATCATGTAGGTGATGATCGCGGCGAGGAGCTGGATGCCGAAGACGCGCCACCAGGAGCCGCGGACCAGCTTCACGGAGCGGCCGAGCGACTTCCTGATGCCCTGCTTCTCCAGCATCAGCGCGGGCGAGGCGAGGGAGAGGCGCACCCAGATCCAGGTGGCGGTGACGAGGCCGCCGATGGAGCCGAGGAGGGTGAGCAGGACGCCCAGGGGCGTGGCCCCGTCGGCCACGAGGAGGAGGATGCCGGGTGTGACCGCGACGGCGATGATCGCGGTGCCGATGAGCGGCAGCAGGAAGACCAGACCGAACAGCCTGGCCACCTGGGGGCGTGCGTCGCGCCATGCCTCGCCGCTGGTGACCGGCTTGCCGAGGACGGCGCGGCTGGTGACCGCGGTCAGCAGGGCCGTCGCGATGACCGTGCCGATGATGGTGATCAGGATGACGGCGCCGCTGCCCGCGATGAGGCCGATCATGGCGTGGGCGATCTCGTCGGAGCTGGCGTCCGGGTCGTCGAGGGCGCCGGTGCCCGCGAGGTTGTTGGTGACGAGGCCCTGGAACAGGACGACGACGGTGCGGGTGATCACCGCGATGGTGAGGGAGATGCCGAGGACCGTGCGCCAGTAGGTGCGCATGGTGGAGACGGCGCCGTCGAGGATCTCGCCCACGCCGAGCGGGCGCAGCGGTATGACGCCGGGCTTGGCCGCGGGCGGCGGGCCGCCCCAGCCGGCACCCCATCCGGCTCCCCAGCCGGGCTGGCCGCCGGGCGGGCCGCCGTACCCTCCGGGAGGTCCGTAGCCGCCGGGAGGGCCTCCGTAGCCTCCTCCGGGCGGGCCGTAGGCGCCGGGGCCGCCGTAGCCGCCGCCGGGGGGCGGGCCGCCCCAGCCGGGGCCCGGGGGCGGTGGCGGCGGTGCCTGGCCGGTGCCGGGGGCGCCGGTGGGCGCGGACCACTGGCCCGGGGGCGGCTGCTCCTTGGACCACTGCGGGCCGGGGTCCGCGGGCTGTGCGCCGGGCCGGCCGGAGGCCTCGGCCGGGGCCGGGCGGTCGGCGGGTTCGGTGGGGCGGGACGCGCCGGGTTCCTGGCCGTCGGACGGTGCGGATCCGGGCGAGGCCCAGCCCGGAGTGTCGTTCATCGTCGCTCCTTCACGGTGCCCGTCCGCGGTCGCGGTGGCAGGCTGTCAGACATCGTGCCATGGGCAGGTCACGCGCGGACCGGCTGCGGTAAGGGCGGTGCACCTTCAATTGTCCGCCGGATACGGGGCAGACTGACGGCATGGCTGATCAGTACGCGCAATCCGGCGAGGACAGCCGGCCGACCGAGACACCCGTCATCCGCTGGGACGAACCCCCCGAGGGTCCGGTGCTGGTCCTGCTGGACCAGACGAGGCTGCCGGCCGAGGAGGTCGAACTGGTCTGCACGGACGCGTCCGCGCTGGTCGACGCGATCCGCTCGCTCGCCGTGCGCGGGGCTCCGCTGCTCGGGATCGCGGGGGCGTACGGCGTCGCGCTCGCGGCCGCGCGCGGCTTCGACGTGGACGAGGCGTCGCGCGCGCTCGCCGGGGCCCGGCCGACCGCGGTGAACCTCGCCTACGGCGTGGAGCGGGCGCGGGCGGCCTATCTCGCGGGGCTCGCCAAGGTCGGGGACTCCAAGACCGCGGCCGCGATGGCGCTGGCGGCGGCGCGGGCCCTGCACCAGGAGGACGCCGAGGCCAGCACCCGGATGGCGGCGCACGGGCTGGCGCTCCTCGACGAGCTGCTGCCCGGCGGCGGGCACCGGATCCTGACCCACTGCAACACCGGTTCGCTGGTGTCGGGCGGGGAGGGCACGGCGTTCGCGGTGGCGCTCGCCGCGCACCGGCAGGGCAGGCTGCGCCGGCTGTGGGTGGACGAGACGCGCCCGTTGCTCCAGGGCGCGCGGCTGACGGCCTACGAGGCGGCGCGCAGCGGCATGGCGTACACGCTGCTGACCGACAACGCGGCCGGGTCGCTCTTCTCGGCCGGCGAGGTGGACGCCGTGCTGATCGGTGCGGACCGCATCGCGGCCGACGGCTCGGTGGCGAACAAGGTGGGGAGCTACCCGCTCGCGGTGCTCGCGCGGTATCACCATGTGCCCTTCATCGTGGTGGCTCCGGTGACGACGGTGGATCTGGAGACCCCGGACGGGGCGGCCATCGAGGTGGAGCAACGCCCCGGCCATGAAGTGACCGAGGTCACATTGCCGCAGGCGCCGGTGAGCGGAGGGGGCGGTGGCGTCCCGGTGGCGCCGCTGGGGACGCAGGCCTACAACCCGGCCTTCGACGTGACGCCGCCCGAGCTGGTGACCGCCGTCGTCACCGAGGAGGGCGTCGTGTCCCCGGTGACGACGGAGGCGCTGGCGGAGCTCGTCGCCCGCTCCCGCCGGGCCGCGAGCGGCCTCGGGGGGATCGGCTAGGGCCTGTCGGCGCGGGATCGGCCAGGGCCTGTCGCCGTGGGGACGGCCAGGGCCTGCCGGCGTGTGGCGGACGGGAATTCGACGACGGGCCCCGGGGCCGCGCGGCGGGCTCCGGGAGGCCTTGACGGCGCCGGGTCCCCCGCCGCGGAGGGCGTCGGGGGAGCGGGCGCCGCGGGTTTCGACGAGACCTGTCGCGCCGTCGCGGCGATGCTGGGAGGAGGAGCCGCTCCGCGGTCCGCCGCCGGCGGCCGGGACGGCGTGTTTTTGCCGCCAGGACCGGCGGACGACGGGGTCCGTCGCCCGGATCGGTGGGGCGGGACGCCCCGATCGACGGTCGGGGGCAGACAGTGACGACTCCGTACGACTATCGTCACGGGCCAGTGAGGTCCCTCACCTGCGCCTCTGTCGTCGTTACGAGAATGGGATGATGTCGTTTATGAAGGGACGAGTCCTTGTCGTCGACGACGACACCGCACTGGCCGAGATGCTCGGCATCGTGCTGCGTGGTGAAGGTTTCGAGCCGTCTTTTGTGGCGGACGGCGACAAGGCGTTGGCCGCGTTCCGTGAAGCCAAGCCCGATCTGGTGCTGCTCGACCTGATGCTGCCCGGACGGGACGGCATCGAGGTCTGCCGCCTGATCCGCGCGGAGTCGGGCGTGCCGATCGTGATGCTCACGGCCAAGAGCGACACCGTCGACGTAGTCGTCGGCCTGGAGTCCGGCGCCGACGACTACATCGTGAAGCCGTTCAAGCCGAAGGAGCTGGTGGCCCGCATCCGGGCCCGCCTGCGGAGGTCGGAGGAGCCGGCGCCGGAGCAGCTCGCCATAGGCGACCTGGTCATCGACGTGGCCGGGCACTCCGTGAAGCGGGACGGTCAGTCCATCGCGCTCACGCCGCTGGAGTTCGACCTGCTGGTCGCCCTGGCCCGCAAGCCGTGGCAGGTGTTCACCCGTGAGGTCCTGCTCGAGCAGGTCTGGGGCTACCGGCACGCGGCCGACACGCGGCTGGTCAACGTGCACGTCCAGCGGCTGCGCTCCAAGGTCGAGAAGGACCCCGAGCGTCCGGAGATCGTGGTGACCGTGCGGGGCGTCGGCTACAAGGCCGGACCGAGCTGACATGTCCGGGGACAGTGCCGCTTCGGCCCCCGGTCGGTCCGGGTCCCGCGCGGAGCGGCCTGTCGGCCGTGGTTCGGCGGGTTCGCGTTGGGGACGCCTCTTCGAGGGCGGATTGCTGCAGGGCGGCGTCCAGGGCAGTCCGGTCCTGCGCCTGCTGCTGCGCTGGGTGCGCCGGCCGCTGCTGCCCGTCATGCGGCTGTGGCGGCGCAACATCCAGCTCAGGGTCGTCGCCACGACGCTGCTGATGTCGCTGGGCGTCGTACTGCTGCTGGGCTTCGTCGTCATCGGCCAGGTCCGCAACGGCCTGCTGGACGCGAAGGTCAAGGCCTCGCAGAGCCAGGCCACGGGCGGTTTCGCGGTGGCCAAGCAGCGCGCGGACGAGGCGGCGACCGGCAGCGGCACCACCGGCGACACCACCGCGACCGGCACGCGTACCTCGCAGAACGTCGTCGAGTGGATGAATGAGCTCGTCGACTCGCTCTCCAGCGGCGGCCAGGGCGCCTTCGACGTGGTCACCCTGCCCGCGGGCCAGGAGAGCGGCGGCGCACGCGGGCCGCGTGCCTCCGGCGACGTCGACCCGAACATCAGCGTGCCCCAGGACCTGCGGGACCGGCTCGAGCACAGCACGACCGCCGCCCAGAGCTACACGCGCATCGTCTCCCAGCACAACGACCAGGAACCGCAGCCCGCGCTGGTCATCGGCAAGCAGGTCAACGACCCCAACGGCGACCCGTACCAGCTGTACTACCTCTTCCCGCTCACCCAGGAGGAGAAGTCGCTCAGCCTGGTCAAGACGACCCTGGCGACGGCCGGGCTGTTCGTGGTGGTGCTCCTCGGGGCGATCGCGTGGCTCGTGGTGCGCCAGGTCGTCACCCCCGTGCGGATGGCCGCCGGGATCGCCGAGCGGCTGTCCGCGGGACGGCTCCAGGAGCGGATGAAGGTCACCGGCGAGGACGACATCGCGCGGCTCGGCGAGGCCTTCAACAAGATGGCGCAGAACCTCCAGCTGAAAATCCAGCAGCTGGAGGACCTGTCGCGGATGCAGCGCCGGTTCGTGTCGGACGTGTCGCACGAGCTGCGCACGCCGCTGACGACCGTGCGGATGGCCGCCGACGTCATCCACGAGGCGCGCGAGGACTTCGACCCGGTGACCGCGCGCTCCGCCGAGCTGCTCGCCGACCAGCTGGACCGGTTCGAGTCGCTGCTCGCGGACCTGCTGGAGATCAGCCGGTTCGACGCGGGCGCGGCCGCCCTGGAGGCCGAGCCGATCGACCTCAGGGAGGTCGTGCGGCGGGTCGTCAGCGGCGCCGAGCCGCTCGCCGAGCGCAAGGGCTCGCAGGTGCGCGTCGTCGGCGACCAGCAGCCCGTCGTGGCCGAGGCCGACGCCCGGCGGGTGGAGCGGGTGCTGCGCAACCTCGTCGTCAACGCGGTCGAGCACGGCGACGGCAAGGACGTCGTGGTGCAGCTGGCGTCCGCGGGCGGCGCGGTCGCGATCGCCGTACGGGACTACGGCGTCGGGCTCAAGCCCGGCGAGGCGACCCGCGTCTTCAGCCGCTTCTGGCGGGCCGACCCGGCCCGCGCGCGGACCACGGGCGGCACGGGCCTCGGCCTGTCGATCGCCCTGGAGGACGCGCGGCTGCACGGCGGCTGGCTGCAGGCGTGGGGCGAGCCCGGCGGCGGCTCGCAGTTCCGGCTGACGCTGCCGCGGACCGCGGACGAGCCGCTGCGCGGCTCCCCGATACCGCTGGAGCCGAGGGACTCGCGCCGCAACCGCGGACTCAACGACGCCGGGCTGCCGCGCGGCACCGGGGCCAAGAGCGCCACCGTGCCCGTGCAGGCCGGCGGACGGTCGGGCGCACACGCCTCCATAGCGCCGCGGACGGCGCAGGTCGCGCCGACCGCCGACCCGACGGCGCTGCCCGGGAACGGCGCCCGCGTGGTGCCCCGGCCCACGAGCGGGGCCCGGCGGCCGGACGGGCCGTCCGCGGCGGAGGGGACGCCGGAGGGGCGGTCCGGCCGCCCGGACACCGCCGCCCGGCCGGAGGACTCGAACACGTCAGGGGAGGCATTCCGTGGTCGCTGACCGCGAGGGGGGCGCCCGGCGCCGTCCGGCGCACGCGGTGGCCTACGCCGCCTTCGGTGTCGTACTGCTGGCGGGGTGCGCCTCGATGCCCGACAGCGGCGATCTGCGGGACGTCGAGTCCACGCCGCGCCAGGAGACCCAGGTACGGGTCTTCGCGGTGCCGCCGCAGGAGGACGCCACGCCCGGCGAGATCGTGCAGGGCTTCCTCGAGGCCCTGACCAGCGACGATCCCCATTACGACACCGCGCGCAAGTATCTGACCGCCGACGCCGGGCGGCGCTGGCGGCCCGAGCAGTCCACCACGGTGCTGGAGAACGGTCCGAGCATCGGGGCGGCGCACGGGCCGGGCGGCCGCGAGGAGACCGACACCCTGACGTACGCCCTCACCGGCACCAGCGTCGCCGAGGTCGACGCGCAGCAGGCGTACGCGCCCGCCTCGGGCCAGTACGACCAGCCGGTGCACCTGGTCAAGGACGCCAAGAGCGGTCAGTGGCGCATCGACGGGCTACCGCAGGGCGTCGTCATGGGCAAGTCCGACTTCCAGCGCAACTTCATGTCGGTCGACCGGTACTACTTCGCGTCGAACGCCTCGGACGCGGCCGGCGCGGAGACCGCGGCCGTCGCGGACCCGGTGTACGTGCGCGAGCGGGTGGACCCGATGACCCAGGTCGTGCGCTCCCTCATCGACGGGCCGACGCACTGGCTGCAGCCCGTGGTCCGGTCGAGCTTTCCCAGCGGCAGCGCCCTGAAGAAGGGCGTCGGCACCCTCTCCCCGGACGACCAGGGCAAGCTGACGGTGCCGTTGAACGCCAAGGCGTCCAAGGTCGGGCTCAAGCGGTGCGACGAGATGGCGACGCAGCTGCTGTACACGGTGCAGAACATGACGCCCGCGGTCGACACGGTCGCGTTCCAGGCCGATGACGGCACGACGCTGTGCACGCTCGACGAGGACCGTGCCCAGGTCGTCGCCACGCGCGGCGCCGACAAGCGCCCCGAGTTCCTGTACTTCCTCGACGGCAAGCACCGGCTGGTGCGCATACCGCCGGGCTCCAGCAGCACCAGCGCCGACGCGGTGCCGGGCGCGCTGGGGGCGGGCGAGGAGCCGCTGCGCTCGGCGGCCGTCTCGCGTGACGAGCACACCGCGGCCGGGGTCAGCGGCGACGGAAAGTCCCTGTACGTCGCCTCCATCGCCTCCAGCGGCTCGCTCGGGGCGCCGGTGCTGACCAGCCACGGCAAGACCGAGGACGACCGGCTGACGGCGCCCAGCTGGGACGCGCAGGGCGACCTGTGGGTGGCCGACCGCGACCCGGCCGACCCCCGGCTGCTGCTCCTCGCGCAGGGCGCGGGCCAGCCGGTGGTCGTGCAGACGCGCGGGCTGGACGGCCGGATCGTGGCCGTGCGGGTCGCCGCGGACGGGACGCGCGTCGCGCTCGTCGTCGAGAAGGACGGCCACCGCTCGCTGCTGATCGGGCAGATCCACCGCGCCCTGGACAAGACCGGGGGGCAGGAGACCGTCACGGTGGAGGGGCTGCTCTCCGCCGCGCCGGACCTGGAGGACGTCACGGCCATGTCGTGGGCCGGGGACAGCCGGCTCGTGGTGGTCGGGTCCGAGCAGGGCGGCGTGGTGCAGATGCGGTACGTCCAGGTCGACGGCTCCGTCCCGGAGGGCCCGGCGCCCGCCGCGCTGGCCGGGGTGAAGGAGATCGCCGCCTCGGAGTCCGACCAGATGCCGCTGGCCGCGTACTCCGAGGACGGCATCGTCCGGCTGCCGTCCGGGGCGCAGTGGCAGAAGGTCGTCAAGGAGGGGTCGGGGCCCATCTACCCCGGGTGAACCGACGGCACGGGCGGTCGGGCAGAGATCGTTCCTTTGCAGGGTGAGGCGCCTCCTTCGGGAGGCGCCTCACTCATGTGGGTGAGACGTCGGCCGCGGGTCTGTCGGGTTGTCCACAGGCGGTTTTCCACAGGGCTCGCCAGTCCGGCGGGGGCGCGGCACAGTGGTGGGCACGCGGGGGTGGTGTGGACATGCGGCCGTGGTGGCGGGACCTGACCGACCTCGTGCTGCCGGCCGAGTGCGGGGGCTGCGGCAGGCCGCGCACGGTGCTCTGTCCCGAGTGCCGTACGGCGCTGACGCCGGCGCGACCGGGCCGGGTGCGGCCGGTGCCCGAGCCGCCGGGGCTGCCCCCGGTGCACGCGGCGGCGCCGTACGCGGACGCGGTGCGCGCCGCCCTGCTCGCCCACAAGGAGCGCGGCGCCCTGGCCCTCGCCGCTCCGCTCGGCGCGGCGCTCGCGGGCGCGGTGCGGGCCGCCGTGGGGCAGGGGTCCGGCGGGGCGCGGCCGGTGCTGCTGGTGCCGGTGCCCTCGTCGCGGGCGGCGGTGCGGGCGCGCGGGCACGATCCGGCGCGGCGGATCGCGTTCGCGGCGGCGGGCGCCCTGCGCCGGGAGGGGACGCCCGCCCGGGTGGTGGCCGTGCTGCGTCAGGGGCGGCCCGTGGCGGACCAGTCGGGGCTCGACTCCGGGCAGCGGCTGGCCAATCTGGCGGGCGCGCTGGAGGCGGCCGCGGGCGCCGGACGGCTGCTGGCCGGCGGGCGGATCGTGCTGGTCGACGACCTGATGACCACGGGTGCCTCGCTGGCGGAGGCGGCCCGCGCGGTGCGGGAGGTGATGACCGGACAGAGGTTGACGGAGGGGGTTGGAGAGGGGGCACGGGGGGAAACGGTGGGACACGGCAGGGTGCGGGCGGCCGTGTACGGCACAACACTCAGGGAAGGGATGGGAGAACGGCTCATCCGGTCGCGGGACGGGAGGAGAGAGAGCGTGTACGACGCATCGGAAATGTCCGCCGGCACGGAAACCGGACATCCGGTCCGGGCGGCCGTGATCGCCGCTCCTCCGGATTCTTTCGAAATCAACCGGAACTGACTGTGAACTTGCATCGTTGCAGGTAATGAGGTGGTCAATTCACCTGAACGGAGGTACGGGGCAGTAGAGGGTGACGACATCCGGCCGGGCGAGATATGTTCTGTTGTGAGGGAAAGGCGCAGGCCATGCACCCTCATATCTGAATTGGCGCGGCGTGGGTTTTCCTTCATCGACTCGCGCCGTCGGGGTGGAGAGATCGCCCACGGGGGAGGAGGAGGTGGACGTCACCGAGTCCGAGGCTCCGGGACGACCGGAGCCGGGTGCAAAAGGGAGATGCTCCGCCACCGAAGCGGAGTGATCCGGGAACGGAGTTCTGCGTGGACATCGTCGTCAAGGGCCACAAGACCGAGGTGCCCGAGCGGTTCCGCAAGCACGTGGTCGAGAAGCTGAAGCTGGAGAAGATCCAGAAGCTCGATGGCAAGGTGATCAGCCTCGACGTCGAGGTGTCCAAGGAGCCCAACCCCCGACAGGCCGACCGTTGCGACCGGGTGGAGATCACGCTCCGCTCCCGCGGTCCGGTGATCCGGGCGGAGGCGGCTGCCAGCGATCCGTATGTGGCACTCGACATGGCGGCGGAGAAGCTGGACGCCCGACTGCGGAAGCAGCACGACAAGCGATACTCGCGCCGCGGCGCCCGCCGTATCTCGGCCGCCGAGGTTCCCGACCACGTCCCGGGCGCGGCGACGCTCGACGTCAACGGCCACGCCGTGCACGACGAGGAATCGGGCGAAGTTCCCACGAAGAAGATCGGCTCGCTGGAGATCCAGGGGGAGGGCCCCCTGATCGTCCGCGAGAAGACACACGTCGCCGCTCCGATGAGCCTCGACCAGGCGCTGTACGAAATGGAACTGGTCGGACACGACTTCTATCTTTTCGTCGACTCCGAGACGAAAGAACCCAGTGTCGTCTACCGCCGGCACGCATACGACTACGGCGTGATCCACCTCACGACCGACACGATGGTCACCCAGGCGCATTCCCCCGAGGCGGGTGGATCGCTGGGTGGCTGAACCACCCGCGGGCAAGTTGAGCCGGTGCCCCTGGAGCGCGCGTGTGCGCCCCCAGGGGCACCGGTGTGCGACCAGTTCGCGACCCGCACTGTCACCGTTCTGTCGTCCCGTCATGGAATCATGGCCTCAGTGGCCCAATCGGTGGGCCGCTGCCTTGGGTTGGCGATGGCAGCAGGACCACAGGCCACAGCCTCAGGGGGAGGAACGATGGCGGACAGCTTCGGACCGATGCGGGACGGGGACGCCGACGGCGCCGTCGGCCCGGACGCGGACACGGGCGCGGCCCGCAAGGAGCCGATCAGGGTCCTCGTGGTGGACGATCACGCCCTCTTCCGCCGCGGCCTGGAGATCGTGCTGGCCGCCGAGGAGGACATCCAGGTCGTCGGGGAGGCGGGGGACGGTGCCGAGGCCGTCGACAAGGCCGCGGATCTGCTGCCCGACATCGTCCTGATGGATGTCCGGATGCCCAAGCGCGGCGGCATCGAGGCCTGCACCTCCATCAAGGAGGTGGCCCCCAGCGCGAAGATCATCATGCTGACGATCAGCGACGAGGAGGCCGACCTCTACGAGGCGATCAAGGCAGGCGCGACCGGCTATCTGCTGAAGGAGATCTCCACGGACGAGGTGGCCACCGCCATTCGCGCCGTGGCCGACGGCCAGTCGCAGATCAGCCCGTCCATGGCGTCGAAGCTGCTCACCGAGTTCAAGTCGATGATCCAGCGGACCGACGAGCGCCGGCTGGTGCCCGCGCCCCGGCTGACGGACCGTGAGCTGGAGGTGCTGAAGCTCGTCGCCACCGGGATGAACAACCGCGACATCGCCAAGGAGCTGTTCATCTCCGAGAACACCGTGAAGAACCACGTGCGCAACATCCTGGAGAAGCTTCAGTTGCACTCCAGGATGGAGGCCGTGGTCTACGCGATGCGCGAGAAGATCCTCGAGATCCGCTGACCCTGGCCACCGGCGCGGCTGACCGGAGCCCCTGGAAGGGGCGCGGGGAACTGCGCGATCAGCCACGACGCGCCCGCACACACGACCACCGGGCCCCGCCGACCCCGCGTCAGGCGAGGAGGGCGGCGAGTTCCGCGGTCACGGCGCCGCGCAGCTCCGGCGCGTCCACGCGCTCCACCCGGACGTCCGTGCACTCCACCCAGCTCGCCGCCTCCACCAGCGCACGGGCCGCGGCCGGGGCCGCCTTCGGGCCCTCCAGGGTGAGCTGCCGGGCGACCAGCGTGGAGCCCTCGCGCGCGGGGTCGACCCGGCCGACCAGCCGGCCGCCGGCCAGGATCGGCATGGCGAAGTAGCCGTACACCCGCTTGGGCTTCGGGACGTACGCCTCCAGGCGGTGGGTGAAGCCGAAGACGCGCTCCGTGCGGGCCCGCTCCCAGATCAGGGAGTCGAAGGGGGACAGCAGGGTGGTGCGGTGGCGGCCGCGCGGCGGGTCGGCCAGCGCCGCCGGGTCCGCCCAGGCCGGCCTCCCCCAGCCGGCCACCGTGACCGGGACCAGGCCCGAGTCGGCGATCACGGCGTCGACCTGCTCGCCCTTGAGGCGGTGGTAGTCGGCGATGTCCGCGCGCGTGCCGACGCCCAGGGCCTGCCCGGCCAGGCGCACCAGGCGGCGCAGGCACTCGGCGTCGTCCAGCTCGTCGTGGAGCAGCGCCTGGGGGACGGCGCGCTCGGCGAGGTCGTAGACCCGCTTCCAGCCGCGGCGCTCCACGCAGACCACCTCGCCGTACATCAGCGCGCGCTCGACGGCGACCTTGGTGCCCGACCAGTCCCACCACTCGCTGGTCCGCTTGGCGCCGCCCAGCTCCGTGGCGGTCAGCGGGCCCTCGCTCCGCAACTGCTTGATCACCTGGTCGTAGGTGCCGTCGGGCAGCTCGTGGTTCCAGTGCGGACGGTCGCGGTAGGCGCGGCGGCGGAAGGCGAAGTGCGGCCACTCCTCCACGGGGAGCAGGCAGGCGGCGTGCGACCAGTACTCGAAGGCGTGGGTGTCGGTCCAGTAGGCGTCCTCGACGGCTCTGCGGCCGACGGCGCCGAGGCGGGCGTAGGGCACGAGCTCGTGGGAGCGGGCGAGGACGGAGATGGTGTCGAGCTGGACCGCGCCGAGACGGCGGAGGACCCCGCGGACGCCGGCCCGGCGGTCCGGGGCGCCGAGGAAGCCTTGGGCCCGGAGGGCGAGGCGGCGGGCGTCGTCCGCCGACAGTTCCGTGGTGGGGCGCGGGAGGGTCGTCATGAGCCGCACGATAGGCGCTGCCACTGACAGCGCGGGGCCCCTTCCCCCGGCACGGCGGGCCCGCCTCAGGCGGACGGGGCCGGCAGGTAGGGGGCCGTCGAGCGCAGGCCCAGGTCGGACGGGAGCAGCGAGCCCACCCAGCAGTCGCGGCGCACGCCCCCGTGGTTGATCGCCGAGCGCAGGACGCCCTCCATGGCGAAGCCGACGCGCACCGCCACCGCGCGGGAGGCGGCGTTGCCCACCTCGGCCCGCCATTCGAGGCGGTCGACGGCCAGGACGGTGAACGCCCAGCGGGCGACGGCGAGCGTGCCCTCGGCCACGTATCCCTGGCGGCGGTGCTCCTTGGTCGCCCAGAAGCCGATCTCGGCCGTGCCGAGGGCCCGCATCATCAGGCCGATCATGCCCACCAGCTCCCCCTCGGGCAGGAACAGGCCGAAGGTGAACACGGAGCCGGTCGCCCAGCCGTCGGGGACCAGCTCCTCGGCGAAGCTGCGCGCGTGCTCGGCGAGGTACGGCGAGGGGATCGTGGTCCAGCGCTGGATGTCCGGGTCCTGGGCGGCGGCGTACACGGCGTCGGTGTCCTGCCGGCCGACCGGGCGCAGCGTGAGGCGGGGGGTGGTGAGGGTGACGGGCTCCATCGACCGATGATGCGTGGACACGCGCGCGTGCGCCACGGTTTTCACCGGTCGGAGGTCGGCGCTGCGTGAGCGCGCGATCACGATTCGCGCAAATCGTCGGCACAGGGCGGCACCATCGGCGACTCCCGTCCGTTGTCCCGGTGAAACACTTCCGAAGCAGTTCGCAAAGGCTCGGCAGCCGTCGTCACGGCGGGCCTCCCGGCGTGGTGGGGTCCTCGCATACGATGGCCGTTGCTCAGTAAGTCAATCCGAAACCGACCGTCCCAGGCCCGACCGGCAAGGAGACCAGCCCCCGTGTCCGTCCTCTCGAAGATCATGCGTGCAGGCGAAGGCAAGATCCTGCGCAAGCTGCACCGCATCGCGGACCAGGTCAACTCCATCGAAGAGGACTTCATCGACCTCTCCGACGCCGAGCTGCGGGCCCTCACCGACGAGTACAAGCAGCGCTATGCCGACGGTGAGAGCCTCGACGACCTGCTCCCCGAGGCGTTCGCCACCGTCCGCGAGGCCGCCAAGCGCGTCCTCGGCCAGCGTCACTACGACGTGCAGATGATGGGCGGCGCCGCCCTCCACCTCGGCTATGTCGCCGAGATGAAGACCGGTGAGGGCAAGACCCTCGTCGGCACGCTGCCCGCGTATCTGAACGCCCTCTCCGGCGGCGGCGTCCACATCGTCACGGTCAACGACTACCTGGCCGAGCGCGACTCCGAGATGATGGGCCGCGTCCACAAGTTCCTGGGCCTGGAAGTCGGCGTGATCCTCGCCAACATGTCGCCCGCCCAGCGCCGCGAGCAGTACGCCTGCGACATCACGTACGGCACGAACAACGAGTTCGGCTTCGACTACCTGCGCGACAACATGGCCTGGTCGCAGGACGAGCTCGTGCAGCGCGGCCACAACTTCGCGATCGTCGACGAGGTCGACTCGATCCTGGTCGACGAGGCCCGTACGCCGCTGATCATCTCCGGCCCGGCCGACCAGGCCACCAAGTGGTACGGCGACTTCGCCAAGCTGGTGCTGCGCCTGAAGCGCGGCGAGGCCGGCAACCCGCTCAAGGGTCTCGAGGAGACCGGCGACTACGACGTCGACGAGAAGAAGCGCACGGTCGCCATCCACGAGGCCGGTGTCAGCAAGGTCGAGGACTGGCTGGGCATCGACAACCTCTACGAGTCGGTGAACACGCCTCTGGTGGGCTACCTGAACAACGCCATCAAGGCCAAGGAGCTCTTCAAGAAGGACAAGGACTACGTCGTCATCGACGGCGAGGTCATGATCGTCGACGAGCACACCGGCCGTATCCTCGCCGGCCGCCGCTACAACGAGGGCATGCACCAGGCGATCGAGGCGAAGGAAGGGGTGGACATCAAGGACGAGAACCAGACGCTCGCCACGATCACCCTCCAGAACTTCTTCCGCCTCTACAAGCGCCACGACCACAACGGCAAGGACCTGCCGGGTCTGTGCGGCATGACCGGTACGGCGATGACCGAGGCCGCCGAGTTCCACCAGATCTACAAGCTCGGCGTCGTCCCGATCCCGACCAACCGGCCGATGGTCCGCAAGGACCAGTCCGACCTGATCTACCGCACCGAGGTCGCGAAGTTCGAGGCGGTCGTCGACGACATCGTCGAGAAGCACGAGAAGGGCCAGCCGATCCTCGTCGGCACGACGTCGGTCGAGAAGTCCGAGTACCTCTCGCAGCAGCTCTCCAAGCGCGGTGTCCAGCACGAGGTGCTGAACGCCAAGCACCACGAGCGCGAGGCCCAGATCGTCGCGCAGGCCGGCCGCCGGGGCGCGGTGACGGTCGCGACCAACATGGCCGGCCGTGGTACGGACATCAAGCTCGGCGGCAACCCCGAGGACCTCGCCGAGGCGGAGCTGCGCCAGCGCGGCCTCGACCCCGAGGAGCACATCGAGGAGTGGGCGCAGGCCCTGCCCGCGGCCCTGGAGCGCGCGGAGGAGGCGGTGAAGGCCGAGAAGGACGAGGTCCACGACCTCGGCGGCCTCTACGTCCTCGGCACCGAGCGGCACGAGTCGCGCCGCATCGACAACCAGCTGCGCGGTCGTTCCGGCCGTCAGGGCGACCCGGGCGAGTCCCGCTTCTACCTCTCCCTCGGTGACGACCTGATGCGCCTTTTCAAGGCCCAGATGGTCGAGCGCGTGATGTCCATGGCGAATGTGCCGGACGACGTGCCGATCGAGAACAAGATGGTCACCCGCGCGATCGCCTCGGCGCAGTCGCAGGTCGAGCAGCAGAACTTCGAGACCCGCAAGAACGTCCTGAAGTACGACGAGGTGCTCAACCGCCAGCGCGAGGTCATCTACGGCGAGCGCCGCCGGGTCCTGGAGGGCGAGGACCTCCAGGAGCAGGTCCAGCACTTCATGGACGACACCATCGATGCCTACGTCGGGGCCGAGACCGCCGAGGGCTTCGCCGAGGACTGGGACCTCGACCGGCTGTGGGGCGCCTTCAAGCAGCTCTACCCGGTGAAGATCACCGTCGACGAGCTGGAGGAGGCGGCCGGTGACCGGGCCGGCCTCACGGCGGAGTTCATCTCCGAGTCCATCAAGGACGACATCCGCGAGCAGTACGAGTCCCGCGAGACGCAGCTCGGCTCCGAGATCATGCGCGAGCTGGAGCGCCGGGTCGTGCTGTCGGTCCTCGACCGCAAGTGGCGCGAGCACCTCTACGAGATGGACTACCTCCAGGAGGGCATCGGCCTGCGCGCGATGGCGCAGAAGGACCCCCTGGTCGAGTACCAGCGCGAGGGCTTCGACATGTTCACCGCGATGATGGACGGCATCAAGGAAGAGTCCGTCGGCTATCTGTTCAACCTGGAGGTCCAGGTCGAGCAGCAGGTCGAGGAGGTCCCGGTCGAGGACACCAAGCCGGTGGCCGACCTGGAGAAGCAGGACTCGGTGCCGGCCCAGGCGGGCGCCCGCCCGGAGATCCGCGCCAAGGGCCTGGACGCCCCGCAGCGGCGGAACCTGCACTTCTCGGCGCCGACCGTGGACGGCGAGGGCGGCACGATCGAGGGCGACTTCGCCAGCGACGACGAGCCGGTGCGCTCCGAGGCCGACGGCCTCACGCGCGCCGAGCGCCGCAAGCAGGCCAAGGCGGGTCGCCGCCGCCGCACCAAGTAGGGACACCCGCGGAGCCGACGGCTCCGTGACCGAGCGGCCCGAGGGGCCGGGCACCCGCGCAGGGGGCCCGGCCCCTCGGCGCGTGAGAGGGCCGCTGCGCGGGCCGCTGTGCCGCGGGCCCCCAGGCCCCCTCCCGGGCCCCCAG
>NZ_LAVA02000044.1 GCF_000974985.2 Streptomyces mangrovisoli | reverse complement strand
GCCTTCCACTCCTCCGCCGCCTCCGCCGCCTCCGCCGCCTCCGCCGTCTCCGCCGGGGCGGCCGAGGGGCTCGCGCTGAGGGGCGGCGACGCGGTGTGCGGCGGTGCGGCGGCGGCGTGCGGCGGTACGGCGGTGTGGCGGAGGCTGCCCTGCGGCAGAGCGGCGCGGTGTGGCCCCTGGGGTCGGTGACGCTCCGTCGAGGGGCGGCCACCTGCGCGTAACCCATTGTTCCGTGTCCGCTAGGCGGACCTCGACGGCACGAGGCACGGGGTGCCGGATACGGTGGAAACACCATGAACGCTTCGCAGACCTCCGCCGCCCCCACCCTCCTTGTCAAGATCTTCGGCAAGGACAGGCCGGGTATCACGGCCGGCCTCTTCGACACCCTGGCCGCCTACTCCGTCGACGTGATCGACATCGAGCAGGTCGTCACCCGGGGCCGGATGGTGCTGTGCGCGCTCGTGAGCCAGCCGGACGCGGGCCTCGACGGCGATCTGCGGGCCACCGTGCACAGCTGGGCCGAGTCCGTGAAGATGCAGGCCGAGATCATCTCCGGCCGGGGCGACAACCGCCCGCGCGGAGAGGGCCGTTCGCTCGTGACGGTGCTCGGTCACCCGCTGACCGCGGAGGCGACCGCCGCGATCGCCGCGCGGATCACCAAGGCCGGCGGCAACATCGACCGCATCTTCCGCCTCGCCAAGTACCCGGTCACCGCTGTGGAGTTCGCGGTGTCCGGCGTGGCGACGGAGGCGCTGCGCACCGCGCTGGTGACGGACGCGGCGGCGCTGGGCGTGGACGTGGCGGTGGTGGCCGCGGGGCTGTTGCGCAGGGCGCAGCGCCTGGTGGTGATGGACGTGGACTCCACGCTCATCCAGGACGAGGTGATCGAGCTGTTCGCGGCGCACGCGGGCTGCGAGGACAAGGTCGCCGAGGTGACCGCCGCCGCGATGCGCGGCGAGCTGGACTTCGAGCAGTCGCTGCACGCGCGCGTGGCACTGCTGGCCGGGCTGGACGCCTCGGTGGTGGACAAGGTGCGCCAGGAGGTGCGGCTGACCCCGGGCGCCCGCACCCTGATCCGCACGCTGAAGCGGCTCGGCTTCCAGGTCGGCGTCGTCTCGGGCGGCTTCACCCAGGTCACCGACGATCTGCGGGAGCGGCTGGGCCTGGACTTCGCACAGGCCAACACGCTGGAGATCGTGGACGGGAAGCTGACCGGCAAGGTCACCGGCGAGATCGTGGACCGCGCGGGCAAGGCGCGGCTGCTGCGCCGGTTCGCCGCGGAGGCGGGCGTGCCGCTCTCGCAGACGGTGGCGATCGGCGACGGCGCCAACGACCTGGACATGCTGAACGCGGCCGGGCTCGGCGTCGCGTTCAACGCCAAGCCGGTGGTCCGCGAGGCCGCGCACACCGCGGTGAACGTGCCCTTCCTCGACACGGTGCTGTATCTGCTGGGCATCACCCGTGAAGAGGTCGAGGCGGCGGACGCGCACGAGGAGGACTGAGCGGGTTCGGCGCGCCCGAGCAGGGTGGGGCTTGCCCGGGGTGGTCCCGTCGGTGGTCGCGTGCGGGCCGGTCTTGGCCGGCCGCGCAGTTCCCCGCGCCCCTGACGCGGCGCGGGGAGCGTGAACGCGGTCGTCGTCAGTCGGTCGGGGCCCAGTAGTCGAGCAGGGTGGCCGTGCCCGGTTCCAGGCTCTTCCAGGAGCGGTCGAAGGACAGCGTGGCGAAGGCCGCCGCCGGGAAGCCGCGGCGGTCCAGGTGTTCGCGGGCATCGCCGTCCGCGGAGCCGGAGAGAACCTCGGTCAGACCCTGGACGCCCGGGTTGTGGCCGATCAGGACCACGTTCTGCACGTCGTCCGCCAGCTCGTTCAGCACCGCGATGAGCTCGCCCGGCGAGGCCTCGTAGAGCCGCTCCTCGTAGACGGTTTTCGGCCGGTGCGGGAGCTCGTGCACGGCCAGCTTCCAGGTCTCCCGGGTCCGGATCGCCGTCGAGCACAGGGCCAGGTCGAAGGGGATGCCGCCGTCGGCGAGCTTGCGGCCGGCGACCGCGGCGTCCATGCGGCCCCGGTCAGCGAGCGGGCGCTCATGATCGGTCACCTGCGGCCAGTCGGCTTTCGCATGACGGAAGACAACAATCCTGCGGGGTTCTGCGACGCTCATGGAAACCAGCTTCGCATGAAACAGGCCAAGGGGCGCAGGGAGTTGACATGCGGATTCGCGGATCGGCCGGGTCCGTGCCATGGGGCGGACGGGTTTGCCGGACAGGCCCTAGCGGCCCATGAGGCTCTGCACGCGGTCCAGGAGATGGGTGACCACGGGGTCGCCGGCGGCCTGGGCGTCCGAGGCGTTGAGCATCAGCGCGAGCAGGGTGATGAAGGCCAGCGTCGGCAGCGCGAGCGCCCACCAGGGCAGCCTGATGTCGACGCCTGCCGCCTTGGCCGGGTGGGGCCGGGTGTGCGTGGGGGCCGACATGGGTGCCTCCGGTGTCTCCGAGTCGTCCGCGCCGCGTTCCTCGCGGCCACGTCTCGACGGTACGGATCCGGCGGCCCCCGCCCCATCCGGTGACCCACCCACTTGACCCTGACCCTCACCCCCTAGGGGACAGGGGGGCTAGCACCACCATGGGCGGCGGATCAGGGCGAGACGATGGTCGCGACGATGGCGATGACCGCGAAGATGGCGAAGAACGAGCCGAAGACGATCAGCATCTTCTTCTGGCCGTTCGGAGGGTTCGGATCGAGCACTGGCATGGGCTCAGTCTTGCACCTCGCGCACGCCGCCCGGTCGCCGGGGCCCTCCGCGCGCCGCCTCGTCCTCCACCGTGCGGTCGCGGCCCGCCAGGACGCCGACCGCCATCTGCGGCACCATGAGGCCGGCCATCAGCGCGATCGGCAGGCCCCAGCCGCCGCTGCTCTGGTAGAGCACGCCCACCAGCAGCGGGCCCGGGATCGACAGCAGATAGCCGGTGCTCTGCGCGAACGCCGACAGCTGCGCGACGCCCGCGCCCGTCCTGGCACGCATCCCGACCATGGTGAGGGCCAGCGGGAACGAGCAGTTGGAGACGCCGAGCAGCACCGCCCAGACCCAGGCCCCGGCGGCCGGGGCGAGGAAGAGACCCGTGTATCCGGCGAGGCCGCAGGCGCCGAGGGCGAGCACGATGGGGCCCTGGTGGGGCAGGCGGGTGGCGAGCCGGGGGATGACGAAGGCGAGCGGGACGCCCATCACCATGGTCACGGCGAGCAGCACCCCGGCCGTGCCCGCGGAGACGCCCGCGTCCCGGAAGATCTGCGGCATCCAGCCCATGGTGATGTAGGCGGCGGTGGCCTGGAGGCCGAAGAACACGGCGAGCGCCCAGGCGGTACGGCTGCGGGAGATCCGCAGCGCGGGTTCGTCCGGGGTGGTCTGCGCGGTGGTCGGTGCGATGGTCCGCGAGGCGGGCTGCGCGTCGGGCCGCGAGGGGGTCCGTACCCCCGCCGCGCGGTCGCGGACCAGCGGCAGCCACGGCAGTACGGCGACGGCCGCGAGGAACGCCCAGGCGGTCAGGCCGGAGCGCCAGCTGCCGCCCAGGGCGTCGGTCAGCGGGACCGTCACCGCCGCCGCGGCCGACGTGCCGAGGGCCAGCGCCATCGAGTACAGGCCGGTCATCGAGCCGACCCGGTCGGGGAACCAGCGCTTGACGATCACCGGCATCAGCACGTTGCTGACGGCGATACCCATGAGGGCGAGCGCGCTGGCGGCCAGGAATCCGGCGGTGCCGCCGACGTAGGGCCGTATCAGCAGGCCCGCCGTGATGGCGGCCATGCCCGCGCAGACCACCGCGGCCGGGCCGAAGCGGCGCGCCAGCCGGGGCGCCATGACGCCGAACACGGCGAAGCAGAGCGGGGGCACGGAGGTCAGCACGCCGGCCACGCTGCCGCTCATCCCGAGTCCGTCGCGGACCTCCTCGAGGAGTGCGCCGAGGCTGGTGATGGCGGGGCGCAGGTTCAGCGCGGACAGCACGATGCCGACCACGACGAGCCGCGTCGACCAGGCCCGCGCCCGCCTCGGGGACGCGCCGGACTCCGCGGACCCCTTGGCGGCCGTACCAACGCCCCCGCCGGGGCCCGATGCCGTGACTGTCGTCGACCCGCCGGGCCGGTTCTCCTCGCTCACCATGCCGTCCATCATAGAATCATGGGATGATTGGTTGTCCATCCCCCGACCGCCTGCCCGCGGCCCTCCCGTGCGAAGGTTGCCCATGCCTCTGAGCCATCCCCGCCGGTCGGCGCTGAGCGAGCAGGTCATCGCGGCGCTGCGGAACCAGATCACCTCGGGCGAGTGGCCGGTCGGCTCCCGCATCCCCACCGAACCGGAGCTGGTCGAGCAGCTGGGGGTGGCCCGCAACACGGTCCGCGAGGCGGTCCGCGCGCTCGCGCACAACGGCCTGCTGGACATCCGCCAGGGCTCGGGGACCTACGTCGTGGCCACCAGCGAGCTGGCCGGGGTGATGCACCGGCGGTTCGCCGACGCGGACCCCGGGCACATCGCGGAGCTGCGCTCGACGCTGGAGTCGGCCGCGGCGCGGCTGGCCGCCGAGCGGCGCACCGAGAAGGACCTCAAACAGCTGGACGCCCTGCTGGTACGGCGTGAGCAGGCGTGGGAGTCCGGCGACGCGGAGGCGTTCGTCGCCGCGGACGCGACCCTTCACCTGGCGGTGGTGGCGGCCTCGCACAACGACGTGATGACGGCGATGTACGCCGATCTCGGCGAGGTGCTGCGGGACTGGCTGCGGGGGGACGTCGGCGCGGAGCTGACGCCGGAGACGTACATGGACCACACGCGGCTCGTCGACGCGATCCGCTCGGGCGACGCGGAGGCCGCTGCCGCGGAGGCGGCGAGCTATCCCTACCTGTGCCGGCCCACCAACCCCCTGGGCTGAGCCCCATGCCCCCGGCGGGCCCGTCGTGGCCGGTCGCGCAGTTCCCCGCGCCCCTGGGGGTGGTGCCGGTCGCGGATCGGCGCGGGCCGGTGGGGCCCTTCCGCGCAGTTCCCCGCGCCCCTGACGGGGCGCCCCGCAGCCGCAGTCGATGGGCTCAGCCACTCAGCCCGCCACCCTCTCGTGGCCGACCCAGGCCGTGCGGACCTCCTTCCAGCAGCGTCCGGTCAGCCGTACGGTCAGCGCGGGGCCGACGTCCACCGGGGTGCCGTCGGTGTCGAGGTCCCACCAGCGCGCGCACTCCACGTGCAGGCTCACGCGGTCGGTGTCGACATACGGGTTGTGGCAGTGGGCGATCACATGGGAGCCGCGGACGGAGATCCGGCAGTCGGCCCCGAACAGATCCGGGAGCGGCTTTCCGTCCTGCGCGCCCGCGTAGGACGTCGCCTCGTTCGGCAGGAACATCACCAGCGCGACGGCGACCGTCGCGGTGGCCAGGCTGCGGGACAGACGCACAAGGGAACCTCCTCGGTGACGCTGGGGAGGAAAAAACGCCAGGTGAGCGCCCTTCCAGAGTGCGCGTCCCGGACCCTTGCCCGCCCGGCCGGATGGGCCGAACGGGTGAGGGCCCGCACCCCTCGCGGGATGCGGGCCCTCACCTGGTGGAGCGGTCGGCGACCAGGACGCCTGGTGCGGCGGTCGGCGATCAGGCGCCGATGGCGTGCAGACCGCCGTCGACGTGCACGATCTCGCCGGTGGTCTTCGGGAACCAGTCGCTCAGCAGCGCGACGACACCCTTGCCGGCCGGCTCCGGGTCCTTCAGGTCCCACTCCAGCGGGGAGCGGTTGTCCCAGACGGAGGCGAGCTCGCCGAAGCCCGGGATGGACTTGGCGGCCATGGAGCCGATCGGGCCCGCGGAGATGAGGTTGCAGCGGATGTTCTGCTTGCCCAGGTCGCGCGCGAGGTAGCGGCTGGTGGCCTCCAGGGCGGCCTTGGCCGGACCCATCCAGTCGTACTGCGGCCAGGCGAAGGAGGCGTCGAAGGTGAGGCCGACGACCGAGCCGCCGTTCTGCATCAGCGGCAGGCAGGCCATGGTCAGCGACTTCAGGGAGAACGCCGAGACGTGCATGGCCGTGGCGACCGACTCGAACGGCGTGTTGAGGAAGTTGCCGCCGAGCGCGTCCTGCGGCGCGAAGCCGATGGAGTGCACGACGCCGTCGAGGCCGCCGAGCTCCTCGCCGACGACGTCGGCCAGGCGCCCGAGGTGCTCCTCGTTGGTGACGTCGAGCTCGATGACCTTGGTGGGCTTGGGAAGCTTCCTGGCGATGCGCTCGGTCAGCGTGGGCCGCGGGAACGCGGTCAGGATGATCTCCGCACCCTGCTCCTGGGCCAGCTTCGCGGTGTGGAAGGCGATGGAGGACTCCATCAGCACACCGGTGATCAGGACGCGCTTGCCCTCGAGAATTCCGCTCATGATGATCAGTGACCCATTCCCAGTCCGCCGTCAACAGGGATGACGGCTCCAGTGATGTACGAGGCGTCGTCCGAGGCGAGGAACCGCACCGTCGCGGCGATCTCCTCCGGCTGCGCGTAACGGCCGAGCGGGACCTGCGAGACGATGCCCGCGCGCTGCTCGTCGGTGAGCACCTTGGTCATGTCGGTGTCGACGAAGCCGGGCGCGACGACGTTGAAGGTGATGTTGCGCGAACCCAGCTCACGGGCGAGGGAGCGCGCGAAGCCCACCAGGGCGGCCTTGGAGGCGGCGTAGTTCGCCTGCCCCGCGGAGCCGAGCAGACCGACGACCGAGGAGATCAGGACCACGCGGCCCTTCTTGGCGCGCAGCATGCCGCGGTTGGCGCGCTTGACCACGCGGAAGGTGCCGGTGAGGTTGGTGTCGACGACCGAGGTGAAGTCCTCCTCGGACATGCGCATCAGGAGCTGGTCCTTGGTGACGCCCGCGTTGGCGACGAGCACCTCGACCGGGCCGTGCTCGGCCTCGATCTCCTTGTATGCCTGCTCCACCTGCTCGGAGTCGGTGATGTCGCACTTGACGGCGAGGCAGCCCAGTTCCTTGAGGGCGGCCGGCGGCTCCCCCGAGCGGTACGTGATCGCGACCTTGTCGCCGGCTTCGGCGAATGCGCGGGCGATGGCGAGGCCGATGCCCCGGTTGCCTCCGGTGACGAGAACCGAGCGGCTCAACGGATCACCCTTTCGATAGCGGTCTGATCTCACCCGCCCGAACACCTGGATGACAGGCGGCTTCTTCGAAAACCTATCGGTCCGGGTGCGTCGGCGGGCAATCGGGCACCGACAGTGGCGCGGCTCGCCTCCTGTGGGGTCTCTACAGTCGACGACCCGCAGGAGGCGGTCTGCATCAGTCCTCCACACCTGGGGCGCGGGCGGGCAGCCCTTCCTTGCACGCCGCGTCGAACATCCGGCGGTCGTACGTGACGAGCGCCACCAGATCTCGCTCAAGTGAAAGCGCGCTCGCCACGTGGAGGGCATCGAGCGCACGCAGGCCAGGGTCGACACGGGTGGCCAGGTCGCGGACCTCCCGACCGAGGAGAATCTCCGTCACCCGTTCATCAAGATCCGCCAGGGCCTGCGGGAAACTTCCCGCCCGGTCCAGGTGTCGCACGGTCTCCACGAACCCGACGGTGCACGTGGCCAGTGGCGAGAGGGGAAAGCCCGCGAGGAAGGCTTCCAGCGCGGAGGCGTTAGCCCGCCCTGTCAGCAACGTGATCAATGCCGATGAGTCCATGTAGATCATTGGTAGTACTCCTCGCGCTCGGCGAGCAGCGATTCCAGGGGGTCCGGCGCATCGTCGCCGACGTCGTACCGAGGGAAGTCCGCCAGATTGACCGCGGTGGCCGCCTTGAGCTTGATCCTGCCCTGCGCCACCAGGTGGGCGTACCGCTCCATCGGGCCGCCGCTCGGGACCAGTATCGCGATGACATTGCCGTGGCGGGTGACCTCAACGGTCTCCCCCTTCTCCACACGAGCGAAAACCGCGCTGGGGTTGTACGAGAACTCACGGACGGAGATGGTGCTCATAGCGGCGACCCCTCATTTGTGCCTACACAGCTTCCACTGTAACTACAAATAAGGGGTTCGCGTCACGGCTGACCTGTCCACGGCTCCACGGCTGTCACTCGGAGTCCTTCTCCCCTTCCAAGCCGTCGAGGAGCCGCCGGGCGAGGATGGCAAGCGTCTCTCCGTCCTGCGTGGCCCAGCGGGCGGTGCCCTGGTTCGAAACCGGGCGCCCTTCCCAATCCGCCAGCTCCCACATGCGTGCGATGAGACCGCTCGGCGAGTACGTGTTGCCGTCGGCGGCCCAGACGATCGGGCGCGCCCGGTTGGTGTTGGTCCACTTCGCGAGTGCCCGGCGCGGGTTCGCGTCCAGCCACGCAGCAAGCGCCTCTTTCTCCGGCTGGAGGTACAGGGCCAGATGCAGGGGCGCTCCTTCGTCGAGGGCGCCCCTGTCGACGATGACGTGCACCGCGTTGGGCCTGCGAGTCTTGCGCGGCTTGTCCTCCTGACGCCGATACTGCGCGGCGGCATCCTCGCCCCCTCCGCCGTCGAGGACTGTCAGGGCCGCGGTCACGAGGTCGGCGGCCTGTCCGGGGTCGGCGCACACCCGCTGGAGACTTGACCGTGCCCCCACCTCGTCCAGGGCCCGTACGAGCGCCGGTACAGCCCTTTTCACCAGGCCGGGCACCTGCTGCTTGGCCTCGGCGGCCCACGCGAGCGACTGGTCCGGCTCGCCCATGCCGGCGTCCTGGTCCAGGAGCTGCCGGAACACCAGGTGGGTGATGAGGAACGTGCCGTCGTCGATGACGGCGGCCGCGCGCCCGGCGTACTGTTCGCGTTCCGTACGCAGAGCCGTACGCACGGCCCGCAGGACGTTCACGGCGTTCCAGATCGCGTACACGCTGGGTACAGAGCGGAAGAGGGGGTCGTAGATACCGCTGCTTCCCCGCTCCCACAGCACGTCTGTGGAGCCGGACGCAACGAGCCGGGCCGCGAATCTACTGCCGGTGTGGGCGCAGGCGAGCGCGCACGCGGCCTCCACGACGGAGCAGCCCTCGTCGTCCTGGGGTTCGAGTTCGCTGCGGCGGACGCTGTACACGAGGCCGAGTTCGGCACGGAACTCTGCTATGAGCACCGCTTGGACGGGGTCGAGGGCGATGCGGTCGCGCTCGGTGATGTGGTTCTGGCGGTTGGTGGCCTGGGTGGTGCGGTTGGCGAACTCGGTGTCGCCACCGGTGACGATGAAGCGAACGGTGACCTGGGCGAGTCCGGCTTCCTCGGACTGCTGGGCGGCGTCGATGACGGAACGCACGGTCTGTGCGCCGTTGACGACGCTGGCGCCCTTGGCGGTGAGGCGGACGGGGTGGCGCTCGGGGAACTTCTGCGATCCGGGCACCGCTTCCAGGGAGTCGCACAGGACGGTGACTCCGTTGTTGAAGTACCAGAAGTGGGACGGCTCTCCGGTGAGCGTGTCCAGCAGCTCCTTGTTGATGGGGGTGAGCCCCAGCGGGTTGCGGATGTTGCGGACGAACAGTTCGTTGCCGTGCTCGGCCCAGGTCGCGACCTCTTCGGCCTGTACGACGCCCTCGTAGGAGAGGTAGGGCGAGGGCACGCTGAACCAGGGGTGGAGTGTCGCCGTCAGCGTGACGGGGTCGCTCTGCTGGTCCCGCAACACCAGGCCGTGGATGTCAGGAGCGTGCAGGAAGTGGTGGTCGACGTACTCACCATGGGAGTTGAACTCGTTCTCGCCGTTCTTGATGACCTGCAGCACACCCGGCGAAGGCGGCTTCGTCCCCATGAGGGCGATCACCTGTGTGATCCGGGTGCTCTTCTCGCCGATCAGGTCGTGTGCCCGTTTGGCGAGGATCTGGCCGCGAGGGTTGAACTGGGCGGCCTCTCCGGAGTCGATGAGGGTGAGCCCTGCGAAGAGCTTGTGGACCGCGGTCTCGTCCGCCTTGGCCGTCCCGTCCGGGCTCCACTTGGCCTGCACGAGGTAGATGTGTGCGTTCGCCTCGTCGATGGCGATGGCGTCGATCCCTTGGTCCTGGCCTCCGTCGATGACGCAGTCGGCCGCCTGCTCGGGGGTCCAGTCGGTCATGATGCGCACGGCGTGCGCCGCCAGAGCACGGGAGCGGAAAGCGGGTTGGGTCTGTTCCGGCGGCCGGTTGCCGAAGTCGCTCACGTCGATGAGGCCGGGGTACGTCGTGTCGAAGGCCCGCTCGGTCTGGCGGACCGGGGCGGGGACGGGTGCTGCGGACTGCTGGGGAGTCGCGTTCATGGTTCCTGTTCCGGCTAGCAGGGAGCGGCGAGTGCGGGCGGCGCGAGGAGCATCAGTCGAGCGAGTCCAGAACCACCTGGAAGCTCCGCTGTGCGTCACCGAGGCGGTCGACGATCGACTGGGCGATCTCGCGCGGGTCGCCGAAGTCGTCGGGCGCGTCGGCGAGATGGGCTTTCAGATCGAGACTGGCGCTGCCGCTGTCCGCTATGTCGCGCACGTCGTCCCGGCTGTACCGCCTGAAGCGCGCCGATTCGACGCGCCCCGCGCGCCCCTCCCCTCCGGGCCGGTACGCCTCCAGGAACTCTGCGAAGTCCTCTTCCGTGAGCGGGTTCTCGGTGTCCGTGTGGTGCAGGTCTCGGGCGTCGTACACCCACAGCTCGTCGGTGGCGGGATCGCCGTTCGGGCGCCGGAAGGACTTGGTGAAGAACAGGACGTTCGACTTGGAACCGGTGTCGTGGAACATGCCGGTCGGCAGCCGCAGCAGGGTGTGCACGTCGCAGTTCCTCAGGAGCGTCCTGCGGATGGTGGCCGCCGCTCCGCCGTGGAACAGCACGCCGTCGGGGACGAAGACGGCCGCCCTGGCCCCCTGGGGCAGGGTGACGGCCAGGTGCTGGAGGAAGTTGGCCGGGAGCGTGGCGTTCTGCGCCCAGAAGTCACTCCGCCGCTCGGTGTTCGCCTCAACGTTGCTCTTGAAGGGCGGGTTGCAGATGGCGACGGTGGCGGGGACGTCCGACTCGTACCGGCGTACCAGGCGATCCTTCGTGTCGAGCGAGTCCGCGCGCAGTACCGGCGGTACGCCGTGGAACTGGCGCCCGGTGTTGAGGAGCACGTTCATCGTCGCCAGGCGGCACATCTGCACGTCGATGTCGGCGCCCGCGATGGCGGCGGCGTCCACGCGGCCCCCGTGCGCGGCCATCTCGCGGTGGGCGGCGATGAGGCTGGTGCCGACCCCGACGGCCGCATCGATCACGCGGTCCCGTGGGGTGAGGGCGAGCGCCTTGGCTATGACGGTAAGCAGGTGGGGCGGGGTGAGGAACTGGCCCGTCTCCCGCTTGGCACGGATATCGTCCCGGCAGTCCGCTATCAACAGGGAGAAGGCGGAGCCGAGTTCGTCCCGAGGCACGTCGGACCAGCGGTACGGATCGAACTCCTCGACGATCAGCCGTCCCAGATCTGCCATCTTGTCGGCTGGCCAGGGGCGGGAGTCGTGGAAGAGGACACTCGCGACGGCCCGGCGGGGATCCTGCGGGTTCACCTTGCCGAGTTCGGCCATCAACCGGGTCAGGGCACCGTGCAGATTCTCCCCGCCGGCGAGGACGAGACTCGGCCAGCTGTCCGCCGGTGCGATCGGCGGACTCGCGAACATCCCGGTGCGCTGGGCGCGTTCATGGTCGAGCCTGAGAAAGAGCAGGTACGCGATGTGCTCGGTGAACTCCAGCCGGGTCAGCCCTCTGAGGCTCGGCTTCTGCTCGAAGAACCGTCGCCAGCGCCGTAGGATCCCGTCCGCCGTCCAGTGCGCCTCCGGCCCTCTCGCCCCGATGTCGTCGCGCTCTGCCGCCATGCCCCACCCGTTCTCGAACGTCTCTGTCCGAGTAGATACGCCGACAGGCCACCCCCTGTTGCGGCAGCGTCGGATCCCGGGCACGAAGCGCTCCGAGAACGCATCGGAACCGGCCGACCGGGCCGCAGGCGATCAACTCCCTTCCAGGGTAGGTGCAAGGTCGGCATCCAGGGCCCCGCGCGGTACGGTTTTCAGCCTGTCAGACATCACGCCCCGGTCGGCCCGGAATCCAGCAGCGCACCTGTTTGCCGACCGGCGCGCCCGCGACCCGCCACCCCGGTGCGAGCAGATCGACCAGCGGCAGACCGCGCCCCGACTCCGCCTCAGGATCGTCGAGCCGCACACCGCCGCCCCGCACGGGCAGCGTCCGGCGGTACGGGTCGTGCAGCCTGACCCGGACGCCTCGCCCCGCGTCATCGCCGCACCCGGACGACGTGACCTCCACCTCGGCTACCAGTGGAACGAAGTCACCACACGCGCGGACCGCGTTCCCGCACAGCTCGGACATCACCAACTGCGCCGAGTACACGAGGTCTTCAACCATCCCGGCACCGGAGAGCGTCCTGGCGATGAGAGAGCGGGTGGCATGCAGGTGGTCGGGGGTGGCAGTGAGGTGGAGAACGAAGCCGGAGGGGGTGGGGGTGTGGCACCAGCCGAGAGAGTGAGGCATGGGGGCTCCTCTGCGTCGGGTGTGGACTTGCCTTGCTTTACGATGACTTGAGGGTGGCCACACACCCCCTGAAATTGCAACCTTTCTACCCGATCGGGTTATTGTTTCCCTTTACCTCCTGTCAGGGCATGGCGCGAATGACATCATGCTGGTATGCCGAACGCCCCTTTGGCCCCGACCGTCAGGCGCCGCCGACTAGGAGGAGCACTTCGCAGGCTCCGCAACGAGGCTGGCCTGAACCTGGAGCGCGCCGCCGCCGCGATGGCGTGGCAGAGCCCGAAGATGTCGAAGATCGAGAATGCCGTACAGGCGATCCGACCCGCCGACCTGGACAAGCTGCTCACGATCTACGGAGTGAACGACCACGAGGTTCGCGACACTCTGGAGCAGCTGAGGAACGACGCGGCGAAGAAGGGGTGGTGGCAGGCGTATTCGCAGGTCGTCGGCCCGCTCTACGCGGACTACATCTCCCTGGAGACGGACGCCGAGGTGGTGTGTTCATGGTCGCCCCTGTTGATTCCGGGGCTGCTACAAAGCGCCGCCTATGCGCGCGAGACGATCGTCGGGATCACCACCACCCGAAGCATCGAAGAGGTCACCGCCTTGGCGGAGGTGCGCATGGCTCGCCAGGCCGTGCTCAGTCGACCTGACGCCCCTCCGGAGTTCTGGGCGATCATCCACGAGGCAGCCTTGCACCTGAGGTTCGCAAGCCGGCCCGACACGATGCGAGAGCAGCTGCGCAGACTTCGCGAGACCGCCGAGCTACCCAATGTGACAGTGCAGTTGATGCCCCTCGACGCAACACCTCATCCAGGGCTTGAAGGCGGTTTCTCGCTCACCAAGTTCCGGGCACCGCTGCCGAGCGTCGTCCTCTTGGAGAACGCGGGTACAGCAACGTACGTTGAAGGCGAAGACGCGGTCCCGTTCGAGCGGGCGTACGAGCGCATTCGCGCCACCGCCCTGCCCGTCGAGGACTCACTCGTACACATCGCCAAGCTGGAAGAAGGCTTCCGGAAGTGATCGACCGCAAAACTGAGCTGTACGACCAAGACCTCAATGGCGCTGTCTGGCGCAAGGCAACAGCCAGTGGTGCCGAGAACGACTGCGTCGAGGTCGCCGAACTGCCGCATGGCGCACGGGCCGTACGCGATTCGAAGAACCCGGATCGGGAACCACTGCGGTTCACCGCGTCGGAGTGGGCCGCGTTCCGGGCAGGTGTGATCGCGGGCGAGCTCTGAGCGCGGAGCTTGACGAACAGCGGCGGGCCGGTGGTTCTCGGTGAACTACCGGCCCGCCGCCCGGCGCTACTTGTCGTCGGCCGTCGGCGGGTTGCCCTTCTTCAGGGCGCGGGCCACGGCTGTGAACTGGGCCAGTGCCACTTCGAGTTCGTCGACGATCTCCTGCGCGATCACGTCCGGTGACGCGTACTCCGTGGCGGCGGCACCGGACTTGAGCACCGTGATGTCCAGGTTGACCTTGTCGCGGGTGATCAACTCATCGTAGTCGTACGCGCGGAAGCGGTCACTCGGGGTGCGCTTCGCGAAGTCCGTGCCGCCGGAGTGATAGGCCGCGACGAAGTCGTCCAGGTGCTGGCGGCCCAACTGCCGCTGCTTGAGCGTGAAGCGCTGGTCCGTACGGAAGTCGTAGACCCAGAGCTTGCGCGTGCCAGGGCGGCCTCCGGAGCGTTGGCCGATCTTGTCGAAGAACAGGACGTTGGCCTTGACTCCGTTGGCGTAGAAGATGCCGGTGGGCAGGCGCAGGAGGGTGTGGACGTCGCACAGGTTGAGGAGGTTCCTGCGGATGGTTTCGCCGGCCCCGCTCTCGAAGAGGACGTTGTCAGGGAGAACGAGGGCGGCTCTGCCGTTGGTCTTCAGCAGGTTGTAGATGTGCTGGACGAAGTTGAGCTGCTTGTTCGTCGTCGGCGCCCAGAAGTCGGTGCGTGAGGTGTACGACTCGCCGGTCACCGAGCCGACGCCGAAGGGCGGGTTGGCAAGCACGATGTCGTAGTGCCGCTTCGGCGGGCGAGCCAGGGAGTCCTGGATGGTGATGAGCGGCTTGGCCTCGGAGCTTCCGATGCCGTGCAGCAGCATGTTCATCAGGGCGAGACGGCCGGTCTCGCGGACGAGTTCGTACCCGGTGATGGCGCCGGTCTGGAGGTCGCGGCCCTTGTCGCCGTACAGCTCGTCCTCGTGGTTCAGGACGAGGTGGGCGTGCGCCGCGATGAGGAATCCGCCGGTGCCACACGCCGGGTCGGTGATCCACTCACCGGGCTTCGGCTGCACGCAGTCGACCATCGCGTCGATGAGCGGGCGGGGTGTGAAGTACTGGCCCGCGCCGGTCTTGCGGTCCTCGGCGCCACGCTGGAGGAGGCCCTCGTAGGCGTCGCCCTTGAGGTCCTGGTTCTCTGTGGTCCAGGTGTGAGGGTCGATCAGGTCCTTGATCAGGCGTTCGAGGACGGCCGGTTCATGGATCTTGTTCTGCGCCTTGGTGAAGACCTCGCCGAGCATGGTGCCGCCGCGCTGGCCCAGATCCTTGAGGATGAACTCGTATTGGTCGAGCAGCGCTTCGGCGGATCGGGTGGTCAGGCTCTTCCAGTCGCGGCCTTCGGGAACGAGAGGCCGCTCGGGGGCGTTGCGCCGGAAGACGGCCGGGTGGCTGGTGCGCTCGTCGGCCATCTTCAGGAAGAGGAGGTACGTGAGCTGCTCGACGTAGTCCAGGGTGGAGACGCCGGAGTGGCGGAGCAGTTCACAGTACGACCAGAGGCGGTTGACGAGGGTGGAGGTCGAGACCGGGGCGGCGGGGGCGGCCTTGGTCTTGGCCTCGCCTCCCGCAGGGGGGGCAGGCGTCGCGCCAGGCGTGGGCGAGTCCCCGGCGCCAGCGGGGTCCGTGGGGGGCGTATCGGTACTGCTGCTCATGATGGTGCTCACAGGGGGAGGGCTTCCTGGACGCCGGGGGAAACCAGTCGGCCGGAGGTCTGGGGGGCCGCCTGGGACGTTGTACCGGGCTCGCGCTTACGACCTGTCGGCTTGGCGCTGACTGTCTGCAGAGCTCGGAGCCGGTCCAAGACGGCAGAGGCGGGCTCGTCGTCGGGATCCTGGGGAACCAGGGAACCGGTGAAGGCGGCGTTAAGAAGGGCCTTCCGCAAGGTCACGCCTTGCTCGTACACCCCTTGGGCCACCTCCGCAGCGGTTTCCGCCTCCGCCAAACGGCTTTCGATCAGCTTGACCAGATCTCGCTGCGCGGCTTTCGGCGGCACAGGCACAGGAAGTAGTTTGATCCTTCGAAGACTGATGGAAGCAAGATTTACTGTCTGCTTTCCGTTACGGTCACACCAGTCCTTGCCAAACGCATTCGCATGCCACGCGAGCAAGCGGGGATCCAGGGTATCTCTTGTAACACGGGCGCGAAATACGTGATTCTGGTGAATGCATTTCTCTATCTGCCCTTCCCACACCCACCCGCGGCCCAGCTTGTCCCGGTCCCCTCCTTCATTGAGAAGAACGTCACCGACCTCAAGCCTCAGAGATTCTGCCTTTTTCTCTGGAACCTTGATTTTTTCCACTCGGTCGAGCACGATTCGCCCACGCTGAACATTCGCGACCCGAAGATACGGAACCTCGACGTATGCGGGATCGCTCTGCTTTTTACTGTCTTTCGTAACCCCGCCAACGACATCAGCAAGCTCTCCGAGACGTACCCATCTCCATCCGCTCGGGAGATAGGGAAGCTTCCCGTCATCCACATCTGCGGAATCGATCGGGACAGGGAAGCGCTCAACCCTGCTAAGCCCTCCGCATGCACCATCGCCTGTGATCTGATTTCTTAGGACATCGGAGGCGGTAATGGCGGCCACGACCGCCGCCTCTCCTGCTTCGATATTCGCCAGCTGATCACTCAGTCTGGCAACGATGCGATGCTGTTCGGCAAGGGGCGGGATAACGACCACTGTATCCAGGAGCGCTTTACGGGAAACGCTTGCCTGATTTACATGATTATTCAGAATCGACTTGAAATATCCTGTCGCCCACATATGGTGCAGCTGCGCAGCGAGGAACCTGCCTTCAAGCCCTTCCGGGCCCCGCAGTCGCGTCATGTGATTGGAATAAGCGACTGGCTTGGCAGAGTCAACCCACGCCGTCTTCCCCACAAGCGCCGGACTGTTGGTGTTGTTGAACAGAACGTCACCCAGCACGACGCGCCGGTCGGAGTCATCAACAACGTAACGCGCATCCAGCGTGTCCAGCATTCCGTTACGGGTGATGTTCATCGGACGGAGATGAAGAATTCCCTCACCGTCACGGTTGTGCTTACCGCTCGCAAATCCAGGTTGAACCTCAACGCCCAACTCCCCGAGCGTCGCCCGAACCCACCCGGCAGGCAGCTCCCTCATGACGTCACCCTCGGCCTCCGAACCTCTCGGCCCCACACCCGAGTCGGTCGTCACGCGCTCAGCTCCTTGTCCAGGTCAATGATGATGTGTTCCGCCCGCTTCCCCCCGAATTCGGCGATGAACCCGTCCGTGCCGTTGCGCGAGGTGAAAGGAGCGTAGTCGAGGTCGGCAGTGTCGAAGCGTACCTGCTCGGCCGTCGCGAGGGCGATGCGGTCGAGCCACCAGCGCTGGCGTTCAGTGAAACGCGCGCCCGCCTGTTCCTGGCGGGTGAGCCACGCCTCGTAGCGCTCGCGTACGAGCTCTTCGTACGGGCGCGGTGCCGGAACGCCCTGTGCGGCGCCGCCCGCGAGTTCGTACCGGAGCAGGGCCAGCAGATCGGAATCCGCGTGCCTGCGCCGGGCCCCGTCGATCACTGCTTCGCCGATCTTCTCGTACGCCTTCCACAGCCTGTCCGGAGTCCAGGCGCGCGGCGGGCGGGCGATGCTGCGGGCCACGTCTTTGAGCCTGTCCATGGCGACACCCGGCGGCACGTCGGAGCCGGCGCTGAACGCGATGGACATCGCCGCGATCTCGTCACGGTTGTCCGCGATGTACCGGCGCCAGTCGCGGACCGTCTGCGTCGCCGTGTCCTCGTCGGCGGCGGCCCCCGCTCGGACCAGTTCGTCGGTGCCGTTCTCGTCGTACAGGATGTCCTTCGCGCGTCGCATCTCCAGCAAGCGGGCGCGCAGCGGCGGTGCGGCGGCGAGGGGGCGGACGGCCTTCTCGATGAGGTCGCGTACCGCGCGTTCGGGGTCCCGGCCCGCACGCTCAGCGGCCTCCCGCACGTCCAGCTGCCGGTCCGCCGAGACGGCCTCGACCATCCCGTGAACGATCTTCGTCAGTTCCAGTCCGCCGCTCAGGCGCTGGATCTCGGCGCGCTCCTCGTCCGTCATCTGGATGTCGAGCTTGGCGAGGCGGGCCGCGAGGGTGGAGACCTCTTCCTCCTCGATGGTGTTCGCAGCGGTCTTGCGGAGCAGCTTCTCTAGGCTGATCTGCTTCTCCGTGTGGCGTTCCAGCGGTGCGGCGTCGATCTTCGGCTTTTTTGTCACGCCGACCGCGTCGACGATCACGAAGCGGGTCTTGGGGCCGACACCGGGGGTGACCTTCTCGAAGTCCGTCAGGGAGAGGGTGCGGGCGCCCCGGCCCTTCATCTGCTCGAAGTACGCCCAGCTCTTGACGTCCCTCAGGAACAGCAGGCATTCCAGCGGCTTCACGTCCGTGCCCGTGGCGATCATGTCGACGGTGACCGCGATACGCAGCTCCGGGAGGTTGCGGAAGGCGGCGAGGCGCTCGGCGGCGTTGCGGGCCGCGCTGGTGATCTTCACGCAGAAGTCGTTGCCCTTGCCGAAGACGTCGCGGACGACCTCGACGATCTCCTCCGCATGGTTGTCGTTCTTGGCGAAGACCAGCGTCTTGGGCACGTACATCTCGTCCCAGCGCAGCACGCCCGTTTCCGGGTCGTGTCGGGCGCGCTCGGGAAAGATCTCCGTGAACAGGCGGTCGCGGAAGGTCTGGACGACCGTACGCAACTGGTCCTTGCTGATGACTCCGACACCGACCTGCCTGGCGCCGTACTCGATGTCCTCGTCGATGTCCTCGTAGCGCTGGCGGCGGGTGCGGCGGTCACGGACCGGAATCGTGCCGTGCGCGATGACACCGCCCTCGGCCGTTATGCGTGTCTCGATCTCGTAGACGGAGAAGTCGACGTTGACGCGGTCGGCGACCGCCTGCGGGTACGAGTACTCGCTGACCAGGTTGCCGTTGAAGTAGCCGAAGGTCTGGGCGACGGGCGTGGCGGTGAGGCCGACGACGGGGGCGTCGAAGTACTCGAGGACGGAACGCCACTTGCCGTAGATGGAGCGGTGGCACTCGTCGACGACGATCAGGTCAAAGGCTTCCGGGGGGATGTCGGCGTTGTAGCCGACCTCGATGCCGCCCGGCACGTCGACGTCGTAGTCGATCTCGCCGTCACCGTGTTCGGTGCCCGGCAGACTCGCTCCCGTGAGTTCCATGTAGAGGCGCTGGACAGTGGAGATGACGACCTTGGAGGAGGCGAACATGCCCTCCGCGCCGAGGCGCTGGACGTTGTAGAGGTCGGCGAACTTGCGGTCGGTGTCAGGGGTCTTGAAGTTCTCGAACTCGGCGAACGCCTGCACACCGAGGTTGTTGCGGTCGACCAGGAACAGGACACGTTCGGCGCGCGCGTGCTTGAGCATCCGGTACGAGAACGTCACCGCCGTGAACGTCTTGCCCGCGCCGGTGGCCATCTGGACAAGGGAACGGGACTGGCCCATCCCCTGCTGGCCCTTGCCGTGTGCCACCGAGTCCTCCACGCCGCGTACCGCCTTGATCTGTGCCGGGCGCAGCGGGCGTTCGTCGAGGTCGGGCATGCGCAACCGCAAGCGGGCCCGGTAGCTGGGGGCCTGCTCGTCCTCCTCGGCCTGGCGGACCCAGCGGGCGAGGGTGCGCGGCTGGTGGAAGGAGAAAATCCGGCGGGTGCGGGAGTCCGGGTCGAGGACGGACCGGAAGCGGGTCTCGCCGCCGTCGCTCACGTACCGGAACGGCAGCGGCGTACGCCAGGCACTGAGGCGCTGCTGGGCGTCGGTGAGGTGGTCGGCGTAACCGTCGGCCTGGGCCTCGGCGGCCGACAGGTCGGCGCCCTCGCGCTTGGCCTCGATGACGCCGACGAGCTTGCGGTCGACGTAGAGGGCGTAGTCGGCGCGGCCTCTGGCGGTGGTGACCTCGCGGACGGCGACGCCGTTGCCCCTCCGGTCGCCCTGGACATGAAGGTTGAGATCCGCGCCGCCGTCTTGGACGTCCCAGCCGGCCGCCGCTAGCATCGCGTCGAGCCGCTTGCGGACCTGTACCTCGGTGAGGGGTTCGCGGGATGCCTGCTCCGCGTTGTCGAGGAGGCGGGCGCGCTCCGCGACGGCCGCCGACGCGGCAGCCCGGTCGGTGATATCGGCCCGCCTGCGGCTGATGCGCGTGGTGTCGGCGGCGGCCTGGTACTCCTTGAGCCGGTCCTGCATCGCCGCGACCGCACGGGCCAGCTGCTCGCGCTCGGCCTGCGCCTGGGCGAGCTCGCGCTCGACGGCGCTCCGGGCCGCCTGCTCGGCCTGGGCCTGGGACGCCTGGTCGTGGTAGCTGAGGCGGGCCTCTTCGAGATCCTTGCGGGCCTGGGCGACGTCCCGAAGCAGGCGTTTGTTCTCGGCGGCGGGGGTGCGGTCGGGGCTGGGCGGCACGAACGGCAACTGCTGGCGCGAGCCCGTGAGCAGCCGGTGGTACCAGACCCCGAGACGGAAGCAGGTGCGCAGCGCTCGGAAGGCGTCGTCGGCGCTGTCGAGCCCCGAGTGGTTCGCGTCGTTGCCGAGCGTGCGCACCTCGTGGAAGGCTGCGCCCACGTCGCCGTGGAGGTATCCCTCCCGGTCCAGTGCCCGCAGCCGGTCGAACTGAGTACCGCCCTCCAGCCGGACCCGGCCCCGGTTGACCAGGTCGGCGGCCATGGCCTCGCCGAACTGGCGGGACTTGATCAGCGAGGTGTTCGGATCGCTGAAGACATGGCTCTCGGCCGCGGTTCCGTACGCGACGAGCAGGGGAAGGTGCGGCAGCAGGAACCCGAAGTTGCGGGACTGCCCAGCCAGGCGTACGAGTCGGGGGTCCGGCGCCTGGGACGCCCCGCCTGCGCTGCTCATGGGGTGGTACCGCCTCTCCCGGAACACGAAGACCACAACGGCTCGTCCGGCGTGATCGCCCGTCGAGCCTAACCGGCCGACAGCGCCTCGCGCCGGTCTTCGGCCCCACGACTCCCGGCCAGGATCTCGTCGTTGCCGCCACGGCCGAATAGCCACGCCACAGCGTTCGACGACATGGTTCACTCACCCGAATCGCGCCATGACCGAAGGGAAGGCCGCCCATGGCCCATGAAATCGATCAATCGTTCCGCGCACTGCCCTTGCGGCCCCTGGCGGACGCCGCGCTCGCGCGCGCACGCTCCCTCGGGGCCGAGCACGCGGACTTCCGGTTCGAGCGGGTGCGCAGCGCGTCCTGGCGGCTGCGGGACGCCCGGCCCGCGGGTTCCTCGGACACCACCGACCTGGGGTACGCGGTGCGCGTGGTGCACGGCGGCACCTGGGGCTTCGCGTCGGGCGTGGACCTGACCCCGGACGCCGCCGCGAAGGTCGCCTCGCAGGCGGTGGCCATGGCGAAGCTGTCGGCGCAGGTGATCAGCGCGGCCGGGGCGCGGTCCACGGGCGCGGACGGGCAGTGGGGGCGGGTGGAGCTCGCCGGCGAGCCCGTGCACGCCGAGCGGACCTGGGTGTCGTCGTACGAGATCGATCCGTTCGACGTGCCGGCCGAGGAGAAGGCGGCGCTGCTCGCCGGCTGGAGCACGCGGCTGCTGGCCGCGCCCGGGGTCGACCACGTGGACGCGTCCCTGCTCACCGTGCACGAGAACAAGTTCTACGCGGATACGGCGGGCACCGTGACCACGCAGCAGCGGGTCCGGCTGCACCCGCAGCTGACGGCGGTGTCGGTCGACGAGTCGAGCGGCGAGTTCGACTCGATGCGCACCCTCGCACCGCCCGCCGGGCGCGGCTGGGAGTACCTCACCGGGACCGGCTGGGACTGGGACGGCGAGCTGGAGCGGATGCCGGAGCTGCTCGCGGAGAAGATGCGCGCGCCCAGCGTCGAGCCGGGCCTGTACGACCTGGTCGTCGACCCGTCCAACCTGTGGCTGACCATCCACGAGTCGATCGGCCACGCCACGGAGCTGGACCGCGCCCTCGGCTACGAGGCGGCGTACGCGGGCACGTCCTTCGCCACCTTCGACCAGCTCGGCAAGCTGCGCTACGGCTCGGACCTGATGAACGTCACCGGCGACCGCACCGCCGAGCACGGCCTCGCGACGATCGGCTACGACGACGAGGGCGTGGCGGCCCAGTCCTGGGACCTGGTCAAGGACGGCACGCTCGTCGGCTACCAGCTGGACCGGCGGATCGCCCGGCTGACCGGCTTCGAGCGGTCCAACGGCTGCGCCTACGCGGACTCCCCCGGTCATGTGCCGGTGCAGCGGATGGCCAACGTGTCGCTGCGGCCGGACCCGGCGGGCATGTCGACGGAGGACCTGATCGGGGGCGTGGACCGCGGGATCTACGTGGTCGGCGACCGGTCGTGGTCCATCGACATGCAGCGCTACAACTTCCAGTTCACCGGCCAGCGCTTCTTCAAGATCGTGAACGGGCGCGTCACGGGACAGCTGCGGGACGTCGCCTACCAGGCCACGACCACCGACTTCTGGGGCTCCATGGCGGCCGTCGGCGGCCCGCAGACGTATGTCCTCGGCGGCGCGTTCAACTGCGGCAAGGCCCAGCCGGGCCAGGTCGCGGCCGTGTCGCACGGCTGCCCCTCCGCCCTGTTCAAGGGCGTCAACATCCTTAACACCACGCAGGAGGCCGGTCGATGAGCGCGGGTCCGAAGAAGGCGCACAAGCCGCACGAGGTCGTCGAGCGGGCGCTGGCGCTGTCCCGCGCGGACGGATGCGTCGTGATCGCCGACGAGCACTCCACCGCGAATCTGCGCTGGGCGGGCAACGCGCTCACCACCAACGGCGTGACCCGCGGGCGCACGCTCACCGTCATCGCCACCGTCGACGGCAAGGAGGGCACCGCCTCGGGGGTGGTGTCGCGGTCCGCCGTCACCGCGGACGAGCTGGAGCCGCTGGTGCGGGCCGCCGAGGCCGCCGCGCGGGGCGCACATCCCGCCGAGGACGCGCAGCCGCTGGTCACCGGCACCCCGCACTCCCCCGACTTCACGGACGCGCCCGCGGAGACGTCGTCGGCGGTCTTCACCGACTTCGCGCCGGCGCTGGGCGAGTCCTTCGCCCGCGCGCGGGCGGGCGGCCGGGAGTTGTACGGCTTCGCCAACCACGAGCTGGTGTCGACGTACCTGGGCACGTCGGCGGGGCTCAGGCTGCGGCACGACCAGCCCACCGGCACGCTGGAGGTGAACGCGAAGTCCCCGGACCGCGCGCGCTCGGCGTGGGCGGGCCGCTCCACGCGGGACTTCAAGGACGTGGACCCGCTGGCGATGGACGCCGAGCTCGCCGTGCGGCTCGGCTGGGCCGAGCGCCGGGTGGCGCTGCCGGCCGGGCGGTACGAGACGCTGCTGCCGCCGACGGCGGTCGCGGATCTGCTGATCTACCAGCTGTGGTCGGCGTCCGGCCGGGACGCGGCGGAGGGCCGCACGGTGTTCTCCCGGCCGGGCGGCGGCACCCGGATCGGCGACCGGCTGACCGATCTGCCGCTGAGCCTGCGCAGCGACCCGAACGAGCCGGGCCTGGAGTCCGCGCCCTTCGTGGTGGCGCACTCCTCGGGCGGCGACGAGTCGGTGTTCGACAACGGGCTGCCGGTGCGGGCCACCGAGTGGGTCGGCGGCGGCGAGCTGAAGCACCTGACGACGACGCGGCACAGCGCCGGTCTGACCGGGCTGCCGGTGGCGCCCGCGATCGGGAACCTGATCCTGGACGGGGGCGCGGACCGCTCCCTGGACGAGATGGTCGCGGGCACCGGGCGCGGGCTGCTGCTGACCTGCCTGTGGTACATCCGCGAGGTGGACCCGGCGACGCTGCTGCTGACCGGACTGACCCGGGACGGCGTCTATCTGGTGGAGAACGGCGAGGTCGTCGGCGAGGTGAACAACTTCCGCTTCAACGAGTCGCCGGTCGACCTGCTGGGCCGGGCCGCCGAGGCCGGGCGCACGGAAAAGACGCTGCCGCGCGAGTGGAGCGACTGGTTCACTAGGGCTGCGATGCCCGCCCTGAGGGTGCCGGACTTCAATATGAGCTCTGTCAGCCAGGGCGTATAACCTCGTAGGCGTTCGCGGCCGGCTGTCACCCGGCCGCCCGAAGATCATCAAGGAGACGCGAGAGACGTGACGGACATCGTCGACGAGCTGAAGTGGCGGGGCCTGTTCGCCCTGTCCACGGACGAAGATGCTTTGCGCAAGGCGCTCGCGGACGGTCCCGTCACGTTCTATTGCGGCTTCGACCCGACCGCGGCCAGCCTGCACGTCGGTCACCTGGTGCAGGTGCTGACCATGCGCCGGCTCCAGCAGGCGGGGCTGCGGCCGCTCGCCCTGGTGGGCGGCGCCACCGGCCAGATCGGTGACCCGCGCCCGACGGCCGAGCGCACGCTGAACGACCCGGAGACGGTCGCGAACTGGGTCGGCCGGCTGCGTTCGCAGATCGAGCCGTTCCTGTCCTTCGAGGGCGAGAACGCCGCGGTCATGGTGAACAACCTGGACTGGACGGCCGGTCTGTCGGCCATCGAGTTCCTGCGGGACATCGGCAAGCACTTCCGCGTCAACAAGATGCTTACGAAGGACTCGGTCGCCCGGCGTCTGGAGTCCTCCGAGGGCATCAGCTACACGGAGTTCAGCTACCAGCTGCTCCAGGGCATGGACTTCCTGGAGCTGTACCGCCGTCACGGCTGCACGCTCCAGCAGGGCGGCAGCGACCAGTGGGGCAACCTCACCGCGGGCCTGGACCTGATCCACCGCCTGGAGCCCGAGGCCCAGGTGCACGCGCTGGCGACCCCGCTGATGGTCAAGGCGGACGGCACCAAGTTCGGCAAGACCGAGGGCGGCGCCGTCTGGCTCGACCCGGAGATGACGACGCCGTACGCGTTCTACCAGTTCTGGCTGAACGTGGACGACCGGGACGTCTCGACCTACATGCGCATCCTGTCCTTCCGCTCCCCCGAGGAGCTGGCGGAGCTGGAGCGGCAGACCGAGGAGCGGCCGCAGGCGCGGGCCGCGCAGCGGGCACTGGCCGAGGAGCTGACGACGCTGGTGCACGGCGCCGACCAGACGGCCGCCGTGATCGAGGCGTCGAAGGCGCTGTTCGGCCAGGGCGAGCTGGCCGGTCTGGACGAGCGGACGCTGGCCGCGGCGCTCTCCGAGGTGCCGCACGTCAAGGTGGCCGAGCTCGGCCCGGTGGTCGACCTGTTCGCCGAGGTCGGCCTGGTCGCCAGCAAGTCCGCCGCCCGCCGGACCGTGAAGGAGGGCGGTGCCTACGTGAACAACGAGAAGGTCACCGCCGAGGACGCCGTCCCGGCCGTCTCGGACCTGCTGCACGGGCGCTGGCTGGTGCTGCGCCGCGGCAAGAAGAACCTGGCCGCGGTCGAGGTCACGGGCGCCTGAGCGTTCCTGCGACGGCGTGGGCGCGGGCCGCTTCCTCAGGGAGGCGGCCCGCGCTCCGCGTCCGGCCTCGCGCGGGGTCAGGTGTCGCGCGGGGGTCGGTACTCGCGCGGGGGTCAGGCCCGCTGCTGCGCCTTCTTGTTCCCCCACAGCGCCATGTACGCCATGTCGCCCAGCGCCACGATGACGATCGCGGCGATCAGCTGGAAGAAGTGGCGGGTCCAGTCGATGCCGGACGTCGCCTCGACGCCGAAGGCGCGCGCGAGGGCGTTGCCCACGATCGCGCCGAGCATGCCGAAGATCGTCGTCAGCCAGAGCGGGCTGTGCTGCTTGCCCGGGATGACCAACTTGGCGATCAGGCCCAGTACGAACCCCACGATGATCGCCCACAACCAGCCCATGGCTGCCTCCTCGTGCGTGACGTGAGCACTGCGTCCAGCGTGGGCCGTTTGGCCGTCCGGCGCATTCCGGGTGCGGCCACCCGGCGCATCGGGGCTCGTGCCCCGGTCTCGATGGCGGCGCGGGTGCGGCGTACCGTGGGGATGTCCGCCCCGGCTCCCCGGCCGAGGCGGGGACGACGGGTTCGGGCCGGGGAGAGCCGATGCGGGCGGATGGTGGATCGTGATGCGGAAACAGCGCGGTGGGGGCGGCGCACAGGTGTTCCGGATCACCGGCGCGCGGACCGGCCTCGCGGAGGACGTGCGCGGCAGGCAGCGGCGCTATGTCATCTCGATGAGCATCCGTACGGTCTCGGTCGTCCTGACGGCGGCCCTGTGGAACGTCGAACGGCCCGTCGCCATCGTCACGCTGGTGCTCGGGGCCCTGCTTCCCTACGTCGCCGTCGTGGTCGCCAACGCGGGGCGGGAGCGGCCGCCGTCGCTGCCGTCGACGTTCGTGTCCGTGCCGCTGCGGCCGATGATCTCGGCGCCGCGCGAGGAGGAGCCGCACACCCCGTCCGGCGCGGACGGGAGTGCGGGCGAACCGTCCGCAAAGACGCGCGAGGAGCACACCGAAGGGGCCTGACCGCGGCGGTTGCCGACGGCCGCGAAAGGGGGTCGCGGACGCCCGGGTCAACCGGAATCAGGCTCTCCATCAAGCTCAGGAAAAGCTCAGATCCATAGTGCTGTTCCGGTGCCGGGGGCGGGGTGACCCGTGACATACTGCGTACGCGCTCCGCATCCCCCGTCGGAGCGACGGACCGACGCCGGGCAGCTCCCCCCGTGGCTGCTCGGCGTCGCCTTTTCCGGCCTACCGTGAGACGAAATCCCGTGAGTGACGAGACCCCCATCTGTTCGGCCAAGGGCTGCCGTACCACCGCCGTCTGGGTGCTCGCCTGGAACAACCCGAAGATCCACACGCCGGAGCGGCGCAAGACGTGGATCGCCTGCGAGGAGCACCGGGAGCACCTCGCGCAGTTCCTCTCGGTGCGGGGGTTCCTGAAGGACGTGGTCCCGCTCGACGAGTGGCGCGAACCCGAGGGTTCCGAGGGCTGACGCCCCCCGGCTCGGCCTCCGGGCGGGCCGGCTCAGCCCCCGATGGCCGACATCGGGCGGTCCGGCTGGAGGAACGAGGGGTCGTCGAGGCCCGAGCCCGCCTTCTTGCCCCACATGGCCAGCCGCCAGATCCGCGCGATCTCCTCGTCGCCCGCGTCCGAGCGCAGGGCGGCCCGCAGGTCGGTCTCCTCGGTGGCGAACAGGCAGGTGCGTATCTGCCCGTCGGCGGTGAGCCGGGTGCGGTCGCAGGCCGCGCAGAACGGGCGGGTGACGGAGGCGATGACGCCGACGCGGTGCGGGCCGCCGTCGACGAGCCAGCGCTCGGCGGGCGCCGAGCCGCGCTCGCCCTGTCCCTCCGGAGTCAGCTCGAAGCGGGTGCGCAAGGAGGCCAGGATGTCGCCCGCGGTGACCATGCCGTCGCGCTTCCAGCCGTGCTGGGCGTCGAGGGGCATCTGCTCGATGAAGCGCAGTTCGTAGCCGTGGTCGAGCGCCCAGGCGAGGAGGTCGGGGGCCTCGTCGTCGTTCAGGCCGGGCATCAGCACCGCGTTGACCTTGACCGGGGTCAGGCCGGCCGTCCGCGCGGCCTCCAGTCCGTCGAGGACGTCCTGATGCCGGTCGCGGCGGCTGAGCGCCTTGAAGACCTCGGGGCGCAGGGTGTCCAGCGAGACGTTGACCCGGTCCAGGCCCGCCGCCTTCAGGGCGGCCGCGGTGCGCTTGAGGCCGATGCCGTTGGTGGTGAGGGACATCCGGGGGCGAGGGGTGAGCGCCGCGACCCGCTCGACGATGCCGACGAGGCCGGGCCGCAGCAGCGGCTCACCGCCGGTGAAGCGGACCTCCTCGATGCCGAGCGAGGTGACGGCGATGTCGACGAGCCGGACGATCTCGTCGTCGGTGAGCAGGTCGGGCTTGGCCAGCCACTGCAGCCCCTCTTCGGGCATGCAGTACGTGCAGCGCAGATTGCACCGGTCGGTCAGGGACACCCTGAGATCGGTCGCCACGCGGCCGTAGGTGTCGATGAGCACGTGGGCCCCTTCCCTCGTGGTGGATCGTCCGCTGCGTCCGCCGTCACCGGCTCGTCACGGCGTATCTCCGTCATCTGCGAGCCTACGTGACGGGACCGACAACACCAGCGTCCCGATCCCACGAGGTGGGACGCGGCCGTGTCGTAGGTCCCTACGAAACGGCCGCGCTGCGGGACTCGTGGGATCCCGCGGCGCGGCCGGTGTGCGCGGTCAGTGGGCTCCGGTGCCCGTGAGGGAGCGCACCTCCAGCTCCGCGTACTTGGCGGCGTCCGGCCGCTCCTTGGAGAGCAGGGTGCCGACCACGCCGAGCAGGAAGCCGACGGGGATGGAGATGATGCCGGGGTTCTCCAGCGGGAACCAGTGGAAGTCGACGTGCGGGAACATCGACGTCTCCTTGCCGGAGACGACCGGTGAGAACAGCACAAGGCCGACCGCGGTGACCAGACCGCCGTAGATCGACCAGAGAGCCCCCGAGGTGGTGAACCGCTTCCAGAACAGGCTGTAGAGGATCGTCGGCAGGTTGGCTGAGGCGGCGACCGCGAACGCGAGGGCGACGAGCCCGGCCACGTTCAGGTCGCGGGCGAGGGCGCCCAGGACGATCGACACGGCGCCGATGCCGACGCTGGCCCAGCGGGCGGCGCGCACCTCCTCCTTGTCGGTGGCGGTGCCCTTCTTGATGACGTTGGCGTAGATGTCGTGGGCGAAGGACGACGAGGAGGCGAGGGTCAGGCCCGCGACCACGGCGAGGATCGTGGCGAAGGCGACCGCCGAGATGCTGGCGAGCAGGATCGCGCCCCAGTCGGAGTCGACCCCGCCGAGGTGCAGCGCGAGCAGCGGCGCCGCGGTGTTGCCCGACTTGTTGGAGGCGATGATCTCGTCCGGCTTGATGAGGGCCGCGGCGCCGAAGCCGAGGGCGAGGGTCATCAGGTAGAAGGCGCCGATGAGACCGATGGCCCAGTTGACCGACTTACGGGCGGCCTTGGCGGTGGGCACCGTGTAGAAGCGGATGAGGATGTGCGGCAGGCCCGCGGTGCCGAGGACCAGGGCGAGGCCGAGGGAGAGGAAGTCCAGCTTGGTGGTGCCGGTGGCGCCGTACTTCAGTCCGGGCTGGAGGAAGGGCGAGCCCTTGCCGCTGTTGTCGGCGGCCTTGCCGAGCAGGTCCGAGACGTTGAAGTGGAACTTCAGCAGCACCAGGAAGGTCAGCAGCAGGGCGCCCGCGATCAGCAGGACGGCCTTGACCATCTGCACCCAGGTGGTGCCCTTCATGCCGCCGATGGTGACGTAGACGATCATCAGGACGCCGACCAGCGCCACGATGCCGATCTTCCCGGCGTCGCTGGTGATGCCGAGGAGCAGCGAGACCAGGACGCCCGCGCCCGCCATCTGGGCCAGCAGGTAGAAGATCGAGACGACGATCGTGGAGGTGCCCGCGGCGGTGCGGACCGGGCGCTGGCGCATCCGGTAGGCGAGGACGTCGCCCATCGTGTAGCGGCCGGAGTTGCGCAGCGGCTCGGCCACCAGGAGCAGCGCGACGAGCCAGGCGACGAGGAAGCCGATGGAGTACAGGAAGCCGTCGTAGCCGAAGAGGGCGATGGCGCCCGCGATGCCGAGGAAGGAGGCCGCGGACATGTAGTCGCCGGAGACGGCGAGGCCGTTCTGGAAGGCGGTGAACTGGCGGCCGCCCGCGTAGAAGTCGGCGGCGTCCTTGGTCTGCCGGCCGGCCCAGACGGTGATGACGAGGGTCGCGGCGACGAACACCGCGAACAGGGTGATGATCAGCGGGCGGTGCTGGCTCGCCTCGCCGGCCGCGAGGAGCGTGCTCTGCGCGGGGCTCATGCGTCGCCCTCCATCCGGGACTTGATGGCCGCCGCCTTGGGGTCGAGGTCGGCGGCGGCGTGCCGCGAGTACCCCCAGGCGATGAGGAACGTGGTGAGGAACTGGGCGAGGCCGAGGACGAACGCCACGTTGATGTTGCCGACCACCTTGGTGCCCATGAAGCCGTCGGCGTAGTTGGAGAGCAGCACGTAGAGCAGGTACCAGGCGATGAAGCCGACCGTCACCGGGAAGGCGAACGAGCGGTGGGCGCGGCGCAGTTCACCGAACTCGGCGCTGGACTGCTCCGCGACGAACTCCTCGGCGGACGGGAGCCGGTGTTGCTCTTTCGAGGGGGGCGGTGTCTCGGTGGCCACGGAGTCTCCTCGCGTCACGGGCATACGGGTTCCGACCTCACAGGACTCATGGCCCACGCGACAGGGAGTGATGGTCCGGCTCCCTTGCGTGATGCCGACGGGGGGCCTCGATCCTGCTGGCGTCCCCTGTCCAAGGTCACGGCGCCACGCGAGGACCGGTTCAACTCCTTCTGCTTCTTTCGCGAACACACCCGATCGCACCCGATCGGAGCCGGGACGCCATTGCTGGCCGGTGAGCGCGGGAGATAGCTTCACCCTGCACACCCGTCATGTACCTGCCCAGTCGCCCCATCGGCGTCCCGGGCATCTCGCTCACGGATGATGTGGAGATCCCATGGCTCATCTGCGCTCCGGACGCCGGCTCGCGCTCGCCGTACCGGTCGTGCTGTCGCTGACCGCCTCGCTCGGCTTCCTTCCGTCGGCGGCCTCGGCCGTTCCGTTCGCGGAGTCCACCGCGCAGGCCGCACCGGCCGACGCCACCGAACTCAGCTATGTCGTCAACGTCCATGCCGGGCACGGTCTTTCGCCTTATCTGAAGAAGGCGATCGCCGACGCCGGTGGCACCATCGTGACGTCGTACGACCAGATCGGCGTGATCGTCGTGCACTCGGCCAACCCCGACTTCGCCGCGACCGTGCGCAAGGTGCCGGGGGTGGACTCGGCGGGCAACACCCGCAACGCGCCGCTGCCCGCGCAGTCGACGACCGACGAGGGCACCCCGAAGGCGCTGACCGAGGCTCAGGTCGCGGCCGCCGGGGCCGAGGCCACGGACGGCCAGGACCCGCTCGAACCGCTCCAGTGGGACCTGCCCGCGATCAAGGCGGACAAGGCGCACGAGAAGACGCTGGGCAGCAGCAAGGTCACCGTCGCCGTCATCGACACCGGCGTCGACGACACCCACCCGGACATCGCGCCCAACTTCGACCGCGACGCGTCGGTCAACTGCGTGTCGGGCAAGCCGGACACGACCGACGGCGCGTGGCGGCCCACGGCGGCCGAGAGCCCGCACGGCACCCATGTGGCCGGTGAGATCGCGGGCGCGAAGAACGGCGTCGGCATCACGGGGGTCGCGCCGGGCGTGAAGGTCGCCGGCATCAAGGTGGCCACCACCGCCGGGTACTTCTACACCGAGGCCGTCGTCTGCGGCTTCATGTGGGCGGCCACCCACCACGTGGACGTCACCAACAACAGCTATTACACCGACCCCTGGTACTTCAACTGCAAGGACGACCCGAACCAGAAGGCGCTCGTGGACGCCATCACCCGCGCCTCGCAGTACGCCGAGCGCAAGGGGGTCGTCAACGTCGCGGCCGCGGGCAACGAGAGCTACGACCTGGCGTCGCACTCCATCACCGACCCGGTCTCCCCCAACGACGCCACCCCGGTCGACCGCGTCGTCGACCCGCACAAGTGCTATGACATCCCGACCCAGTTGCCCGGTGTGGTCACCGTCGCGGCGACCGGCGCCAAGGGGCTGAAGTCGTCGTTCTCCAACTACGGCCTCGGCGTGATCGACATAGCCGCGCCCGGCGGCGACTCCACGGCCTACCAGGCGCCGGCGCCCCCGGCCACCAGCGGCCTGATCCTGGGCCCGCTGCCCGGCGGCAAGTGGGGCTACATGGCGGGCACCTCGATGGCGACCCCGCATGTCGTCGGCGTTGCCGCATTGATCAAGTCAACCCATCCGCACGCGTCGGCGGCCCTCGTCAAGGCGCTGCTGTACGCGGAGGCGGACGCCACGCCGTGCACGGACCCGTACGACATCAACAGCGACGGCAAGGTGGACGCGGTCTGCCAGGGCACCAAGAACCGTAACGGGTTCTACGGCTTCGGCACGGCGGACGCGCTGGCGGCGGTCACGCGGTGAGGGGGCGCGGCGGGGGTGCCCGGTAGCGGGGGTGCCCGACAGCAGAGGTGCCCGGTAGCGGTGCGGGCCTCGCCCCCCACGGTCGTACATTGATTGAATCAATAATGCACACTTCAATCATGACGACCTTGCCGATCGACCCCGCCGCACCCGTGCTGCGGGAGACCGCGGCCGCCTGGGCGGCCCTGGGCGGGGACCCCGCCCTGCTCGCACGCGTGGCGCCCGTCGTGCGGGACGGGGTCCTCGACGCGCGCACGCCCGTACGGGAGTTGGCACGGGCGTGCGTGGGCGCGTGCGCGCTGGCCGCCGCCGAGCTGGGCGCGCGGCGCGCGGGCCGGGCCGACGCGCCGCTCGTCGAGGTGGACGACGGGGCGGTCGCGACCGCCTTCGCCAGCGAGCGGCTGCTGACCGTGGACGGGCGGGCGCCGGAGACCTTCGCGCCGCTGTCGCGGTGGTGGCGGACCGCCGACGGCTGGGTCCGCACGCACGCCAACTACCCCCACCACCGGGACCGGTTGCTGCGCGCGCTCGCCCTCGCGCCGGACGCCTCCGCGGACGACGTGGCGGCCCGTCTCGCGGAGCGCGCGGCCCTGGACGTGGAGGGTGCCGTGTACGGCGCCGGGGGCCTCGCCGTCGCCCTGCGCACACCCGCGGAGTGGGCCGCGCACGAGCAGGGCACGGCGGTCGCCGCCCACCCGCTCGTCGAGACCCGCCCGCCCGAGGCGGCGGGCGCGCGGGGGCTCGCGCCCCTGCCCGGCGGCTCGGTACTGCTGCCCGCCGCGGGGCTGCGGGTCCTCGACCTGTCCCGGGTCCTCGCGGGCCCGGTCGCCACCCGCACGCTCGCCCTGCTGGGCGCGGACGTCCTGCGCCTCGACGCGCCCTGGCTCCCCGAACTCCCGGACCAGCACGCGGACACGGGCTTCGGGAAGCGCTCGGCCACCCTGGACCTGCGCACCGACCGCGCGGCCTTCGAGGAACTCCTCGCCGACGCGGACGTCGTGGTCACCGGCTACCGGCCGGGCGCCCTGGACCGCCTCGGCCTGTCCGCCGAGGCGCTGACCGAGCGGCGGCCGGACCTGGTCGTCGCCCAGTTGTCGGCGTGGGGCGCGTACGGGCCCTGGCGCGAGCGGCGCGGCTTCGACAGCCTGGTGCAGGTCGCCACCGGGATCGCCACCACCGAGGGCACCCCCGAGCGGCCCGGCGCGCTGCCCGCCCAGGCCCTCGACCACGGCACCGGCTATCTGCTGGCGGCGGCGGTCCTGCGGGGGCTCAGCGAGCGGGCGCGGGAGGGGCGCGGGCGGGTGGTACGGCTCTCCCTCGCACGGACGGCCGCGTGGCTGACGGACGGGATCGAACCGGCCGCCGGCGACCGCGGGGCACCGGGCCTCGCCTACGACGGCCCGGAGGCCTGGCTCGCCGAGACCACCGGCCCCCTGGGGCGGCTGCGGCACGCCCGCTCACCGATCACCTTCGCAGGCGGCCCGACCGACTGGGCCCACCCGCCGGTCCCGTGGGGCGACAGCGGCGCGCAGTGGAGAGCCTGCGGGTGAGTGGCGCGCCTGGCCAACCGGCCGGTGATCTCCACCGCGGGTGAGTGGGGGCTGATCGCGCAGTTCCCCGCGCCCCTGGAGGGGCGCGGGGAACTGCGCGAAGGGGCACGACGCACCCGCACTCGACGAACCGGTGCCGCGCCGAACCCGCCCCGAACCCGCCCCGAACCGAACCGAACCGAACCGCCGGAGGCTTCCCGCGTGGAACGGCTTGGTGTCAGTTGTTTTTCGGGGCTTGCCCGGTTCTGTGGTGGCTGGTGAAGATCTCGGGGTGACGTCGACACGAACGGGTGACGAGAAGGCCGCCATACCCGGCCCCGGCCGGGCCGTCGCCGTGCTGGTGCTCGCGGCGCTCGCCGCGCTGATCCCGCTGCTCGGCCCGTCCGCCGCGCTGACCGGCACCGGCGAGGCCGCCGCGCCCGGGGTCGGCGGCATCGCGCTGCTGCGCGGAGTGCTGTTCGCCGCGCTGTCCGTCCCCCTGGGCGAGGCGCTCGTGGCCCGCCTGGCCCGGCGGGTGCCCGGCGCTCCCGCACGCACGCCGGCCGGCTGGACGCCGTACGCGACCCTGGCCGGGCTGGTCGCCGCGCTGGGCCTCGCCTCGGTCGTGGCCACCGGCAACCTCGTCCCGCACAGCCTCGCCGCGGTCGACGTCGGCGGCCTCTACCAGTCGCGCGACGGCACGTTGGCCCTGCTGGAGGTCAACGCGTTCCTCGTGGCGGCCCTCTGCGCGCGCTCGCGCCGCCCCGCGACCGCGCTCTGGCCGCTCGCCGCGGCGATCGTCGCGGAGGCGCTGCGCGCCCACCCGCCGGCCGAGCACCACCCGCTGCTCGGCTCCGCGCTGACCCTCGCCCATCTGACGTGCGCGGCGCTGTGGTCCGGCGGCCTGCTCCACGCCCTGCGGACCCTGCGGCAGTGGCGCGACGAGCCGGCCGGGGCCGTCGCGGGGGCCGCGCTGCTGGGGCTCTACGCGCGCGTGGCGGCCGTACTGCTCGCGGCGATCACGGCGAGCGGCGTGTGGAGTTCCCTGCGCCGCGTCCCCCCGCACGCGGCGCTCACGGAGGTGCTGACGTCGACGGCGTACGGCCGCACGCTGGTCGCGAAGGTGCTGCTGGTCGCGGTCGTCGCCGCGCTCGCCCTGTGGGCCCGCGTCCGGCTGCGCCGCGCGTCCGACCCGCTGTCCGCGTACACCCCGGCACGGGCGGAGGTGCTCGTGCTGGGGCTGGTGGTCGTGGTCTCCGGCCTGCTGACCGCGCTGCCCCTGCCGATCCGCTGGACCTGAGCGGACGTCAGGTCCGGCGGCGGCGGAGGGAGTCCGGCCCGGCGGGGCAGCAGGAGCTGGCCCGGCAGGGCAGCAGGAGCCGGGCCCGGCAGGCGTCAGCCGTTGGTGACGAGCACCTTGAGGGCCGTGCGCTCGTCCATGGCCTTGTAACCGTCGGGCACGCCCTCCAGGTCCACCGTCAGGTCGAAGACCGGGGAGGGGTCGATCGTGCCGTCCAGGACGTCGGGCAGCAGGTCCGGGATGTAGGCGCGGACCGGGGCCACGCCGCCCCGCAGGGCGATGTTCCGGTCGAACATGACGCTGAGGTCCACGCCGGTGCCGCTGCCGTGCGGCACGCCGACGAAGCCGACCGCGCCGCCGTCGCGGGCGATGCCGATCGCGGTGCTCATCGACTGCTCGGTGCCGACCGCCTCGACGACCGCGTGCGCGCCCTGACCGCCGGTCAGCTCGCGGACCGCCGCCACGGCCTCGTCGCCGCGCGCCGCGACGACGTCGGTGGCGCCGAAGCGGCGGGCGATGTCGGTGCGGACCTCGTGCCGGCCGAGCGCGATGATCCGCTCGGCGCCCAGGCGCCGGGCGGCGAGCACCGCGCACAGGCCGACCGCGCCGTCACCGACGACGGCGACCGTGGCGCCCGGCCGGGCACCCGCGCCCAGCGCCGCGTGGTGGCCGGTGCCCATCACGTCGGACAGGGTCAGCAGCGCGGACAGCAGCCGGTCGTCGGAGGCGGCCTCCTTCGGCAGCGGCACCAGCGTGCCGTCGGCGAACGGCACCCGTACGGCCTCGCCCTGGCCGCCGTCGGAGCCGACCGTGCCCCAGAAGCCGCCGTGCACGCAGGACGTCGTCAGGCCCTCGCGGCAGTAGTCGCAGCGGCCGTCGGACCACATGAACGGCGCGACGACGAGATCGCCGCGGCGCACGCCGGTCACCTCGCCGCCGGTCTCCTCGACCACGCCGAGGAACTCGTGTCCGATCCGCTGGCCCGGCTGCCGGGCCGCCTCGCCGCGGTAGGCCCACAGGTCGCTGCCGCAGATGCAGGCGCGCAGCACCCGCACCACGGCGTCGGTGGGCAGCTGCACCACGGGTTCGGGCACGTCCTCCACGCGCATGTCGAAGGGGGCGTGGATGGTGGTGGCGCGCATGACGAGGGTCCTTCTCGGCTCTGAGCTGCTGTGTTTCCTGGCGCTCGGGGGGTGGTCGAGCGCACTTCACCGTACGCTGCGAGGCGGGCGAAGCGCCCATCGAGGGGCCGATGCCGCCCGACCGCGTCGCCGTCCGCGCCCCGGTGGGGCCTGGTCGCGCAGTTCCCCGCGCCCCTTTCGGACACGGCTGCCAGGGCCCCTCAAAGGGGGGGGCGGGGAACCGCGCGACCAGCCACCGCGGACCCGCGGCGGACCCTGTGGGACGGACGTCGCCGCCCCGGACCGGGCCCCCGGCAGTGACCGGCAGGGACCCGGCAGGGTCCTCTCCGCTACGCCCCCGCCGCCCCCAGCAGCGCCCCCGCCGCATAGGTGACGCCCATCGCCAGCGCCCCTCCCACCACGTTGCGCAGCACCGCGCGGCGTGGGTCGGCGGCGCCCAGGCGGGCGCCGGCCCACCCGGTCACGACGAGCGCGACGAGGACCGAGCCGACCGTGACCGGCAGCCGCCACCCCGTGGGCGGCAGCACGATCGCCAGCAGCGGCAGCAGCGCCCCCGCGGTGAAGGCGAGAAAGCTGGCCCAGGCCGCGTGCCAGGGGTTGGTGAGGTCGTCGGGGTCGATGCCGAGCTCCACGCGCGCGTGGGCGCGCAGCGCGTCGCGGGCGGTGAGCTGCTCGGCCGCCTCGCGGGCGACCTCCTGGGACAGTCCGCGCGCGGCCAGCAGGCCGGTGAGCTCGGCCAGCTCGGCCTGCGGCTGCTCGTGCAGCTCGCGCTTCTCCTGGGCGAGCGCGGCCCGCTCGGAGTCCCGCTGGGTGGAGACGGACACGTACTCGCCGGCCGCCATCGACATCGAGCCGGCGAGCAGCCCGGACGCGCCCGCCGTCAGCAGGGCCGCGCGGGAGTCGGTGGCGCCGGCCACACCGACGACCAGACCGGCGGTGGACACGATGCCGTCGTTCGCGCCGAGGACCGCGGCGCGCAGCCAGTTCAGCCGCGAGCCGAGGGTGCCGCCGTGGGCCTCGCCGTCATGGGCGTCGCCGTCAGGGGCCTCGCGGTCAGGGGCCTCGCGGTCATGGACCTCGTCGTCAGGGGCCTCGCGGTCATGGACCTCGTCGTCATGGACCTCGCCGTCAGGGGTCGCGTCCTCCGTCACAGGGGGAGGATGCCACCGGGCGCCCGCCGGGAACCGCACCCACGCGGTGGACGGCACCGACACCCGCCGGACGGCCCAGGAAACCGAACTTCCCACCCCGGCACGGCAGTTGCCCACCGCGGGTGCAAAGAGTCCTAAATAAGGACAAATACCAGCACGTCGACTCGTACGACCCTCGAACGCGCGGGCCCGGCAAGGCACCTGAGGGCCCGGGGTGTCAGTCCCGGCCCGTATCCTCATGGACCATGCTCGAAGACCGTACTGCCGCGGGGCCCGCCCGCACGGAGTGGCCGGCCGCGTATCCCCGGGGATACGCGGTCGTCGACGTGGAGACCACCGGCCTGGCCCGCGACGACAGGATCATCTCCGCGGCCGTCTACCGGCTGGACGCCCGCGGCGAGGTCGAGGACCACTGGTACACGCTGGTCAATCCGGAGCGCGATCCCGGCCCGGTGTGGATCCACGGCCTGACGAGCGAGGCCCTGGAGGGGGCGCCGCTGTTCCAGGACATCGCCGAGGACTTCGCGACGCGGCTCGCGGACCGGGTGCTCGTCGCGCACAACGCGGTCTTCGACTGGCAGATGATCGCCCGGGAGTACGCGCGGGCGCAGCGCGAGGCACCGGTGCGGCAGCGGCTGTGCACGATCGCGCTGTCCAAGGAGCTGCGTCTGCCGCTGCCCAACCACAAGCTGGAGTCCCTGGCGGCGCACTTCGGCGTGGTCCAGCGCCGGGCGCACCACGCGCTGGACGACGCGCGCGTGCTGGCGGAGGCGTTCCGGCCGAGCCTCGCGGCCGCGGCGGCGGGCGGCGTACGGCTGCCGCTGCACGAGTGCCGGCCGCTGACCGAGTGGTCGGACCGGCCCGCCCCGCGCATCGGCCGGCAGGCCGGCGGCTCGGGCGGCTACGCGGCCACGACCTGGCGCCCGTCCCGCAAGCGGCCCCCGTGCCCCTACCCCAACCCCGGGCGCTACGAGGACGGCAAGCGCCTCAGGCAGGGGATGCGGGTGGCGTTCTCCGGGGACACCTCGACCGAGCGCGACCTGCTGGAGGACCGCGCGACCGAGGCCGGACTCCATGTCGCCACCAGCCTGTCCCGGCTCACCAGCCTGCTGGTCACCAACGACCCCGACTCCGGCACCTCGAAGGTGGTCAAGGCGCGCCAGTTCGGCACGCCGGTGGTGGACGAGGCGGCGTTCGGGCAGCTGCTGCGCGATGTCGAGCCGGCCCGTACGGATGGGTGATTGCCGGGCGACTCGCCCGGCACGCACTCGCCCGCGCGCCGGCCACGGCTCACCCTGTGGCCCATGGCGAGATGCGAAGTTTGCGGTAACGACTACGGAATGACCTTCGAGGTCCACGCGCAGGGCGCGGTGCATGTCTTCGACTGCTTCTCCTGTGCGATCCATCGCATGGCCCCCATCTGCGAACACTGTCGCGTGCAGATCATCGGCCAGGGTGTCGAGGTGGACGGCCAGTGGTACTGCGGGGCGCACTGCGCCCGCTCGGAGGGGAAGGCGGGCATCGTCGACAAGGTGTGAACCGGCGCGGCCCTCGCGGCGCGCCGAGCCGGTACCCGGGCGAATGCACCCCACGACCGAGTTGTACGGTCGTGGGGTGTACCGCTTCCTGTTGACCCGCCAGTGGGTGATTCTCACGCTCCTGGCCCTGCTGCTCGCCCCCACGATGATCCGGCTGGGGACCTGGCAGCTGCACCGCCATGACCACCGGCAGGCGCTGAACAAGGTGATCAACACCTCGCTCGCGGCGAAGCCGGTGGCCGCGGAGACGCTCACCTCGGTCGGCGGGACGGTCGCGCACAAGGACCTGTACCGGCGGGTGACCGCCAAGGGCCACTACGACACCGCGCACGAACTGGTGGTGCGCCGCCGCACCAGCACCGACGACGAGGTCGGCTACCACGTGCTGACCCCGTTCGTGCTGGACGACGGCCGGACCCTGCTCGTCAACCGCGGATGGATCCCCTCACCCGCCTCGCAGACCGCGTTCCCGAAGATCCCGGCACCCCCGAAGGGCGAGATCACGGTCACCGGGCGGCTGCGCCAGGACGAGACGACGGCGGCCAGCGGCATCAAGAACGTCAAGGGCCTGCCCGACCGCCAGATCATGCTGATCAACAGCGCGCAGGTCGCCACGCTGCTGCGCGACTCCGGCGACACCTCCGCCACGCAGGTGCTGGGCGGCTATGTCGAGCTGACCTCCCCGGCGCCCAAGGGCGGCAGCCCCGAGCTGATCCCGTCGCCCCAGGAGGACCGCAGCTGGATCGGGCTCGGCGACATCAACCTGCCGTACGCCGTCCAGTGGTGGCTGTTCGCGGCGGGCGTCCCGGTCGGCTGGGTGATCCTGGTCCGCCGCGAGGCCCGCGACCGCGCGGAGCGGGCGGCCGCGGAGACGGCCGAGGCGGCGGAACCCGCCGCGGTCTGAGCCGACGGTCCCGCCGGGAGACGGCCCTCCCGGAGGGACGACGGGGCGCCCGCCACGCGCGTACCGCCCCGTCACCCGTCCGGACGCACCCCGTGATTGCCCGGCGCGGGCACCGGGAACCGGCACCTGCGTGCACCCGCGCATCGAGGACTACGCCCTCATCGGCGACGAACAGACCGCCGCCCTGGTCGGCCGCGACGGCTCCGTGGACTGGCTGTGCCTGCCCCGGTTCGACTCCCCCGCCTGCTTCGCCAGGCTGCTGGGCGGCGAGGAGAACGGCCACTGGCGCATCGCCCCCGAGGGCGCCGACCGCTGCACCCGCCGGGCCTACCGCGCCGACACCCTGGTGCTGGACACCGAGTGGGACACGCCGGACGGGTCGGTGCGGGTCACCGACCTGATGCCGCAGCGCGACGAGTTCCCCGACCTGGTGCGCATCGTCGAGGGGCTGAGCGGCAGCGTGACCGTGCGCAGCACGATCCGGCTCCGCTTCGACCACGGCTCGATCGTGCCGTGGATGCGGCGGGCCGACGGCCACCGCGTCGCCGTGGCCGGGCCGGACTCGGCGTGGCTGCGCGCCGAGCCCGCCGTGCACACGTGGGGCGAGGACTTCGGCACCCACTCGAAGTTCACCGTGGCCGAGGGCGAACGGGTGGCGTTCGTGCTCACCTGGCATCCCTCGCACGAGCCGCGCCCCGAGCCGGTCGACCCGTTCGCCTCGCTCGCCGGCAGCGTCGCCGACTGGCGGGCCTGGGCCGCCAAATGCCGCTACACGGGCCCCTACCGGGACGCCGTGATGCGCTCGCTGATCACCCTCAAGGCGCTCACGTACGCGCCCACCGGCGGCATCGTGGCCGCCCCCACCACCTCGCTGCCCGAGGAGCTCGGCGGGGTGCGCAACTGGGACTACCGGTACTGCTGGCTGCGCGACTCCACCCTCACCCTGGGCGCGCTGCTGACGGCCGGTTACCACGAGGAGGCGGAGGCCTGGCGCGACTGGCTGCTGCGCGCCGTCGCGGGCGACCCCGCGGACCTCCAGATCATGTACGGCCTCGGGGGCGAGCGCCGGCTGCCGGAGTTCGTGCTGCCGTGGCTGACCGGGTTCGCCGGGTCGGCGCCCGTGCGGATCGGCAACGAGGCGGTCAACCAGCTCCAGCTCGACGTCTACGGCGAGGTCATGGACTCGCTGTTCCTCGCCCGGGACTCGGGGCTGAGCACCAGACCGCACATGTGGTCGCTCCAGTGCGCGCTGATGAGCTTCCTGAAGGAGGCGTGGCGCCAGCCCGACGAGGGCCTGTGGGAGGTACGCGGCGATCGGCGGCACTTCGTGCACTCGAAGGTCATGGTGTGGGTGGCCGCGGACCGTGCGGTGCGGACCCTGGAGCAGTACCCGGAGCTCGACGGCGACCTCGACGGCTGGCGCACGATGCGCGACGAGGTGCACCAGGAGGTGTGCGAGCGCGGCTACGACCCCGCGCGGGGCACCTTCACCCAGTCCTACGGCTCCCGCGAACTGGACGCGGCCCTGCTGCTCATCCCGCGCTTCGGGTTCCTGCCGCCCGACGACCCCCGGGTGGTCGGCACCGTGGACGCGGTGCGCGCGGAACTGGGCCACGACGGCTTCGTGCGCCGGTACTCCACCGAGGGCGTCGCCGTCGACGGGCTCCCCGGCGCCGAGGGCACCTTCCTGGCCTGCTCGTTCTGGCTGGCCGACGCGCTGCATCTCACCGGCCGCCGCGACGAGGCCCGGGAGCTGTTCGACCGGCTGGTCGGCATCGCCAACGACGTCGGCCTGCTGGCGGAGGAGTACGACCCGGCGGCCCACCGCCAGCTCGGCAACTTCCCGCAGGCGTTCAGCCACATCGGCCTGGTCAACACCGCCCTCGCCCTGTACGGGCGGGACGGGGCAGGATAGGGACCATGGATCTTGGACTGAAGGACCGGGTGTACGTCGTCACCGGAGCCACCCGCGGGCTGGGCAACGCCGCCGCGCGGGAACTGGTCGCCGACGGCGCGAAGGTGGTCGTCACCGGGCGGGACGAGCAGCGGGTGGCCGACGCCGCGGCGGCGCTGGGCCCGGACGCGGCCGGGGTGGCCGTGGAGAACGCCGACCCCGACGCCCCCGCCCGGCTGATCGCGACCGCCCGGGAGCGGTTCGGCGGCTTCGACGGCATCCTCATCAGCGTCGGCGGCCCGCCGCCCGGGTTCGTCGCCGACAACACGGACGAGCAGTGGCGGGCCGCGTTCGACTCGGTGTTCCTGGGCGCGGTACGGCTCGCGCGCGCGGCGGCGGCGGAGCTGGAGCCGGGCGGCGTCATCGGCTTCGTGCTGTCCGGGTCGGTGTACGAGCCGATCCCGGGGCTGACCGTCTCCAACGGGCTGCGGCCGGGCCTGGCCGGGTTCGCCAAGTCGATCTCCGACGAGCTGGGCCCGCGGGGCATCCGGGTCGTGGGCCTGCTGCCGGCGCGGATCGACACCGACCGGGTGCGCGAGCTGGACGGGCTGTCGGCGGACCCGGAGGCGACGCGCGCCGCCCACGAGTCCCGCATCCCGCTGCGCCGGTACGGCACGCCGGAGGAGTTCGGGCGGGTGGCGGCGTTCCTGCTGTCCCCGGCCGCGTCGTACCTGACGGGCCTGATGCTGCCGGTGGACGGCGGGGCACTGCACGGGTTCTGAGGCTCACCAGCCAGGGCGGGCGGCCCGCCGTCTCAACTGACCCGTTCCGCGCGGTGCTTGACGCCGCGCAGGCGGACCTCGGCCGGGAGCGCGGCCAGCCGCGCCGAGTCGCGCGCGTGGGCCAGCGCCTCGGCCGTGAGTTCGTGCAGGGCCGCGGCCGGGTCCACATGCGGCTCCACCTGGAGGCGGACCCGCACCGCCGGGGCGTCGCGGCGGCCCCTGAGCTGCACGTGGACGTGGCGCACGCCCTCCTGGCCGGCCGCCTCCGCCGCGAGCACGTGCTCCAGGGCACGGCCCCGCAGCAGCGCGGTGTCCTGGTCGCCGGTGTCGACCAGGACCTCGGCGAGCCGGTGCCGGCGCACCACCGCGACCAGCCACCACAGGGACAGCAGCACCAGCACGGCGAGCGAGGCGATGACCGTCGGCCACCACCATCCGCTGTCCGTGTACTTCGTGCGCTGCGCGTCGCTCAGCACGACGTCGTGGCGGCTGCCGTAGATCCACCAGAACGGCGGCGACGCGCCCAGGCCGACGGCCAGCGCGGCGCCGCCGAACACGAGCAGCACCAGTCCGACGAGCCCGATCAGCACCCGGTTGACGGTCCGCAGCATCCCGCTCACCCCTTCCGTCCGGCCCGGCCGACCCGCACCGACACCGCCGGCGCCCGGACCAGGCCGAGGCCCTCGCTCGCCTCGGTGAGCGCGGTGTCCAGGTCGGCGTGGACGTCGTCGAGTTCGCGGTAGTGGGAGGAGGCGCGGACGTCCGCCTTGTGGCGCCGTACCCGTACGCGTACCGACTGCACGCCGGCCACCTCCATGGCGCGGTCGCGCAGGACCAGGGCGACCGCGGTGCGGTGCAGTCCGGCGCGGACGTCGGTGCGCGGGCTGCGCATCGGCAGCACCTTGCGCAGGCCGGGGGTGGCGGCGAGGACGACCAGCCACAGACCGAGCGCGGCCGCCACGCCGGAGCCGACCAGCACCCACGTGTCGTCGAGGGGGCGTTCGGCGAGCTGGTTCGCGAGGCCGTGGCGCCAGGCCATCGCGGAGTGGCCGGTGCGGACCGCGACGACGTCGTAGAGGGAGACGCCGGAGACGACGAGCAGGACGAGGGCGACGATGCCCGCGGGGACGCGGCGCGCCGACCAGAAGCGGCCCTTGCCGCCTCCTTCCCCGTCCAGGACGGGGGGTGACGGTTCGTCCGGCGACCAGCCGGGGTCGCTGGGGTCCCGCTTCTCCAGGACCGGCAGCCGCTGTGTGGTGCCCTGGGAGCCCTGGGGCTCGCTCATCGCGTCCTCCCCTGTGCCGCGCCGTGTGCCGGGGTCAGATGCAGCCGTTCCACCTGGACGGCGACCTCCGGCACCTCCATGCCCACCAACGCGCCTACCCGCTCGGCCACATGCCGACGCACCTCGGCGCTGCGGGCGCCGATGTCGCACGGATAGCCGAGTTCCAGGTGGATGCGGACGTGGGCCGTGCGGTGGTGCACGACGACGTTGGCGTACGGCGCCGCGGCCTTCTCGGGCGCGGGCGGCAGCACCTCCCGGGCCGCCTGCGCGGCGACCTTGGAGACGACGCGGTCGGCGATCCGGGTGGCGCCGCGCTCGGCGGGCTCGACGGCCGCCGGAGGTCTGCGCCGTGCGGCGCCGGTGGCGGAGGTCACCGGCGCCGGTCCCGCCGCTCGTCGCGGGTGCGGAACAGCTCGCCGAGATCCAGGTCGCCCTCCAGGAACCGCCCGACCACGAAGCCGATGGCGCCCAGCGCGGCCACCAGCAGGAAGGCGCCGAAACCGCCGAAGTACCCGGCGAAGCCCAGCGCCATGCCGGCGATCATGCCGACGACGGCCATGTTCATCGTGCGCTCCTCATGTCACCGCCGCCGGTCACTGGATCCTGGGCTCCGGCTCCTCGTCCTCCTCGTCGGGCAGCTTCACGTCGCTGACCGCGATGTTGACCTCGACGACTTCGAGGCCCGTCATGCGTTCGACGGCGGCGACGACGTTCTCCCGCACCGCGCGCGCGACGTCGGAGATCGACACGCCGTAGTCGACGACGATCTCCAGGTCGAGCGCGGTCTGCACCTCGCCGACCTCGGCCTTCACTCCCCTGGTGGCGGCGGACTTGGCGCTGCCGGGCACCCGGTCGCGCACGGCTCCGAACGTCCGGGACAGTCCGCTGCCCATGGCGTGCACGCCCAGCACGTCGCGGGCGGCCAGGCCCGCGATCTTCTCCACGACGCCGTCGGCGATGGTGGTACGGCCGCGGGAGGCGGGGTCGCCGCCGCCGCGCCGGGTCGCCTTGCGGGTCTGCACCGGATCGCTCTCGCCCTCGGGGTTCGCCGTCCGGTTGGTCATGTCGGTCATAGCCGTACGCCCCTTCGGTCGTCGTCCTTCGACCACCGTAAGTGCGCTCGCGCTCTCCCGCCCCGCGATGGGGCAGGCTGGAGCAATGACGGCGGAGCGATGGGCACAGGGTGTGCGGCATCAACTGGGGCTGGGCAGGCTGCTGCCGCTCGGCGGCCCGGGTGACGGCGCGTGGATCGTGGAGGGGGTCGCGGCGGCCGTGCTGCGGCGGGCGGCGGCGGGCGTGCGGGGGGTGCGTCCGGGGCGGCTGCGGATCGCGCTCACGGACCCGGACGACGCGCAGGAGCCGGCGGTCCCCCCGCCGCCGGGCGCGCTGCCGCCCGGCCCGCTGCGGGTGACGGCGGACTTCGCGGCGACGGCGGCCGAACCGCTGCCGGCGACGGCGTCCCGGCTGCGCGCGGCCCTGACCGCGACGGCGACGGCCGCCCTCGGTCTGACGGTGACGGAGGTGGACCTGCGGGTCACGGACCTGCTGGAGGAGGGGGACGAGGACGTCACGGCGGACGCGCCGGACGTCCTCGACGGGATCGAAGGGTTCGACGGGCCCGGTGCGGGCGGGGTGCCGGACGCGGGCGTCGCGGAGGACGGCGTACGGCCGTCCGGGGTCTCGCGCGCGCCCGAGGGCGCCGATCCGGACGATGTCCGGGCGGGCGCGGCGGCGCTGGGGGTGCCGGGGGTGGCCGGGCTGGCCGCGCTCGGGGGCATCGGGCGCGCGGTGCATCTGGAGGAGCGCGGGGGCGACGGGGCGGCCCTGCCGCGGCCGCACGCCCGCGTGGAGATCGCGGTGGCGCCGGACCACCGCCCGTCGGACGTGGCCCGCGAGGTCCGCACAGCAGTCGAAACGGCCCTCCCGAACCACCCGACGGTGGCCGTGGTGGTCACGGCGGTGACCGACCCGGGAACGTGACCCCCGCGCCCCAAAGGGGCGCGGGGAACTGCGCGAACACCCCCACGGACCGGCAGCCGACCGACAGACCCCGGCCCGGAGGACCAGGGCTCACTCCCCCAGGCCGGCCAGGTCCCGCAGCCGCCGAGCCTGAGCGGCACGCTCCGCCGCACGCTGGTCGTCGTAGGACCGCCCGGAGGCCCCACGCAGCAGCGCCTTCGTCTCGATCACGGCATCCCGCGGAGCGGCCAGCAGCGCGGCCGCGAGGTCGTGTGCGGCGCCGTCGAGCTGGTCGCCGGGCACGGCGAGGTTCGCCAGGCCGATGCCGACGGCCTCCTCGGCGCCCACGAACCGCCCGGTGACGCAGATCTCCAGCGCGCGGGCGTACCCGACGAGCCCCACCAGCGGATGCGTCCCGGTCAGGTCGGGCACGATGCCCAGGCTGGTCTCGCGCATGGCGAACTGCACGTCGTCGGCGACGACGCGGAGGTCGCACGCGAGGGCGAGCTGGAAGCCCGCACCGATGGCATGGCCCTGTACGGCGGCGACGGTCACCAGGTCGCTCCGCCGCCACCAGGTGAATCCCTCCTGGTATCCGGCGATGGACGCGTCGAGTCCGGCGTCGTCACGGCCCGCCAGCTCGGTGAACGTGGGCTCGCCCGGGATCCCCTCCGGAGTGAACATCCTGCGGTCCAGTCCGGCGGAGAAGGACTGCCCCTCACCGCGCAGCACGACGACCCGCACCGTGCCCGGCAGCAGCCGTCCGGCCTCGGCGAGCGCCCGCCACATGGCCGGGCTCTGCGCGTTGCGCTTGGCCGGATTGGTCAGCGTCACCGTGGCGAGCGCGTCGTCGACGGTGAGCCGTACGCCGTCCTTGTCGAGAACGGGCGTGAGGTCCTGCTCGGGCGAAGCCATGGGGCGCCTCCGATGAGTGCGGTCATGCTGGATGCCGTAGGACGGCACAGCTAAGTGACTGCACAGTAACCACCCGGCCGATCGATCGACCGACCGGGTGGCCACCTATCGAAGCCGATGGGGCCGCCCGGGGCTCAGGCCGAAGCGGCCTTCTTGCCCCGGGTCGCCCCGCCGCGTCCACGCAGCGTGACGCCCGACTCGCTGAGCATCCGGTGCACGAAGCCATACGAGCGGCCGGTTTCCTCGGCCAGTGCCCGAATGCTCGCACCGGAGTCGTACTTCTTCTTCAGGTCTGCCGCGAGCTTGTCGCGCGCGGCGCCGGTCACCCGGCTGCCCTTCTTCAGAGTCTCGGCCACCCGTGCCTCCTCATGGGAAGTGCGCTCTGGTCTCCTCATGATCACCCCTACCGCCGTCGATGGCCACCCATTCGGCAAGGTCCGTGAGACATCGTTGTGACGACAGGAGCACATCCCCACAAGCGGAATAGGACCCTCCACACAGTGTCGTCCGTACCGCCGAACGGGTTGTTCCGCGAAGTACCAGGTCAGGGACGCACGACGGCCGATCCCTTGTCGACAAAGGGATCGGCCGCAATTTCCGTGTAGGACACACCCCGGTACGAGGAGATCTCACACAGATGATGGATCACCGATGGGCCGAATGATCCATAGCCAGTGGATCAGTCTTTCGATCACACCGGAGGGGCGGAAGGAGGCTCCGCCCGGCTCAGGCCAGGGCGACGAGATCCGCGTAGTCCGCGCCCCACAGGTCCTCGACGCCGTCCGGCAGCAGGATGATCCGCTCCGGCTGGAGCGCCTCGACGGCACCCTCGTCGTGCGTGACGAGGACGACGGCGCCCTTGTACGTGCGCAGCGCGCCGAGGATCTCCTCGCGGCTGGCCGGGTCGAGGTTGTTCGTCGGCTCGTCGAGCAGCAGGACGTTCGCCGAGGAGACGACCAGGGTGGCGAGCGCCAGCCGGGTCTTCTCGCCGCCGGAGAGCACCCCGGCGGGCTTGTCGACGTCGTCGCCGGAGAAGAGGAACGAGCCGAGCACCTTGCGGACCTCGACGAGGTCCATGTCGGGCGCCGCGGACCGCATGTTCTCCAGGACGCTGCGGTCCGGGTCGAGCGTCTCGTGCTCCTGCGCGTAGTAGCCGAGCTTGAGCCCGTGGCCGGGCACGACGGCGCCGGTGTCGGGCTGCTCGACACCCCCGAGCAGCCGCAGCAGCGTGGTCTTGCCGGCGCCGTTGAGGCCGAGGATGACGACCCGCGAGCCCTTGTCGATGGCGAGGTCGACGTCGGTGAAGATCTCCAGCGATCCGTACGACTTCGACAGACCCTCGGCGGTGAGCGGCGTACGGCCGCAGGGCGCGGGCTCGGGGAAGCGCAGCTTGGCGACCTTGTCGGACTGGCGCACGGCCTCCAGGCCGGACAGCAGCTTGTCGGCGCGCCGGGCCATGTTCTGCGCGGCGACCGTCTTGGTGGCCTTGGCGCGCATCTTGTCGGCCTGCGAGTGCAGGGCGGCGGCCTTCTTCTCGGCGTTGGCGCGTTCGCGCTTGCGGCGCTTCTCGTCGGCCTCGCGCTGCTGCTGGTAGAGCTTCCAGCCCATGTTGTAGACGTCGATCTGGGCGCGGTTGGCGTCCAGGTAGAACACCTTGTTGACGACCGTCTCGACCAGGTCGACGTCGTGGGAGATCACGATGAAGCCGCCGCGGTACGTCTTCAGGTAGTCCCGCAGCCAGATGATCGAGTCGGCGTCGAGGTGGTTGGTCGGCTCGTCGAGCAGCAGGGTGTCCGCGTCGGAGAACAGGATGCGGGCCAGCTCGATACGGCGGCGCTGACCGCCGGAGAGCGTGTGCAGGGGCTGGCCGAGCACCCGGTCGGGCAGGTTGAGCGCGGCGGCGATGGTGGCGGCCTCGGCCTCGGCGGCGTACCCGCCCTTGGTGAGGAACTCCGTCTCCTGGCGCTCGTACTGCTTCATGGCCTTCTCGCGGGTGGCGCCCTGGCCGCCCGCGATGCGCTGCTCGTTCTCGCGCATCTTGCGCAGCAGCACGTCGAGGCCGCGCGCGGACAGGACGCGGTCGCGGGCGAGGACGTCGAGGTCGCCGGTGCGCGGGTCCTGCGGGAGGTAGCCGACCTCGCCGGAGCGGGTGATGGCACCGGCCGCCGGGATGCCCTCCCCGGCCAGGCACTTCGTGAGCGTGGTCTTGCCGGCGCCGTTGCGCCCGACGAGGCCGATGCGGTCGCCCTTGGCGACACGGAAGGAAGCGTTCTCGATGAGGACACGCGCGCCGGCGCGCAGCTCGATACCGGAGGCGGAGATCACGGACAGACTCCAGGGCAGGGGAGGAATTGGCGGTGGACGGTCGCGGACGTTCCCGCCGTCTAATGCGCGAGGAGAATGGCCATGAGTTCATTCTAACGGGGCCGTGCAAGCGCTTTTTCGCCCGGTTGCCGGGTCCCGGGCCGGCGGGCGGGCGGCTTCCGGGCCGCTTCCGGGCCGTTGTCAGTGGTCGCTGCGAGACTGTCGGCAGGTGGTCGATCCGGCCGTCGTCACGAAGGAGTGATCGGCATGGCAGGCACGAACGGCGCACGTCCGAGCATCTATCCGTCGCTGCTGTACGCGGACGCCAAGGCGGCCATCCGGCAGCTGACCGAGGCCCTCGGCTTCACCGAGCTGTCGGTGTACGAGGGCGAGGACGGCTCGGTGCTGCACGCCGAGCTGGCGCAGGGCAACGGCGCCGTGATGCTCGGCTCCAAGGGCCGCGGCGGCGTCTTCGACTCGGCGATGAAGGGCGCGGGCCCCAGCGGGACGTACATCGTGGTGGACGACGTCGACGCGCACCACCGGCGGGCCGTGGAGCACGGCGTGGAGATCCTGATGCCCCCGACCGACCAGGACTACGGCTCGCGGGACTACATGGCCCGCGACGCCGAGGGCAACATCTGGAGCTTCGGGACGTACGCGCCGACGATCGGCGGCTAGGGCGCAACACGCCCTAGGCCCCCGGCGGTCGAGGCGGCGCGGGCCCCGAGCGGCCCCAGGCGGCCGCCTCCGCGCAGTCGTACGGCGCTCACACGCCGCGCGGCCGTGCGGCGTGAGCCTCGCGTGGTCGTGCGGCGCCCGGCCCCGCGCGGTCGTCCGCGTGCGTAGGCCGTCCTACGCACGCGTCCAGACGCCGGGTCGTGCGCCCGTGTCTAGACGCCGCCCCTGTGCACCTGGAAGGCGGCCCGGCGCACGGCCTTGGCGAGGGCCGGGTCGGGGTGGGCCGCAGCGAGCGCGACCAGCACCTGCACGGTGCGCGGGTGGCCGACCCGGCGGACCTCGTCGAGCAGCTGCGGGACGGTGGGCTGCACCGCGGACTCCAGGTGGCGCACCAGCATCGGCGCCTCACCGTGGTCGGCCACCGCGGCGGCGGTGTCCACCCACAGCCAGGTGGCCTCCTCCCGGGTGAGCACCTCGTGGGCGTCCTCGGGGTCGACCCCGTCGTGCTCGGCCAGCCACAGCAGGGCGTACGGCCTGAGCGCGGGGTCGCCGAGCACGGCGCGCACGTCCGGCTCGGCGGGGGCGCCGACGACGCGCAGCGCCTCGAAGGCGAGGCCGCGCAGCAGGGCGTCGTCGCCGCGGGCGGCACCGAGCAGCTCGCCGACGGCGCTGCCGACCGGGCGGGCCGCGAGCCAGGCGCGGTACTCGGCGCGGGCGGCGTTGGGGCGCAGCTGGGCGCAGCCGCGCAGCATGTCCTCGGCGGACTGCTCGATGTTGCCGGCGGGGCTCTGCGCGGCCACGCAGATCTGCTCCAGCTTGACCCAGACGGCCCAGCTGCCCAGCGGGGTGAGCGTGGCCTGCCCGTCCCCGCAGGTCAGCGCGCCCACGGAGGCGAGGGCGTCGAGCGCCCAGTCGAGCAGGGGGGCCAGCTCGGCGGCTTCGGCGGCCACGCCGGTCGCGCCGGCCACGGCGGTCGCGGCGGTGCCGGCAGTCGCCGTGATGTCGGCGGGCGCGGCGAGGTGAGCGGGCGCCGCGAGGTCGGCGGGCGTCGTGACGTCCACGGGCGCCGTCACGTCCACGGACGCGGTGAGGGGCGCGGACGCGGTGAGGGGCGCGGACGCTGTGACGTCGGCGGGCGTGAGGGTGCCGGCGGGTGCGATCGCTTCGACGGGCGCGAGGGTGTCGGCGCTCGCCGGGGCGTCGGCGCTCGCGCCGCTCTCGGCCGGGTCGGCGACGGCGGAGACGGCGGGCGCGGTGACGGGCGCGAGCGGGGCCAGGGGGGCCGCCGGGTCGGGCTGCGGGCCGTAGGGGACCTCGCAGCGCTCGGTGCGCAGTTCGGTGACCCGCTGCCGGAGCAGGTCGAGGAGCTGCTCGCGGGGCACGGGCCCGGCGGACAGCTGGAGGAAGGACAGCACCTGGGGCATGGCCGACACCACGTCGGCCACGGCCCCGTGCTCGTGCGGCTCGGGCTCCGGGTGGGCCAGCGACCACGCGTCGAACAGGGCGACCCAGCCGCGCAGCACGGCGCTGTCGTCGCGGTCCCAGGCGCGCAGCCGCCAGCCGGGGCGGGCGTCGTCGCCGTGCACCTCGACCAGGCCGGCGAGGCGGGCGGTGTCCCAGTCGGCGCGGACCTGCGCCGCGCTCAGGCCGAGGTCGTCGGCGGCGCGCTCGGCGGTCGCGTCGGAGAGGGTGGCCTTGCCGTCGCCGGCCGCGCCGTCCCGGCCGGGGCCGAGGAAGGCGTCGGCCCAGCGGGCGACACGGGCGGCTCCGGCGAGACCGGAGCGTGCCATTCTGGCCAGTTCCGCGGGTGCCGGTGTGCCCTCGGGCGGCCGGGGTGCGGCGCGGCGCGGGCGCCGCTGGTTCACAGCTCTGGGGGCGGCGGCCAGGGGTCGCGGACGGACGAGTCGAAGCCTGGAGTCGCGCGGGATACGGGACGTCACGGGTGCAGTCTCGCGGTTGACGGTGCGAAAACCCAAACGGAATGTCACGGCGGGCGACGGACTGGGCCAACGCACAAGGTCGGGCACCGGGTGGGCAGGCATGTTCAGGCCATGCCCGCGGGGGCAAACGGAAGCGTCGCGACCGGGCGCCGACGGTCACATCAGCGGGGTCAGGAAGCGGCGCAGGGCCTCCTCGTACCCGGCGGGGTCGGCGTTCCACATGGCGCCGTGCGGGGCCCGCGCGACGGTGCGCAGGGCGACCCGGCCGGGGTTGCGGGCGGCGAGGCGGCGGGACAGCTCCCACGGCGCGACGGAGTCGTCCGGGCCGTGGAAGACCAGGGTCGGCACCCGTAGCCGGGAGGGGTCGGTGACGTCGGTGATGCGGTCGCCGTGCAGCCCGGTGCGGCCCTGGGCGGCGCGCACCGCGAGCGGCAGCACCACGCCGGGGGTGTGCCGGGCCGAGGCGAGGGCGCGCAGCGTGGTCTCCCAGCTGAGCACGGGCGAGTCGAGGACCAGGCCGCTGACGTGCTCGCGGACCGCGGAGTGCGCGGCGGCGCGCAGCGCCATGGTGGCGCCGGTGGACCAGCCGAGCAGGACGACGCTCCGGGCGCCGTAGCGCACGGCGTAGCGGACGGCGGCGTCCAGGTCGCGCCACTCGGTCTCGCCGAGGTGGTTGAGGCCGTCGGTGGGGCGGGGCGCGCCGAGGTCGCCGCGGTAGGCGAGGGCGAGCACGGGGAGCCCGCGGCGGTTCAGGAACCCCATGAGGTTCATGGCGTGCTCGCGGGTGGTGCCGAGGCCGTGCACCGCGATCACCCAGGTGGTGCGGGTGCCGGGCACGAACCAGGCGGGCAGGGCGCCGAGCTCGCCGGGCACGTCGACGTCGGCGTGTTCGAGGCCGAGGGCGGCACCGGGGTCGCCGACGTACAGGTTGGGGGTGAGCCACACCTTGTCGCCGGAGGCCAGGGAGCCGTGGGTGACCCGTTCGAGCCGGCGCACCACGGTGTCCGCGGTGTTGGGCGCGGACGCCAGGATGTCGCCCACGACGGCGTGCGAGCCGTCCCCGCCCAGCCCGTAGGTGCCGGGGCGCAGGGAGGCCAGGTCGCGGGTGAGGGTGATCCGGCCGGCGGCCGTGCCGTGCACGGTGAGCCGGGGTTCGGTGGGCAGCGGCCGGCCGGCGGGCGCCTTGAGCGCGGCGTCGCTGGCGATGCGGCCGGCGGCCACGCTGGCCGCTCCGGCGGCGAGGGCGACGGTGACGGCGGTGGCCGTGGCTTTGACTGTGCGCACGCGTCCAGTGTCGGGGCGGACGACACAGGCGGCCAGCCGGAGCGGGGGTCGGGGTGACGTGCTCACCCGTTCCTTGTGCCCGCTGCCGGACCGTTGTTGCTGCCACGGCCTGTCGCGGTCACCCCCTCGTCGGCCGCGCCCCGCCGCCGCGCTCACCGACCCTGCCCGTACCCCCGCAGCTTCAGGGCCGCGTCGGCCATCTGTTCCTCGGTGAGCAGGGACGGGGTCAGGCCCGGGATCGAGGACGCCGTCAGCCACAGGCGGCACATCCACTCCAGCTGGGCCGTGCGGTCGTAGGCGCGGTCGAGGGTGTCGCCGTAGGAGAGCGTGCCGTGGTTGCGCAGCAGGCAGGCCGTGCGGCCGGACAGCGCGCGCAGCATGTTCTCGGCCAGCTCCTGGCTGCCGTAGGTGGCGTACGGGGCGACCCGGACGGCGCCGCCGAGCGCGCCGGACAGGTAGTGGATCGGCGGGAGCTCCTCGACGAGCGTGGAGACGGCCGTGGCGTGCACGGCGTGGGTGTGCACGACGGCGCGGGCGTCGGTGGCGCGGTAGACGGCCAGGTGCATGGGGAGTTCGCTGGTGGGCAGCAGCGCGCCGAGCACCTGGCGGCCGTCCAGGGCGACGCCGGTGATGTCGTCGGCGCTCAGCCGGTCGTACGGCACGCCCGTCGGGGTGACCAGCACGGTGTCGCCGACGCGGACCGAGACGTTGCCGGAGGTGCCGACGACCAGCCCGTCGGACACCGTGCGCCGGGCCGTCGCGACGAGTTGGTCCCAGGCGAGCGCCCGCGCCTTCGCCGCCTCCCGCTCGTCATGTTCGGCCTTTGCGCCGGGTTCGCCGCCTCTTTGCTCGCTCATGCCGGCGATCCTGCCAGGAGCCGTACGGACGGCGGGAGCGGCGCCGCACACCAGCCCGAAATAGCGTCTCCGTGAGGGGTCGTATACGCACGGCAGCGACGGGTGATCGTGTGATGTAGATCACTTTCGGGGCGCCGCGGCCCGGCTGGAAACGCTTACCCGAGGGTGACGGTCAAGCGGCGCACGGCCCGTCGATCTCAAACGAAATCCCGGCATCCTCCTACAGACACCCGGATGCCCGTCCCAGTTCACCTTCCGTTCACCCAGGTTACTTACGTTCAACCAGCCAATTACTACGAACGATTGCCTGGGTAAATGGAAAACTTCTCGCTGATCCTCGCGATTGTGGTCGTCACCGCACTCGCGTTCGATTTCACGAACGGTTTCCACGACACCGCGAACGCGATGGCCACCACCATCTCGACCGGTGCACTCAAGCCCAAGGTCGCGGTGGCCATGTCCGCCGCGCTCAACCTTGCCGGCGCCTTCCTCTCCGTCGAGGTCGCCAACACGATCTCCAAGGGTCTCGTCGACGAGAACGGAATCCAGCCCGAGGTCATCTTCGCCGCACTGGTCGGCGCGATCCTCTGGAACCTGGTGACGTGGCTCGTAGGACTGCCGTCCAGTTCCTCGCACGCCCTCATGGGCGGTCTGATCGGCGCCACCGTCGCCTCGGCCGGCACGGGTGCCGTCCACGGTGACGTGCTCGTCAGCAAGGTGCTGCTCCCCGCCGTCGCGGCACCGGTCGTCGCGGGTCTCGCGGCGATGCTCGCGACCCGCTTCTCCTACGTCGCCGGCAAGAAGTCCGACGGCGAGGCCGCCCGCAAGGGCTACCGCGCGGGCCAGATCGCCTCCGCCGGCCTGGTCTCCCTCGCCCACGGCACCAACGACGCGCAGAAGACGATGGGCGTCATCACCCTGGCCCTGGTCGCCGGCGGCGTCGTCGCCCCCGACTCGAACCCTCCCACCTGGGTGATCCTCTCGGCCGGCATGGCCATCGCGCTCGGCACCTACCTCGGCGGCTGGCGCATCATCCGCACCATGGGCAAGGGCCTGACCGACCTCCAGCCGCAGCAGGGCTTCGCCGCCCAGACCAGCGCCGCGACGGTCATCCTGGCCTCCTCCCACCTCGGCTTCTCGCTCTCCACCACGCACGCCGTCTCCGGTTCGGTGATGGGCGCGGGCCTGGGCCGCAAGGGTGGTGTGGTCCGCTGGTCCACCGCGACCCGGATGGCCGTCGCCTGGGTCCTGACCCTGCCCGCCGCCGCCCTGGTCGGCGCGGGCGCCGAGTCCCTCACGGACCTCGGCGACTGGGGCACCGGCCTTGTCGCGGCCTTCCTGGTCGCCGCCAGCGCCACGATCTGGAAGCTGTCGCGCCGCAACGTGGTCGACTCGTCCAACGTGGTCGACGACGCGGAGCCGGCCGGTGTGATCACCACGACCATCGCCATGGTGGCCCCGCCGCCCGCCGGCACGGTCGCGGAGGCCGACGCCGAGACCGCGCCCGCCGCGGAGCCGAGCAACGTGACCGCGCTGCCGCTCCCCGCCCAGCCCCTGACCGCCGACCCCGCGGCCCCGCCGGCCGCGGCGGTCTGAGCCCGACCACCCGGTTCCCCCGGCAACCCAAGGAAGTTCCATGACAATCGACTGGGCGGCCCTCGGCTCCGTCTTCGGCGTCAGCCTCGTGGTCACGGTGGCCCTGGTGGGCCTGTTCACCCTCGGCATCGCGGGCCTGTCGCGCCGCGAACGCGCCACCGCGCAGGGCGGCACCGCGGCCCTCGCCACCACGGCGGCGTACCTCTGCTTCGCGACCTGCGCGGCAGCGGTCGTCTACGGCCTTCACCTGATCGTGGCCAAGTCCTGAGCGAGGCCACTTCCTGATGGTGGCCACGTCATGACCGAGGCCACTTCCTGATGGTGGCCAGGTCCTGACCGGGGCCACCGACAGCACACGGCACCACCATCCGGGGTGCGGAACGGAATCCTCCGTCCCGCACCCCGGGTGTTTTCGGGAAGACCTCCCCCGCCACACCCCGTGTGCGTTCGGGCAACTCCCGTCGCACCGCGCGCATGTGGGCCTGCCCACACTCCGTCGCCGCTGGTCAGCAGCGAGTTGACGCCCCTTCCGGGCCCGTGGTGGACTTCCGGGGCCATGTACGGAGGCAGAAGAGGAAGCCGGTGTGAATCCGGCGCGGTCCCGCCACTGTCACCGGGGTAGCCATCCCCCGGGAGCCAGGAACTCTCGCCGCCGGTCTCGTCGAACCAGGGCGTGGACACCCTGAGTGAGGACATATCGCCATGCTCGGCTGCCGATCGAGGCGCAGTAACCGGACCGTTCCCGACCCCACGGCCGGCTGACCCGATGGGTGCCGATCGCGTCTTCGCGTACGGCGCCGCCGCCGGCCTCCTCGGCGACCTGCTCCTCGGCGATCCCCGCCGCGGGCATCCGGTCGCCGCCTTCGGACGTGCCGCCGGTGCCGTCGAGCGCCTGCTCTGGCACGACCACCGTGGCTGGGGCGCCCTGCACACCGCCGTCCTCACCGGCGGCGCCGTCGCGCTCGGCGCCGCCGCGGCCCGTGCCGTACGGCCCTTTCCCGCCGCCTCCGTCGCGCTGACCGCGGGTGCCACCTGGGCCGTCGTCGGCGCGACCTCGCTCGCCCGCGAGGCCCGGCTGATCGAGGACGCGCTGACCGCCGGTGACATCGAGGCCGCCCGCGCCCGGCTCCCCCACCTGTGCGGCCGCGACCCGCAGGCCCTGGACGCCGACGGGATCGCCCGCGCCGTGGTCGAGTCGGTCGCCGAGAACACCTCCGACGCCGTCGTGGGCGCCCTCGTGTGGGGAGCCGCCGCCGGGGTGCCGGGGCTGCTCGGATTCCGGGCCGTCAACACCCTGGACGCGATGGTCGGCCACAGGTCGCCGCGCCACCGCCGCTTCGGCTGGGCCGCCGCCCGCCTCGACGACCTGGCCGGCTGGCCCGGCGCCCGGCTCACCGCCGTACTCGCCGCCGCGGCCGGGGACGACCCCCGGGGCGCCGTACGCGCCTGGCGCGCCGACGCGCACCGGCACCCGAGCCCCAACGCCGGTCCCGTGGAGGCCTCGTTCGCGGGCGCCCTCGGCGTCCGGCTCGGCGGCACGCTGTCGTACGGCGGACGGGTCGAGCACCGGCCCGCACTCAACTGCGGCGGCCGCCCGGTCGTCGCCACCGACATCGAACGGGCCGTGCGGCTCTCCCGCCGCGTCGGCGCGCTCGCGCTCGCCGCGGGCGTCACCGGCCGACTGGCCGCCCGCGCCCTCCACACCCGGCTGCTCACCAGGGGGCGTACGTCATGAGCGGTGGTCTTCTCGTCGCCGGCACCACTTCCGACGCGGGCAAGAGCGTCGTGACGGCCGGCATCTGCCGCTGGCTGGTGCGCCAGGGCGTCAAGGTCGCGCCGTTCAAGGCGCAGAACATGTCGCTCAACTCCTTCGTCACCCGCGAGGGCGCCGAGATCGGACGGGCCCAGGCCATGCAGGCCCAGGCCTGCCGGATCGAGCCCACCGCGCAGATGAACCCCGTGCTGCTCAAGCCCGGCGGCGAACGGAGCAGCCAGGTGGTGCTGCTCGGCAAGCCGGTCGGCGAGATGAGCGCGCGCGGCTACCACGGCGGGCGGCAGCAGCGACTCCTCGGCACCGTCCTCGACTGCCTCGCCGAGTTGCGGGGCACGTATGACGCGGTGATCTGTGAGGGGGCGGGCTCGCCGGCCGAGATCAATCTGCGGCGGACCGACATCGTGAACATGGGCATCGCGCGCGGCGCGCGGCTGCCCGTGCTCGTCGTCGGCGACATCGACCGCGGCGGCGTCTTCGCCTCCTTCTACGGCACCGTCGCGCTGCTGTCGCCCGAGGACCAGGAACTCGTCGCCGGGTTCCTCGTCAACAAGTTCCGCGGCGACGTCTCCCTGCTGGAGCCCGGCCTCGACATGCTGCACGGCCTGACCGGGCGGCGGACGTACGGCGTGCTGCCGTTCCGGCACGGGCTCGGCATCGACGAGGAGGACGGCCTGAGGGTGTCGCTGCGCGGCACCGTGCGCGAGTCGAACGTCTCCCCGCCCGTCGGCGAGGACGTGCTGCGGATCGCCGTCTGCGCGATCCCGCTCATGTCGAACTTCACCGACGTGGACGCCCTCGCCGCCGAACCCGGAGTCGTCGTGCGGTTCGTGGACCGCCCGGAGGAACTCGCCGACGCCGACCTCGTCGTGATCCCCGGCACCCGCGGCACGGTGCGCGCGCTGGAGTGGCTGCGCGGGCGCGGCCTCGCCGACGCGCTCGTGCGGCGGGCCGCCGAGGGGCGCCCGGTGCTCGGGATCTGCGGCGGCTTCCAGATCCTCGGCGAGCACATCGAGGACGACGTCGAGAGCCGGCTCGGCCCCGTCGACGGCCTCGGGCTGCTGCCCGTGCGGGTCCGGTTCGCCCGCGAGAAGACCCTCACCCGGCCGGCGGGCGAGGCCCTCGGCGAACCGGTCGAGGGGTACGAGATCCATCACGGCGTCGCCGAAGTGACCGGCGGGGAAGCCTTCCTGGACGGGTGCCGGGTCGGCCAGACCTGGGGCACCCACTGGCACGGCTCCCTGGAGTCGGACGGCTTCCGGCGCGCCTTCCTGCGCGAGGTGGCCGCCGCGGCGGGCCGCCGCTTCGTGCCCGCACCGGACACCTCCTTCGCCGCGCTGCGCGAGGAGCAGCTCGACCGGCTCGGCGACCTGATCGAACAGCACGCGGACACGGACGCGTTGTGGCGGCTCATCGAGTCCGGCGCGCACCGAGGACTGCCCTTCATCCCCCCGGGAGCACCCGCATGAGCACAGTGTTGTTGTTGTCGACCGCCGACACCGATCTGCTGGCCGCGCGGGCCTCGGGCGCGGACTACCTGATCGGCAACCCCTCCCGGGTCGACGTCGCCGAGGAACTCCCCGGGCTGGTCGAGAGCGCGGACCTCGCGGTGGTACGGCTGCTCGGCGGCAGGCGCGCCTGGGAGGACGGGCTCGCCGCACTGCGCGCCGCCGGCCTGCCCACCGTGCTGCTCGGCGGGGAGAACGTGCCCGACGCCGAGCTGATGGCGGAGTCGTCGGTGCCCGCCGGAGTGGTCGCCGAGGCGCTGCGCTACCTGGTGGAGGGCGGCCCCGCGAACCTCGCCGAACTGGCCCGCTTCCTCTCCGACACCGTCCTGCTGACCGGCGAGGGCTTCGAGGAGCCGCGCGCCATGCCGGAGTTCGGCGTGCACGGCGCCCACGAGCAGCGCGAGGGCCGGCCCACCGTCGGCGTCCTCTTCTACCGGGCCCACCAACTCAGCGGCAACACCGGCTTCGTGGACACGCTGTGCGAGCAGATCGAGGCCCGCGGCGCCAACGCGCTCCCCGTGTACTGCGGTTCGCTGCGCGGCGCCGACCCCGCGCTGTACGAACTCCTCGGCCGCACCGACGCGTTGATCGCCACCGTCCTCGCGGCGGGCGGCACCCACGCCTCGCAGGCGTCGGCCGGCGGGGACGAGGAGGCCTGGGACATCGGCGCGCTCGCCGACCTGGACGTGCCGGTGCTGCAAGGACTCTGCCTCACCTCCTCGCGCGCCGCGTGGGAGGAGTCCGACGCCGCGCTCTCCCCGATGGACGCCGCGATGCAGGTCGCCATCCCGGAGTTCGACGGACGTCTGATCACGGTGCCGTTCTCCTTCAAGGAGCAGGGCCCCGACGACGTGCCCGTCTACGTCGCCGACCCGGAGCGGGCCGCCCGCGTCGCCGGGATCGCCGTACGCCACGCCCGGCTCGCCCATCTGCCGAACGCGGAGAAGAAGCTCGCGCTCGTCTTCACCGCCTACCCCACCAAGCACTCGCGGGTCGGCAACGCGGTCGGCCTGGACACCCCGGCCTCGGCGGTGCGGGTGCTGGACGCGCTGCGGAACGCCGGATACGGAGTGACCGACTACCCGTCGGGCGGCGACGAGTTGATCCACACCCTGATCGAGGCCGGCGGCCACGACGTGGAGTGGCTGACCGAGGAGCAGCTCGCCGCCGCGCCCGCCCGGGTGCCGCTCGCCGACTACCGCGCCTGGTTCGACGAGCTGGACCCCGCACTGCGCGCGGCCATGCTGGAGGCGTGGGGCGAACCGCCGGGCAGCCTCTACGTCGACGGCGAGGACATCGTCCTGGCCTGTCTGCGGTTCGGGAACGTCGTCGTCATGATCCAGCCGCCGCGCGGCTTCGGCGAGAACCCCATCGCGATCTACCACGACCCCGACATGCCGCCCTCGCACCACTACATGGCCGCCTACCGCTGGCTGGAGAACGGCTTCGGCGCCGACGCGGTGGTCCACATGGGCAAGCACGGCACCATGGAGTGGCTGCCCGGCAAGGGACTCGGCCTCTCCCAGGGCTGCGCCCCGGACGCGGTGCTCGGCGAACTCCCCCTGATCTACCCGTTCATCGTCAACGACCCCGGCGAGGGCACCCAGGCCAAGCGGCGCGGGCACGCCACCGTCGTCGACCACCTCGTGCCGCCGATGGCCCGCGCCGACACCTACGGCGACCTCGCGAAGCTGGAGCAGCTGCTCGACGAGTACGCCCTCGTCTCCGACCTGGACCCGACGAAGGCCCCGGCCGTCCGCGCCCAGATCTGGACCCTCGTCAAGGCGGCCGAGCTCCACCACGACCTGCATGTCGACGAGCAGCCGGGCGACGACGACTTCGACTCCTTCGTCATGCACATCGACGGCTACCTGTGCGAGATCAAGGACGTGCAGATCCGCGACGGCCTGCACATCCTCGGCGGCGGACCGGAAGGCGAACCCCGGGTCAACCTCGTCCTCGCGGTGCTGCGCGCGGCCCAGGTGTGGGGCGGGCAGGCGAACGCGCTGCCCGGTCTGCGGGCGTCGATCGCGGCCCACTTCGGGCTGGTGGAGAAGGAGTTGCTGGCCGAGCCGGGCGCGCCGCTGAAGGTGCCGGTGGAGCTGACGGACCTGGTGGACGGGCCCGCCCGGACCGCCGCGGACGCCGTCGACCTGCTGGAGCAGCTGTGCCGCCGGGTCGCCGAGGGCATGGAGGAGCGCGGCTGGGACGCCGCCGCCGTCCCGGCGCTCGTACGGGACGTGCTCGGGACCGAACTCCCCGACGCCGTCGCGGTGCTGGAGTTCGCCTGCCGCGAGGTGGTGCCCCGGCTCGCCCGCACCACCGACGAGATCGGGCACATCCTGCGCGCCCTGGACGGCGGTTACGTGCCCGCGGGCCCGTCCGGCTCCCCCACCCGCGGCCTGGTCAACGTGCTGCCGACCGGCCGCAACTTCTACTCCGTGGACCCCAAGGCGATCCCCTCCCGGCTGAGTTGGGAGGTCGGCCAGTCGCTCGCGGACTCGCTGGTGCAGCGGTACCTGGCCGACACGGGAGAGTACCCGAAGTCCGTCGGCCTCACCGTGTGGGGCACGTCCGCGATGCGCACCCAGGGCGACGACATCGCCGAGATCCTCGCGCTGCTGGGCTGCCGCCCGGTGTGGGACGACGCCTCGCGCCGGGTCACCGGCTTCGAGGTCGTCCCGCTGGAGGAACTGGGCCGTCCCCGCATCGACGTCACGGTCCGCATCTCCGGCTTCTTCCGGGACGCGTTCCCGCACGTCATCGCGCTGATCGACGACGCCGTACGGACGGTCGCCGAGCTGGCCGAGCCGGCCGAGGCCAACTTCGTGAAGGCGCACGCCGACGAGGACACCGCGGACCACGGCGACCGGCGGCGCGCGACGGCCCGCGTCTTCGGCTCCAAGCCGGGCGCGTACGGCGCCGGTCTGCTGCCGCTGATCGACGCCCGCAACTGGCGCTCGGACGCGGACCTCGCCGAGGTGTACGCGGTCTGGGGCGGCTACGCCTACGGCCGGGGCCTCGACGGGCGGGCGGCGCGCGGCGACATGGAGACGGCGTTCAAGCGGATCGCGGTGGCGGCGAAGAACGTCGACACCCGCGAGCACGACCTGGTCGACGCGGACGACTACTTCCAGTACCACGGCGGCATGGTCGCGATGGTGCGCCACCTGACCGGCGCCAACCCCGAGGCGTACGTGGGTGATTCGGCGGTGCCGGACCAGGTGAGGACACGCACGCTCGGCGAGGAGACGCACCGGGTGTTCCGGGCGCGGGTGGTCAACCCACGCTGGATGGCGGCCATGCGGCGCCACGGCTACAAGGGTGCCTTCGAGATGGCGGCGACCGTGGACTACCTCTTCGGCTACGACGCCACGGCCGGGGTCGTGGACGACTGGATGTACGAGAAGTTGTCGGCGGAGTACGTCTTCGACGCCGAGAACCGGGACTTCATGCGGCAGTCCAACCCGTGGGCGCTGCGCGGCATCACCGAGCGGCTGCTGGAGGCCGCGGACCGGGGGCTGTGGGCGGAGCCGGACGCGGAGACGCTGGAGCGGCTGCGCGCCACCTACCTGGAGCTCGAAGGCGATCTGGAGGGCGACGAGAAGTGAGTACCCCGTTCCCGTTCACGGCCGTCGTGGGCCAGGACGACCTGCGGCTCGCGCTGCTGCTGAACGCCGTGTCCCCGGCGGTCGGCGGCGTGCTGGTGCGCGGCGAGAAGGGCACCGCCAAGTCGACCGCGGTGAGGGCGCTTTCGGCGCTGCTGCCCGCGGTCGCCGTGGTGCCCGGGTGCCGGTTCTCGTGTGATCCCGGCTCCCCCGACCCCGCCTGCCCGGACGGCCCGCACGAGTCGGCGGCGGCCGCGGAGCGGCCGAGCCGGATGGTGGAGCTGCCCGTCGGCGCCTCCGAGGACCGGCTGGTGGGCGCGCTGGACATCGAGCGGGCGCTCGCCGAGGGCGTGAAGGCCTTCGAGCCCGGCCTGCTGGCCGACGCGCACCGCGGCATCCTGTACGTCGACGAGGTCAACCTGCTCCACGACCATCTCGTGGACCTCTTGTTGGACGCGGCCGCGATGGGCGCCTCGTACGTCGAGCGCGAGGGCGTCTCCGTGCGGCACGCCGCGCGGTTCCTGCTCGTCGGCACGATGAACCCCGAAGAGGGCGAACTGCGGCCGCAGTTGCTCGACCGGTTCGGGCTCACCGTCGAGGTCGCCGCCTCCCGCGAGCCCGACCAGCGGGTGGAGGTCGTACGGCGGCGTCTCGCCTACGACGACGACCCGGCGGGCTTCGCCACGCGCTGGGCCGGCGAGGAGGCGGCCGTACGCCAACGAGTCGTGGCGGCGCGGGAGTTGCTGCCGTCGGTGCGGCTCGGGGACGGGGCGCTGCGGCAGATCGCGGCGACGTGCGCGGCCTTCGAGGTCGACGGGATGCGCGCCGACATCGTGATGGCGCGCACCGCGACCGCGCTGGCGGCGTGGGCCGGGCGCACCGACGTGCTCGCGGAGGACGTACGGCAGGCGGCGCTGCTCGCGCTGCCGCACCGGCGCCGCCGCAACCCCTTCGACGCGCCGGGCCTGGACGAGGACAAGCTCGACGAGACGCTGGAGGAGTTCGCGGGCGAGGACGACACCGACCCGGATCCCGACTCGGACCCGGACGGCGGCGGTCCCGGCGGGGGCGGCGGGCAGCCCGCCCCCGACTCCGGCCCGCGGGGCGGCGACACCGCCGCCCGGCCCGAGGCCGGGGAGGACGGCGCGCCGCAGGCGTCGGGGGGCGCCGAGCAGTCCCCGGTGCGCGCGGCGGAGCCGTTCCGCACGAAGGTGCTGAGCGTGCCGGGCCTCGGCGAGGGGGCCGCGGGGCGGCGCTCCCGCGCGCGGGCCGAGCACGGGCGGACGATCGGGTCGCGCAGGCCCCGGGGCACGCTGACCAAGCTGCATCTGGCGGCGACCGTGCAGGCCGCCGCCCCGCACCAGCGGGCGCGCGGGCGGTCCGGGCCGGGGCTCGTGGTGCGCCGCGACGATCTGCGGCAGGCCGTCCGTGAGGGGCGCGAGGGCAATCTCGTGCTGTTCGTCGTCGACGCCTCCGGTTCGATGGCCGCGCGGCAGCGGATGGGCGCCGTGAAGGGCGCCGTGCTGTCGCTGCTGCTCGACGCCTACCAGCGGCGGGACAAGGTGGGCCTGGTGACCTTCCGGGGCCGGGACGCGCAGGTCGCGCTGCCGCCGACGTCGTCGGTGGACGCGGCGGCGGCCCGGCTGGAGTCGCTGCCGACCGGCGGGCGCACCCCGCTGGCGGCCGGGCTGCTCAAGGCGCACGAGGTGCTGCGGGTGGAGCGGTTGCGCGATCCGGCGCGGCGGGCGCTGGTCGTGGTGGTGACGGACGGGCGGGCGACGGGCGGGCCCGAGCCGGTGGCGCTCGCGGCGCGCGCGGCACGGCTGTTCGCCGCCGAGGGCATCGCCTCGGTGGTCGTGGACTGCGAGTCGGGCCCCGTACGGCTCGGTCTGGCCGGGCAGTTGGCCGGGGAGCTGGGCGGCACGGCGGTGACGCTCGGCGAGTTGCGGGCGGACGCGATCGCCGGTCTGGTCAAGGACGTGAGAGGAAGGGCGGCGTAATGCCTCAGGGACAGCCGAGCGTGGTGCCGGACGACGGCCTGACGACGCGCCAGCGGCGCAACCGGCCGCTGGTCGTGGTGCACACGGGCATCGGCAAGGGCAAGTCGACGGCGGCGTTCGGGCTCGCGCTGCGCGCCTGGAACCAGGGCTGGCCCATCGGGGTGTTCCAGTTCGTCAAGTCCGCCAAGTGGAAGGTCGGCGAGGAGAACGCGCTGCGCGTGCTCGGCGCCTCCGGTGAGGGCGGCACCGTCGACTGGCACAAGATGGGCGAGGGCTGGTCCTGGGTCCAGCGCGACGCGCAGATGGACAACGAGGAGAAGGCCCGCGAGGGCTGGGAGCAGGTCAAGCGGGACCTGGCCGCCGAGACCTACCGGCTGTACGTCCTCGACGAGTTCGCGTACCCGATGCACTGGGGCTGGGTCGACACCGACGAGGTCGTCCGGGTGCTGCGGGACCGGCCGGGCACCCAGCACGTGGTGATCACCGGGCGCAACGCCCCGGAGAAGCTGGTGGAGTTCGCCGATCTCGTCACCGACATGTCCAAGGTCAAGCATCCGATGGACGCCGGCCAGAAGGGCCAGAGGGGCATCGAGTGGTGACGTCCTCGTCCGTGCCCCGGCTGGTCATCGCCGCGCCCTCCTCGGGCAGCGGCAAGACCACCGTGGCCACGGGGCTGATGGCGGCGCTCACCGGGCGGGGGCTCGCCGTGTCCCCGCACAAGGTCGGGCCCGACTACATCGACCCCGGCTACCACACGCTCGCCACCGGGCGCCCGGGGCGCAACCTCGACGCGTACCTGTGCGGCCCCGAGCTGGTCGGGCCGCTGTTCGCGCACGGGGCGCGCGGCTGCGACATCGCGGTCGTGGAAGGCGTGATGGGGCTGTTCGACGGGGCCGCCGGGGAGGGCGAGTTGGCCTCCACGGCGCAGGTCGCCAAGGTGCTGCGGGCGCCGGTGGTGCTGGTCGTCGACGCGTCGTCGCAGTCGCGGTCGGTGGCGGCGCTGGTGCACGGGTTCGCGTCGTGGGATCCGCAGGTGCGGCTCGGGGGCGTGATCCTCAACAAGGTCGCCTCGGACCGGCACGAGGAGTTGCTGCGGGAGGCGTTGGACTCCGTCGGGGTGCCGGTGCTGGGGGTGTTGCGGCGGGCGCCGCAGGTGGACACGCCGTCCCGGCATCTGGGTCTGGTGCCGGTCGCCGAGCGGCGGGCCGAGGCGGTGGAGGCCGTGGCGGCCATGGCCCGGCAGGTGGAGCGGGGGTGTGACGTCGAGGGATTGCTGGCGCTGGCGCGGGGGGCCGGGGCGCTGGACGGTGCGGCTTGGGACGCGGCCGCGGCGCTGGCTTCTTCGCCCCCGCCGCCCCTTCCCTTCCCGTCGTCGGGGGGTGCCGCCCCCGGGCCCCCGCTTCGGCCTGGACGGCCTCGTCCTCAAACGCCGGACGGGCTGGCGGGGACCGGGCCTGCCCGGGGGCAGGAGCTGGAGGGGAACGGGCCTGCCCGGGGTCGGAAGAGGGACGCACCCGTGATCGCCATCGCCGGTGGGCCTGCCTTCACGTTCTCCTACGCCGAGCACACCGAGCTGCTCGCCGCCGCCGGGGCCGAGGTCGTTCCCTTCGATCCGTTGCACGACGAGCGGCTGCCCGAGGGGACGCGGGGGCTGGTCATCGGGGGCGGGTTTCCCGAGGTGTACGCCGCCGAGCTGTCGGCCAACCTGCCGCTGCGCAGGGCGGTCGCCATCCTCGCGGCGTCCGGCAACCCCGTCGCCGCCGAGTGCGCCGGGCTGCTCTATCTGTGCCGGGAGCTGGACGGGCGGCCGATGTGCGGGGTGCTCGACGCCTCCGCGCGGATGACCGACCGGCTCACGCTCGGCTACCGCGACGCCGTGGCCGTGGGCGACAGCGCGCTCGCCGCCGCCGGGACGCGGATGCGGGGGCACGAGTTCCACCGCACCGCCGTCGAGCCCGGCGCGGGCGCGGCCCCCGCCTGGGGGGTGCGCTCCCCCGGACCGCGGGTCGAGGGTTTCGTGCAGCGGGGCGTGCACGCGAGTTATCTGCATACGCACTGGGCGGCCGTGCCCGGTGTGGCCCGTCGGTTCGTGGAGAGGTGCCGGACGTCATGAGCAGCAGGCTGGTCGGGGTCGGCGTGGGTCCCGGGGACCCGGAGCTGGTGACCGTCAAGGGCGTGAACGCGCTGCGCGCCGCCGATGTCGTCGTCGTACCGGTGATGGACAGCGGTGAGCGCGGGCGCGCGGAGGCGACGGTGCTGCACTACGTCTCCGCCGACAGGGTCGTACGGGTGGTGTTCGCGCTCAACGAGCGGACCGACCGGGCGCGCCGGGAGGCCGCCTGGGACGCGGCCGGCGAGCGGGTCGCCGAGCTGCTGCGTACGCACGGGTCGGTGGCGTTCGCGACCATCGGCGATCCGAACGTGTATTCGACGTTCACGTATCTCGCGCAGACGGTGGCCGCGCTGGTGCCGGGGACGGTCGTGGAGACCGTGCCGGGGATCACCGCCATGCAGGATCTCGCCGCGCGGTCCGGTGCGGTGCTCACCGAGGGCACCGAGCCTCTGGTGCTGGTGCCGGTGACGGCCGGGGCGGCGGTTCTGAAGGACGCCCTGGACGGGCCGGGCACGGTCGTCGCCTACAAGTTCGGGCGGCACGCCGCCGAGGTCGCCGAGGCGCTGCGGGCCAGCGGGCGGCTCCAGGACGCGGTGTGGGGGTCGGCGCTGGGGCTGGAGGACGAGGACATCCGCTCGGCGGCCGAGCTGGACGGGGCGCCGCTGCCGTATCTGTCGACGCTGATCGCGCCGGCGCGGCGGGACGGCGGACGGGGCGGCAAGCTGTGACCACCGTGGTCCGGGAGTCGTCCCCGGGCTCAGCCCGCCAGGCCGACCACCAGCCAGATGAAGGCCGCGCCCGCGACCGTGCACAGCAGGGTGGAGCGGGCCGGGTGCTCGTGGTGGGCCTCGGGCAGGATCTCGGCGGCGGCGAGGTAGAGCAGTACGCCGCCGAAGAGGCCGAGATAGCCGCCGAGGGCCGCCTCCGGGATGGTGAAGAAGAGCGTGGAGGCCGCGCCGACGACCGGCGCGACGGCGTCCGCGACCAGCATGAACACGGCTTTGCGGCGGGCGTTCCCGTACAGGCTCGTGATCGTGTACGTGTTGAAGCCGTCCGCGAAGTCGTGCGCGATCACCGCGAGCGCGACCGCGAGGGCCATGCCGCCGCCGACCTGGAACGCGGCGCCGATCGCGACGCCGTCCATGGCGCTGTGGCCGACCATCGCCGCGGCCGCGGTCAGGCCCACCTCGGGCGCCCGGTGGTCGTGCTCGTCGGCGCCGTGCGCGGCGCGGCGGGCGGCCAGCAGCCGCTCCACCAGGTGCGCCAGCAGGAACCCGGCGACGAACAGCAGCAGCGCCGCCGGTACGCCGAAGATCTCGCGGCCCGCCGCGCGCAGCGCCTCCGGGAGCAGGTCCAGGCCGACCACACCGAGCATCAGCCCGCCCGCGAGGCCGAGCACCAGATGGCGGCGGTCGGTCACGCGCTGCGCGGTCCAGCCGCCCGCCAGCGTCATCAGGAACGCGCCCAGCGCGACGAAGACGGCCATGTGTTCTTGCTATCCGATCGATCCGCGTTCGCGCACGTCGGACGGCGGCGACCGCAGCACTCGTAGTCATTCGTAGTAGGAGGACAAGATTCTCATGGCCGAAGCCCCCAGCGCCAAGGTGACCTTCGTCGGTGCCGGTCCGGGCGCCGCCGACCTGCTGACCTTCCGTGCCGCGCGGGCCATCGCGGAGGCCGACGTCGTGATCTGGGCGGCGAGCCTGGTGCAGGAGGAGGTGCTCGGGCACGCGCGCGAGGACGCGACCGTGCTCGACTCGGCGACGATGTCCCTGGAGGACGTCGTGGACGTCTACCGGCGGGCGCACGCGGAGGGCCTGAAGGTCGCGCGCATCCACTCCGGCGACCCGGCCCTGTGGGGCGGCACGCAGGAGCAGCTCGACCGGTGCGCGGAGATCGGCATCGCGACCGAGATCGTGCCCGGGGTGTCGTCGTTCTCGGCGGTCGCGGCGCTCGCGCGACGCGAGCTGACCATCCCCGAGGTCGCGCAGTCGGTGGTGCTGACCCGGCTCGGCGGCGGCAAGACGCCGATGCCGCCCGGCGAGGAGGTCCGCGAGTTCGCCCGGCACGGCACCACGATGGCGGTCTTCCTGTCGGCGGCGCGCAGCGGTCAGCTGGTGCGGGAGCTGCTGGAGGGCGGCTATCCGACCGACACGCCGGTGGTCGTCGCGTATCAGGCGACCTGGCCGGAGGAGCTGATCGTGACGTGCACGGTCGGCACGCTGGAGGAGACCGTCAAGGAGCACAAGCTCTGGAAGCACACGCTCTTCCTGGTCGGCCCGGCGCTCGGCGCCTCCGGCACGCGCTCGCACCTGTACCACCCCGGGCACTTCCACGGGTACCGCAAGGCCGACCCGGAGGCCCGCAAGGCGCTGCGGGAGCGGGGGGCGAGCACGTGATCACGGTGATCGGGACGGGGACCGGCGCGCCGCCGCCGCGGGCGGAGGCGCTCGCCGGGGCGCGGCTCGTGGTGGGCGGGCGCCGTCATCTGGACGCCGTACGGCTGCCCGCGGAGGCCGAGCGGATCGTGCTCGGGCCGCTGGCGCCCGCGCTCGACGCGGTCGCCCGGTACCGGGAGAAGGATCTGCCGGTCGTGGTGCTGGCGTCCGGGGACCCCGGGTTCTTCGGGATCGTGCGGGCGCTCGCGGAACGGTTCGGGCCGTCGGCGCTGGACGTACGGCCGGGGGTGTCGTCGGTGGCGACGGCGTTCGCCCGGCTGGGGCTGCCCTGGGACGACGCGGTGGTGGTCAGCGCGCACGGCAGATCCCTGCGTACGGCGGTGAACGTGTGCCGGGCGCGCCCGAAGGTGGCCGTGCTGACCGGGCCGGGCGCGGGTCCGGCGGAGCTGGGTGCGGCGCTCGCCGGGGACCGGGGGCCCGGGCCCCGGCCCGGCGCGGACCGGGCGCCGGGGGACGCACCCGCCGCCGACCGCGTGCTGGTGGTGGCGAGCGCGCTCGGTGATCCGGAGCGTGAGCGGGTGGAGCGGGTGACGCCCGCGGAGGCGGCGGCCCGCGACTGGGGTACGGCGGTGAGCGTGGTGCTCTGCCTGGACGAGGCACGGGTGCCGTCCCCGACGCGGACGATCGCGGGCGGCGAACCGGAGACGGCCTGCGCCGGGAGCCGGTCGCCGGACGCCGATCACGCGGGCCGGGAGCCGGAGCACGCCGGGTGGGCGCTGGAGGAGGCCGCGTTCGCGCACCGGGACTCGATGATCACCAAGTTCGAGGTGCGGGCGCTGGCGCTCGCGCGGCTCGGGCCGCGCCTCGGCGAGCTGGTGTGGGACGTCGGCGCGGGCTCCGGCTCGGTCGGCGTGGAGTGCGCGCGGCTCGGTGCGGCGGTGGTGGCCGTGGAGCGGAGCGCGGACGGCGTGGAGCGGGTGCGCGCCAACGCCCGCGCGCACGGCGTGGACGTCCATGTGGTGCACGGCTCGGCCCCCGGGGCACTGACCGGGCTCGACGATCCGGACGCGGTGTTCGTCGGCGGCGGCGGACGCGAGCTGCCCGCGGTGGTCGCGGAGTGCGCGCGGCGGGCCCGGCGCACGGTCGTCGTGGCCGTCGCCGCCCTGGACCGGGTGCCGGCCGCGCGCGCGGCGCTGACCGCGGCCGGGATGTCCTGCGACGGCGTGCTGCTCCAGTCCTCACGGCTCGCGCCGCTGCCCGGCGACGTGACCCGGCTCGCGGCCGCCAACCCGGTTTTCCTGCTGTGGGGCGTACGGCCCCAAGCCCGTGACGAAGGAGTTTCCCAGTGATCGGCCTGATTTCCGCCACCGCGGCGGGCGCGGCGGCCCGCGACCGGCTGGCCGCGGCGTGGCCGGAGCGGACCCGCGTGTACGAAGGCCCCGTCGCGGACGGGGTGCGGGCGGCGTTCGCGGAGTGCGACCAGCTCGTGTGCTTCCTCGCGACCGGCGCGGTGGTACGGCTGCTCGCGCCGCTCGTCGGCGACAAGCGGACCGACCCCGGCGTGGTGTGCGTGGACGAGGGCGGCCGGTTCGCGGTGTCGCTGCTCGGCGGGCACGGCGGCGGCGCCAACACCCTGGCGCGCGAGGTGGGTTCGGTGCTCGGCGCGGAGCCGGTGGTGACGACGGCGACGGACGCGGCCGGGCTGCCGGGCCTGGACACGCTCGGGCTGCCCGTGGAGGGCGCGGTCGCGGCCGTGTCCCGGGCGCTGCTCGACGGAGAGCCGGTGGTGCTGGCCGCCGAGGTGGCGTGGCCGCTGCCGCCGCTGCCGACGGCCGCCGAGGGGCCGTACACGATCCGGGTGACGGACCGGGCGGTCGCGGCCGGTGAGCGCGAGGTGCTGCTGCGGCCGCCGACGCTGGTGGTCGGGGTCGGGGCGTCCAAGGGCGCGCCGGTCGAGGAGGTGGTCGAGCTGATCGGCTCGGCGCTCGCCGGGGCCGGTCTGTCGGCGGCGTCGGTCGCGGAGCTGGCCACCGTCGACGCGAAGGCCGAGGAGCCCGGTCTGGTCGCGGCGGCCGAACGGCTCGGGGTGCCGCTGGTGACCTACCCCGCCGGGGAGTTGGCGGCGGTCGAGGTGCCGAATCCGTCGGACGCGCCGCTGGCCGCGGTCGGCACGCCGTCCGTCGCGGAGGCCGCCGCGCTGGCCCGCGGCGGTGAACTCCTCGTCCCCAAGCGGAAGTCGGCGGCGGCTCCGGCGATGGCGACCTGTGCGGTCGTACGGCGTCCGGGGCGCGGGCGGCTCGCGGTGGTGGGACTCGGGCCCGGCGCCCGGGACCTGCTGACGCCGCGCGCGGAGGCGGAGTTGCGGCGTGCCTCGGTGCTCGTCGGGCTCGATCAGTACGTCGACCAGATCCGCGATCTGCTGCGGCCGGGCACCCGGGTGCTGGAGTCGGGTCTCGGCGCCGAGGAGGAGCGGGCCCGCACGGCCGTCGCCGAGGCGCGCGCCGGGCACGCCGTCGCGCTGATCGGGAGCGGGGACGCGGGCGTGTACGCCATGGCCTCCCCCGCGCTCGCCGAGGCGTCCGACGACATCGACGTGGTGGGGGTGCCGGGCGTGACGGCGGCGCTCGCGGCCGGGGCGATCCTGGGCGCGCCGCTCGGCCACGACCACGTGTCGATCAGCCTGTCCGACCTGCACACGCCGTGGGAGGTCATCGAGCGGCGGGTGCGCGCGGCCGCCGAGTCGGATCTCGTGGTGACGTTCTACAACCCGCGTTCCCGGGGCCGGGACTGGCAGCTGCCGAAGGCGCTCGCGATCCTCGCGGAGCACCGGGAGCCGGCCACGCCCGTCGGTGTGGTGCGCAACGCGTCGCGGCCCGACGAGTCGAGCCGGGTGACGACGCTCGCCGGACTCGACCCCGCGAGCGTCGACATGATGACGGTCGTGACCGTCGGCAACACCGCGACCCGGCAGGTCGCCGGGCGCATGGTGACCCCGCGCGGCTACCGCTGGCAGCAGGAGGAGGCGCAGTGAACCGGGTGGTCCACCCCATCGAGCAGGAGTCCTTCCGCAGGCTGCGGGCGCGCCTGGACACCTCGCACCTGCCGCCGCTGACCCGGGCGGTGACCGAACGCGTCATCCACTCCGCGGCCGACCTCGACTACGCGGCCGACCTCGTGATGGACGAGGGCGACCTGGAGCGGGCGCACGCCGCGCTGCACGCCGGGGCGCCGGTGGTGGCCGACGTCGAGATGGTGGCCGCCGGGATCACCCGCCGCGCGGCGATGTGCAGGCTCGCGGACGCCCGGTCGGGCCCCGGCCTCACCCGCTCCGCGCACGCGGTCCGGCTCGCGTTCGAGGAGGTCGGCCCGGGCGCCCTGTGGGTGATCGGCTGCGCGCCGACCGCCCTGGAGGAGCTGCTGACGCTGGACGCCTCCCCGGCGCTCGTCATCGGCCTGCCCGTCGGGTTCGTCGGGGCCGCCGAGTCCAAGGCCGCCCTTCGGGAGAGCGGACTGCCCGCCGTGAGCAACGTGTCCGAGAAGGGCGGCTCGGCGGTCGCCGCGGCCGCGCTCAACGCCCTGCTGTATCACCCCGTTCCGTCCGAGGAGACATCGTGACCACCCCACCGCCCGCCCTGCTCGTCGCCGGCCACGGCACCCGGGACGAGGCCGGAGCCGAGGCATTCCGCGACTTCGTACGGGAGTTGGGCCGCCGCCGTCCCGAACTGCCCGTCGCGGGAGGCTTCATCGAACTGTCGCCGCCGCCGCTGGGCGAGGCCGTGACCGAGCTGGTCGAGCGCGGCGTGCGCCGGTTCGCGGCCGTCCCGCTGATGCTGGTGTCCGCCGGGCACGCCAAGGGCGACATCCCGGCCGCGCTGGTCCGCGAGAAGGAACGGCATCCCGGCATCACCTACTCCTACGGCCGTCCGCTCGGCCCGCACCCGTCGCTGCTGTCGGTGCTGGAGCGGCGGGTCGACGAGGCGCTCACCGCGGGCGAGGCAGCGCCGGCCGCCCGGTCGGAGGTGACCGTGCTGTTGGTCGGGCGCGGTTCGACGGACCCCGACGCCAACGCCGAAGTCCACAAGGCGGCCCGGCTGTTGTGGGAGGGCCGGGGCTACGCGGGCGTGGAGACGGCGTTCGTGTCGCTGGCCGCCCCGGACGTGCCGAGCGGTCTTGACCGGTGCGCCCTGCTGGGCGCGCGGAAGATCGTGGTGCTGCCGTACTTCCTCTTCACGGGCGTCCTGCCGGAGCGGGTGCGGCGGCAGACCGGGGAGTGGGCGGCGGCGCATCCGGAGACCGAGGTGCGGTCCGCCGAAGTGATCGGCCCCGAGCCGGAGTTGATGGATCTGGTGCTGGAGCGGTACGCGGAGGCGGTGCGCGGCGATCTGCGCATGAACTGCGACTCGTGCGTGTACCGGATCGCCATGCCGGGCTTCGAGGACAAGGTCGGCCTGCCCCAGCAGCCGCACTTCCACCCGGACGAGGACGGCGAGGGACACGGGCATCACCACCATCACGGTGGGCACAGTCACTCCCATGCGCACTGAGGAGGGTTCGATGCCTGCTGGGCAGGGCGGCGCGGTCGCCGGACACGATCTGCGGCACCACGGGGACGCCGAGGTCCGCGACGACGGCGCGGACCTCGTCGACCTCGCCGTGAACGTGCGCGCCGACACCCCGCCGGCCTGGCTGCGGGAGCGGATCGCGGGCTCGCTGGGCGGGCTCGCCGCCTATCCCGACGGGCGGTCCGCGCGGGCGGCGGTGGCGGCGCGGCACGGGCTGCCGCTGGACCGGGTGCTGCTGACGGCGGGCGCGGCGGAGGCGTTCGTGCTGCTGGCGCGGGCGCTGAAGGTGCGCCGCCCGGTGGTGGTGCACCCGCAGTTCACCGAGCCGGAGGCGGCACTGCGGGACGCCGGCCACAGCGTGGACCGGGTGCTGCTGCGCGAGGCCGACGGCTTCCGGCTCGATCCGGCGCTGGTGCCCGAGGACGCGGACCTGGTGGTGATCGGCAACCCGACGAACCCCACGTCCGTGCTGCATCCGGCCGCGACGATCACGCGGCTGGCCCGGCCCGGCCGGACGCTGGTCGTCGACGAGGCGTTCATGGACGCGGTGCCCGGGGAGCGGGAGGCGCTCGCCGGGCGGACCGACGTGCCGGGCCTGGTGGTGCTGCGCAGCCTGACCAAGACGTGGGGGCTGGCCGGACTGCGGGTGGGCTATGTGCTCGCCGCGCCGGAGACGATCGCCGACCTGGAGCGCGCGCAGCCGCTGTGGCCGGTGTCCACGCCGGCGCTGGTGGCCGCAGAGGCCTGTGTGGAGCCGCGGGCCCTCGCGGAGGCGGCGCACGCGGCGCACCGGGTGGCCGCGGACCGGGCCCATCTGGTCGCGGGGCTCGTGGAGTTCGCGGCCGACGGGGTGCGCGTGGCGGGTCCGGCGGCGGGCCCCTTCGTGCTGCTGGCGACGGAGCGGGGCGCGGCCGTACGGCGCCATCTGCGCGACCTCGGCTTCGCGGTCCGGCGCGGCGACACGTTCCCGGGCCTCGGCGAGGAGTGGCTACGCGTAGCGGTCCGCGACCGCACGACGGTGAACACCTTCCTCCAGGCCCTGGACCAGGCCTTGACACTGTCCTCCGGCTAACCCTGCCACCCCCAAGGGGCGCGGGGAACTGCGCGACCGGCCCCCACCGGCCCGCACCCGGTGTCTGCCGAACCGCCACGGCGGCGGCCGCCCCGGCCGGAGCCGGGACGGGCGCCACCCGCGTGCGGGGGCGGGGGCCGGCCCCCGCGACGGACCGACCCCCGCAGCAGGCCGGCCCCGCGAAGGTCAGCCCCGCGAAAAGGTCAGCCCCGGCGCCGCGCCAGCAACACCCCTGCACCCCCCGCGAGCAGCAGCGCCAGCGCCCCGCCCGCGACATACGGCGTGGCCGACCCGCCCCCCGTCTCCGCGAGATCGGACTTCGCGGGCGCGCCCTGCGTCTTCACGTCGGCCGCCGGGTCCGCGCTCGGCGAGGGGTCGGTGCTCGTCGCGGGCTCGGGAGCCCCGGCCTCGTGCTGCGTGCCCTTCGGCGTCTCGCAGGTCGCCTTCGCGAGCGTGACCGTGCCCTCGACGTCGGCGACGTTCAGCTTCAACGGGTTGACGGAGACCTTGAGTTCGAGCGCGGTGGCCGCGGCCGTACGGGATGTCGTGCTGCGCTGGGAGAGGTCGAGCCGCACCTCGCCGACCCCGGGCACCTTCACGTCGGTCGTGCCACCCGCGGTGAGCGTGACCCGCTTGCCGAGGACGGTCACCGAGCCGAGCGGGTCGGCCTCGGCGACGGGTGAACCGCCCACCTCGCAGGTGGCCTTGGAGGTGACGTCGTCGACCTCGATGAGGGACAGCAGGGGCAGGCCGGGGACATGGACGCGGACATGGGCGAGATGAACCGTTCCCTCGGCCCTGTCGTCCGTGACGGTGGCCTTCGCGGAGGCCACGTCGGCGCGGAGCACGCTGAACGGCTTTCCGTGGTCGACCCCGTCGAGACGGGCGGTGAGCGCGGTCTCGTCGGCGCTGCGCGGGGCCTCGACGTCGTTCAGGGAGAGCGTGAGGGGCGCGTCGACCGTCTTGTTGAGCAGGGACACGTCCAGGCCGGTGCGCAGCACCACCGCGGTCGCGTGCCCGCCGCCGTCGGTCGCGTGCGCGGCGCCCGCGCCCGCCAGGACCGTGGGTCCGGCGGTCAGCGCGGTGGCCGCCGCGAGCACCGCGAGACGGCGGCGGGCGCTCGCCGCGCCGGGGCGGCCGGGACGGGCCGTACGGGCGGGGCGGGCAGGGTGGAAGTGGGTGGAGTTCAAGGTGTGGGACCCCCAGTAGGAACTGCTCGGGACCCAGAAATATTTACGCACTGAGAGTGAACGGGCAGCTGTCCAGCGTCACTTCACCCCTTCGTGGGTTTTCCGGCGGCATTTTCGAATCATGGTGGGTGACCTTTCGATTCCCTGGTCGCCGCGGTACGACAGGTGATCGATTCCGGTGGCACCGGGGACCCTGCCGCCACCCCGGCACCGCACGTCCGGCGGACGCGCGGAGCGCGCGTGCCGGGTCGCGCGCTCCGCCGAAGGAGTGCCCCACGGCCCTACGCCACCACGCGTCCGTTCAGCACCACCCGCTCCGGCGCCGCCAGCACCCGTACGTCCTCGCGCGGATCGCTGCCGTAGACGACGAGGTCGGCGGGGGCGCCCTCCTCCAGGCCGGGGCGGCCGAGCCAGCGCCGGGCGGCCCAGGTGGTCGCCGCGAGCGCCTGGACCGGCGGGATGCCGGCCGTCACCAGTTCCCGCACCTCGCCCGCGACCAGGCCGTGCGGGAGATGGCCGCCCGCGTCGGTGCCGACGTAGACGGGGATGCCGGCGTCGTAGGCGTTGCGCACGGTGTCGTAGCGCCGTTCGTGCAGCCGCCGCATGTGGGCCGACCAGCGCGGGAACCGGGCGTCGCCGCCCGCGGCCAGCTCCGGGAAGGTGGCGATGTTGACCAGGGTCGGGACGATGGCCACGCCGTGCTCCACGAACAGGGGGACGAGGTCGTCGGTCAGCCCGGTCGCGTGCTCGACGCAGTCGATGCCCGCCTCCACCAGGTCCCGCAGCGAGTCCTCGGCGAAGCAGTGCGCGGTGACCCGGGCGCCCAGGCGGTGCGCCTCCGCGATCGCCGCCTCGGCCGCCTCACGCGGCCAGCACGCGGAGAGGTCGCCCAGCTCGCGGTCGATCCAGTCGCCGACCAGCTTCACCCAGCCGTCGCCGCGCCGGGCCTCCTGGGCGACGTACGCGGTGAGTTCGTCCGGCTCGACCTCCCACGCGTAGCCGCGCATGTAGCGGCGGGTGCGGGCGATGTGGCGGCCGGCCCGGACGATCCTCGGCAGGTCCTCGCGGGCGTCGGTCCAGCGGGTGTCGGCGGGCGAGCCGGCGTCGCGGATCAGCAGGGTGCCCGCGTCGCGGTCGGTGAGCGCCTGCTTCTCGGCCACGTCGTCCTCGACCGGCCCGTGCGCGCCGAGGCCGACGTGGCAGTGCGCGTCGACCAGGCCGGGCAGCGCCCAGCCGTCGACGGTGCGCACGTCACGGGCGCCGGCGGGGCGGTCGTAGGAGACACGTCCGCCGACCACCCACAGCTCGTCGCGGACCTCGGTGTCGTCGGGGCCGGTGAGGATGCGGCCCCGCACATGCAGCACTGCTCGATCACTCATGCAACGCACCTTAGGGCGTGCGGGGAGAGCCCCCGGACAGGCCCTAGCGGTCGGGGAGCCCGGGGTCCGGCGGCCGCTTCGGGGACGGCCCGTCGCCGCCGGCGCCCTGCGGCCGCTCCGGCTCCACCTCCGCCATCGCGGGGTCCAGGAGGCGGGAGAGGAAGTGGCGGGTGCGCTCGTGGCGGGGGGCGGTGACCACCTGCTCGGGCCTGCCCTCCTCGACGATCACCCCGCCGTCCATGAAGACCACGCGGTCGGCGACCTCCCGCGCGAACGTCATCTCGTGGGTGACGACCATCATCGTCATGCCCTCGTCGGCGAGCATCCGCATCACGGCCAGGACCTCGCCGACCAGTTCCGGGTCGAGCGCCGAGGTCGGCTCGTCGAAGAGCATCACCTCCGGGCCCATCGCCAGCGCGCGGGCGATCGCCACCCGCTGCTGCTGGCCGCCGGAGAGGGCGGCGGGGAAGGCGTCGGCCTTCTCCGACAGGCCCACCCGCGCCAGGTGCTCGGCGGCGATCCGCGCGGACTCGGCCTTGCCGCGGCGCAGCACCCGGCGCTGCGGCAGGGTGAGGTTCCCGGTCACCGACAGGTGCGGGAACAGGTTGAACTGCTGGAAGACCATGCCGATACGGCGGCGCACCGCGTCGATGTCGACATCCGGGTCGGTGACCTCGCAGCCGCCGACGAAGACCTTCCCGGCGCCCGGCTCCTCCAGCAGGTTCACGCAGCGCAGCAGCGTCGACTTGCCGGAGCCGGAGGGGCCGATCACGCAGACGACCTCGCCCTGGGCGATCTCCAGGTCGATGCCGCGCAGGACGTGGTTGTCGCCGAAGGACTTGTGCAGGTCCTTGATGCGCACCTCGGGGCGGCTCATCGGATCTCCCTCCTCGCCCTGGACTCCATACGGCGCACGACGAGGCTGAGCGGGATGGTGACCAGCAGGTAGCACAGGCCCGCTACCAGGATCGGGGTGGAGTTGGCGGTCGTGCTGGCCAGGTCGTTGCCGAACTTGGCCAGTTCGCGCTGCTCCAGGGTGACGCCGAGGAACAGCACCAGCGAGGAGTCCTTGAAGAGCAGGACGAGTTCGTTGGTCAGCGGCGGCAGGATGATCCGGAACGCCTGCGGCAGGACGATGGAGACCATGGTCCGCGCGGGCGAGAAGCCGAGCGAACGGGCCGCTTCCGTCTGCCCCTTGGGCACGGCCTGGATGCCCGCGCGAATGGTCTCGGCCATGTAGGCGGCGGAGACCAGTCCGAGCGCGACCGCGACCTTGCCGTAGATGCCGCCCGGGTACTGCACGCTCGGGAAGGCCAGCGGCACGCCGGTGCCGACGAAGATGAAGATCAGCAGCGCGGGCAGGCCGCGGAAGATCTCGATGTACACACTGGCGAGCCAGCGGTACGGCCCCACCGACGACAGGCGCATCAGCGCGACGACCATGCCGAGGACCAGGCCCACGACGAACCCGGACAGCGTGTAGAGCACGGTGTTCTTCAGCGCCACCGTGATGATGTCCGGGAACAGCTGCCTGGCGATGTCGGGCTGCGCGAACTGGTTCTGGAGCCGGCCCCAGTCCGCCGTGACGGCGACCAGGGCCACCACGGCGACGAAGACGACGTACTGCGCCCCGCGGGAGAGCCGCCGCCGTTGGCGGATCGTCAGCCCGGTTCTCCTGGGCTGGACGGGCATGTCGGTGTCGGCCATGGCTCAGGAGGAGGCCGGGGACGGGGAGGCGGAGGCGGCCGGGGAGGCGGCGGAGGCGTCGTACGGGCCGATCCACTTCTCGTAGATCTTCTTGTACGTGCCGTCGGCCTTCGCGTCCTTCAGGGCCGTGTTGATGGCGTCGAGCAGCTTGGTGTTGCCCTTCTTCACCGTGAAGCCGTACTGCTCACCGGTGTTGATGTTGTCGACGACCTGGAAGGCGTCCGCGTTGGCCTTGTCCTTCAGCCAGCCCTGGACCACCGGGTAGTCGATGATGACGGCCTGGACCTGGCCGGTACGCAGGCCGTTGAGGACGGCGTCGGAGGAGGCGAAGGAGACGGGGTCGAAGCCCTTGCTGCGGGCGTAGTCCTCGCCGGTGGTCTGCGCCTGGGCGCCCAGCTTCTTGCCCTTCGCCTTGACGTCGGCGAGCGAGGTGATCCCGCTGTCCTTGGCGACCAGGACGCCCTGGGTGGCGTCGAAGTACGGGTCGGAGAAGTCGACGTGCTTCTTGCGTTCGGCGGTGATCGTCATGCCCGCGGCGGCGAGGTCGCACTGGCCGGAGTTGAGGAAGGCGCCGGTCTTGAAGTTCTCGAACGGGGTGTCGAGGATCTGCTGCTTGACGCCGAGGTTCTTCGCGACGAGGTCGATCAGCGAGACGTCGAAGCCCTGCACCTTGCCGTCGATCTCGGACTGGAAGGGCGGGTAGGGCAGGTGCGTGCAGGTCGTGAGCTGTCCGGCCTTGACGAGTTCGACGCCGCCGGAGGCGGTCTTCGAACTGCTGCCGCTGCCGCTCGACGAGCAGCCGGCCACCAGCAGCAGGCCGGCCGACGCGGCGGTGGCGACCAGGACGCGGGCCCGGCACCCGAGGAGCGTGTTCACGGGGGACCTCCAGAGCGGTGAGCGTGGTCGTGCGGATTCGTACGGTTCTCCGCGGAATACACGTTATGCGCGATTCCTCCGCCCGACCGGCTCCCACGCCCCGGGCGGGCCCCGGCGGCGGGCCCGAGAAGCCGCTGATCGGAGCGGCGGAGCGCCTCGGTCGCCCCCGGAGCGCCTTGGTTACCCTCGATCCGTCGGCCGTTCGGGCCGACGAACCGAAGAGAGCGAAGAGAGCACCGCCGTGACCACGCATTCCCTCCTCGACCTGCCCCCGCTGAGCGCCGCGCGCTTCGCCTCGATCGAGGACCGGGTGGCCCGGCTGCTCGACACCCGCCAGGACGTCCTGGTCATGCAGGGCGAGGCGCTGCTGCCGCTGGAGGGCGCGATCCGTGCGACGGCCGGGCCCGGCACCACGGCGCTGAACGTGATCACCGGCCCCTACGGGCAGACGTTCGGCAACTGGCTGCGGGACTGCGGCGCCACCGTGATCGACCTCGCAGTGCCCTTCCACACGGCCGTCACGGCGGCCGCGGTGCGGCAGGCCTTCGCGGACCACCCGGAGATCGACTTCGTCTCCCTGGTGCACGCGGAGGCCGCGACCGGCAACACCAACCCGGTCGCGGAGATCGGCGAGGCGGTACGGGAGCAGGGCGCCCTGTTCTACCTGGACGCCGTCGCCTCGGTGGGCGCCGAGCCGGTGCTGCCGGACGCCTGGGGCGTGGACCTGTGCGTCATCGGCGCGCAGAAGGCGATGGGCGGCCCGGCGGGTGTCTCGGCGGTGTCGGTGAGCGAGCGGGCCTGGGCCCGGATGGCCGCCAACCCCGGCGCGCCGCGCCGCTCCTACCTCTCGCTGCTGGACTGGAAGGAGCGCTGGATCGACGGCGGCCGCAAGGCGCTGCTGCACGCGCCGGCGCAGCTGGAGATGCTGGCGCTCGAGGAGTGCGTCGAGCGCATCGAGGCGGCGGGCCTGGAGACCGTGATCGCCCGGCACCGGGCGGCCGCCGCGGCGACGCGGGCGGGCGCGCTCGCGCTGGGCGGCGGCCTGGAGCCGTACGTCCACGACGCGGCGGAGGCCGCGCCGGTGGCCACCACGCTGCGCACGCCCGCCGGGGTCGTCGCCGCCGAGGTGGTCGCCGAGGCGCTGGCCGAGGAGCCGGGGCTGCCGCTGGCCGCGGGCGGCGGCGCGCTCGCGGCGGAGATGATCCGCGTCAACCACTACGGACCGGACGCCGAGCCGAAGGTCGTGGACGCCTGCCTGGCGGCGCTGGGCGCGGTGCTCGCGCGGCGCGGGCTCGCGGTGGACCCGGCGGGGGCGCGGCGGGCCGCGGCCGAATCCGCGCGGTGA
>NZ_LAVA02000043.1 GCF_000974985.2 Streptomyces mangrovisoli | reverse complement strand
CGCGCAGTTCCCCGCGCCCCTTTCGGGGCGTGGTGCGGAGGGGGACTGCGGGGTGTGCGTGGGCCCTGGGGCCGGTCGTGCGGGTGCGTTGTGGCTGGTCGCGCAGTTCCTCGCGCCCCTTTCGGGGCGTGGTGCGGAGGGGGACTGCGGGGTGTGCGTGGGCCCTGGGGCCGGTCGCGGTCAGTGGTCCTGGGTCAGTGCCCGGGTCACGCCCGTCTCCTTGTGGCCGAGGAAGCGCGGGTCCGGCTGGAACACCGCGTCCAGGAGCGCCTTGCCCGCCGCGAAGACCTCGCGGGTGCCGCCGTAGTACCAGGTGGCGTCGTGCTTGTCGTCCACGCCGACGCCGTACGACTCGACGCCCGCCGCCCGGCACAGCGCGACCGCGCGCCGGATGTGGAAGCCCTGGCTGACGAGGATCGCCCGGTCGACGCCGAAGATGCGCTTGGCCCGTACGCAGGAGTCCCAGGTGTCGAAGCCCGCGTAGTCGCGCACGACGCGGTCGCCGGGGACGCCGTGCCGGGTCAGATAGGCGCGCATCGCGTCCGGCTCGTCGTAGTCCTTGCGGCTGTTGTCGCCTGTGACGAGGAGGACCTTCACCTTGCCCGCGCGGTACAGGGCCGCCGCCGCGTCCAGCCGGTGGGCGAGGTACGGCGACGGGCGGCCGTCGTCCAGGCCCGCGCCGAACACCACGGCCACGCCCGCGCGCGGCGCGTCGGCCGTGGTGCGCAGCCCGCCGGCCGTTCCGACGTACAGCCAGGTGATCGGCAGCAGGGCGAGGACGCACACCGCCATCACGGCCTGCACCAGCCGCCGCCACCCCGTGCGGGTGCGCGGCAGCCGCGGCCTGCGGATGCGGATGCGGATGTCCATGCGGTGGTCCCCCCGAGGGTCGGCCCGTCGTCCCAGCCAGGAGGACGCAGCGTACGACCCGGAGGTTCGCCTTCCGCGCGCCGGTCGGCCTTTCCCACCGGCCACCGTGGTCGCACGGGGACCCGTGGACGCGTCTCACACCCGCGGCGCGCGGGCGGTGATGCCGCGGAAAACACCCGTCACGGTCACGCAACGGGCGCGCAATCTCGGGCCGCGAGGATCCCCTCATGACGGCGTCGAACCCTTTCCGCGACCAGCCCGCCGCACGCCCCGTGGGTCCGTCGCCGGGCGGTGCCCCACCCGACGGCACCGCGCCGATCCTCGACAGCACCGCGCACCTCATGGACAGCATCAGCTCCCAGCTCGCGAGCCAGCTCAGCCTCGTGTCGCTGAGCGGCAGGCGGCGGCCCGGACCGCCGCCGCTGGTCCTCGTGGCGCACGGCAGCCGCGACCCGCGCGCGCTGCGCACCGTGCGGGCGCTGCTGCGGCTGGTCGGCGAGACGCGCCCCGGGGTGCCGGTGCACCTCGGGCACATCGAGCTGAACGAGCCGCTGCTGCCGGACACGCTGGCCGCCCTCGACGCGCGCGGCACCGCGTCGGCGGTGCTCGTGCCGCTGCTGTTCGGCCACGGCTTCCACATCAAGCGGGACATCCCCGAGGCGGCCGCGGGCGCCCGGCTGCGCACCGCCGTCGCGGCGCCGCTCGGGCCGCATCCGCTGCTCGTCGAGGCGTTGTACGACCGGCTCGTCGAGGCGGGCTGGCCCGCGGGGATGCCGGAGTCCGAGCGGCGCGCGAGCGGGGTGGTCCTGGCGGCGGCCGGGTCCCGCGACCCCGACTCGGCGGCGGGCACCCGGCGCACGGCCCAGCTCCTCGCCGACCGGCTCGGCGTGCCGGTGATCCCCGCGTACGCGTCGGCGGTGACGCCCACGGTCCGTACGGCAGCCCGCGCCCTGGCCGCCCGCGGCCGGCACCGGGTGGCGGTCGCCTCCTGCTTCACGGCCCCGGGCCGCTTCGCCGCCGAGTCCGCGGCGTCGGCACCCTGGATCGCGTCGGCCCCCCTGGGCGCCCACCCCGCGATGGCCCGCCTGGTCCTGCACCGCTACGACCAGGCACTGGCAACGGCAGCCACCCACCGGGCCTCGGCCTGAACCCCGCCCCGCTCGGCGTGTCCCAGGGGCTGCTCGATGCGCCGGGCGGCCTGCTCGGCGTGACCCTGTTCGGCGTGCCCGGCGGGCTGCCCTGACCCCCGGGCTGCCCTGACCCGCGGGCTGCCCTGACCCGCCGGCAGCCCTGACCCCCGGGCTGCCCAGACCCGCCGGCAGCCCTGACCCGCGGACTGCCCTGACCCGCCGGCAGCCCTGACCCCCGGGCTGCCCTGACCCGCCGGCAGCCCTGACCGCGGCCCGCTCGGCCTGCCCCGCGGCCCCACCGGTCACGCCCTCCCCCGAAAAACCCCTGCCCGCAGACGAATCGGCGCATCGGGGGCGCCCGATTGTCAGTCGGTGCCTTTACTGTCGAGGCATGGAAGGCCCCGCACCCGTCGTTCCGTCCGCTCTCGAGAACCACGTTCCGCCGCTCGGCTACGACCCCGCCTCGGTCGAGCGCTGGGCGCACGAGCCCGACAAACGCCCCGGGCGGACCGCCTTCCAGCGTGACCGCGCACGCGTGCTGCACAGCGCGGCGCTGCGCCGGCTGGCCGGCAAGACGCAGGTCGTGACGCCGGGCACGCGCAGCCTGGCATGGGACGCGAGCCCCCGCACCCGCCTCACCCACTCCCTGGAGTGCGCCCAGGTCGGCCGGGAGCTCGGGGCCGCCCTCGGTTGCGACCCCGACCTGGTCGAGGCCGCCTGCCTCTCCCACGACCTCGGCCACCCGCCCTTCGGGCACAACGGCGAGCGCGCGCTGGACGAGTTCGCGCAGGACTGCGGCGGCTTCGAGGGCAACGCGCAGTCCCTGCGGCTGCTCACCCGCATCGAGCCCAAGCGCTTCACCGAGGAGGGCTCCGTCGGCCTGAACCTCACCCGCGCCGTCCTGGACGCGGCGACCAAGTACCCCTGGCCGCGCGGCGCCCACCCGAGCGACCCGGACTCCCACAAGTTCGGCGTGTACGAGGACGACCGCCCCGTCTTCGACTGGCTGCGCAAGGACGCCCCCGACGGCCGCACCTGCTTCGAGGCCCAGGTCATGGACTGGGCCGACGACGTCGCGTACTCGGTGCACGACGTGGAGGACGGCCTGCACGCGGGCCACATCGACCCCGACTGCCTGCACGCCGAGCCCGAGCGCCAGGCCGTCTTCGTCGTGGCGATCGGGCGTTACGTTCCCGCGGACACCGACCCCGCCGAGCTGGCCGAGGCCCTCGACCGCCTCCAGGACCAGGAGTGGTGGCCGCACGGCTACGACGGCACCGCGGTCGCGCAGGCCCGCCTCAAGGACGCCACCAGCCAGCTGATCGGCCGGTTCTGCCTCGCCGCGGAGACCGCGACCCGCGCGGCCTTCGGCGACCGTCCGGGCGCCGACGGGGCGTCCGGCACCGGCCGCCTCACCCGCTACGGCGCCGAACTGGTCGTACCGCGGCGGGCCCGGATGGAGTGCGCGGTCCTCAAGGCCGTCGCCGACCGGTACGTCATGCAGCGCGCCGAGCAGGCGCGGCTCCGCGCCGACCAGCGGATCGTGGTCGCCGAGCTGGCCGAGGCGCTCACCGCGCGCGCCCCCGACGGCCTCGATCCGCAGTTCCGGGCGCTGTTCGACCAGGCCGCCGACGACCGGGCCCGCAAGCGGGTGATCGTCGATCAGATCGCCTCCCTGACGGACGCGTCGGCGCGTTCGCTGCACGCGCGTCTGACCGGGCGCCCATGAGCCGCACACGGGAACCGGACAGGCATAGGCCGGGCGTTCATGCCCCGGGCACTCACGGCCCCGGTGGGTCGTTGCAGAGGCAGCAGATCGCCCGGGAGACGGGAGGGACGCCGGTGAACGGCACACGAACCCGAAGGTGACCCTCCGTGGCCTGATCGGGTCACTCCCTCTTCCCGCATCACCCTGCGTGCGGGACGCTCCCATGTGGCGGCACCCTGACGAGGAGGCAACAAGTGGTCGACGCGGATCAGACATTCGTCATCGTCGGAGGCGGACTGGCCGGTGCGAAGGCGGCCGAGGCGCTCCGGGCGGAGGGCTTCACCGGCCGCGTGATACTGATCTGCGACGAACGCGACCACCCCTACGAGCGCCCGCCGCTGTCCAAGGGCTTCCTGCTGGGCAAGGCGGAGCGCGACAGCGTCTTCGTCCACGAACCCGCCTGGTACGCGCGCAACGACGTCGAGCTGCACCTCGGCCAGAGCGTCGTCGCCATCGACCGCGCGGCCAAGGCCGTGCGGTTCGGCAACGACGGCACCCTCGTGCACTACGACAAGCTGCTGCTGGCCACCGGCGCCGAGCCGCGCCGCCTGGACATCCCCGGCACCGGCCTCGCGGGCGTGCACCATCTGCGCCGCCTCGCCCACGCCGAGCGGCTCAAGGGCACGCTCGCCGCGCTCGGCCGGGACAACGGGCACATCGTGATCGCGGGCGCCGGCTGGATCGGCCTGGAGGTCGCCGCGGCCGCCCGGGAGTACGGCGCGGAGGTCACCGTCGTGGAGCCCGAGCCGACCCCGCTGCACGGCGTCCTCGGCCCGGAGCTCGGCAACGTCTTCGCCGAGCTGCACGCCGAGCACGGCGTCCGCTTCCACTTCGGCGCCCGGCTCACCGAGATCACCGGCCGGGACGGCATGGTGCTGGCCGCCCGCACCGACGACGGCGAGGAGCACCCGGCGCACGTCGTGCTGGCCGCGATCGGCGCCGCCCCCCGCGCGGGTCTCGCCGAGGCCGCGGGCCTGGAGATCGCCGACCGCGCGCACGGCGGCGGCATCGCCGTCGACGAGCGGCTGCGCACCTCCGACCCCGACATCTTCGCCGCGGGGGACGTCGCCGCGTTCCCGCACCCCCTGTTCGGCACCCGGCTGCGCGTGGAGCACTGGGCCAACGCGCTCAACGGCGGCCCGGCCGCAGCCCGCGCCATGCTCGGCAGGGACGTCACCTACGACCGCGTGCCGTACTTCTTCTCCGACCAGTACGACCTGGGCATGGAGTACAGCGGCTGGGCGCCCCCGGGCTCGTACGACCAGGTGGTGATCCGCGGTGACGCGGGCAAGCGGGAGTTCATCGCGTTCTGGGTGAAGGAGGGCCGGGTGCTGGCCGGGATGAACGTGAACGTGTGGGACGTCACGGAGCCGATCCAGCGGCTGATCCGTTCGGCGGCCCCGGTGGACACCGACGCCCTGGCCGACCCGCACGTGCCGCTCGACGGCCTGGGGGTCTGACGGCCCGGGGGTCCGGAGGCCCCCGGAACCCCGGAGGGGACCGGCGCCGCGGGGATGTCGGTCCACCCCCGTAGAATTCACGCGTGGCAGGACGGATCAACGACGAGGACGTGAAGGCGGTACGGGACGCGGTCCCGATCGACGCCGTCGTCTCGGAGTACCTCCAGCTGCGCAACGCGGGCGGCGGCAACCTCAAGGGCCTGTGCCCCTTCCACGACGAGAAGTCGCCGTCCTTCCAGGTCAGCCCCAGCAAGGGACTCTTCCACTGCTTCGGCTGCCAGGAGGGCGGCGACACCATCACGTTCGTGATGAAGGTCGACCACCTGTCCTTCTCCGAGGCCGTCGAGCGCCTCGCCGCCCAGGCCGGCATCACCCTGCGCTACGAGGAGGGCGGCTACAACCCCTCCCACCAGCGCGGCGAACGCATCCGCCTGGTCGAGGCCCACAAGATCGCCGCGGACTGGTACGCGGAACAGCTCGCGAGCAGCGCCGAGGCCGACACCGGCCGGATCTTCCTCGCGGAGCGCGGCTTCGACCAGGCCGCCGCCCTGCGCTTCGGCGTCGGCTACAGCCCGCAGGGCTGGGACCACCTCACCCGCTTCCTGCGCGGCAAGGGCTTCAGCGACAAGGAACTGCTGCTGTCCGGGCTCGCCCAGGAGGGCCGCCGCGGCCCCATCGACCGCTTCCGCGGCCGCCTGATGTGGCCGATCCGCGACATCGGCGGCGAGGTCGTCGGCTTCGGCGCCCGCAAGCTGTACGAGGCGGACAACGGCCCGAAGTACCTCAACACGCCCGACACGGCGATCTACAAGAAGTCCCAGGTGCTGTACGGCATCGACCTCGCGAAGAAGGACATCGCCAAGGTCAGCCGGGCCGTCGTCGTCGAGGGCTACACCGACGTCATGGCCTGCCATCTGGCCGGCGTCACCACCGCCATCGCCACCTGCGGTACGGCCTTCGGCGGGGACCACATCAAGATCCTGCGCCGACTGCTGATGGACAACGGCAGCGCCCGGGTGATCTTCACCTTCGACGGCGACGCGGCCGGCCAGAAGGCCGCCCTGCGGGCCTTCGAGGACGACCAGAAGTTCGCCGCGGAGACCTACATCGCGATCGCCCCCGACGGCATGGACCCCTGCGAACTGCGGCTCGCCAAGGGCGACGACGCGGTCAGCGACCTCGTCGAACCCCGCACCCCGCTCTTCGAGTTCGCGCTGCGCCAGATCGTCGGCCGCTACGACCTCGACACCCCGGCCGGCCGGGCCGGCGCCCTCGACGAGGCCGCGCCCGTCGTCGCCCGCATCAAGAACAGCGGAGCGCAGCACGAGGTCGCCGTCCAGCTCGCCGGGATGCTGGGCATCCTCGACACCCAGTTCGTCGTGAAGCGCGTCGCGCAGCTCGCCCGCTGGGCCCGTGAGCGCGGCGGCGCCCCCGGCCAGGGCGGCCCCTCCCGCGGCCCCCGGCAGGCGTACGAGCAGGCCCCCCGCCCGACCGCCGGCGGCCCCGCGCTCCAGCTGCGCAACCCCGTCCACGCCACCGAGCGCGAGCTGCTCAAGCTGGCCCTCCAGCGCCCCGAACTGGTCTCCCCGGCCTTCGACGCGTACGGCGTCGACGAGTTCACCGCCGCGCCCTACGCCGCCGTACGCCAGGCCATCCAGGAGGCGGGCGGCGCCGAGCCGGGCACGCAGGACGCGCAGGAGTACCTGGTGCGGGTGCGGGACGCGGCCCCGGACGACCGGGTGCGCGCGATGGTCACGGAGCTGGCCGTCGAGGCGATCCTGCGCAAGACGGTCGACGAGGTCTACGCGGGCGAGCAGCTCGTCGCGGTGCGCCGCCGGGCCGTGGAGCGCCGGGTGCGGGAGATCCAGTCGACGCTCACCCGGCTCGGCAGCCACGGCGACCCGGCCGAACTGGCCGCCGTACAGAACGAGCTGTGGGTTCTCCAGCAGTACGACCAGGCGCTGCGGGCGCACGGAGCCGCGGCCCTCTGAGGCCTGTCTCCGGGGTGGCCTGCGCGGTCAGCGCGCCGTCACGGACCGGATGCAAAAAGTCACCGCACGCCCCTCGTTTCGGCGATGTGTCGTACCCCACACTGGGGGGCGGTGCCTGAGTCCTCGGAGCGCGGCCGATCCGTCCCCCACGGGTCCCACACCCCCGCGGTTCCGCTCATCGCGTACGGGACGGACAGCGGCGTGGCCGCCGACTCCGCTCCCGAACCACCGCTGCCGCCCTCCCTGGCAGCGATCATCCTGGAGGTCGCCCCCGTGCAGACCCAGACCCTCGCCCAGACCGACATCGGCACGACCGACCTCGGCGCGACCGACCGCGCCGCGGCGGACGGGCCCGAAGCGGAGACCGAGGTCCTCGCGGGCGTGCCGCCGCAGAACCGCGCCGCCCAGCACCCCGAGGCGGAGCCGGAGGAGCCGCCCGCCGAGGCCCTGGAGACGGCCGAGGAGCCGGAACCCGCCCCGAGCCGTCCGGACACCGGCGCCCCGTCCTCGGACCTGTTCCGCCAGTACCTGCGGGAGATCGGCCGGATCCCGCTGCTCACCGCGGCCGAGGAGGTCGAGCTCGCCCGCCGGGTGGAGGCCGGCCTGTTCGCCGAGGAGAAGCTCGGCTCCACGCCCGACCTCGACAGCGAGCTCGCCCTCGACCTCGACCGGCTGGTCGTGCAGGGCCGGATGGCCAAGCGCCGCCTGATCGAGGCGAACCTGCGGCTGGTCGTCTCCGTCGCCAAGCGCTACGTCGGCCGCGGCCTGACCATGCTCGACCTGGTGCAGGAGGGCAACCTCGGCCTGATCCGGGCCGTCGAGAAGTTCGACTACGCCCGCGGCTACAAGTTCTCCACGTACGCCACCTGGTGGATCCGGCAGGCCATGTCCCGGGCCCTCGCCGACCAGGCGCGCACCATTCGCGTCCCGGTGCATGTCGTCGAGCTGATCAACCGGGTCGTGCGGGTGCAGCGCCGGATGCTCCAGGAGCGCGGCTACGAGCCCACCCCGGAAGAGGTCGCGGCCCATCTCGAACTCGCGCCCGAGCGGGTCGGCGAGGTGTTACGCCTCGCCCAGGAACCGGTGTCGCTGCACGCTCCGGTCGGCGAGGAGGACGATGTCGCGCTCGGCGACCTCATCGAGGACGGCGACGCGGCCTCTCCCGTGGAGTCGGCGGCGTTCCTGCTGCTGCGGGAGCATCTGGAGGCGGTGCTCTCGACGCTCGGGGAGCGGGAGCGGAAGGTCGTGCAGCTGCGGTACGGGCTCGCGGACGGGCGGCCGCGGACGCTGGAGGAGATCGGGCGGATCTTCGGGGTCACGCGGGAGCGGATCCGGCAGATCGAGTCGAAGACGCTGAACAAGCTGCGGGACCACGCCTTTGCGGACCAGCTGCGGGGCTATCTGGACTGAGCCGGGGTGGGGTGCTGCGGGCAGGGGCTTTCTCGCCCCCGCCGCCCCTTCCCGTCCCGTCCCGTCCTCGGGGGCGCCGCCCCCGGACCCCCGCTCCTCAAACGCCGGAGGGGCTGGAGATCGCGCGGGCGAGCGAAGCCGCTCACCCGCCCGCGCGAGCTCGGCGCACCGCTCAGTCCACCTCCGCCACCGCCTGCGCGAACTGGGCCTTGTACAGGCGGGCGTAGGCGCCGTCGGCGGCGAGCAGGTCGGTGTGCGCGCCCTGTTCGACGATCGAGCCGTTCTCCATGACGAGGATCGTGTCCGCGTCCCGGATGGTGGAGAGCCGGTGCGCGATCACGAACGACGTCCGCCCGTGCGCCAGCTTCGCCATCGCCTTCTGGATCAGCACCTCGGTGCGGGTGTCGACGGAGCTGGTGGCCTCGTCGAGCACGAGTATCACCGGGTCGGACAGGAACGCCCGCGCGATCGTGATCAGCTGCTTCTCGCCCGCGCTGACCCCGGTGCCCTCGTCGTCGATCACCGTGTCGTAGCCGTCGGGCAGCGTGCGGACGAACCGGTCGACGTGCGCGGCGCGCGCCGCCTCCTCGATCTCCCCGCGGGTGACGTCCCGCGAGGCGCCGTACGCGATGTTCTCGGCGATCGTGCCGCCGAACAGCCAGGTGTCCTGGAGCACCATGCCGATCCCGGCGCGCAGCTCGTCCCGGGACATCGCGGAGATGTCCACGCCGTCCAGGGTGATCCGGCCGCCGGAGACGTCGTAGAACCGCATGAGCAGGTTGACCAGCGTGGTCTTGCCCGCGCCGGTCGGGCCGACGATCGCCACCGTGTGGCCCGGTTCGACCTTGAGCGAGAGGTCCTCGATGAGCGGCTTCTCGGGGTCGTAGCGGAACGACACGTGCTCCAGCGCGACCCGTCCGCGCAGCTCCGCGGGGCGCTCGCCCGGCACCGGGTCGGCCTGCTGCTCCTCGGCGTCCAGCAGCTCGAAGACCCGCTCCGCCGAGGCGACGCCCGACTGCACGAGGTTCGCCATCGACGCGACCTGCGTCAGCGGCATCGAGAACTGGCGCGAGTACTGGATGAACGCCTGCACGTCACCGATCGACAGCGCGCCCGACGCCACCCTGAGGCCGCCGACGACCGCGATGAGGACGTAGTTCAGGTTGGACACGAACATCATCAGCGGCTGCATGACACCGCTGTTGAACTGCGCCTTGAACCCGGCCTCGTACAGCGCGTCGTTCTGCTCGGCGAACAGCTTCGCCGACTCGTCCTGGCGGCCGAACACCTTCACCAGCGTGTGGCCGGTGTACATCTCCTCGATGTGCGCGTTCAGCTTGCCGGTGGTGCGCCACTGCTGCACGAAGTGCGGCTGGGACCGTTTGCCGATGCGGGTCGCGACGAGGAACGACAAGGGCACGGTCACCAGCGCCACGAGCGCCAGCAGCCACGACACCCAGAACATCATGATCAGTACGCCGACGATGGTCAGCAGCGAGTTGATCAGCTGGCCCATCGACTGCTGGAGGGTCTGCCCGATGTTGTCGATGTCGTTGGTGGCCCGGCTGAGCACCTCACCGCGCTGGCGCTTGTCGAAGTACGACAGCGGCAGCCGCGACAGCTTCGCCTGCACGTCCTCCCGCAGCCGGTACATCGTCCGGTTGACGGTCCGGTTGACCAGCCGCGTCGCGACGGCCATCAGCAGGCCGGCGCCGAGGAACGTGCCGAGCGCGAGCAGCAGCACATGCCCGACGGCCGTGAAGTCGATGCCCTGGCCGGGGGTGAAGTCGGTGGACTTCAGCATGTCCGCGATCGAGCCCTGGCCGTGCTCGTGCATGGACTGAAGGACCTGCTCCTTGCTGGTCCCGGCCGGCATCTGGCGGCCGATGATCCCGGAGAACACCAGGTCGGTGGCCTTGCCGAGGATCTTCGGGCCGATCACGTTGAGACCGACGCTGACCACCACGCACAGCAGCAGCGCGGCGATCGTGAGGCGTTCGGGCCTGAAGTGCGACAGGAGCCGGGTGCCGGACTTCTTGAAGTCCATCGACCGGCTGTTGGGGCCCTGTCCGGCCATCATGCGCCCCATGGGCCCGGCCATCAGGCTGCCTCCGCTTCCGTGAGCTGGGAGAGGACGATCTCCCGGTAGGTCTCGTTGCCCGCCATCAGTTCGTGGTGGCGGCCGGTGCCGACGACGCGGCCCTCGTCGAGGACCACGATCCGGTCGGCGTCGCGGATGGTCGCCACGCGCTGCGCGACGATGACCACGGTCGCCTCGGCGGTCTCCGCCGCGAGCGCCGCGCGCAGCGCCGCGTCGGTCGCGTAGTCGAGCGCGGAGAAGGAGTCGTCGAAGAGGTAGATCTCCGGGCGCTGCACCAGGGTGCGGGCGATCGCGAGCCGCTGGCGCTGGCCGCCGGAGACGTTGGTGCCGCCCTGCGCGATCGGCGCGTTGAGGCCGCCCTCCAGCTCGGAGACGAACCCCTTGGCCTGCGCCACCTCCAGCGCGTGCCAGAGCTCCTCGTCGGTCGCGTCCGGATTGCCGTAGCGCAGGTTGGTGGCGACGGTGCCGGCGAACAGGTACGGCTTCTGCGGCACCAGGCCGACCGTGCGGGCCAGCAGCCGGGGCTCGACGGTCGCGACCTCGACGCCGTCGACGAGCACCTCGCCGTCGGTCGCGTCGAACAGCCGGGGCACGAGCCCCAGCAGGGTGGACTTGCCGCTGCCGGTCGAGCCGATCACGGCGGTGATCTCGCCGGGGCGGGCCACCAGGTCCACGGCCTTGAGCACCGGCTCCTCGGCGCCCGGGTAGCGGAAGCCCGCGCCCCGCAGCTCCAGGTGGCCGTGGCGGCGCAGCTCGGTGACCGGCGCGAGCGGCGGGACCACGCTGGAGGAGGTGTCGAGCACCTCCTGGATGCGCTCGGCGCACACCTCCGCGCGCGGCACCATCATGAACATGAAGGTGGCCATCATCACGGACATGACGATCTGCATCAGGTAGGAGAGGAACGCCGTCAGGTCGCCGATCTGCATCTGACCGCTGTCGATGCGGTGCGCGCCGAACCAGACCACCGCGATCGACGACACGTTCACCGTGGTCATGACCACCGGGAACATCAGGGCGAGCAGCCGGCCGGTCTTCAGGGACATCTCCGTGAGGTCGGCGTTCGACTTCCCGAAGCGGTCCTTCTCGTAGGAGTCCCGGACGAAGGCGCGGATCACGCGGTTGCCGGTGATCTGCTCGCGCAGCACCCGGTTCACCGTGTCCAGCCGTACCTGCATGGACCGGAACAGCGGGCGCAGCCGCCGCACGATCAGCGTCACGCAGATGCCGAGCGTCGGCACGACCGCGACCAGCACGCCCGACAGCGGCACGTCCAGGCCGAGCGCCAGCACGATGCCGCCGACGCACATGATCGGCGCGGACGCCATCAGCGTGAACGTCATCAGGGCCAGCATCTGGACCTGCTGGACGTCGTTGGTCGTCCTGGTGATCAGCGAGGGTGCGCCGAAGTGCCCCACCTCGCGCGCCGAGAACGACTGCACCCGGTCGAAGACGGCGGCGCGGACGTCGCGGCCGAGCGCGGAGGCCGTGCGGGCGCCGTAGTACACGGCGCCCATGTTGCACACGACCTGGGCCATCGAGATCCCGATCATCAGGGCGCCGAAGCTCAGGATGTAACCGGTGTCACCCTTCACCACGCCGTTGTCGATGATGTGCGCGTTGAGGGTGGGCAGATAGAGGGTGGCGCAGGTCTGGAGGAACTGGAGGGCCACCAGCACGGCGATGTGTTTCTTGTACGGCCTGAGATAGGTCCGCATAAGTCGTATGAGCACGCTACGTCTCTCGCGGTCGGCGGGGGAGGGGCGGAACGGTTGCCCCTGGCCCCTATCGTCCGACACTCCACCCGCGTTACCTCAACCCATTAAGCCGAGAGCTGCGGGATTTTAAGGCGACGGCCGTGCGGATCCCGGCCGTGCGGGGGCGACCGCCCCGCACGAACTGTCCGACAAGTCGCTCATGACATGAAAGCGCCGGGGTGGGTCTGCTCCCGTACCGACACGTACTGCTGCCGCACCGCCTGGCCCACCGGCAGCTGGTCGCCCGGGTCCAGGATCTGGGCGGCCGCGCCCTGCCAGGCCGGCGGGGTGCGCGGGTCGAGGGTGCCCTGGGAGGCGCCGAGCGCCCAGGCGGCCTGCCGGGCGGCGCCGAGCGCGGCGTAGTCCGCGGGCTGCGGCACCACGATCTGCGCGCCGAACAGCGCGGGCGCCGCCGCCTGTACGGCGGGCAGCTCGGCCACCGCGCCCAGCAGGAACACCCGCCGTACGTCGACGCCCCGGCCGCGCAGCACGTCCAGCGCGTCCGCTAGGGCGCACAGCATCCCCTCGAACGCGGCCCGCGCCAGGTGCTCCGGCTTCATCGACTCGCGGCGCAGGCCCGCCAGGGTGCCCGCGGTGTGCGGCAGGTTGGGGGTCCGCTCGCCCTCCAGATAGGGCAGCAGCACCAGGCCGTGCGCCCCCGGGGTCGACTTCATCGCCAGCTCCGAGAGGCTCTCCAGATCGGGCAGCCCGAGCAGTTCGGCGGTGCCGCGCAGCGCGCGCACGGCGTTCAGGGTGGTGACGACGGGCAGATGCAGGCCGGTCGCGTCGGCCAGCGACGTGATCATCCCGGTGCTGTCGGTCAGTGCCTCCGGGTGCACCGCCATCACGGAACCGGACGCGCCGAGCGAGACGACCGCGTCGCCGAGCCCGATCCCGAGCCCGAACGCGGCGGCCATCGTCTCCCCGGTGCCGGCCGAGATCAGCAGGCCCTCCGGGGTGGTCCCGGCGGCCTCGGCGGGCCCGATCACATCGGGCAGCGCGGCCTGGTGACCGAGCGCCAGCTCGACCAGGTCGGGCCGGTAGGCGCCGGTCGCGGCGGACCAGTAGCCGGTGCCGGAGGCGCCGCCCCGGTCGGTGGTCCGGCGCATCGGCCGCCCGAGCAGCTGCCACACCAGCCAGTCGTGGGCCTGCAGCAGCATGGCGGTGCGACGCGCGTTGTCCGGCTCGTTCTTGGCGAGCCAGCGCAGCTTGGTCACCGGCTGCGCGGCCTGCGGGACGCTGCCCACGGCCTGCGCCCAGGCGGCCCGGCCGCCCACCGCGTCGATGAGATCGGCCGCCGCGACCTGCGCCCGCTTGTCGCCGCCGGTCATCGCCGGGCGCACGGTGGAGCCCTGGCCGTCCAGCGGGACGAGCGCGTTCTGCTGCGCGGAGACGCCGATGGCCTGCACGCCCTCCAGCAGCCCGCCGCCCGCGGCCTCGCCCAGGGACAGCAGCCAGACCTGCGGGTCGACGTCCGAGGGACGGCCCGCGCCTTCGGGGCCCTCCACCGGATGTGGCGCATAACCCTGCCTGAGCACGGTCCCCGTGTCCGTGTCACAGACGACGATGCGAGTGAAATCGGGCGAACTGTCCAACCCGGCGACTATCCCCATGCTCGAAATTCTGCCGTACTGCTGCGCCTGCTTCGGCCGTTGGGGACAGGCGGGAAGGCGGCGACGCGAGGGGCGGGCCGTCAGAGGCCCGCCCCGGGGTTCAGATGAAGTGCGTCACACCTGCCGGCGGCGCCGTTTCAGGTGTTGCTCGTGCCCCAGTCGTCCTCGACGGCGCCGTTCGGGTGACGGTCGCGCAGGGAGCGGACGCGCTGGGTCACCGATTCGGGGACGTGGTCCTGAACCTTCACGCTCACCACGTGGTACGCCCGCCCCGCGATGTGGCGCCCTTGATGGGCGGCCGTCTCCGCGGTGTTGCGGACCGCGGGGTTCTGCGCGACCTGGCGGGCCGACTTCTTCAGCTGCTCGTAGCGCTCTCGTCCAGCCCGCGTGCCGAGCACGTAACCGAGGACGAGTCCGGCGACGAACGTGAGCCGGTAACGCATGGCGGCCACCCTTCCCTTGCGTAGGTCTCTGGTGCGGCGTCCGTGCCGAGGAGTACCGATTGGCGGAGCACCCCCCTGCTTGCGCTAATGTATGTGTCGCAGCGAGCGCGCGCCCCCTGGCGAATACCCAGGTGAGTGCGTTCGATGCAACGAGACTTTCCTCCGTAGCTCAATTGGCAGAGCAGCCGGCTGTTAACCGGCAGGTTACTGGTTCGAGTCCAGTCGGGGGAGCTCGGTCCTCCGTAGCTCAATTGGCAGAGCAGCCGGCTGTTAACCGGCAGGTTACTGGTTCGAGTCCAGTCGGGGGAGCATGGTGAACGAGGACCCCACGGGGTCCTTTTTCATGTCCTCGTTCGTGTCCCCGGGCAACCGCGCGCACGCGTGCGCGGTCTCCATGGTCACGAAGGGCGTGCGAAGTCGACCATCCGAGGCAGGAGATCGTATGAGCGGCTATGCTGCGGCAGACGGCGCGCACACATGTACGCGACACGCCGCTATGGGGCGGTAGCTCAGCCGGTTAGAGCAGCGGACTCATAATCCGTCGGCCGTGGGTTCGAGTCCCACCCGCCCCACCTTCTCCCTCCCGTGCAGAAACGATGCGGCCCGTCGGCCGCGCCGCGGCGGGCCCAGCACGAGCCGCAGGCCGGGAGATTCGTGCGCACGATGTGCGCGGACGGGTTCCGGCGCGAGGCTTGGCGGCCCGGCGGATGGGCATGATCCCCGTACCGCCGGTCCGAGGCCGAGGAGCGCGTCATGAATGGCACGAACCGACAGATCCGCGTCCGCCCCGTCCGGCGCCCCGCCGCCCCCCGGGACCTGACCATCGACCGCAGGACCCCGTCGGGGCGCGTGCTGCCCTACTGAGGCCGTACCCAACCCCTCGCTCAGCTGTGCCCGCGCTCCTGCCGAGGCCGGACCCAGCCCCTCGTCCCAGCTGTGGACCGCACTCCCACCGAGGCCGGATCCGGCCCCTCGTCTCACCTGTGACCTGCGCTTTCGTTTCACGCGTGCTGGGTGCGGGCACAGTTCCGGGATAGCGCGGGCTCGGTCCGGGAGGGGGACGCGACGGTGCCTGACCTGGTGCGGACGGCGGACGGGCGGAAGTTACGGGTCGAGGTCGCCGGGGATCCGCGCGGCCACCCCGTGTTCCTGCTGCACGGCATGCCGGGGAGCAGAGTCGGCCCCCGCCCCCGCTCGATGTTCCTCTTCCAGCGGGGCACCCGCCTGATCAGCTACGACCGTCCCGGCTACGGCGGGTCCGACCGCAACGCCGGGCGCAGCGTGGTGGACGTGGTGCAGGACGTCGCCCTGCTCGCCGACGCACTCGGACTCGAGCGCTTCGCGGTGGCCGGCCGCTCCGGCGGCGCGCCGCACGCCCTGGCCTGCGCGGCCCGGCTGCCCGACCGGGTGACCCGTGTCGCCGCGCTGGTCGGTCTCGCGCCGATGGACGCGGAGGGGCTCGACTGGTTCGAGGGCATGGCGCCCTCGAACGTCAACGCCTTCCGCACCGCGCACACCGACCGGGACCGGTTCGTCGACCGGCTGATCCAGCGCTCCAGCGCCATCAGCCGCGACCCGACGCGGCTGCTCGCCGAGTTGCGCAGCGATCTCACGGTCGACGACCGGATGATCGTCTCGGATCTGACCGTCCGTTCGATGCTGCTGCACAACTACCGCGAGGCGTTGAGCAACTCGCCGTACGGCTGGGTCGACGACGTCCTCGCCATGACCGGGCCCTGGGGGTTCGACCCGGCCGAGATCCGGGTGCCGGTGCTGCTGTGGCACGGCGAGCGGGACACCTTCTCCCCGGTCTCGCACGCCGTCTGGCTCGCCGACCGGATCCCCGGCGCCACGACCCGGATGGACCCGACCGCCTCCCACTTCGCGGCCCTGCGGGCCCTGCCGAACGTCCTCGACTGGCTGGTCTCCGGCGCCTCGCCGCGCGGCGCTCACACCGCGAGGGGCTCCAGGTCCCGGTAGATACGGCGGTTCTGGGCCGCGAGCCGGGTGATGCCGTTGTCGGCCCCGAGCAGCCGGTGCAGCTCCAGCAGGGCGTCGTCGTGCATCCGCCGCGCCTCTCCCTCCCGGTCCAGCGCCCGCAGCGTGAGCGAGAGGTTGGTGGCCACCGCCAGCGTCTCCGGGTGATGGACGCCCAGAATCCGGCGCAGCGCGGTCAGGGCGTGGGTCTCGCGTGCCTCCGCCTCGTCGTGGCGGCCCATGTCGTACAGGACGTTGGCGTAGTTGACGCTCGCGAACAGGGTGTGCGGATGGTCCGCGCCGAGCACCTCCGCCATTCGCTCCAGGACCTTGACGAACGTCTCTTCCGCGGCGTCGAGCTCGCCGCAGCCCCAGTGGAAGATGCCGAGGTTGTTCAGTGCGGTCTGGGTGTACGGATGGGCCTCGCCCGGCACCTGCATGTACTCGCCCAGCACCTCGAGCGCGGTGTCGCGGGCGGCCTCCCGCTCGTCCGCCGCGAACAGGTCCGCCGCTAGGTTCAGATCGCACGCCAGCGAGTCGGGGGTGGGCTTCGCGTACTGGGCCCGGTACTCGGCGCGTGTCGACGTGGTGAGCCGGCGTGCGTCCTCGAACTGCCCGTTGCGGCGCAGCGAGACGGCCAGCGACTTCGCGCACCGCAGCGTGCCGGGGAAGTTCTTGCGCATGACCCGCTTGTGGGCGTCGTAGGCCTCCGAGAGCTGGGCCACCGACTCCGCGTACCGCCCGACCTCCCTGAGGTCCCGGCCCAGCCGCTCGGCCGAGGCGAGCGTGTAGGGATGGTCCTCGCCCAGGATCTCCCGGCGCCGTTCGAGGGTGTCCTGGTCGATGTCGCGGGCCTCGCCGTAGCGGCCCACCATCCGCAGTGCCAGGGCGCGGTTGTTGGCGGCGCTGAGCGTGCGCGGATGCGACTCGTGGAACATCTGGCTGAAGGCCTCGTGGGCCTCCCGCGCGAGCTCCACCGCCTCCCCGTACTTGCCGAGCGCCGCCAGGTCGGCCGACAGCTGGGACATGGTCACGTAGGTGTGCGGGTGCTGGGCGCCGAGCACCCGGGCCTGACGCTCCAGCAGGTCCCGGTCGACCTCGCTGGCCTCGACGTACCGCCCCTGCGAGCGCTGCACGTTGGCGAGCTGGCCGCGCAGGTACAGGTACTGCACGTCGTCCTCGCCGAGCATCGGGCGCCAGTCGTCGAGCAGTTCCTCGGCGAGCTTCTGCGCGCCGGGGAAGTTGCCCCGCTTCCAGAGGTAGCGGACCCGGTCGATGAGCAGCCGCCGGGTCTCGGACTCGGTGCAGTTGCGGGCGTCGGAGGCGGTCAGATGGCGCCAGATGATGTCGAAGCGCGGCCAGGTCTCCGGGTCGTCGATCGGCTCGTCCCCGTCCGGCCGCAGACCGACCAGCACCGTGTGCACGACATGCCGGGTCTGCCGCTGCTCCTCCTCCGTCAGCTGCGAGCGCACCACCGCCTGCACCAGGCGGTGCACCTGGATGCCGCTCTCGTCCACCTTGGCGAGGGCGAACCGGCCGATCTCCCGTATCACCAGGCCCAGCAGCAGGCTCTCCTGGAGGGCGCGGTCGTACGGCTTGAGGGCCTCGATCATCCCCCTGCTGTACAGCAGGTCGCGGGAGATCGGCTCGGGCGCGAGGAAGGCGCACAGCTGCAGCAGCCGCGCCGCCGCGGGGGAGCGTCTGCGCAACTGCGCGATGGACACGTTCCAGGTCGCGGCCACCGTCTTCGGGTAGTCGACGGGCTGGTTGAGGTCCAGGACGTTGGCCGTCTGCTCGTCGAGCTGACGCAGGTACTCCTGGACGGGGGTGGCCGTCTCCGCCAGCCAGGCCGCCGCCTGTTCGACGGCCAGCGGCAGGTCTCCCAGCGCCTCGGCCACCTGGACGGCCTCGTCGGTGGTCAGCCCCTTGGCCCGGCGGGTCAGGTGCTCGACGCTCTCCTCCCGCTGGAAGACCTCGACGCGCTGCGCGGTCTTCTGCTGCGCCCACGCCTGGTTGCGCGAGGTGACGAGGACGTGCCCGCCGCCGCGCACCGGCAGGAAGGGCAGCAGGTCGGCCGGGTCGTCGGCGTTGTCGAAGACCAGCAGCCAGTGCCCGGTGGGCTCGCCCCGGGAGAGCCGTCGTACGGCCTCCTGTCCGGCGAGCACCATGTCCTCCTCGTCGCCGTCGGTGGCGCCGATCTGCACGGCGAGTTCGGCGAGCGAGGCGACCACGCTGTCGCTGTGCTCGGCCGAGGTCCACCACACCAGGTCGTAGTCGGCCTGGAAACGGTGCACGTACTCCAAGGCCACCTGGGTCTTGCCCACTCCGCCGAGCCCGAACAACGCCTGCGGCCGCACCTCCGTGCCGTTGGCCTCGCCGAGGTGGTCGCGGATCCGGTTGAGGATCAGGTTCCGGCCGGTGAAGGTGGTGTTGCGCAGCGGCACGTTCGACGTCTTGGGCCTGATGCCGGGGAAGCGCGGGGCGTTCGGCCGGCTGTCCGGCGGCAGCGCGGACAGGTCGAGCGCGCGCAGCAGCACGGTGACGCACTGGTGTTCGTTCAGCCGGTGCAGATCGACCGGGTTGTGGTCCATGTACGAGTCGGGCAGCCGGACGTCGTCGATGCGCAGCGGACTGCACGTGCCGCGCGACGCCATCGGGCCCGTCTCGGTCAGGGCGCGCCAGACGGCGTCGGCGTGCCGCGACTTCTGGAACGCGTTCGACAGCAGTACGGCCGTCCGCACCGGGCCGTCCGCGCGCAGCGGCGGGCCCAGGGACACGTCGTGCAGGATGACCTGGCAGCCGTTCTGCTTGAGCAGCGACTCGATCCAGTCGGCCCACATCCGGTTCTCCGCCGCGTACACCAGCTGGACGTCGGTGGTGCCGGCCTGGGGGCGCCGCCTGAGGTACGCGTCGCGGCAGCGCAGCCGCTGCGGCTCGGGCACGGGCGGCAGCGACCTGACCGTGCCGTCGGAGATCACCGCCGTGAGCCGCTCGAAGGAGGACAGCAGCGAGTTGGCGAGGCCGCTCTCGTCCCCGACGGTGGCGAGGGTCTCCTCGTAGGCGTAGTACGGCCGGTAGGGGATCTCGACATTGCCCCAGTACGCGGCGAGTTCCTCCGGCCCGAGGGGCTCGCCGTCGGGTCCCTTGGGCAGCCCGTCGAAGCGCAGCCGGGCGAGCGCGCGGCCCGCGTCGACCTTCTCCTTCTCGCCCTCGTCGATGCGCATCGGCACCGGCAGCACCCTGATCCGGCGCAGATGGCTCTCGGCGACGCTGTGCGCGACGGCGGCCGCGCCGTCGAGCGCCTGGTCGCTGAGGGTGAAGCAGTCCACCAGGACGTCCGGCATCTCCAGCGTGCAGATGTCGGCGTTCCCGGACAGCCCGGTCCGGGAGTCGATGAGGACGTAGTCGTACGTCTCCTTCATATGGGCGCGCAGGGCCCGCAGGAAGAGGCCGCCGCCGAGCCGGTCGTAGAAGTTGTCCCAGTCGAACGACGCCACATGCCCGGAGAACGCGTGGTCCTGGCGGCCCGCGGACAGGAAGTCGAGGGCACCCCCCTCGGGGAAGGCGAGGTCGAAGCGTTCGGGGCGGATCGACACCGCGTGCGGTTCGACGTGGGCGTAGGCCTCGTACCAGTCGTCGGCGCGGCCGGGGACCTCCTCGGTGGCCGCGCCGGCGTACTCCTGGATGATGTTGATGACCCCGTAGGTGGCCGCGAGCGCGTTGGGTTCGAGGAACGGATGGAAGAAGCGGTCGAGCCCGGGGGCCTCCAGGTCCCAGTCGACCGCCAGCACCCGTTTGCCGTTGGCGGCCAGGATCCACGCGGTGTTGGCCAGGGCCATCGTCCGTCCGGTACCGCCCTTGTACGAGTAGAAGGTGATGATGCGTCCGTCCTGCGCGGCCGTCATGCTTCTCCTCCGAGGTCGGGTCCGCCGTCCGGGCCGGGCGGTCGGGTGGGGCCCGTGAGCCGGGGCCGGGGCAGCGCGGGCCCCGGCGGCGGATGGGCCGTGGCGTGCTTGAGATACAGCCGGGTCGAGTGGGCCACGACGGCCGGCAGCACGTCGGTGAAGGCCTTCAGGTTCGGTACGCCGCTGACCGCCGTGCGGGTGTTGGTGTGCCGGCCGTGGTCGAGGATGAGCGGGATGGTCCGCTCCAGTTCGGCGGAGAGCCGCCGGCCCTCCGCGCCCTGGCACTGCGCGTCGGCCCGGTTCCACGGGACGACGGCGTTCACCCAGGGCCGGGCGGCCGCGTCGAACGCCTTCAGCCGGCGGCGCCGGTCCTCGTCCGACAGCACCCACCGGTCGACGAGCAGGATGCCGGGCCGGCCGGCGCCCTTGTCGGGGGCGGCGTCGGGGGTGGTGTCGGGCGGGAAGGGCGGGTTCTCGCCGGTCTCCTCGTCGTCGAGGGACGAGACGGTGATCCGGTAGTCCAGGGAGCGGATCAGCTCCTCGGTGAGGGCGGCCAGCGGGCGGGTCGACTCGCCGTGGTACGGGTTCCAGTCGCGGGCGTCCTCGCCGTAGGGCCGGGCGTCGCGTTCCTCGGGAAGGCTGTCGCGGGTGGGCGCGGCCACCGTCACATGGATGTGGCGCGGGCCGACCCCGCGGGGCCGGAACGCGCTCGGGGTGCCCTCGTAGTCGCGCGGCCGGCCGGTCGGCAGCGACGACTCGTGGGCCACCCGCACGATCCGCTCGGCCAGCCGCAGCACCGTCTCCTCGTACTCGTCGCGCAGCCGGTTGAGCTTGATCAGCCCGTAGATGCCGTTGGCCGCGTAACGGTCGCCGTAGGTGGCGTGGTCGAGGTGGATGTGGCGTACGGAGTCCGGCAGCTGGGCGTAGTCGACGCGCGTCCACAGCGCGGGCACGATGGCGGAGACGTCATGGGTGCCGGCGGCCTTCGCGCGGAGCATCCGCTCGGTGAACGCGTACCACTCGCGTCCGCACATCTCGCTGCTGAAGTACCGCGGGGACAGCAGCGGCACGAACACCCGGCAGGTGGCCAGGTTCTCGCTGAGCCGCTGCGGCCATCCCTCGCCCGAGCGCATCTCCCGGTCCATGAAGCCGGGCAGGGAGCCGGCGGGCATGTCGGTGAGCGCCATGATGTGGGTGCACAGGTCGCGGAAGAGGACGTGCACCCAGTGGTCGGGATCGCCTCCGGCCGGCCCCCAGGGCGGTGTGTGGGCGTAGCTGAGGAAGAAATACGGCTGGTCGTCAGCGGGCCGTCCCCAGTCCCGTTCGGGTATGTGCACACGCCCCCCTGCCCGCTGATGGGTCCCCTCGCCGGAGCCATCTGACCGGAACCAACAATGTGCCCGACCCCGGCCTCACCACAGCCGTGCGTTTCCGGCCAATCAGCGTCTGTATACGGACATCTGTGTCTTCGCGTCGTCGACGATCTCCCGCATACGGCAGAGCGACACCAGCCCGCCCGCCCATTTCCGCTCGGTGACGAGCGCTTGCGGCAGCCGGGCGCCGATCGCCGCGAAATCGCCGTCGTCCAGCGTCAGATCCTCGTACGAGATCCAGTTCCCGGCGCTGCCGACCACGCACCGGTAGACCCGGCGCGGCGGCGGCGGGTCGAGGCGGTACTCGGCGAGATGGAAGGCGCTGGCGACCTCGAACCCGACCCGCAGCAACAGGATCTGGGCGTCCGCCTCGTACAGCCGGGCCAGAGGGGAACGCTCGCCCAGATGGCACGTCTCGTCGTGACCGGCCAGCAGCTCCGCGGCCCGCGGCCCGAGCCCGGCCAGCGACGTCTGCGGATGCGCGCTGCGCACGGCACCCGGCGAGGTCCGCACCCACTCGGCGAGGGCGCCCATCGTCGGGCAGGGGGTGCGGTCGGCGTCGAACGCGGGCATCGCCGCCCGGAACGCGCGCGCCTGCCCCTCGCTCATCCCCGCGACCAGGCCGCGGTACGCGCGCGAGGTGTCCGAGTTCTCCGGGGTGAAGGCGGGCACCACCACCGTGCCCCGCGGCCCGAGCGCCGCGCGCAGGGCGCCCAGCACCCGCCGCGGAGGGACGCCGGTGCCGCCGAGGGAGGCGTGCACCATCACCACGCCGCCCCGGCGCAGTCCCATCCCGCCGAGCAGCCCCGCCAGTTCCGCGTCAGCCATGGCGCTGCGCCCACTCGCCCCACAGCTGCGCCGCCAGTACGGCGCCGGTGCCGGTCAGTTCCGAGGCGGGCAGGAGCGTCAGCTCCGTCAGGACGCGTGCCGCCGCGCGGTACTCGCCGTCCCCGAGGTGCCCCGCGGCCTCGTTCAGCAGCTGCCCGGCCCGGTTGCCCGGCGGGTGCAGGTCCGCGGTCCGCCGCAGCGCGGCGAGCCGCGCCTCGCGGGCGATGCGCGGCAGCACCCGGAGCAGCTCCTCGGGTTCGAAGTCCACGGCCACGCCCAGCGCGCCGAGTCCGTGCCCGGCGCCCGTCTGCGGTGCGGCACCGGCGATCAGCGGGACGATCGTGGTGACGGTGCCCGCGTAGTGGCCCTCGGACCAGCGGGGCCGGCGCTCGTCGAGGAGTTCGCGGGTCCGGCTCAGGCGTTTGCGGAACACGGCGAGGTCGCTCGCCTCCAGCGGCGGTGCGACCGGGGCGGCGAAGCACTCCCGGTAGGGGTCGGCGTCGTCGACGAGCAGCGGGGGTCCGCCCGGCGCGGCCACCGTCTCCAGCGGGCGCCATGCCTCGGGCCGTTCCCCGGGCACCCAGCGGCGGCCCCGGCCGTCGCGGATCAGGTGCCCGTCGGCCGTCACCTCGACCTCCACGTGCCCCGGCTCCGGGAGCGTCAGCGTGCCGAGGGTCGGCAGGTACAGCCGGCGTCCCGGCTGTTCCCAGCCGAGCGTCACCGGGGCCTGGGCGCGCACCGCGGCCGCCGCAGCCAGTGCCATGAACCGGGAGGTGTCCTGCGGGCCGCGCAGCGACCGCAGCAGCGAGGTCGCCACGAAGGGATGGGCGAGCACCCGGTCGAGGTGGGCCGCCGCGGCCGGGTCGGCGTCGAGGCGGGCGAGGACGCGCCAGGCCTCGTGGCCCGCGGGATCGCCCTTGACGCTCTCGCTCACCCGGGCCAGCAGGGTCCGGACGAGGTCGACCTGGGCGAAGTGCAGTTCGCCCGCGTTGTACACCGGGGCGGCGACCCCCCGCTCGGTGACGCGCTCGGCGATGCCGTCCACCAGGGCGCGCAGATCGGCGCAGTACACGGACGGGTTGTCGAACCCGCGCTCCGCGCTGTACCGGTGGGCGTACAGGCCGCCGCCGCAGGACTTCACCACCGGGCAGCTCCGGCAGGTCGCGCTCACCCCGTCGAGGCCCCGCTGGCGGGCGAGGACTCCGGGATGGCCGGCGAACTCCTCGAACCCGTGCCGGAAGACGTCGTAGCCGGTCTCCGGGGCGCCGTCGTACGCGGTCTTCAGAGAGTCCGCCTGCTCGATGCCGCCGTCGGTCTCCACGACCGCCAGATCGGAGGGGGCGAGCCCGAGCGCCTCCGTCAGGCTGGGCCCGCCGCGCAGCGTGCTGAGCACCGAGTCGAAGGTGCGCACGGGGATCCGGCGGCCCTGCTGTTCCCACCGGTCGAAGATCTTCAGCAGCCAGTCGGCGTACGGCGTCGCCGAGTCTCCCGGGCCGGGCGGGGGCGGATTCTCCCAGGTGGAGTGCGGAAGCAAATAGTCGATGCGGGGCGGTTCCAGGGCGGTGAGGGCGTCGTGCACGGCCACGGGGTCGTTCGCGAGGTCCACCGTGCACAGCAGGCCGCTGTAGAGGTGCCGGTTCTGCGGTGTGCGCAGCAATTCGATCGCGCGCAGCACCCGGTCGTGGCTGCTGCGGCCCCTGCGGTCCAGCCGGTGCCGGTCGTTCGCGGCCCGGTCGCCGTCCAGGGAAATGCTGACCTTGACCCCGAATTCCCGGAAAACCGCGAGATGATCGGGGCGCAGAGTTACCCCGTTCGTGTGAATGCGCAGATCAAGTGCGCTGATCGGGGATAACCTGCGGCTGAGTTCCGCACAGATCGTTCTCAGTCTGGCCGCGCCCGCGAGCAGCGGTTCCCCGCCGTGGAGAATGACGCAGAGGGAATCCAGCTTCCGGTCCTTCGCGTACTCCGCGAGTCTTTCGGCGACCTGGCGCACGGTTTCTTCCGTGATGACCGTGGGGCGCGCCCGCCAGCTCTGGTCCGCGTGTTCGTACACATAGCAGTGGTCGCAGGCGAGGTTGCATCTGCTATGGATTTTGAGGACCACTTGCTGGATCGAGGAATCCGTCACTTAGCACAGTCTAGGGCCTGTCGCCAGCCCAAGGCCCCGGCAACTCCTTGATCGCAGAAGGGAGTTGACGGGGCCTCAAGTGTGGGATAAGGGGGCTTCACACGGCCGAGTCGAAGGTGACCGGCCGTACGCCCCTTTCCCCATGGGGGTCCATCACGCGGCCGGTCGCCCTGGCCGCGGTGAAGCTGCGGGGGTCGATGGCGGAAAGGGGCACGTGCCTGCGGCGCCCGGACATGGAGGTGGCGGCACGACGCTCCTGCGCCGTCACGGAAAGATTCACTGTCTGCTTTCTCCCACTTCTCGGTCGGTTGACGGGACGGATGGGACCGGCCCGTTTCTTGGGATAGAACTCGGCTATCCCTGTCAAGGGTGGGACCGTTCCGACCGGGTAGTGAGGGCATACCCCGGCGCGGAGCGTAGCGGTTTGAACGCCCAAAGTCGATCGGCCATAAGGGCTGTTCGCACGCGTGGTCGCACGTCACTATTGATGGCTCAGGCATTCGAGTGCTCGTCGAGCACTCGTCGAACATCCTCCGCCGCCCCGGTGAGGTGCGCATCATGTGGAGCGCCGCAACGCCTGCACCTGGTACCACGCTGAGCGACACCGACCTGCCCCCGCTGTACCGGGTCAGCGACCAGCGGGCGATAGCCCGGCAGTGGGAGTCCTTTCGCGCCGTCCGCACGCAGCTCCTGCTGCTGCTCGCGGCGACCGCCTCGGCCACCTTCGCCGAACGCCTGCACAGCCATGCGGCCGCGATCGTCGCGGCCTGCCTGTACGCCCTCACGGTGGTCACGGGCACCTATACGTCACGCCGCCGGGCGCGCGCCCACTGGCAGGTGCACCGGGCGGCCGCCGAGTCCCTGAAGTCGCTGGCGTGGCAGTACATGGTCCACGGAGGCCCCTTCCACAGCCGGGTGCCCGATCCGGACGGGCTGTTCGCCGAACGGCTGGAGGAGCGGCTGCGGGATCTGCGCAAGGTGGGGTGGCAGGACTCCCGGGGCGGGCCGGCTGCCCGCGGCGCCGGCCAGATCACCCCGGCGATGCGCTCGGTCCGGGCCAAGTCGTTCGAGGCGCGGCGGGACATCTATCTCCGGGACCGGATGCTGGAGCAGTTCGTCTGGTACCACAACCGCGCGGCGCAGGCGCACGGCGCGGCGACGCGCTGGTCCGCCGTGACCGCCGTACTGACCCTGCTGGCGCTGGCCGCGGCCGTGCTGCGGGCCACGGGTGCCGTCGGCTGGGATCTGACCGGTCTGCTCAGCGCGGCGGCCGCGGCCGGTGTCGCCTGGCAGGAGGTGCGCAGGCACCGCCCGTTGACGTACGCCCACACGCTGATCGAACAGGAGCTGGACACCCTGCGGATCTCGATGAGCACGACCGTGACCGAGGCGCTGTGGGCCGACGCGGTGGCCGAGGCGGAGCGGCTCGTGTCGCCGCAGCACACGGACTGGCTGACCCGCTTCGGGAGCTGACCGGCGGCGCGCTCACGTGCGGGTGGCGCCGGACAGCCACAGGACGGTCACCGGCACCCCCGTCCGCCGGGCGTACTCCACCACGTCACCGGTGCCGCCGAGGCCGCGTGCCGGGCGGCCGTCCCACACCGCGACGAGACGGTCGGCGTGGTCCACGATCCAGCGTCCCGCGGCGTAGTACGCCTCCTCGTGCGTCGGCTCCAGCGGCAGGTCGACGCGCGCCGTACACGACACGAGCAGTCTGCGGTACGCGGCCTGGACGTCCGCGTCGCCCATGTGGGCCTCGTAGTCCATGCCCGGGATCACCGCGGTGACCGGGACGCCGCTCTCCAGGGCGAGGTCCGCGAACAGCTGGTCGGCGCCGGCCGCCAGACTGGTGAGCGCCTCCACCGCGCCCCCGTACCTGAGCTGGCGCCGTATGCCCGACCGCACGGTGGGCAGGACCGCGGACGGGATCGAGCGGTGCCCGGTGACGCCGATACGGGTGACCGCGCTGCGCGGAAGGACGGGTCGAGTCACGAGAGCCATCCCTCGTCGGCGTCGCGGACGCCTTCACATTAGTGCCCCGACGGGCGGCGCCCGCCCGCCGCGCGGGGGGCCGTCAGGGCGCCAGCGGGTTCAGGGTCAGGGGCTCGATCTTGCCCTCCAGCATCGCGCCGATGCCCTGGGCCGCGCAGATGTCGGGGCGTTCGGCGATGTGCACGGGCATCCCGGTGTACTGACGCAGCATCTGGTCGAAGCCCGGCAGCAGCGCCGAGCCGCCGACCATCATGATGCCGCGGTCGGCCAGGTCCGCGACCAGGTCGGGCGGGCAGACCCGCAGGACCTTGCCGATGCCGTCGAGCACGGCGGTGAGCGGGGTCTGGATGGCGTTGCGCACCGCGGCGGTGTCGATCTTCACGGAGCGGGCGAGGCCGGTGGCCACGTCCCGGCCGTGGATCTCGGTGGACACCGGGCCGTCGGGGCTGAGGCCGTTGCCGGACAGGGCGATCTGGAGCGGCCGCACCGACTGGCTGGGCAGCATCAGCTCGTGCTGGTGGCGCAGGTGCTGCACGATCGCGTGGTCGACCGCCTCGCCGCCCACCGGGATCCGCTCGGCCGTCACGATCGAGCCCAGCGAGAGCACCGCGACCTGGGTCGCCGCCGCCCCGCACACCATGATCATGGTGGCCTCGGGCTGCTCGACCGGCAGCCCGCAGCCGACGGCCGCCGCGATCAGCGTGTCGACCAGCTCGACCCGGCGCGCGCCCAGCCCGACGAGCGTCTCGATGGTCGCGCGCTGGGCCAGCGGGTCGGCGTCGTGCGGGGTGCAGGCCGCCGCCCGCAGCCGGGGCTTGCGGCGCAGCGAGCGGCGCATCTTGTCGCCGAGCAGGTGCCGCAGCATCCGCTGGGCCATCTCGATGTCGACGACCGTGCCGCCGGAGACCGGGCGGACCACCCGGATGTAGCTGGGCGTGCGGCCGGTCATCTGCTCGGCGAACTCGCCGACCGCGATCAGCGCGCCGGTCCGGGTGTTCACGGCAGCGGCGGACGGCTGGTCGACCACGAGTCCGGCGCCCTTGACGTAGACCCGGGTGCGGGCGGCGCCGAGGTCGACGGCGAAGTGGCAGCGGCGCAACTGCTCCAGACTGACGGTCACGGCGGATCCTCCCGAGAGCACTGACCGTGGGACCGGCCGGGTGGCGGGCCTCCCCAGCATCGTGCGGGCGCGCGGCCCGGGCCGCCTGTCGTGGGGGGCCGGGCGGGGCGCCGCCGAACGGGGGACGCGCCGGTTGCGGCAGCCGTCCGCGTCCCGGCGGGCGGACGCCTGCGTCCCGGCGGGCGGACGCCTGCGTCCCGGTGGCCGTCCGTGTCCCGGTGGCCGTCCGCGTTCCGGTGGCCGTCCGCGTTCCGGCGGACGCGCCTGTTTCGGTAGCCGTCCGTGTCCCGGCGGACGCGTCCGTTTCGGGAGACGCCCGCGTTCCGGCGGACGCCCGCGGCCCGGCACCGGCTCGGCGCGCCTTCCCTGGCTCGGAGTCCGTCCCGGCGTTCCTCTGCCGGTGGCCTGTCAGCTCCGGGGCAGTGAGCGCTTCATGATCTTCCCCATGTCGTTGCGGGGGAGCGCGGTCAGGTGGTGCACGACCCGGGGGCGCTTGTGCGGTGCGAGCCGGGCGGCCACATGGTCGGCCAACTCCTCGACGGACGGCGGCGCCTCGGGGTCGGCCGGGACGATCCAGGCGACGATCCGCTCGCCCAGGTCCGCGTCCGGCTCACCGGTGACGGCCGCCTCACGGACGCCGGGGTGTTCCAGCAGGGCGTTCTCGATCTCACCCGCCCCGATCTTGTAACCCCCGCTCTTGATCAGGTCGGTGGCCTTGCGGCCCACGATCCGGACATAGCCGTCGGCGTCGCGCACCGCCATGTCGCCGGTGCGGAAGAAGCCGTCGGCGGTGAACGCGGCCTCGGTCGCGTCGGGCCGGTTCAGGTACGCGGTGAACAGGTTCGGGCCGCGCACCTGGATCTCGCCCACGCTCTCGCCGTCGTACGCCGTGATCTCGGAGCCGTCCTCCTCCACCAGCCGCAGCTCCACGCCCGGCAGCGGCACCCCGACGGTCCCGGCGCGGGCCTCGCCGTCGGCGCGCACGCTCGTGTTCATCAGCGTCTCGGTCATGCCGTAGCGCTCGATCACCCGGCGGCCGGTCGCCGTGGCGATCCGCTCGTGGTCGTGCACGGGCAGCGCCGCCGAGCCGGACACCAGCAGCCGGGCCCCCGCGAGCGCCTTCGCCAGCGCGGGGTCCCCGGGCAGCGCCTCGGCGATGCGGTGGTACATCGTCGGCACCCCGAACAGCATGGTCGCGCCGTCGCCCAGCTCCCGCGTCACACCCTCGGTGGTGAACCGGCCGAGGTGCCGGACCGAGCCGCCGCGCCGCAGCGGGCCGAGGACGCCGAGCACCAGCCCGTGCACGTGGAACAGCGGGAGCCCGTGCACCAGCACGTCGTCGCCGGTCCAGGCCCACGCGTCGGCGATCGCGTCCAGCGTCGTGGCCACCGCGCGGCGGGGGAGTACGGCGCCCTTGGGCGGGCCGGTGGTGCCGGACGTGTAGACGACGAGGGCGGGGTCGAGGTCGTCCGCGGTCTGCTCGGGTACCGCGCCGGTGGCCCGTACGTCCACGTCGACGCGGGTCAGGCCGCGCACCGTGTCCGGCAGTTCGTCGCCGGGCGCGGCCAGCAGCAGGGCCGGCGCGCTGTCGCCGAGGATGTGCGCCAGCTCCTTCCCGCCCGACTTCGGGTTGAGCGGTACGGCGGCCGCGCCGGCGAGCAGTGTGCCCACCACCGCTACGGCGGTCTCCAGGGACGGTGTCGCCCATACGGCCACCCGGCCGCTGCCCGCGACCCGTTCGGCCACCGCCCCGGCCGCGGCCGCGAGCTGCGCCCGGCTGAGCGACCGGTCGCCGAAGCACAGGGCCGGGCGGTCGTCCGGGCTTCCGGCGAGGACGGGGAAGAGGCTGGACACGCGGCGCGCTCCTTGGCGTGGGCGGGGCGGGGCGGAGGACGGTGGGGCGGCACGGATCGACGCCCCCGTCCTTCCTACACCAGGCCCCGGAGTCCCACGACGGTGGTCCGCTCGGGGTTGGGTCGAGCCCTGTGCCCGGGGGGGGCGGGTCGAGCCCTGTGCCCGGGGGCGGGTCGAGCGCCCGGCCCGGGACACCATGGCGCGATCGGGGGCTTTCGTGTGTCGGGCGCCTGCGGGTGCGTGGGGGCTGGTCGCGCAGTTCCCCGCGCCCCTTTGAGGGGGTTGCGGTGAGCCCTTGCGGACTGACCGGGTCGAGCCTTCCGCTCGGGCCCGGTCGAGCGCCCGGCCCCGGCTTGCGTCAGGCCGCCGTCTCCACCACGTCCGCGACCACGCAGCTCACGTTGTCCGGGCCGCCCGCGCGGTTCGCCTCGTCGACCAGGGCGTGCACGGCCTCGTCGGGGGCCGTGCCGGCGGACAGCAGTGCGGCGATCCGCTCCTCGGGCACCACCCGTGACAGGCCGTCGGAGCAGACCAGGTACCGGTCGCCGGGCAGCGCGTCGTGCAGCTTCAGGTCGGGCGCCGCGGGCGAGCGGGCGGTCAGCGCCTTCGCCAGCAGCATCGCCTGCGGATGCGCGAGAGCCTCGTCCGGGGTCAGCCGCCCCTCGTCGATCATCGCCTGCACCACGGTGTGGTCGTGGGTGATCAGGAACAGCCCGCCGTCGCGCAGCAGATACGCCCGTGAGTCCCCGACATGCACGAGCGCCAGCCGCGAACCCGTCCACAGCAGCGCGGTCAGCGTGGTGCCCGCCGCGTCCCCGGCCACGTCGTGCACGGCCTGGCTCGCGCCGTCCACGGCGTCCTGGAGCAGATTGAGCACGTTGCCGGCGGGCAGTTCCTCGCTCTCCAGGAACTTCAGCGCCTCCACGGCGGCGCTGGAGGCGGGTGCCCCGGCGGGGCCGAACCCGTCGGCCACGGCCAGCAGCCGGCGGCCGGAGTAGGCGGTGTCCTGGTTGGCGGGGCGTACCCGCCCGGTGTCCGAGTGGGCGAAGTGACGCAGTTCCAGCATGACGGTGTCCTTTCTCGACACTGCGGTGGGCGGACCGGCCCGCGACCCGTCGGCCGGCCGGCCGGTCCGCGACTCCTCGGTCAGGTGGTCGACGAGGAACGCGGCGAGGTCGCGCCGTACCGCCGTCTCCGTCTCGATCCGCGCCCAGTAGGCGCGGATCTCCCCGGCGGCGGCCGCGGGCGGCAGGGCGGCGACCTTGCGGATCTCGGCCAGCGGCATCCCGATCCGGCGCAGCCACGCCACCAGCCGGGCCCGTTCCAGCTGCGCCACCGCGTAGTAGCGGTAGCCGGTGTCCGGGTCGACCCGGGCGGGCCGCAGCAGGTCCAGCTCGTCGTACAGCCGCAGCGCCTTCGGCGACAGCCGGCTCGCCTTCGCGAAGGCCCCGATCGTCAGCATCGCCCCGGTGTCCACACGCCACCCCTGTCCCGTTCGTCCGTCGTTCCGCCCTCGATGCTGGGGCTTCACCGAAGGGGAAGGTCAAACCCCCGGGAACGGTTGCGCGGAGAATCCCTTGGAGCGGCCGAGGGGAGCGTTGTTAGCCTGCCGGGTGTGCCCCGCATAGCCCTCGCCACCTTCGACCCGTCCCCCGAGCCCCACCCGGACCGCGATCTGCCGGTGCTGGTGGAGGCGCTGCGCACGGCCGGCGCCGACGCCGTCGCCGTGCCCTGGGACGACCCCGCCACCGACTGGGGCGCCTTCGACCTCGTGCTCATCCGCTCCACCTGGGACTACACCGAGCGGCCGGCCGAGTTCACCGCCTGGGCGCGGCGGGTCGCCGCGGTCACCCGGCTGGCCAACCCGGCGGACGTGGTGCGCTGGAACACCGACAAGCGTTACCTCGGCGACCTGGCCGCGGCCGGCGTGCCCACCGTGCCCACCCGCTATCTCGCACCCGGTGACGCGGCCGACCTGCCCGACGGGCCGGAGTTCGTGGTGAAGCCCGCCACCGGCGCGGGCGCCCGGCTGGCCGCCCGCTACCGTCCCGGCCTGCCCGGCGAACGGGACCGCGCGGCGGCCCATGTGGCGCGGATGCACGATGCGGGGCTGGTCGCGATGGTGCAGCCCTACATGGCGGGCATCGACGCCGAGGGGGAGCGGGCGGTGCAGTTCCTCGGCGGGCGGCTGCTGCACGCCAGCCGCAAGCGGGCCGTGCTGGAACCCGGCATCGCCTACGACGCCGACAAGGTGGCGCACCCCGGCCTGGAGGTCTGGACGCCGACGCCGCGGGAGCTCGCCGTCGCCGAGGCCGCGCTCGCGGCGGTGCCGGGCGGGTCGGAGCTGCTGTACGCCCGCGTCGACCTCGTCACCGGTGACGACGGGCTGCCGCGGGTGATGGAGCTGGAGCTGGTCGAGCCGAACCTGTTCCTCTTCCTGCACCCGGAGTCGTTGCCGGTGGTGACGTCGACGGTGTTGGCGGCTGCCGGCTCGGGTGGGGCGGGGGGTTCTTCGGGGCGACCCTCTTGATGGGGCGGGCGTGATCGGCTGCGCCGGGCTCGGTTCGTCGTCGGGTGCGGGTGGGCGGGGCTGGTCGCGCAGTTCCCCGCGCCCCTTGAAGGGCCTGGGGCGGTCGGGCGCGTGCGGGTGCGTCTCGGCTGGTCGCGCAGTTCCTCGCGCCCCTAACACCTGCGTTGCAGCAGGCCCCAGGTGAACTCCGCCGCGACCTCGTGGCGGTGGCCCGTTCGGTCGGGGGCCGTGAAGGACAGGCCCCAGCGGGTCGGTGCGGTGCCCTCCAGCGGGCGCGCGGGGGCGAAGGCGCGGGCCGCCTCGTCGACCGTGCAGGACCAGGGGACGAGGTCCTCCACGGTCCGCAGCGCGGGCCCGGCGGCGCCCGGCGCGCGCACCAGCCACTCGTTCCAGACCGCGCCGTCCGCCGCGACCAGTACCTCGAAGCGCAGGTCCGGCCAGAGCGGGACGGGCCACCGCCACGCCTCGCAGTCGAGGTCGCCGATGCGGCGGGCGGTCGCCGACTCGGGGGCGCCGAGCACCGAGCGGTAGCGGGCGGCGGCCGTGCGGGCGCGTGGCGAGCGCAGCATCGCCTGCCAGCGCTTGTTGGCCTCCCGCATCTGCGCGAGGGAGACGCCGAGCGTGCGGCGTGCGTCGTCGACCCGGTCCGGGTTGTGGTCCGCCATCCGGCGCAGCAGCACCAGCTGGAAGTCGAGCGCGGTGAAGGGGGCGGCGGGCTGTTTCGCGGGCGGCATGGGTCCATGGTCGCCGAAACGGCGTCCGGGCCGCCGGCAGTCGCGGTCCCGGGACCCCGGCAGTCGCCGTGCCGGTCGCCCACATCGCGTCCGGGCCCCCGGCAGCAGCCGTGTCGATCGCCCACATCGCGTCCGGGACCCCGGAGTTGCGGTGCGAATCGGTCACCTGCGGGTCCGTCGGCAGCCCCTCCCTTCACACCCATTGCCCGGGCAACCCCGTATGACTAGCCTGTGTTCGTCATGCCGATCGCCTGTTGAAATTTCGAACATTACCTACCTCAGACGACAAGGGAGGGGGCCGGTCGTGGGACGTCTCGTACCAGCCGTGACCCGGGCTCTCGACATTCTCGAGCTCTTCCTGGACGGGGACGGCACGCTGTCCGCCCCCGACATAGTGCGCCGCCTGCAGCTGCCGCGCACCACCGTGCACGAGCTGGTCACCACGCTCGCCGCCCGGAAGTACATCGTCCCGGTCACCGGGCAGCCCGGACGGTACCGGCTCGGCGTACGCCCGTACCAGCTCGGCAGCCGCTACGCCGAGCACCTGGACCTCGCCGCCGAGGGCCAGCAGGTGGCCCGGTCCGTCGCCGAGACGTGCGACGAGACCGTGCATGTGGCCATCCTGGAGGACACGGACGTCATCTACATCGCCAAGGTCGACTCGACCCACGCGGTGCGCATGGTGTCGGCGGCGGGCCGCAGGCTCCCCGCGCACTGCACGTCCGTGGGCAAGATGCTGCTGGCCTCGCTGCCCGAGCGGGAGCTGGCCACACGCATCCCGGACGGGACGGAGCTGACCGCGATGACCCCGAACAGCATCACCGAGCCGGTCGCGCTGCGCGCCGCGCTCACCGAGATCCGGCAGCGCGGCATCGCCGTCGAGAGCCGCGAGTCCAACCCGGACGTCAGTTGTGTCGCCGCGCCGGTGCGCGACCGCGCCGGACAGGTCGTGGCCGCGCTGTCCATCTCCGTCCCGATGATCCGCTGGAGCGACGAGCGCCGCACCGAGCTGGAGCAGCTCGCCGTCAAGGGCGCGGCCGATCTGTCGGAGCGGCTCGGCCACCGGGTCGCGGTATGACGGCGTACGAGGTGGCGGTGCGGGCCGAGGCCACCCTCGGCGAGGGCCCGACCTGGGACGCGGACGCGGGCCGGCTGATCTGGGTGGACGTGCTGGGCTCGCGGGTGCACACGTTCGACCCGGTCTCCGGGCGCCGCTCGGTGCGGGTGACCGGCCAGCACGTGGGCGCGGCCAAGCCGCGCGCGGGCGGCGGGCTGGTGCTGAACCTGCGCGACGGGGTGGGGCTTATCGGCCCCGGCGACGACTTCCGGTGGCTGCACCGCGACCCGGTGCCCGGCCGCCGCGCCAACGACGCGGCCGTCGCGCCCGACGGCACGCTCTGGGCGGGCACCATGCGCTACGACGAGGCACCGGGCGGCGGCACGTTCAGCCGGCTCACCGGCGACGGCGCGGCCGAGGTGGTCCTCGACGACGTCACGGTCAGCAACGGCACGGGCTGGAGCCCCGACGGCAGCCTGATGTACTACGTCGACTCGCCGACCGGGCAGATCGACGTCTTCCGCCACGAGGGCGGCCGGGTGTCCGAGCGCCGCCGGTTCGCCCGCATCGAGGAGGGCGCGGGCTTCCCCGACGGCCTCACCGTGGACGCGGAGGGCGGCGTCTGGGTGGCGCTGTGGGACGGTGCGGCGGTACGGCGCTACACGCCCGACGGCGAACCGGACCGCGAGATCACCTTCCCCACGCCCCGGATCACGGCGTGCGCCTTCGGCGGCCCGGACCTGACCGACCTCTACGTCACCACGGCCCGCGTGGGCCTGACCGCCCCGCACCCGCTGGCCGGTTCGCTCCTGGTGGTCCCGGGCGCGGGCAAGGGGCTGCCCCAGCCCCCGTTCGCCGGATGAAGCTCTAGGGGGTCCGCTGGAGGGGGCGGAGCCGTCCGCCGGGTGCCCGGCCGCCGGACAGCAGGGGCCGGCAGGCCGCGGCGAGCCGGTGGCCGAACTCGTCGGCCTCGGCCTCGTCGTTCTCGCGCGAGCCGTCGCGGGCGGCCACGGTGAGCGCGACGCCGTCCCGGCCGGTCAGCGCGTGCACGGCGGCCGCGCCGATCCCGTGGTGGTGCCGGTGTCCGGCGTGCAGATGCCACAACTCATGGCCGAGGATCACCAGTTGCTGCATCGCCTCGGCCCGTTCCTCGACGATGACCAGGTCGAAGTCCTTGAACTCCACCCACAGTCCGGTGACTTCGATCTCGTCGGGGAACCGCTCGAAGCGCAGCTCGACCCGGCGTCCGCCGCGGTGGGCGCTCATCTCCCCGCACACGGCGTCACACAGCGCCCGTACGCCGGCCGGGGGTTCGGGCCGTTCGCGCAGGGCGCGGGTGAGGTTCGCGATCAGGCCGCGCATGGCGGCGGGTCTGGGGCGCAGCGTCAGCCCGGGAAACCGGGCTCCCCGCGTCCGCGTCCCCGCGAAGTCCATCGCTCCCCCTCCGCGCCGCCGGGGCGGCGGCGTGTCCGAGATTACGCGTCCGGAACTGCGCGCGTCATCCGAAAGTCCTGCCGGGGCCATTGACGCCCAAGCGTGCTGATTCTACGGTCCGTTCGACTCGGCGGGCGTCATCCGAAATCTCGAACCCGACATCCGGCGGCGAAAGGCACCCATGAGCGAGAGCACCGCGCGTTTCACCCTCGACCCGGCCTTCACCGTCGGCACCGCGGGGCCCCGGCTGTTCGGCTCGTTCGTCGAGCACCTCGGCCGCTGCGTGCACACCGGCATCTTCGAACCCGGCCACCCGGCGGCCGACGAGAGCGGCCTGCGCACCGACGTGCTGGAGCTGATCCGCGAACTCGGCGTCACCGTCGTGCGCTACCCCGGCGGCAACTACGTCTCCGCGCACCGCTGGGAGGACTCCGTCGGCCCCGTCGGGGACCGCCCGCGCCGGCTCGACCCGGCCTGGCACAGCACCGAGACCAACCGCTTCGGGCTCTCCGAGTTCATGGCGTTCCTGCGGAAGGTCGGGCCGCACACCGAGCCGATGCTGGCCCTCAACCTCGGCACCCGCGGCGTCGCCGAGGCCATGGCGCTCCAGGAGTACGCCAACCACCCGTCCGGCACCGCCCTTTCGGACCTGCGGGTCGCACACGGCGACAAGGACCCGTTCGGGGTGCGGCTGTGGTGCCTGGGCAACGAGATGGACGGTCCCTGGCAGACCGGCCACAAGACCGCCTCCGAGTACGCCCGGCTGGCCGCCGAGACCGCCCGCGCCATGCGCCAGGTGGACCCCGGCGTGGAACTCGTCGCCTGCGGCTCCGCCAACCGCGCCATGCCCACCTTCGCCGCGTGGGAGGCCGCCGTGCTCGCCGAGACGTACGACCTCGTCGACCACGTCTCCCTGCACGCCTACTACTGGCCCGAGAACGGCGACATCGGCTCCTTCCTCGCCTCCGCCGTCGACATGGAGTCCTTCATCGACGACCTCGTCGCCACCGCCGACCATGTCGGGGCGCGGCTGAAGTCGCCCAAGCGGATCAGCCTCTCCTTCGACGAGTGGAACGTCTGGTACCTGCCCGCCTGGGAGGAGCACGCCCGTACCCGGGACCCCGCCGACTGGCCCGAGGCGCCCCGGCTGCTGGAGGACAACTACACGGTGCTGGACGCGGTCGTCACCGGCTCGCTGCTCATCGCGCTGCTGCGGCACGCCGACCGTGTCGCCGTCGCCTGCCAGGCCCAGCTGGTCAACGTCATCGCGCCGATCCTCACCGAACCGGGCGGCCCCGCCTGGCGGCAGACCACCTTCTTCCCGTTCGCCCAGGCCGCCCGCCACGGGCGCGGCCAGGTCCTCGACGTCCGCGTCGACTCACCGGTGTACCGGACGGAGAAGTACGGCGACGTCGACCTGCTGCACGCCACCGCCGTACGCGGCGACGACGGCACGGTCACCGTGCTCGCCGTCAACCGCGACCGCACCGGGCCGCTCACCCTGGAGGTCGCCCTGCGCGGGCTCGACGTGAGCGCGGTCGCCGGACACAGCGCCCTCGCGGACGCCGACCCCGGCGCCCGCAACACGCTCGGCGCGCCCGACCGGGTCGTCCCGCACGACGTCCACGGCGCCACGCTCGCGGGCGGTGTGCTCACCGCCGTACTGGAACCGCTGTCCTGGAACGTGATCCGGCTGGTGTGACGCGAACGGCCCATTGCCCACCAGCCGTCGACGGCCGCACACTTGCGCAGGCCGGACGGTGAGGCGGGGATTCCGCCGCCGTTCTTCGTACGAGGAGGTGCCATGGCCGTGCGCTGGGCGGGACGCCTGTTGTGCTGGACCCTGGCCGCCGGGATGCTCACCGCCGCGGTCCAGGCGGGCCTGCGGCCCGGCGCCGGCTGGTGGCGGGCGCTGTGGACGCTGCCGTGGTGGCTGGCCGCCTGCTCGGTGATGCTGTGGGCGGGGCTGCGGGCGGCGGAGAAGCGGCGGCTGCGGCTGGCACGGGCGGCCGACGAGGGCGTGCCCGCCGACTACGACCGCATCGCGTGACGGGTCCCTCCGGGGGGTCGCGGGTACTCGAGGCGCAGGTCCGTCGTGGCTGGTCGCGCAGTTCCCCGCGCCCCTTTCGGGGGGCTTCGCCGCCGGCCACCCAAGGGGCGCGGGGAACTGCGCGAGCGACCACGACGGACCCGCACGTGCGGCACACGCGATCCCGGGGAACCCGCCCCGTCAGTGGCCGGGTGACGGGACCGGGGTCACCGTTACTCCGCCCAGGGCGCTGCCCAGCAGGGTCAGCCGGACCGTTCCCGGGCCCGCGTCGGTGGTGCCGTCGGACAGCACCGCGAGCGCCAGGGTGTTCTCGCCGCGGGTGCGCAGGATCCCGTTCGGCAGCGCGAACGTGTGCTGCGGCCCCACGTCGTTGACGTACTGGCCCATGTTCCAGCCGTTGAGGAAGATCTGGACGCGGTAGGCGCGCGCCGGGTCGTCCTGGAGGACCAGGCCGATCGAGGCGTCCACCCGGGAGTCCACGGCCAGCCGGAACGTCGTCCGGTACCAGGTCACCCCCTGCCGCCGCTCGGTGTGCGGGAACGCCACCGGCCGCCAGCCGCGGTCGTCGGCGCCGGGCAGGTGCCAGCCCGTCCGCTCGCCGTACAGGCCGCCGTTGTTCAGCGGCCCGCGCACCGGGTCCGGGTCGGCCTCGCCCTGGATCCGCCAGGTCACCTTCGGGGACGCGTCCGCGAAGGACACCTCCGTCAGACCGCGGGCCGCCTTGTGCGTGTCCTGCGACCTGCCGTCCATGTCGTGCTGCATCCGCCGGACCAGCACCGACAGGACATGCGCCCCGGACGTGCGCAGCTTCTCCGGCACGGGCAGGACCGCGGTCGCCGTCCAGCTGCCCTTGCGGATCGTGGCGGCGTCCGGCACCGGCATCCGGTGGGTGCCCAGCGGCTCCCCGTCCAGCCAGGCCATCAGCATCCCCTGGGTGCCGGTCGAGTAGGCCAGCGACACCGAGGTCACCGCCTCGCTCCCGCCCTCCCCGGTCTGCCGGCCGTCGTCGCCCTTCGTGGTGAAGCGGCCCCGGTACCAGACGTCGCCGTAGTGGAAGCCGTAGTCGTCGGCGAAGAGGACCGGGCCGCCGTGCGGGACGGGCGTGGTGCTGTACGACGTCGTCAGGTCCGCCGCGCGCCAGCCGGAGTCGTCGAAGCCCGGCGCCGACTCGGGGTTCTCGGCGCGCCGCAGCCAGCCGCCGAGCGCCGGCAGCGTCACCGCGGGCGCCTGGGGCAGCATCCCCAGGGAGCGCAGGCTCGCGGAGTTGCTGACCTCGGTCCGCACCGCGCCGCCGTTCCACGTCACGCCGGTGATCCCGCGCGGGCCCCACACCTCCAGGCCGGTCAGCCCCTTCACGTCACCGGTGAGACGGACCGTCCCGTCGTGGACGGCGGCCTTGCGCAGCAGCGCCGGGCCGTACACCAGGACGGTCCCCGACGGGGTGTCGTAGGGGAACAGGCGCAGGGCGGTCGCGTCGTCGGCGAGGAAGACGAGCAGCGGCGCGTCCACGCCGCCGCCCTCGATCTTGACCCGGGTCAGGCCGCCGACCCCGAGCGGGGCGGTGATGTGCAGCTGGCCCCGGTTGTAGACCCAGGCCGCCTCCGGGTCGAGCCGGGTGACCATCGGCTCCTCGGGGCAGTCGACGACCACCCGTGCCATCTCGCCGCGCCGGCCCGCGAACACCGCGATGTCCTGCCGGCCCGCGGTCACGCACATCATGGGCTGCACGGTGGCGTACTTCAGCCGGCGCCGTCCCAGCGCGAGACCCGCGGCCACCAGCCGGGCGTCGTTCGCGGCGACCGTCACCTCCAGGTCGCCCTGCGGCGTCGGCAGCTTCGCCTCCGCCTCCTCGGTGCCGTCGTTGCGCAGCACGTAGAAGTGCGAGCCGGTGTCCGGGTTGGTGAGGTGGTACGCCTTCACCTCGGGGTGACCGGTCGTCACGTCCGCCGCCCGGACCAGCTTGGCGAAGTCCGGCACGGTCCGCAGCAGTTGCCCGATCTGGTGCATCGGGGCCAGCTTCGGCGTCGTGTTGCGGCCCTCGTCGATGGCCGCCCCGTAGTCGTACGACGTGTAGACGACCGGCGCTGGCAGCCAGCCCCACGACGTGCCGCCGAAGGTCATGTAGACGTTGTGCAGGGTGATGCCGTTGGCGAGGTTGGTGAGATAGAAGCGGCGCTCGTAGGCCGCGTCACGGGTGCGCCGGGACTCCGCGTACCCCTTGCCCTGGAACATCACCCCGCCCCACGGGTCGAACCAGCCGCCGCCGAACTCCGGCACGAAACCGGGCGTGGTCGGGCTGGCCGTGGAGCCCCCCTTCGCGCCGCCGGGGCCGTAGTGCCCCCAGTCCGGCGGCACCTCGGTGGGCGAGGGATAGCCGTCGAAGCCGTACAGCCAGCCGCCCTTCTCGCCGCCGGTGTCGAAGGAGCCCGGTGTCCAGTAGCCGTTGCGGCCCTTGTCGTTGTGGAAGAGGGGCACGTCGACGCCGTCCGCGCGCACCTTCCGGTACAGGTGCGACATGTAGCTCATGCCGACGGCCTCGGTGACGTGGGCGTCGTACTCGTTCTCGATCTGGTACAGCAGGATCGTGCCCGTGCCCTGCGTGTACAGGTGCTTCGAGGCGATCGCGTTCACCTGCGTCAGCCACTCGTCGGCGTACGCCAGATAGGTCGCGTCGTCGGTGCGGGCGGTGCCCGGGGTGGCCGTGAGCCAGCCGGGGAAGCCACCGGCGTCGATCTCGGCGTTGATGTACGGGCCGGGGCGAAGGATCACGTACAGGCCGGTCTCGGCGGCCGTGCGCAGGAACAGGTCGAGGTCGCGCACGCCGGTGAAGTCGTACTGGCCGGGCGCGGGGGAGTGGTAGTTCCACGACACGTAGACGCTGACGGTGTTGTAGCCGTGCGCGCGCATCTTCTCCAGGACGTCCCGCCACAGCGACGGGCTCGGCAGCCGGAACGGGTGCATCTCGCCCGACCACACCACCAGCCGGCGGCCGTCGACCACCAGTGAGTGACGGTCGTGGCCGACGGAGTGCCTGCGGCTGTCGGGTGCCGGGCGCGGGGGCGGCGGCCCGGTGGGCACGCTGCGCGCCGCGTACGCCGACGGCGCCCCGGGCCCGCCGCTGCCGCCGAGGGCGAGACCGAGCGCGGCGGAGCCGGCGAGGGCACTGAAGGTACGTCTGCTGAGCGCCAAGGAAAGCCTCCTGCGCGGTATTGCGGGGCGCGGGTAGCGGCCATTCTCCACGGTCCCGGGGCCCACAATGGACGCATGAGGATCTCGGCACGGGCGGATTACGCGGTACGGGCGGTGCTCGAACTGGCCGTACGCCAGGGTGACGGGCCGGTGAAGGCCGAGGAGATCTCCGTCGAGCAGGAGATTCCGCACAAGTTTCTGGAGGGCATTCTCGGCGATCTCCGGCGCGCCGGGATCGTGGACAGCCGGCGCGGCGGGGGCGGCGGCTACCGGCTGGCGCGGGCGGCGGACGCGGTCACCGTCGCGGACGTCATCCGCGCGGTCGACGGCCCCATCGTGTCCGTGCGCGGCGAGCGGCCCACCGGCCTGCTCTACCAGGGCTCCGCCGAGCCCCTGCTGCCGCTGTGGATCGCCCTGCGCGCCAATGTGCGCAAGATCCTCGAAGGGGTCACGGTCGCCGACATCGCCGCGGGCACGCTCCCGGAGGAGGTACGGCTGCTGGCCGCGGAACCGGCTTCCTGGGAGAACCCGTAGGCCCCAAGGACGACCGCGGCCCCCTTTCGGGGCTGCTCAGGAGCCGCGCCCCAAAGGGGCGCGGGGAACTGCGCGAAAGGGACGGCACACCAACGCTTCCGGAACTCCTCGCGAACGCTCGATGAGCGGCGGCTGAGCGTTGCGTGAGGATCTCTCACGCCCGTCTCAGCGCCCGCTCAGCTTCGCCGCCTAACGTCCCCCCGTCGAACCCCACCGGATCGGTGGGAAAACGTGCGCCGACGACCCTGCCGGCGCACCCGGAAGACGGGACGCCCCGATGCGCACGCTGATCCTGCTCGCCCTCGCGGGCCTGGGCGCCCAGCTGGTGGACGGCAGCCTCGGCATGGCGTACGGCGTGACGTCGACCACGCTGCTGCTGGCCCTGGGCACCAATCCGGCCGCCGCCTCGGCGACCGTGCACCTCTCCGAGATCGGCACCACGCTGATGTCGGGCGTCTCGCACTGGCGCTTCGGGAACGTGGACTGGAAGGTCGTGGCGCGCATCGGCGTGCCGGGCGCGGTGGGTTCGTTCCTCGGCGCCACCGTGCTCTCGAAGCTGTCGACGGAGCTGGCCGAGCCGGTGATGTCGCTGATCCTGCTCGGGCTCGGCGTGTACGTCATGGCCCGGTTCACACTGCGCGGGCTGCCGCAGGACCGGCTCGGGCAGCCCCTGAGCCGCCGTTTCCTGGCGCCGCTCGGGCTGGTCGCCGGATTCCTCGACGCCACCGGCGGCGGTGGCTGGGGTCCGGTCGGCACCCCGGCGCTGCTGGCCAGCGGCCGGATGGAGCCGCGCAAGGTGATCGGCTCGGTCGACACCAGCGAGTTCCTGGTCGCGGTCGCGGCGAGCCTCGGCTTCCTGTTCTCCCTGGGTTCACAGGGGCTGAAGTGGACCTGGGTGCTCGCCTTCCTGGCCGGCGGCCTGGTCGCGGCCCCGGTGGCGGCCTGGCTGGTGCGGCTGGTGCCGCCGCGGGTGCTGGGGTCGGCGGTCGGCGGCATCATCGTCGTCACCAACGTGCGCACCCTGCTGAACAGCGACTGGCTCACCGTCTCCGGCGGCGCGGCCGCGGCCGTGTACGCCGCGCTGTACCTGCTGTGGGCGGCCGCCCTGACCCACTCGGTGCGGGCGCACCTCAAGGAGCGGGCGGCGCGGGAGGAGACGGCGCCGGAGCGCACGCCGGTCGCGGTGTGACCCCTGGTCCCCCGGCAGCCGGACCTTCCCTCAACTCCTTTTGTTTTCAACGGAGTTGAGGCGGAACACAGTGTGAAATCGCGGTTGTGAATGGCTTGAGTTCGTCCTGACGGCCTCGCGCGCGCCTCCCTACGATGCGATCGCCTCGGGGATTCACAGATCCCTCACAGGTTCTCCAACCCCCCACCCCCCATTTCACACCGGGAGAAACCATGGCCGGCGGACTTCTGCTGGGCGGCGCGGTGACCGCGCTCCTCGCGACGGCGGTGCCCGCGCACAGCTCCGGGAGCGTGTTCGACAACCCGCCCCCGGACAAGATCGTGATCAACGTGGCGACGGTGAACGGCTCCGGCTGTCCCGCGGGCACGACGGCGGTCGCCGTCTCCCCGGACAACACCGCCTTCACGGTGACGTACAGCGCCTATCTCGCCCAGGCGGGCGGGTCCTCCGACCCGACGGCCTTCCGCAAGAACTGCCAGCTCAACCTGATCGTCCACGTGCCGCAGGGCTTCACCTACGCCATCGCCAGCGCGGACTACCGGGGCTTCGCCTCGCTGGCCTCCGGGGCGACCGGCACGCAGAAGGCCTCGTACTACTTCCAGGGTTCGTCGAACACCGCGTCCGCCAACCACCCGTTCAACGGGCCCTACGACGACAACTGGGAGGCCACTGACTCCAACGACTGGGCGCAGCTGGTGTGGGCGCCGTGCGGTGTGGAACGCAACTTCAACATCAACACCGAGCTGAGGGTCGCCGCCGGGAGCAAGAACCCCGGTCAGGTCAGCTTCATGACGATGGACTCGACCGACGGCGACATCAGCACCGTGTACCACCTGGCGTGGCAGGCCTGCCCCAAGGCCTGACCGGGCCGTCGCCTCCCGGGTGCGCCCGGGGGGCGACCGTCATCCCACCTGGCCCATGCCCGCCGCGTTGGGCCAGCTCTGGGCCTGGTCGGCGGCGCTCGGCCAGCCGGTCGCCGGGGCCGTCGACAGGCCCGGCACGCCGGGGCCCGTGGTGCCGCGGACCTGGGCGGCGGTGAGGCCGCCGCGCGCGGGGACCCCGGGCGGAGTGGGTCCGGGCAGGGGCATCTGCGCCTGCATCGGGGCCGGCGCGGGCACCATGGCGACGGGAGCGGGCACCGGGGCGGCCATGGGCACCGGGGCGGCCATGGGCACCGGAGTGGCCATGGGCACCGGAGTGGCCATGGGTACCGGTGCGGGCACGGCCATCGGGGCCGGGACCGGTGTGGGGCCGGTCATCGGCAGCGGGGCGGGCGCGGGTGTCGCCGCCACGGGCTGCTGCATCCCGGTCTGGGCCGCCGCCGGCATCGGCATCCCGCCGCCGAGGGGCGCGGCGGCGGGGAGCGGCATACCGATGCCGGCGGGCAGCCCTTGGACGGCGCCGACGGCCATGGCCTGAGCGGCGAGGCCCTGCATTCCGGCGCCGTTGGTCTCGCTGACCAGGCGGTCCACGGCCGCCGTACCCGAGCTGTAGCCGGTCCCTGTGGCAAGCTCGGGTACGGCGGCTCCCCTCCTGGTCCCGTAGAGCACCTGCTCCAGGCCGGACACCAGGCGACGCACGTCCACCTGGGGGCGCACCACGAGACGCAGGAAGCGGCTGGACGAGCCGATCTTGTTGCCGCACTCGCGCACCAGGATCCGGTGCTCGGTGAGCATCCGGTCCCGTACGACGGTCCCCTCGGCGCCGACCGGCAGGCGCACGAAGAGGAAGTTGCCCTGGGAGGGGTAGACCGTCAGGCCGGGCAGCTGGGAGAGCTGGCTCGCCATGTCGAGGCGGTCCCGGCGGACCTGCTGGAGGCTCTGCTGGTACTCGGACCCGTGCTCCTTCAGCATGAACACCACGTGTTCGGCGAAGGAGTTGAGGTTCCACTTGGGCAGCATTGCGCGGACCTTGCCGGCCAGGGCGGGGTTGGCGACCAGATAGCCGAAGCGGATGCCGTGCAGGCCGAAGTTCTTGCCGAGGCTGCGCAGCACCACGACGTTGGGCCGCAGCATGGCCTCCTGGACGACGCTCGGTTCGGCCTCCGCGTCGGCGAACTCCAGGAAGGACTCGTCGATCACCACCAGGTCCAGGTCGGCCATCGCGTCCATGAACTGCACGAGGGCGAGCTTGTGCTGGAAGCCGCCGTCGGGGTTGTTGGGGTTGCAGACGACGGCGACGCGGGTGCCCCGGCTGCGGATGAACTCGGCGTACTGCCCGAGGTCGAGGGCGAAGCCGTTCGACTCCTGGAGCGGGAACATGTCGACGCGCTTGCCGGTCTCCATCGGCTGGTCGGTCCAGCGGCCGAAGGTGGGGACGGGGACGGCGAGGGACTCCCGGACCAGGAGATGGTCGATCCAGGTGATCAGCTCGGTCGAGCCGTTGCCCATCGCCACGCACTGCGGCGGGAGTTGGAGCAGGCTGCACAGTTCGGCCGTGATGGTGTCGGCGCTGCTCGGGTAGTACGTGATGATGTCCCGCAGCCGCATCGCCATGTCGTCGAACATCGCGGGCGTGGGGAAATAGGGATTGCACGGAATGCAGAAGTCCACCGGCCCGGCCGCCCCGTCGCCGCCCTCTCGCGTCAGCGCCGCCATCGACGGGCTGTGCGCCGCGGTGCTGCGGAACAACGAGGTGACGTTGTCGGCCATGGAACCTCCGTATGGGGCGGACCCGGCTGGGGACGACCGGGCCCGTCGTCTTGTGGGGTGGCCCGCGCGGGGGAGCACGGGCCGCCCTTACATACGGATGCCTGGGGGGCGCTGTTCAACGGGTGTGAGGAAGGTGTGGAAGACCGCGCCCCCCAGGTGTGAACGGGCTACGCGCCGAACGTGTGCACCGTCGAGGTCCGGTAGGTCTGCCCCGGTCGCAGCACGGTGGACGGGAAGTTCGCGTGGTTGGGCGAGTCCGGGAAGTGCTGGGTCTCCAGGCAGAGGGCGTCGCCCTGGCGGTAGGTGCGGCCGCTCGTGCCGGTGTAGGAGGCGTCGAGGAAGTTGCCCGAGTAGAACTGGAGTCCGGGCTGGTCGGACGCGATGGACAGGGAGCGGCCGGAGCCCGGGTCGCGCAGCGTGACGACGTGCTCGGGCCTGGCGGTGACGCCCTTGTCCAGCACCCAGTTGTGGTCGTAGCCCTTGGCCAGCACCTGCTGGGCGTGGCCGGCCCGGATGTCCCGGCCGATGGTCTTGGTCCGGCGGAAGTCGAAGGGGGTGCCGGCCACGGGGGCCAGCTCGCCGGTGGGGATCAGCCCGGAGTCGGTGGGCGTGTAGCGGGACGCGGCGATCGTGAGCTCGTGGTCCTCGATCGTGCCACTGCCCTCACCGGCCAGGTTCCAGTAGACATGGCTGGTGAGGTTGACGACGGTGGCCTTGTCGGTGGTGGCCTCGTAGTCGATGCGCCAGTCGCCGCCCCGGGTGAGGGTGTAGGTCACCTTCGCCCGCAGCGTGCCGGGGTAGCCCATCTCCCCGTCGATGCTGGTGTAGTGGAGGTACAGGCCGACGTCGGAGCCCTTGGTGAACGGCTCGACGTCCCACACGCGCTTGTCGAAGCCCTGCGAGCCACCGTGCAGGCTGTTCACGCCGTCGTTCACGGACAGCTGGTAGGCGGTGCCGTCGAGGGTGAACTGGCCCTTGCCGATGCGGTTGCCGTAGCGGCCGATCAGCGCGCCGAAGTAGGGGCTCTTGGCCACGTAGTCGGCGATCGTGGGGAGGCCCAGCACCACGTTGGCGTACCGGCCGCGCCGGTCGGGGATCTCCAGGTGCTGGACGATGCCGCCGTAGGAGAGCACCTTCAGCCGGGTGCCCCCGTTCTCCAGCGACCAGCGGTACACCTTGGTGCCGTCGGCGAGCGTGCCGAACAGCTCCTTCGACGGCTTCCCGCCGCCCGAGGCGGCCTGGGCCGTCCCGGTGCCGAGGGTGGTCGCGGCGATGCCCGCCGCTGCCGCTCCTGCAATGACCGTGCGTCTGTTCAGTTCCATGTGCGGCTCCCTGGGAAGGGTCGGGGCCCCGCCGGTGACCGGCGGGGCCCGAACTGACTTACGAACCGGACTTGCGCTTGTTCCACACGTCGAAGCCGACCGCGGCCAGCAGGGCGAGGCCCTTGATGACCTGTTGCCAGTCGGTGCCGACGCTGAGGAGGTTCATGCCGTTGTTCAGCACACCGAGGACGAGGCCGCCGATGATGGCACCGAGCACGGTGCCCACACCGCCGCTCATGGAGGCGCCGCCGATGAACGAGGAGGCGATCGCCTCGAGTTCGAAGTTGACGCCGGCCTTCGGTGAGGCCGCGTTCAGGCGGGCGGCCACGACCAGACCCGCCAGGGCCGCGAGCACGCCCATGTTCAGGAAGACGTAGAAGGTGACCTTCTTGTCCTTCACGCCGGACAGCTTGGCCGCCGGCAGGTTGCCGCCGATGGCGTAGATGTGCCGTCCGAAGACCGCGTTGCGCATGATGTAGCCGTAGCCCACCACCAGCACGCCGAGGATGATCAGCACGATCGGGGCGCCGTTGTAGCTGGCCAGCAGCATCGTCAGGGTGAGGATCGCGGCCACGATGGCGACCAGCTTCAGCAGGAACAGCCGGCCGGGCAGCACGTCGAGCGCGAACTCCTGCTCCCGGCGCCGGTCGCGCACCTCCTGCCAGACCACGGCGGCCATCAGCACCAGGCCGAGCAGCAGGGTGATGTTGTGGTAGTTGGTGTTCGGGCCGACCTCGGGCAGGAAGCCGTTGCCGATCTTCTGCAGCCCGCCCGGGAACGGGCCGAGGGTCTGGCCCTGGAGCAGGATCTCCGTCAGGCCCCGGAAGAGCAGCATCCCGGCCAGGGTGACGATGAACGACGGTATGCCGAAGTACGCGATGAGCACGCCCTGCGCGGACCCGGCGAGCGCGCCCATCAGCAGGCACAGCACCAACGCGACCGGCCACGCCACATGATGACTGACCGTCAGCACCGCCGCGAACGCGCCCACGAACGCCGTGAGCGACCCGACCGACAGGTCGATGTGGCCCGCGATGATCACCAGCATCATGCCGATCGCGAGGATCAGGATGTAGCTGTTCTGGAGCACCAGGTTGGAGACGTTGCGCGGCAGCAGCAGGTCGCCGCCGGTCCAGATCTGGAACAGGACGACGATCAGGCCGAGCGCGATCAGCATCCCGTACTGACGCATGTTGCGGCGCAGGCCGCCCAGCACCAGCTGGAGCAGTGAGGTGCCGCCGGCCGCTCCGCTCTTGCCCGGCGGGGCCGCGGCCGGGGTCTTGTCGGTGACGTCCGTGCTCATCGGGTTACCTCTTTGTCCTTGGTCATTTGGCGCATCAGCACTTCCTGCGTGGCCTCGGCCCGCGGCACCTCCCCGGTCAGCCGCCCCGCGGCCATGGTGTAGATGCGGTCGCACATGCCGAGCAGTTCGGGCAGCTCGGAGGAGATGAAGACGACCGCCTTGCCCTGGGCGGCCAGTTGGTCGATGACCGTGTAGATCTCGTACTTGGCGCCCACGTCGATGCCGCGCGTGGGCTCGTCGAGGATCAGCACATCGGGCCCGGCGAAGATCCACTTGCTGAGGACGACCTTCTGCTGGTTGCCGCCGGACAGCTTGTTCACCGGCTCGAAGACGGTGGGCGCCTTGATGTTCATGGACGTCCGGTAGCCCTCGGAGACCTGGCGCTCCTCGTGCTCGTCGACGATCCCCCGGCGGGCCACCTTGCCGAGCGCGGTCAGCGAGATGTTCCGGTTGATGGTGTCGATGAGGTTGAGGCCGTAGTGCTTGCGGTCCTCGGTGACGTAGGCGATGCCGTGCCCGACCGCTTCCGCGACGGTCCGGGTGCGGATCTCCGTGCCGTCCTTCAGCACCGTGCCGCCCGCGTACCGGCCGTAGGAGCGGCCGAAGACGTTCATCGCCAGCTCCGTGCGGCCGGCGCCCATCAGCCCGGCGATGCCCACGATCTCGCCGCGCCGCACATGGATCGACACGTCGTCGACGACCTTGCGCTGCTGGTCGATCGGGTGGTGCACGGTCCAGTCGCGGATCTCCAGCGCGGGCGCCGCGTCCTCGTCGGCGCCCTCGTGCGGGGTGCGTTCGGGGAAACGGTGGTCCAGGTCGCGCCCGACCATGCCCGCGATGATCCGCTCCTCGGTGGTCTCCGCGGCCTTCACGTCGAGCGTCTCGATGGTCCGCCCGTCGCGCAGGATGGTCACCGAGTCGGCGACCTTGCGGATCTCGTTGAGCTTGTGCGAGATGATGATCGAGGTGATGCCCTGGTTCTTCAGCTCCAGGATGAGATCGAGGAGCTTGGCGCTGTCCTCGTCGTTCAGGGCCGCCGTCGGCTCGTCGAGGATCAGCAGCTTCACCGACTTCGACAGCGCCTTGGCGATCTCCACCAGCTGCTGCTTGCCCACCCCGATGTCCGCGACCCGGGTCTCCGGGTGCTCGTCGAGGCCGACCCGGCGCAGCAGTTGCGTCGCGTGCCGCAGCGTCTCGTTCCAGTTGATGAGCCCGCGCGAGGCGTGCTCGTTGCCGAGGAAGATGTTCTCCGCGATGGAGAGGTAGGGCACCAGGGCCAGCTCCTGGTGGATGATCACGATGCCGTGCTGCTCGCTGGCCCGGATGTCCCTGAAGGAGCAGTTCTGCTCCTCGAAGAGGATCTCGCCCTCGTAACTGCCGTGCGGATGGACGCCGGAGAGCACCTTCATCAAGGTGGACTTGCCGGCGCCGTTCTCCCCGCAGATGGCGTGGACCTCGCCCTGGCGGACGGTCAGGTTGACGTCCGACAGTGCTTTCACACCGGGAAAGGTCTTGACGATCGAGCGCATTTCCAGGACGGGTCCCGCCATGGTCGTGCCTTCCCATCAGTAGGTGGCGGTGGTCACTTGAGATCGGCTTCGGTGTAGTAGCCGCCCTTGACCAGGACGTCCTCGTAGTTCGACTTGTCGACGCTCACCGGCTGGAGCAGGTACGCGGGCACGACCTTGGAGCCGTTGTCGTACGTCTTGTCGTCGTTGACCTGCGGCGTCTTCTTGTTGAGTACGTCGTCGATCATGGTCGAGGCGACCTTGGCGAGCTGCCGGGTGTCCTTGTAGACGGTCTGCGTCTGCTCGCCCGCGATGATCGACTTCACCGACGCGAGCTCGGCGTCCTGGCCGGTGATGACCGGCAGCGGCTGGCTGGAGGAGCCGTAACCGTCGGACTTCAGCGCGGAGATGATGCCGATGGAGATGCCGTCGTAGGGCGAGAGCACCGCGTCGACCTTGCCGCTCTTGTACGACGAGGTGAGGATGTCCTCCATGCGCTTCTGCGCGGTGGTGCCGTCCCAGCGCAGGGTGGTGACCTTGTTCAGCGCCGTCTGGCCGGACTTGACCACCAGCTCCTTCTTGTCGATGTACGGCTGGAGCACGCTCATCGCACCGTTGAAGAAGTACTTGGTGTTGTTGTCGTCGTTGGAGCCGGCGAACAGCTCGAGGTTGAACGGGCCCTTCTTGCCGCTGTCCAGGCCCAGCTTGTGCACGATGTACGTGCCCTGGAGCACGCCGACCTTCGTGTTGTCGAACGAGGCGTAGTAGCTGACGTTCTTGGTGCCGAGGATCAGACGGTCGTAGGCGATGACCGGGATGTTCGCGTCCGCGGCCTCCTGGAGCACGTTGTTCAGGGACTTGTTGTCGATGGCCGCGATGATCAGGCCCTTGACGCCCTGCGTGATCAGGTTCTCGATCTGGGAGACCTGGGTGTCCGGGTCGTCCTCGCCGTAGACCAGCTTGGTCTTGTACCCCTTGGACTGAAGGTTCTTGACGACGTTGTTGCCGTCCGCGATCCAGCGCTCGGAGGACTTGGTCGGCATCGCGATGCCGATGGTCCCGCCCTTGGCGCTGCTCGACTTCTCCTTGCTGCCGCCCGAGCTGTTCTGGCCGCAGGCGGACAGGGTGAGGGCGAGGGACGCGGCTCCGGCTATCGCGGCGAAGGCGGCTCTGCGGTTGCGCATGGGTGATCCATCCTTGTTCTTCTCGTCGTTGAGAGGGCTGGGGCGGGTTCAGGCGCCGGTGGGGAAGCGGTGGAGCGGGCCGGGCAGCCGGGAGCCGAGCGGCGCCATGTCGCCGTCCGCGCCGTGCCGCGCGAGCAGGTCCAGGGCGAGCCGGCCGCGCCGGACCCGCTCGCGGGCGGTGTCCAGGGTCACGTCCCGCAGATGGGTGCCCCACGGGTAGATGCCGGGGGCCTTGGACAGGCCGAACTTCAGATAGAGCGGTGCGCCGCGCCGGATCAGCTCGGCGACCTCGTACATCCGCACATAGCCGCCGAGGTCGTCGGGCGCCTCGATGTACATGTCCATCGGGGCGGCCGACACCCGGCGTATCTCGGTGAGGTGATCGAGCGTCAGATCGCTCGGGACGTTCACGGAGTCGGCGCCGAGGCGCTCGTACACCGCGTACGAGGCCGGGTTGACCGGTCCGATCAGCGCGGACACCTTCAGCGTGGTGTCCGCCGGCAGGATGCCCGCCGTGCGCGCCCGGTGCAGCGTCCACAGCACGCCCTCGTCGGCGACGAGCAGGCACTTCACACCCAGCTCCGCCGCCCGTACGGCGTCCTCGACACAGCCGGCCACCGCGTCGTGGCCGCGGGCGCGCAGGCCGCCGCCGCGGGAGTCGGTGCGCACCGAGCCGCCGGTGTCCCAGGTGCCCCGCGGACCGGTGAACAGGCAGAGCTCGATGCCGCGTTCGGCGGTGGCCTCGACCATCTCGGTGATCTCGGCGTCGGTCAGCATCCACACGCCGCTGCCCTGGCTGATCCGGTGGATCGGCACGTCGAGGCGGGAGGACTCCTTGAGGACGACGGCCAGCGCCTCGGGCCCCTCACAGGAGGGAACCTCGGTGCGCCAGCGGCCGCCGCCGGGGAAGGCGTGCGGCGAGGCGTCGGCGGGGGAGGGGTCGGGAGCGCCCAGGCCGAGCGCGGCGAGCGCCGGCTCACCGGGCCTGCGGGCCGCCGTGGCGGAAGCGTCGTTCACAAGCTGTCCTTCGCGTTCGGTATGTCGGACGAGGTTCGCGTCCTGGGGTGTGCGGGAGCCCGGAGCACGCCGGCACGGGGACCGTCAGGTCGTCCCCGTGCCGGCGTGCGGCTAGGGGCGGAGAAGGACCTTCCCGACCTTCGGGTCGCCCGCTCCCACCAGCTCGATGGCCTGGGAGAACTCCGCGAGCGGCAGCTCATGGGTGACCAGCGGCAGCGGATCGAGCAGCCCCGCGCCGAACACCCGCACCGTGTGCGACCAGGCGCCCGGCGGCGCGCCGAAGACGGTGTGCACCTCCAGCTGCCGTACCACCAGGTCCGTCGGGTCGAGGCCGTCGGCGCCGGGCGCCGGGATGCCGGTCAGGACCAGGCGCCCGCCGCGCCGGAGCAGCGCGGCGGCGGTGCGCGCGGCGACCGCGGACCCGGCGGTCTCGATCACGACGTCCAGATCGCCGGGCAGCTCCTCGTCGCGGGTGCGGAACGCCGTCGCACCGAACTGCCGCGACAGCGCCTCGCGGTCCCGCCGGGTGCCCACGACCAGCAGCTCCGCCGGCGACCCGGCCTTCAGGAACTGCACCGCGAACATCCCGAGGGTGCCGGTGCCGACCACCCCGACCCGCTCGCCCGGCCGGGCGTTCGCCTTCAGGGCGGCGGCCGCGATGCAGGCGGCCGGCTCCAGCAGGGCGGCGGCCGTCAGATCGGCGTCGTCGGGCAGGACGTGCAGCAGCCGGGCCGGCAGGGTGAGCGTGGCGGCCATGGCGCCCGGCTGGGTGAAGCCGGTCTCCTCGTAGCCGTCCGTGCACAGCGTGGTCTCGCCCGCGTGGCAGCGGTCGCACACCTGGCAGTTGCGGAAGCCCTCGCCGACCACCTTGCGGCCCGCGAGGGACGCGGGCACGCCCGCGCCGACCGCCTCGACCGTGCCGGACCACTCGTGGCCCGGGGTGAGCGGGTAACGGACGTACCCCTCGGGCCGGTTGCCCTGGTAGACCTCGCGGTCGCTGCCGCAGATGCCGACCGCGTGCACCCGCACCAGCGCCTCGCCGGGCCCCGGCGCCACGGGCGTGTGCCCGACCAGCCGGTGCGCGCCGGGCGCGTCGACGACGACCGCGGTGCTCACTGCGTCCCCTTCGGCTTGCGCTGCTCCCAGCCCTCGGCCCACAGGTCGAACCGGGCCTGCTGCTGCGGGAACTCGGCCGCCGCGTCGGTGTCCAGCTCGACGCCGAGACCGGGCCGGTCGCTGAGGTGGAAGTAGCCGTCGACGACCTCGGGGGCGCCCTTGACCACCTTCTTGATCTCCGCGTCGGCGAAGTCGTTGAAGTGCTCCAGGATCTTGAAGTTCGGCGTGGTGAAGCCGACCTGGAGCGAGGCGGCGGTCAGCACGGGGCCGCCGACGTTGTGCGGGGCCACCAGCATGTAGTGGGTCTCGGCGGTCGCGGCCAGCTTCCGGGTCTCCCAGATGCCGCCGATGTGGCCGACGTCGGGCTGGATGATGTCGACGGCCTGGCTCTCGAACAGCTCGCGGAACTCGATCCGGTCGTGGATGCGTTCACCCGTGGCGAGCGGCATGTCGACCTTGGCGGCGACCTTCTCCAGCGCCTTGAGGTTCTCCGGCGGCACCGGCTCCTCCAGCCAGGCCGGCTTGAACGGCGCGAGCTCGTGGGCGAGGCGGACGGCGGTCGCCGGGGAGAAGCGGCCGTGCATCTCCAGCATCAGCTCGGCCTCCGGGCCGATGGCGTCGCGGACGGCCTCGATCAGCGAGACGGCGTACAGGCTCTGCGCGTGGTCGAGTTCGAAGTGCCCGGTGCCGAACGGGTCGATCTTCAGCGCCTTGTACCCGCGCTCCACGACCTGCTGGGCGGCCTTGTGGTACGCCTCCGGGGTGCGCTCGGTGGTGTACCAGCCGTTGGCGTACGCCTTGACCTTGTCGGTCACCTTGCCGCCGAGCAGCTGCCACACCGGCACGCCGAGGGCCTTGCCCTTGATGTCCCAGCAGGCCATCTCGACGACGGCGATGCCGGACATGACGATCTCACCCGCGCGGCCGTAGTCGCCGTACTTCATACGGTGCACGAGGTCTTCCGTGGCGAACGGGTCCGAGCCGAGAATGTGGTTGGCCTCGGCCTCCCGCAGATAGCCGATCAGCGCGTCGGTGTGGCCCAGCATGCGGGTCTCGCCGACTCCCGTGATGCCCTCGTCGGTGTGCACCTGGACGTAGGTCAGGTTGCGCCAAGGCGTCCCGACCACGTGTGTGCTGATTCCGGTGATGCGCACGGCAGTTGCCCTTCAGCTGTTCGAGATTTCGTCACTCGTTCGAAATGCTGGCGTGACAGTAAGGACGGGGTGAGGGGGGTGTCAATGGGTCGAACAGGTAACGGTTTCGGCAAGCCGGTCGACAAACTGTGCGTCCCCCACGAAACCTTCACCGGAGAACCTAGGAACGTGACCTGGCGGGAACTTAGTCTTCCCGCGTCATGGACTACTGCGACCCGTGCCGCCGCCACCTGAACGGCGCCCTCACCTGCCCCGGCTGCGGCGCCCCGGCCGCCCGAACCCGCACGACCGCGGATGCGCCGCGGGGGGAGGGGTACGGCGCCGCGCACGCGGGTCACGCGTATACGGGCGACCCGTACGGCGCGGGCGCGTACGGCGTCGACGGGGCCGATTCGGCGGCGAGTCCGCCCGATTCGGCGGCGGGTCCGCCCGAGGACACGGCGGAGGCCGACGGCGGCGACGGTGACGGTGGCGGCGGTTACGCCCGCGACGCCGGCCGCGGTTACGGTCGCGAGGGCGATCGCGGCGGCGGCGATCACGGCCGTGACGACGGCGATCACGGTCGCGACGACGGCGATTACGCCCGCGACGCCGGTGTGGGCGGTACGAGTCGGCGTGACCGCAAGGCCGCGGCGCATCGAAGACGCCGGCGCCGTCTCCTGCTGGTCGCCGTGGGCTTCGTGCTGGCGGCGGGCGGCCTCAGCCTCGCCGAACTCGGCGTCGACGCGCCCTTCTCGTCGCCCGGCCCCGCGGCGGCCGCGGACGCGTCCGCGGACGGCGGCGCCTCGGCCACGGCTTCCGGGGGTACGGGGCGGCCGCTCTCCGACGCGTCGGGTGCCGGGGCGGGTGACGCCTCCGCCTCGGCCTCCGCTTCCGCCTCCCCGTCCGCCTCGCCGAGCGGGTCGGCGTCCGCGTCGGGTTCGGCCTCGGCGGATGCGAGTGCGTCGGCGACGAAGCGGGCGCAGGCGGCGTCGTCGGGTGCGACGGCGCCCACGTCCTCCGCTCCGCGGACTTCGTCCCCGGCCTCGGGTTCCCCGGCGAGCCCTGCGCCCACCCCGACCCCGTCGAACACGTGCAAACGAGTCCTGTGGTGGTGCAGCTGACGACCCCCGCCGTTTCGCGCAGTTCCCCGCGCCCCTAGCGAGACACCTGGGGGCCGGTGGGGCCTGTTCGCGCAGTTCCCCGCGCCCCTGACGGGGCGCTGCCCTTGCCGAGCACCCGCGGGCCGGTGGGGCCCCTTCGCGCAGTTCCCCGCGCCCCTTTCAAGTGTGTCTGCGGGCCGGTGGGGCCTGTTCGCGCAGTTCCCCGCGCCCCTCAGGGGCGCGGGGAACTGCGCGATCGGCCACCCGTGGCCCGCTGCCGGGCGACTGCGGGGGTGCCCCCATAGGGGCGCGGGGAACTGCGCGAAAGGCCCCCACCGAGCCGCAGCCGCAGGCTACTGCGCGAGCATCCTCCGCAGCAGATCCCGGAGGGCCTCGCGTTCCGCGGACGACAACCCCGCCAGCGGCTCCCGCGCGAAGCGCAACCCGTCGCGGAGCTCGCCCGCGACCCGCCGCCCCGTCTCCGTCGCCGCCGCCAGCTTCACCCGCCGGTCCGCCGGGTCGGGGCGCCGCTCCACCAGGCCCCGCGCCTCCAGCCGGTCCACGATCCCCGTCACGTTGGACGGCTCGCACTTCAGTCGCTGCGCCAGCTTCCGCATCGGCAGCGGCTCCAGCGACAGCAGACCGAGCAGCCGCGCCTGCGCGCCGGTCAGCGCGTGCTCGCCCGCCGCCTCCTCGTAGTCCGTGTAGTACCGGGCCACGACGTCCCCGATCAGCTCGACGACCTCCAGGGTCAGCGCGTCGGGTCGGCGGGTGGTGTGTTCAGTGGCCATGCACACCAGCGTACCGCTTTACTTGACATCCTGAAATATTGAGGCGCATGGTTGTTTCAGGTACTGAAGTAAATGGAAGGTTCCCCCCATGATCAACCGCGAGTGGCACCTGCTCAGCCGTCCCGTCGGCGTCCCGAAGCCGGAGGACTTCGCCCTGGTCGAGGCCGAGACGCGCGAGCCCGGCGCCGGCGAGGTCCTGGTACGCAACGCCTACCTCTCCGTCGACCCGTACATGCGCGGCCGCATGAGTGACGCGAAGTCGTACGTGGCGCCCTTCGAGCTCGGCAAGGTCATGCAGGGCGGCGCGGTCGGCGAGGTGCTGAAGTCGAACGCCGAGGGCATCGCCCCCGGCGACCACGTGCTGCACTTCGGCGGCTGGCGCGAGTACGCCACCGTGGACGCGAAGCAGGCCGTCAAGGTCGACCCCGCGGCCGCCCCGCTGTCCGCGTACCTCGGCGTGCTCGGCATGACCGGCCTGACCGCCTACGCGGGCCTGCTGCGCACCGCCTCCTTCAAGGAGGGCGACTCCGTCTTCGTGTCCGGCGCGGCCGGCGCCGTCGGCAGCCAGGTCGGCCAGATCGCCCGGCTCAAGGGCGCCTCCCGGGTGATCGGCTCGGCCGGCTCCGACGAGAAGGTGGCGCTGCTGGTCGACGAGTACGGCTTCGACGCCGCCTTCAACTACCGCAAGGAGCCCGTCAGCCGGCAGCTGCGCGCCGCCGCGCCCGACGGCGTCGACGTCTACTTCGACAACGTCGGCGGCGACCACCTGGAGGCGGCCATCGGCTCCCTCAACCAGGGCGGCCGGATCGCCGTGTGCGGGATGATCTCCGTCTACAACAACACCGAGGCCACCCCCGGCCCGCGCAACCTGGCCCGGCTGATCCAGACCCGCGGCCGGATCGAGGGCTTCCTCGTCGGCGACCACTACGACCTCCAGCCGCAGTTCGTCGCGGAGGTCGGCGCCTGGATCCGCTCCGGCGAGCTCAAGTACCGCGAGACGGTCGTCGAGGGCATCGAGAACAACCTGGAGGCGTTCCTCGGCGTCCTGCGCGGCGACAACACCGGAAAGATGATCGTCAAGCTCTGACGGCGGACCGGTGGGCGGTGTCGAGGGGCGGCACGGGGGACCGTCCCTCGACGCTGCGGTGCCGTGGGGCGGGGCCGCGCTCCGCCCCACGGCACCAGGAGGCGCCGATGCCGTCAGGTGGCCGGCGCCGCTCTGTGGACCGCCCGTGCCAGGCGGTCGTTCTCCGGCGCCGCGCCGCCCGGGAAGGCGTACCGGCGCCGGGTGTAGCCGTAGGCCAGACCGCTGCGCGGATCGGCGAACCCCTGACAGCCGTTCGCGCCGCTGTGCCCGAACGCCCCGGCCCCGAGGAAGGGGTGCCACAGGTCGGCGGTGGCCTGGAAGCCGAGGCCGTACGACCCGTGGCCGCGGGTCACCAGGTCGTGGCCGACGGAGTGGAACTGCCCGAACTCCGCGACCGTGTCCGGCTTCAGCAGCGGCACCTGCTCGGCGACCTCGCTGATCGCCGCCGCGTACAGCCCGGCCAGCCCCCGCGCGGAGGCGGTCCCGCCCACCGACGCGGGCCCCCGGGCCCGGATCGGCCGCTCGTTCGGCAGTGCCGCGAGGTCCGTCGGCTCGGCCGCGTGCCGGTTCAGGGCGATCGACGGCAGCGCGTGCGGCCCCGTTCGCTCGGCGTCGACCTGTGCCCGCTGCACCGGCGTCGGCGCCATCGGCTGCGCCGCGCGGAACCGGGGCTCCAGAGCGGCGGGCAGCCCCAGGAAGAAGTCCAGGCCGTACGGGGCGCGCACCCGGTCCTCGTGCAGCTGCTGCACCGTGTGGCCGGTGGCCCGCCGTACGATCTCGCCGGCCAGTGCGCCGATGACCAGGGTGTGGCTGCCGAAGGCCGTGCCGGGGCGCCAGAACGGGCGCTGGTCCGCGAGGCGTTCGGCGATCCCCCGGTCGTCGGCCAGCTCCGCGAGGGTGAACCCGCCGTCCGTGCCGATCACGCCCGCCCGGTGCGCGAGCAGCTCCCTGAGGGTCAGCGCGCCCTTGCCCTCGGCGGCGAACTCCGGCCAGTAGTAGGTGACTTTGCGGTCCAGTTCCAGCGTGCCGTCCTGCACGAGCAGCGCGACGACCAGATGGGCCGCGCCCTGGGTGGTCGTGGACACGCCGTAGAGGCAGTCCGCGCCGCCGGGGCCCGCCCACAGGTCGACGACCCGCCGCCCGTGCACATACGCGCACAACTGTCCTTCGTAGTCCGGCCGTTCACCGGCGACCAAGGCGGTGAACTCCTCCCGTACCTCCTCGAAGCCTGCTGCGACCGTGCCGTGGACGGTGATCTCCTGACTCATCCGCTTCCCTCCGCCGAACCGCCGCCGCCTGTCCTGCCGTCCGGTACGGCGGCCGGGCCTGATCGACTCAACCGCCTTTGCGACCGTCTGCGTCACGATGGGCCCGGACCGTGCGCAAGAACGCGCCGGAACGGGCATATTGGGACTGTCCGGCCGGACCGGCGAAGGCCGCCGCACGCCCGGTGCCGCTACACGCGACGTCCGCCCCAGGCCGCCCCAGGAGAGGTCCCATGGCGACGATTCCCTCCCTCCCGAGCAGGGACGACATGCTGCGGATGGCGCGCGGCACGACCGACATCACCGGCCAGCTCCTCGACACGGCCGGCAATCTCACCCGGATCGCGATCAACACCCTCGACCCGCGCGACGGTTCGGGCCAGGAACTGCTGCGGGTGCTGCGCGAGACCACCGCCGGTCTCGCGGAGGCCAGCGCCTCCCCGCAGGCGCAGGAGGCCTTCTACCGGATCGTCGACACCCTCACCCGGCTCGGCACCAGCGGGGCGCCGCTGGCGGTGCACCCGGTGAGCGAGCCCGCGCAGGCGCTGCTCGCGGCGATCGGCGAGTCACTGCTGCCGGTGCTGGACACGGTGGGCCCGGCGATCGAGGAACTCGCCGCCGTGCTCGGTGAGTTGATCGAGGCGACCTCGCCGGTGCTGCCCACCGCGGCCGGTCTCGCGGCGGGCCTGCTGCTGGCGCTGGTGCCGCCGATCCGCGTCGCCGCGCAGGTGCTGCGGGACTCCTCGCCCGAACTGCGCCGTATCGCCGACGCGCTCACCGCCGCGGTGGCCCCGCTGCTGCCCCTCCAGGTGGCCCTCGCCGAACGGGCCGCCACCGTGGGCGCGGACCTGGTCAAGGCCGCGCTGCCCCCGCTGGCCGACCTCACGGAGGCCGCGGCCGCGACCACGAAGGCGGCCCGCCCCGTCCTGCTCGCGGGCGAGGAACTCCTGGTCGCGGGCCTGGAACGACTCCAGCCCCGGCTGCTGTCCGGCGCCTCCCACGCGGGCCGGGTGGCCCGCGCGGCCGCGGTCCGCGTCTCGGCGGCGCTCAGCCCGGCGGAGGACCGGGCAGTGGTCCTGACGGCGACGACGGCCTGACCGCGCGGTGGTCCCGACGACGGCCGGACCGCGCCGGTCACCACCGCGCGCACGCTCGCTAGAGTCGTGTCATGCGTGATCTTGGGGTGGGATTCGGGTATCTGCTGAAAGGGCAGCGGTGGGTGGCCCGGCGGGGCAAGCGGTTCGGGGTGGGGCTGCTGCCCGGACTGATCACCCTCGTCCTGTACGCCGCTGCCCTGGTCTCGCTCGGCGTGTGGGGCGTGGACCTCGTCGGCTGGGCGACGCCCTTCGCCGACGACTGGGCGAGCCCCTGGCAGGGGCTGTTCCGCGACTTCCTCGCGGTCGTGCTGTTCGCCCTGTGCCTGCTGCTGGCCGTCCTCACCTTCACCGCCGCGACCCTGCTGATCGGGCAGCCCTTCTACGAGAGCCTCTCCGAGGCGGTCGACCGGGACCTGTCGCCCGACGGGTCCGCCCCGCAGTCGCACCGCACGCTCTGGCGCGAGATGTGGATCTCCGCCCGTGACAGCCTGCGCGTCCTGGTCCGGGCCGCCGTGTGGGGCCTGCTCCTGTTCGCCCTCGGCTTCCTGCCGTTCGTCGGGCAGACGGTCGTCCCGGTGATCGGGTTCTTCGTCACCGGCTTCTTCCTCACCGAAGAGCTGGCCTCGGTCGCGCTCCAGCGCCGCGACGTCGAACTGCGCGCCCGGCTGGCCCTGTTGCGCTCCCGCAAGACCCTGGTCTGGGGCTTCGGCACCCTGCTCGGCCTCGCCTTCCTGGTCCCGTTCGTCGCGGTGTTCCTGATGCCGGGCGCGGTCGCGGGGGCGACCCTGCTCGCCCGCGACCTGCTGGGCGAGGACACGGAGCGCGCGCCGCGCACTGCGGACCCCGAGGACACCGACGACACCGAGGCCTCGTGACCGGCTGCCCCGCCGGGCCATACTTCCGTCCATGAAGACGGCCCAGGGCGTGAACCTCGGTGTGCTGTTCCTGATCGAGCTCGGCGCCCTCGCGGCCGTCGCCTACTGGGGGTTCACGCTGGACGCCCCCACGGCGGTGCGCTGGCTGCTCATGGTCGCCGCGCCCGCCGTGCTCGTCGCGCTGTGGGCCCGCTGGGGCGCGGCGAAGGCCCCGCACAAGGTGCGCGGCGCGGGCCGGGTGGCCTTCGAGACGGTGTGGTTCGGGGCCGGAGCGGCCGCCCTGTTCGCGGCCGGGGCGACGGGCTGGGCGGTCGCGTTCGCCGCGGTCGTCGCGGTCAGCAAGGCCCTGGCCGTCGTATGGCACCAGTGAGCGGCCGTCCCCGTCCGGCTCACCCCTCCCCGTCCCCCAGCACCTCCAGGAAGTCGCGGAACGCGGCCGGCATGTCGACCGACTCCGGGTCGAGCAGCCACTGGTACTGGAGCCCGTCCATCACGGCGACCAGCAGCGGAGCGGCGCGTTCCGGCGTGAGGCCGCTCGGCAGCCGCTCGCCGTACTCGGCGCGCAGCGCGGTCGCCATGCTCGCCCGGACCCGCGTGTAGCGCTCGGTGAAGTACGCGCGGGCCGGGTGCTCCTCGGTCACGCTCTCGCCGAGCAGCGCCGAGAAGGTCTGGATGATCCCCGGCCGCATCGCGTTGTACTCGACCAGCTGCGCGAGCAGGTCGACCCGCCAGCGGCTCTCCGGCACGGCGTCCCACTGGTCGCGCTCGCGCAACACCGCCACCAGCAGCGCGTCCTTGGTCGGGAAGTGGTGCAGCAGGCCCTGCTGGGTCAGCCCGACCCGCTCGGCGACCGCCGCGAGGCTGGTGCCCCGGTAACCGCGCTCCGCGATCACCTCCAGCGCCGCCCGGACGATCTCCGCGCGCCGCTCCTCGCTGCGGACCCTCTCACGTGCGCTCATTCCGTCACCGTACGACACCGCCGACGGCGCCCCCCGAGCCGTACATAACAGCGAGGTAACAAAACCTACCGCTCTACAGGTACCGGATGCACGATGGAGTCTTCCGCACGGACTCGACGAGGAGGCGCCGTCATGGCAGCAACGCAGTCCACCCCGGCCGACCGGGCCCGCGAGAGCGCCGTCGAAGCGGCTCTCGCCGCGCTCGACCTGGACGCCAAGACCCGGCTGCTGGCCGGCCAGGACATGTGGTCGCTGCCCGCCCTGCCCCGGATCGGGCTGGCCTCCCTGGTGATGTCCGACGGCCCGATCGGCGTGCGGGGCGTGCGCTGGACGGCCGACGACCCCTCCGTGGCCCTGCCCTCGCCGACCGCGCTCGCCGCCGGCTGGGACCCGGACCTCGCCCGCCGCGCGGGCGTGCTGCTCGCGCAGGAGGCCCGCCGCAAGGGCGTCCACGTCCTGCTCGCGCCCACCGTCAACCTGCACCGCTCACCGCTCGGCGGCCGCCACTTCGAGGCGTACAGCGAGGACCCGCTGCTCACCGGCGTGATCGGCGCCGCCTATGTGACCGGCGTCCAGTCCGGCGGCGTCGGCACCACCGTCAAGCACTTCGTCGCCAACGACGCCGAGACCGACCGCTTCACCGTGAACAACCTCGTGGGCGAGCGCGCCCTGCGCGAGCTGTACCTGGCCCCCTTCGAGACGATCGTCGCCACCGCCCGCCCCTGGGGCGTGATGACCGCCTACAACACCGTCAACGGCGTCACGATGACCGAGCACGCCCGCCTGGTGAACGACGTGCTGCGCGGCGAGTGGAGCTTCGACGGGTTCAACGTCTCCGACTGGATGGCCGCCCGCGACACCGTCCCCGCCCTGCGCGGCGGCCTCGACGTCGCCATGCCGGGACCGCGCACGGTCTACGGCGAGGCGCTCGCCCGCGCCGTACGGGACGGCGCCGCCGACGAGGCCGAGGTCGACGAGGCCGTCCGCCGGGTGCTGCGGCTCGCCGCCCGGACCGGTGCCCTCGCCGGCGCCGAACCCGCCGTCACCGAGGTGCCGGAGCCCGTCGACGGCGAGGCGCTGGCCCGCGAGATCGCCCGCCGCTCCTTCGTCCTGGTGCGCAACGAGCGGTCCGCGCTGCCGCTGCGCCCCGGCACCGTCGCCCTGAGCGGCGCCGCCGCCCGCGACGCCCGCGTCCTCGGCGGCGGCTCCGCCACCGTCTTCCCCGCGCACACCGTCTCCCCGCTCGACGGCCTCACCGCCGCCCTGCCCGAGGGCACCCTCAGCTATGCCGTCGGCGCCGACCCCAGCACCGAACTCGCGCTCGGCGCACCGGGATTCGACCTGCGGGCCGTCTGCCGCGACAGCGCCGGGAACGTCCTGGGCACCGGCACCGCCCCCGGCGGCCAGATCCAGTGGATGGGCTCCGACCTCCCGGCCGGCGTCACCCACGACACGCTCCACACGGTCGAGCTGACCGGCACCTTCACCCCGCGCGAGAGCGGCCCGCACACGTTCGGCATCCGGGGCTTCGGCGCCTTCACCCTCACCGTCGGCGCCACCACGTACTACGACGACGTCCAGCCGGCCGACGCCGACGACCCCTTCTCCGCCTTCTTCGGCGCCCCCGTGCCGCGCGCCACGGCCGAACTCGTCGCGGGCGAACCGGTCGACGTCTCGCTCACCCACGTCGTGACCTACGCCGCCGAACTCCCCCTGAAGAACGTCATCTTCGCCCTCGCCCTCCAGGGCCCGCAGCGCGATCCCGACGAGCTGATCGCCGAGGCGGTGGCGGCCGCCCGCGCCGCCGACACCGCCGTGGTCGTGGTCGCCACCACCGACCGGGTGGAGTCGGAGGGCTTCGACCGCGCCGACCTGCGGCTGCCCGGCCGCCAGGACGACCTCGTGCACGCGGTCGCCGCCGCCAACCCGAACACCGTGGTGATCGTCAACTCCGGTTCCCCGGTGGAGCTTCCGTGGCGGGACGAGGTGGCGGCGGTGCTGCTGACCTGGTTCCCGGGCCAGGAGGGCGGCGCGGCCCTCGCCGACGTGCTGACCGGCGCCCACGAGCCGGGCGGCCGGCTGCCCACCACCTGGGGCTCCCTGGCCGACGCCCCGGTCACCCGGGTCACCCCCGAGGGCGGCGAACTGCCGTACAGCGAAGGCGTGTTCATCGGCTACCGGGCGTGGGAGAAGCAGGGCCGCACCCCGTCGTACCCGTTCGGGCACGGTCTCGGCTACACCGACTGGCGCTACGACGGGATCTCGGTGGACGGCACCACGGTGACCGTCCGCGTCACCAACACCGGCGAGCGGCCCGGCCGCGAGGTCGTCCAGGTCTACGTCGCCCCGGCCGAGACGGACCCCGACCGCCCCGCCCGCGCGCTCGCCGGATTCGCCGGGGCCGAGGCCGGTCCGGGCGAGAGCGTCGAGGTCACCGTCGAGCTTCCGCGGCGGGCGTTCGAGATCTGGGACGAGCGGACCGGTGGGTGGGCAGTTGTGAAGGGTTCGTACGAGATCGCGGCAGGACGCTCCATCGCCGACCGGAGGGCCGCCACCAGCATTAACGTCTGATGAGGGACGGGCATCCCCGCCTACAGCCCCGGTCCGGGACCTGACCCCCGGACCGGGGCTTGCCCGTCCCCGGCGTCCGATGAGCGGCGCCCCGCATCCGGTGACCGGCAACCTGCACTCGGCGACCGGCGACCGGCGACCGGCGACCGGCGACCGGCGACCGGCTAGCGGTGACCGGCGTCGGCGGCTCAGCGCGCCGAGAAGCCGTACACCGTCTCCGAGCGGAACTCCTCGCCCGGCACCAGCACCGTGCTCGGGAACTCCGGGTGGTTCGGCGAGTCGGGGAAGTGCTGGGTCTCCAGCGCGATCGCGGCGTTCGGCCCGAACGGCTCGCCCAGGTGGTCCGCGGTGTAGACCTGGATGCCGGGCTCGGTGGTCGCGATCGTCAGGACCCGCCCCGACACCCGCTCGTGCAGCTCGGCCACCTCCACCGGAGCGTCGGTGACCCCCTTGTCCAGCACGTAGTTGTGGTCGTAGCCGGGACCGACCTCGCGGCCCGAGCGGAAGTCGAAGCGGGTGTCCTCGACGTCCTCCAGCGCACCGGTCGGGATCAGACCCGCGTCGACCGCGGTGATCCGGGAGGCGGCCAGCCACAGCTCGTACTCGCCCGCGCCGCGCGTGCCGCCCAGGTCGAAGTAGCTGTGGTTGGTGAAGTTCACGACGGTCGGCGCGTCCGTCACCGCCCGGTACGCGATGTGCAGCGCCCCGGCGGCGTCCAGGGTGTACGTCGCCGTGACCTCCAGGGTGCCCGGGAAGCCCTCCTCGCCGTGCGGGGAGACCCGGCTGAGCCGCACCCCGTGCTCCACCGGCCGGGCGTCCCACACGCGCTTGTCGAAGCCCCGGGAGCCGCCGTGCAGCGAGTTGGGGGCGTCGTTGGGCTCCAGGGCGTAGACGTTCTCGCCGAGGGCGAAGCGGGCGCCGCCGATCCGGTTGGCGTACCGCCCGACCAGGGCGCCGAAGAACGGCTCGGGATGCGTCAGATAGCCGTCGAGGGTCTCGAAGCCCAGCACCACGTCCGCGGTGCGGCCGTCCAGGTCGGGGACCTCCACCGACTGCACGATGCCGCCGTACGACAGCACACGCACCCGCACTCCGTTCCGCTCGAGGGTCCAGCGGTGCACCTCGGTGCCGTCGGGAAGTGTGCCGAAAAGTTCGCTCATGTGGGAAACCCTAGGTCACCGGGTCTTTCGACGTGACGGTGCGGTAGGCGATCTCGGCGAGCCTCGCCTGCCCGTCCGCGCTCGGATGGAACCAGTCCCACTGGCTGAGCTGCTTCGTGCCGAAGTCGTAGTCGAACACCGCGTCCCCGTCGAACCGGCACCGCGTGTCCTTGGCGCACACGTCCTTCAGCACGCCGTTGTACGCCTCCACCCGGTCGAGGACCGTGTCCCGGCGCAGCGTCGCCGCCGCCGTCAGATCGTCCGCGTCCTGGAGCATCGAGGGGCAGATGCCCAGCTTCCAGATCTGCTTGCCCAGCGGGTTGGCCCGCCCCTGCGACCACAGCCGCTTCAGGTTGGGCACGCTGGCGACGTACACCTGCGCCTTCGGCAGCCGCGCGCGCAGGGTGCGCAGCGACTCCTCGAACCCGGCCCGGAAGTCGGCCACCGACGTCATCGCCGAGGTGGACGCCCGGCAGGCGTCGTTCGCCCCGATCATCACCGTCACCAGCTGCGGGCGGCGCGCCGCGGCCCGGCGGATCTGCGCGGGCAGATCGGCCATCCGGGAACCCGTCACCGCGTAGTTCCAGCTGTGCCCGGCCGCGCCGGTGCGGCCGAGCAGCCGTACCGCCAGGCTGTCCACCTTCGCCGAGCTGCCCGTCGCCCAGGACACCTCGGGGCAGTCGGACAGGACCGTGCACGCGTCGAAGCCGCGGGTGATGGAGTCGCCCACGGCCGCCACGGACGACGGGCTGCGGTCCCACACCGGGCCCTGCTTCCGCTTCGCGTGCGTGTCGCCGGGGCCGGAGGCGCCACCGCCCGGCGCGTCGCACGCGGTCGCGCCGAGCAGCGCGGCGAGCAGCGCGGCCGCCAGCAGGGGGGCACCGGGCCGTACCGGCCGGCGTGGGTTGCGCATGCCCTGGTCCATCCCCTCGTCGTCGGCCCGGTCGGGGCGTCATCCCTACCAACCCATGACAGCGCGCCCGGGTTCCCGGCGCCCGGCATGGAACGGCTCACACCCGTACAAGCGTCCCCCCGGGTGAATGGCGGGAGTTTCCTGGCACCGGGACCGACGGTACGTCACACTCCTTGCGCCCTCGCACGGTAGCCTCGCAAGCAACGTGGCCCCCGCGCCACCGCCGCCAGCCAGCCCGCAAGATGCCCTGCTCTGCCCGGAGGTCCCGGTGACGACACGTGGAGTTCTGTACGTCCACTCCGCGCCGCGCGCGCTGTGCCCGCACGTCGAGTGGGCCGTCGCCGGGGTGCTCGGCACGCGCGTCAGCCTGGACTGGATCCGCCAGCCCGCCGCGCCCGGCACCTGGCGCGCCGAGTTCTCCTGGCAGGCCGAGGCCGGCACGGCGTCCAAACTGGCCTCCGCGCTGCGCGGCTGGCAGATGCTGCGCTTCGAGGTGACCGCCGAGCCGTGCCCCAAGGCGGAGGGCGAGCGCTACAGCTGCACCCCCGATCTCGGCATCTTCCACGCCGTCACCGGCATCCACGGCGACATCCTGATCCCGGAGGACCGGCTGCGCGCCGCGCTCACCCGCTCCCAGCGCGGCGAGACCGACCTGGAGGCGGAGATCGCCAAGCTGCTCGGCAAGCCCTGGGACGACGAACTGGAGCCGTTCCGGTACGCGGGCGAGGGCGCCCCGGTCCGCTGGCTCCACCAAGTGGTCTGACGCCGCTTCAGGCCCGCGACGCACAGTGGCCCGCCCCCGGAACCCGGGGGCGGGCCACTCGCCGTTTCACGGCCGCGTTCAGACCGAGCGGAACGCCAGCACCACGTTGTGGCCGCCGAAGCCGAACGAGTCGTTCAGCGCGGCGATACGGCCCTCCACGGGCAGCTTGCGGGCCTCGCCGCGCACGATGTCCGCGGCGGCCTCCGCCTCCGGGTCGAGGTGGTCGACGTTGATGGTCGGCGGGGCGAGCCGGTGGTACAGCGCGAGCACCGCGGCGACGGACTCGATGCCGCCCGCGCCACCGAGCAGGTGACCGGTCATCGACTTGGTCGCGGAGACCGCCATGTGGTCGGTGTCGTCGCCGAACACCTTGCGCAGCGCCTTGAGTTCGGCCACGTCACCGGCCGGCGTCGAAGTGGCGTGCGCGTTGACGTGCACGATCTCGGCCGGGTCCAGGTCGGTGCGCTCCAGCAGGTTCTGCAGGGCCTGCGCGATGCCGCGGCCCTCCGGCTCCGGCTGCACGATGTCGTGGCTGTCGGCGGAGATGCCCTGACCGACGGCCTCGGCGTAGACGCGCGCGCCGCGCTTGGCCGCGTGCTCGGCGGACTCCAGGACCAGCACGCCGGCGCCCTCGCCGAGGACGAAGCCGTCCCGGGCGGTGTCGTAGGGGCGGGACGCGCCCTGCGGGTCGTCGTTGTTCTTGGACATCGCCATCATGTTGCCGAACGCGGCGATGGGCAGCGGGTGGATCGCCGCCTCCGTGCCGCCCGCGACGACCACGTCGGCCCGGCCGGTGCGGATCATCTCGATGGCGTAGCCGATGGCCTCGGCGCCCGAGGCGCAGGCGGAGACCGGGGTGTGCACGCCCGCGCGGGCGCCGACGAGCAGGCCCACGTTCGCGGAGGGGCCGTTCGGCATCAGCATGGGGACGGTGTGCGGGGAGACGCGGCGGACGCCCTTCTCCTTGAGCACGTCGTACTGGTCGAGCAGGGTCGTCACGCCGCCGATGCCGGAGGCGATGACCGCGCCGAGGCGGTCGGGGTCGACGGACGCGTCCTCGCCGGCCTTGGCCTCGAAACCGGCGTCGGCCCACGCCTCCTTCGCCGCGACCAGCGCGAACTGCGCGGAGCGGTCCAGGCGGCGGGCCTGCGGCCGGGGGATGACCTCGGTCGGCTCCACGGCGACGGGAGCGGCGATCTTGACGGCCTGGTCGGCTGCCCAGTCCTGCTCCAGGGGCTTGACGCCGGACTTGCCGGCGATCAGGCCCTCCCAGGTAGAGGCTGCGTCGCCACCCAGCGGTGTGGTTGCGCCGATACCGGTGACGACCACGGTGCGATTGGTCGGGCTCACGGGAATTCTTTCTCCAACGGATACGAGGATTCAGGCGGCGCCACCGCCGGGTGGCGGGGCCGGAGCACGGTCAGAACCGAGTGGTCCTGACCGTCCGGCAGCAGGGGATCAGCCCTGGTGCTTGAGGATGTAGTCGGTCGCGTCGCCGACGGTCTTGAGGTTCTTGACGTCCTCGTCGGGGATCTTGACGTCGAAGCGCTCCTCGGCGGCGACGACGACCTCGACCATGGACAGCGAGTCGACGTCCAGGTCGTCGGTGAAGGACTTGTCCAGCTGGACGTCCTCAACCGGGATGCCGGCGATCTCGTTCACGATCTCGGCGAGACCTTCGACGATCTCTTCCTGAGTGGCGGCCATGTTGGCGCTCCTTCTTGTATATCCAGAGTGTTTGGCGGTGTTCCCCGAGCCGGACGGATCTCCGGCACGGAGTGCCTAGGGGAGGGTAACGACCGTCGCGGCGAACACGAGACCCGCCCCGAAGCCGATGAGAAGCGCGGTGTCGCCGCTCTTCGCCTCGCCGGTCGCCAGAAGCCGCTCCATCGCGAGCGGAATCGAGGCGGCCGAGGTGTTGCCGGTGGTGCGCACGTCGCGGGCGACCGTCACGTGCTGCGGCAGTTTCAGCGTCTTCACCATCGAGTCGATGATCCGCTCGTTGGCCTGGTGCGGAATGAAGACGTCCAGGTCGTTCGCGCTGATCCCGGCCGCGTCCAGCGCCTGCTGCGCGACCTTCGCCATCTCGAACACGGCCCAGCGGAACACCGCCTGGCCCTCCTGCGTGATCGCAGGGAACTTGGCGACCTCGCCGGAGCGGTAGTCCGTCCACGGCACGGTCTGCTTGATCGTCTCGGACTTGTCGCCCTCGGAGCCCCACACCGTGGGACCGATCATCGGCTCCTGGGAGGGGCCCACCACGACCGCGCCGGCGCCGTCGCCGAACAGGAAGGCCGTCGCCCGGTCCTCCAGGTCGGTCAGGTCGCTCAGCCGCTCCACGCCGATGACGAGGACGTACTCGGCGGAGCCCTCCACGATCATGCCCTTGGCGAGGGTGAGGCCGTAGCCGAAGCCCGCGCAGCCGGCGGAGATGTCGAAGGCCGCGGCCTTGTTCGTGCCCAGCTTGTCGGCGATCTCGGTCGCCACCGCCGGGGTCTGCTTGAAGTGCGAGACCGTGGAGACGATCACGCCGCCGATCTGCTCGGCCGAGATCCCGGCGTCGGCGATCGCCTTGCCGGACGCCTCGACCGACATCGCGGCCACGGTCTCCTCGTCGGAGGCCCAGTGCCGGGTCTCGATGCCGGAGCGCGAACGGATCCACTCGTCGGACGAGTCGATCGTCTCGAGGATCACCTCGTTGGGCACGACCCGGGTCGGACGGTAACCGCCCACGCCGAGGATGCGCGCGTACGGGGCGCCCTTGCTGGGCTTGATCTTCGACATGATCGGTCGGCTCCTCAATGGGACGTGGGGACGTCAGGAGTGCTCGGAGATGAGCTCACGTGCGGCGTCGAGGTCGTCGGGGGTCTTCAGGGCCAGGGTCGTGACGCCGGGCAGCGCACGCTTGGCCAGACCGGTGAGCGTACCGCCGGGGCACACCTCGACGAGAGCCGTGACCCCGAGCTCCTTGAACGTCTCCATGCACAGGTCCCAGCGGACCGGGTTCGCCACCTGGCCGACGAGGCGCTCCAGCACCTCGGCGCCGGTGGCGACGGCCCTGCCGTCCTTGTTGGAGACATACGTGAACCGGGGGTCCGCCGGGGTCAGGTCCTGGGCGGCCTTCGCCAGCGCGTCCACGGCCGGGGCCATGTGCTGCGTGTGGAAGGCACCGGCCACCTTCAGCGGGACGACCTTGCGGACGCCCTCGGGCTTGTCCTCGGCGAGCGCGGCGAGCTGCGCCATGGTGCCGGCCGCGACGATCTGGCCCGCGCCGTTGATGTTCGCCGGGGTCAGCCCCAGCTTCTCCAGGTGCGCGACGCTGACCTCGGGGTCGCCGCCGAGCAGTGCGGACATGCCGGTCTCGGTGATGGCGGCCGCCTCGGCCATGGCGAGGCCGCGCTTGCGGACCAGGCCGAGCGCGTCGGTGTCTTTGAGTACGCCCGCGAAGGCGGCGGCGGTGATCTCGCCGACGCTGTGTCCGGCGACGGCGCCCGGGGTGATGTCACCCAGTGCCGTGGCCGACAGTATCCCGGCGGCGACGAGCAGCGGCTGGGCCACCGCGGTGTCACGGATGGCGTCCGCGTCGGCCTGGGTCCCGTAGTGGGCGAGGTCCAGTCCGATGGCGTCCGACCACGCGGCGACGCGGTCGGCGGCGCCGGGGAGGTCGAGCCAGGGGGTCAGGAAGCCGGGCGTCTGTGCGCCCTGGCCGGGAGCGACGAGTACGAGCACTCTCACACTCTCTCTTGAGGACGGCCACAACCGCCCGTGGGGACAGGGACGAAGAACACGAAAGGGTTTTGTGGACCTTCGACAAAAGGCTAGAGCTGGAGATCTCCCTCGGCCAGACGCCCCAGGATCAGCGCGATCCGCAGTGTGAACGCGGAGCGTACATCCGATGGCGACCAACCGGTGACGTCAGTCACACGTCGGAGCCGGTAGCGCACGGTGTTGGGGTGGACGAACAGCATCCGGGCCGCGCCCTCCAGGCTGCTCGCCTGTTCCAGGTAGACCGACAGGGTCTCCAGGAGCGCCGAGCCCGCCTCCTCCAGCGGTCTGTAGATCTCCTCCACCAACTGTTCGCGGGCGCTCGGATCCCCGGCGATCGCGCGCTCCGGCAGCAGATCGTCCGCCAGCACCGGGCGGGGCGCGTCCTGCCAGGCGGTACACGCCTTGAGCCCCGCCGCGGCGGCCTGCGCGGACCGGGTGCCGGCCAGCAGGTCGGGCACCACGGGCCCGGCCACCACGGGGCCCGCGGCGAACGGCCCGATCAGCGACTTCGCCACGGCCAGCGGGTTGTCGCTGCCGCCCGCGATCACCACCAGACGGTCGCCGAGCACCCCGGTGAGCACCTGGAGCTTGGCGTGCCGGGCGGCCCTGCGGATCGCCTCGACGGTCAGCTCGGAGTCGCCGTCCGGGGCGGTGCCCAGCACCACGCAGACATGGTCGGGCGCGTTCCAGCCGAGCGCCGCGGCCCGGCTGACCGCCCCCTCGTCGGCCTCGCCGCTGAGGACCGCGTTCACCACCAGGGACTCCAGGCGCGCGTCCCAGGCGCCGCGCGCCTCCGCCGCCTGCGCGTAGACCTGCGCGGTGGCGAAGGCGATCTCGCGGGCGTAGACCAGCAGCGCCTCCCGCAGCACGCGCTCGTCACCGGGTGCCGCGACCTCGTCGATCGCGCTCTCCATGACCTCGATGGTGGTGCGCACCATCTCCACGGTCTGGCGCAGCGTGATCGCCCGGGTCAGCTCGCGCGGCGCGGTGCCGAACACGTCCGTCGAGATCGCCTGCGGGGTCTCCGGGTGCCGGAACCACTCCGTGAAGGCCGCGATGCCCGCCTGGGCCACCAGCCCGATCCAGGACCGGTTCTCCGGCGGCATCGCCCGGTACCACGGCAGGGTCTCGTCCATCCGCGCGATGGCCTGCGCGGCAAGGCTTCCGGCGGACTTCTCCAGCCGCTTGAGCGTCGCGGAGTGCGGATGGCCGACGGGGAGGGCCGAGGGATCGGTGTGGCGCGTTTCGGGTTCGGGCACGGGACAAGACTGCCTTATCGGGACGCGGCCGCGCGCCGCCGGGTCACGTCCCGCCGCGGGCACCCGGCGGGCTACCGTGGTGGGGTGATGGATGTGCGGCGGGCCGAGGACCGCTTCCGCGGCGGGGACCCGGGTGCCGGGATCGACTCGTGGCACGCCTTCTCCTTCGGCACGCACTACGACCCCGACAACCTTCGCTTCGGCGCCGTCCTCGCCTGCAACGAGGAGCGTCTCGCGCCCGGGGCCGGCTTCGACGAACATCCGCACAGCCACACCGAGATCGTCACCTGGGTGGTCGACGGCGTGCTGACCCACCGCGACTCCACCGGCCAGGAGACCACCGTCCGCCCCGGCGACGTGCAGCGGCTGAGCGCGGCGGGCGGGGTGCGGCACGTGGAGCGCAACGACGGCGCCCGGCCGCTGACCTTCGTGCAGATGTGGCTCGCCCCGCTCAGCCCCGGCGGGGAGCCGTCGTACGAGATCGTCCGCGGGATCGCCGACTCCACGCCGTACGCCGTCCCGCAGGCCGGGGCGATGCTCCATGTACGCCGCCTCGCGGAGGGCGAGCGCACGGCGGTCCCGGACGGCGGGCACGTCTATGTCCACGTGGTGCGCGGCGAGATCGTGCTGGACGGCGAGCGCCTGGGCCCCGGCGACGCGGCCCGCCTCACCGCCGCGAGCAACGCGGAGGCGGTCGGCCTGAGCCGAGCAGAACTCCTGATCTGGGAAATGACCGCGTAGACAGCGCCCCGAAGGGGGCGCGGGGAACTGCGCGATCAACCACGACGTTCCCGCACCCGACAGACGTCATGCAGCCCCCCAAGGGGCGCGGGGAACTGCGCGACCGGCCCCCACGGCGCTGCAGCCGACACACGCCCTGTCGCGGCCCCCGAGCGGAGCGCTACCGCGCCGTCTCGGCCAGCACGGCGTCCGTGAACGGCGGCCACGCCTCGATCGCCCACGGCCCGAACGCCCGGTCCGCGAGGGCCACGCAGGCCAGGCCCGCGACCGGGTCGATCCACACGAACGTCCCGGACTGGCCGAAGTGCCCGAAGGTACGCGGGGACGACGAAGCACCCGTCCAGTGCGGCGACTTGCCGTCGCGGATCTCGAAGCCGAGACCCCAGTCGTTGGGGTTCTGGTGGCCGTAGCCCGGCAGCACGCCCTTGGTGCCCGGGTACTGCACGGTCATCGCTTCGGCGACCGTACGCGGGTCGAGCAGCCGCGGCGCCTGCACCTCGGCGGCGAAGCGCAGCAGATCGGCGACGGTGGACACGCCGTCCTTCGCGGGGGAGCCGTCCAGCGTCGTCGACGTCATGCCGAGCGGGTCCAGCACCGCCTGGCGCAGATACTCGCCGAAGGGGATGTCCGTCGCCTTCGCGATGTGGTCGCCGAGCTGCTCGAACCCGGCGTTGGAGTACAGCCGCCGCTCACCCGGCGCGCCCGTCGCACGGTGCTCGTCGAAGGCCAGGCCCGAGGTGTGGGCGAGCAGATGACGCACCGTCGACCCGGGCGGCCCGGCCGGTTCGTCCAGCTCGATGGCGCCCTCCTCGTACGCGACCAGCGCGGCGTACGCGGCGAGCGGCTTGGTCACCGAGGCGAGCGGGAAGGGCCGGTCGGCCGGTCCGTGGGTGCCCAGGACCGTGCCGTCGGCCCGGACGACACCCGCGGCGGCGGTGGGGACCGGCCAGTTCTCGATCAGCGCGAGGCTCTGCAACGACATGCGTCCGAGCCTATGCGCTCGCGGCGCCCGCTCCGGCAACGGGCCGGGCGCGACCGGGGCGGCCGCGGCTCACAGCGTCAGTTCCAGCAGGGGGTCGGGCTTGGGCCGGAAGCCGAGGGACACGTACAGCGGCTTGGCCTCGGCGGACGCCGTCAGCTGCACGCGCCGCACGCCGCGCTCGCGGAACCACGTCAGCAGCACGTCCATCGACGCCCGCGCATAGCCGCGGCGGCGCGCGTCGGGGTCGGTGGCGACGGAGAAGACGAAGCCGACACCGCCGCGCGGGTCGGCGGCGCGCCCGATGCGGTAGTCGATGGTGCCGGCCACCAGCGCGGCCAGCGCGCCCGGCCGTTCCGGGTGGTCGACGACGAAGGCCGCGAAGTCGCCCTCCGGGTCGGCGAGCCGGTCGCGCAGCGCCGGCAGGGACTCCGTGTGCCAGGCCGTGGAGGCGTCCGCGGAGAACAGTTCGTCGATCATCACCTGACGCAGGCGCAGCACTTCGGCGGCGTCGTGGGGTTCGGCACGGCGTACGAAACTCATGATCCGCACGTTAATCATTCCAGGCCGCGCTCGTCCCGAGGTTTTCGCGGCGCGCCGCCGACGCCCGACGGGGTTGCCTGGAGTGCACTCCAAGGCCATAGCGTGGAGGCATGACGGTGATGCAGACCACGACCGCGACCACCGAACCGACGCCGGCCCCGGTGGACGTCTGCTCCGCCCCGCCCCGCCGGCATCCGCGCCCCGACGGCCGGGACAGCTACACGATCAGCGAGGTCGTCGCCTTCACCGGCCTGACGGCGCACACCCTGCGCTGGTACGAGCGGATCGGCCTGATGTCCCACATCGACCGCTCGCACACCGGGCAGCGCCGCTACAGCAACCGCGACCTGGACTGGCTCGACCTCGTCGGGAAGCTGCGGCTGACCGGGATGCCGGTCGCCGACATGGTCCGCTACGCGGAGCTGGTCCGCGAGGGCGAGACCACCTACCGCGAGCGCCACGCCCTGCTGGAGGCGACCCGCCGCGACGTACTGTCCCGCATCGCCGAACTCCAGGACACCCTCGCCGTCCTGGACAGAAAGATCAGCTTCTACGGCGACGCGCTGTAAGGGGCGCGGGGAACGGCGCGATCAACCACGACGCGGCCGCACCCGACAGACGGCACGCATCCCCGTCAGGGGCGCGGGGAACTGCGCGAAAGGCCCCCACGGCGCCCCAGCCGAAAGACGGCGCCGCGCAGCCCCGCCGGGGAATCCGCTAAAGCTCCGCGAGGAGTTCCGCCTTCTTCCCCGCGAACTCCTCATCCGTGACCAGCCCCGCCCGATGCAGCTCGCTCAGATGCCGGATCCGCTCCGCGATGTCCGCCGGATCGCGGCGCGGCGCCGGTATGGTGGCGGGCGCCGGTACCGCCGGCCCGGCGGAGCGCACCGCCGCGAGCACCGCCGCGGCGAACGGCAGGGACTCGTGCACCGGTCCGTACCCGAGCCCGAACACGACGGCGGCCGGATCCTGGTCCGGCTGCGCGGGCTGCGGCTCCCCGTTCTCGCGGAGCACCAGCCGCAGATGTCCCTCGAAGACGTCGGGCGATCGCCACTCCACCCCGGCGAGCCGTGCCACCGGGAAGCTCTGGTCGCCGGCCTTCCACTTCGCCGAGGACGCCCCGGTCCAGAACCAGCGGAAGGACACCGCGGACCCGTCGAAGCTCGCCTTCGCGTCGTACGCCTTGAACTGGCGTGGCGTCTCGGGCGCCGCCACCAGATGCCGCTCGGCGGGGCCGGTCTCGGTCAGCCGCGCGCGCAGCTCGTCGGCGTAGTACTCGGCGAGGGTCTCGCGCTCGGCGGGCAGGACCAGCCGGTAGGGGTCGTAGCCCTCCTTGAGCTGGCCGTCGGCGGCGTCCATCAGCGGATCGGCGCCCGGCCGCGGCTCCGCGCGCAGGACCACCTGCCCGCGGCGGCCCGGCGTGAGCGTCACACCCGCCAGGGCGGTCAGCGGGATCCGTCGCTCTCCCAGCGCCTGGAAGAGCTTCGGCGTCCGAAGGCCCCGTTCGTAGCGGATGAGCACGGAGTCGGACTCGAACTCCCAGGCGGCATGAAATCCGGCCAGTACGTCACCCATGCGGCTCATCGTAAGCGGCACCGGCTTCTTCGTCCCCTCCCCGCGCGGACCGCAGTTCCTGCACTCTCTACGCGCGTCCGGTGGTCGTCGTGCCGGACAAACCTGCCCGGCACCCGTCGTCGTCTCCCGCGCAGCGCACCGATCGATACGCGCCGACCCCGACGTCGGCGAGGTTGCGCAGGCTGTCCGTGCCCGGCTCGAAGTAGCCGGCGTGTCCCTTCGCGTCCTGGGCCGTCAGCACCCGCGCGCCGAACGCCCGGGAGACCGGGTCCGCGCCGTGGCCGAGACCGCCCACCTCCATGTAGGGCACGTCCTGGATCCAGTCGGTCGAGTCCCGCATCGACCACACCCGGGCCGTGGTGCCCAGGTGGGACGCCTTGGAGGTGCGCATCCCCGGGCTGGCGGCCACGGCTATGTCGGTCACCCGGGCGGGCAGGTCGTGCGCGGCGACCCCGCACAGCACCGAGCCGTAGCTGTGGCAGAACAGCGCCACCGGCGCCCGGCCGGGCAGCGCCCGCAGCAGCGCGTTCAGCCGTACGGCGCCGTCGTCGGCGCGCATCGCGGTGGCCGCGTCCACGCCGAGCCCGCTGGGCGCGGTGTAGTCGGCCCAGGCGATCACGGCCGTACGCGTCCCGGGGGCGGCGGCGGTCTCCGCGTCGTGCAGCGACTGCGCCATGCCGACCGGCGCGGTGTAGCGGCGGTTGGTCTTCTGGAAGGTGAGCACGTCGGTGTCGACGCCCGGCACGACCACCGAGACGCGCTGGGCGTGCGTGAGGTCGCCGAGGACCTCGGCGACGCGGCCGGTGCCCTCCGGGTCGAAGGCGAGGATCTGCCGGTCCTTGCTCATCAGGTCCGTGAAGCGGTGCATACGGCGCCCCGCCTCCTGCTGCCCGGAGGCGCTGAGCCGCTTGTCGTGCATGCGCTTGAGCTCGACCTTGCGGGCCTGGCCGAGCGCGATCCGGTTGGCCTGGTAGCGCAGCGCGACGGGCGCGCCGTTCATGTTGCCCACGGCGAGCGCGTAGCGGTCGGCGAGCCGGGTGCGGTCGTGCGCGGTGAGCGACGCGAAGAAGCGGGCGAGCCGGGTGGGGGAGGCGTTCACGTCGGGCAGTGCGTGTCCGTGCAGCCGGCCGTGGGACCAGGCCGCGCGCGAACCTGCGAGCGCGGTCGTCTCCCGGTGGCTGTGCACCGCGGTCCAGCCGGTCGTCGCCAGCATCACGAACACCACGCTCAGCGCGAGCAGAGCGCGCCAGACGTTGAGGGGCTGGGGGGTGTCGAAGGAAGTCACTGGGAGGACACACTAGGAGAACGGGAGGGTCTCGCGTTAACCGAGTGACGGGTATCACGTTTCAGGCTACGTGACACCGCTCTCACGTCGAACGCCAGTGTCCCGTGAGCGCCGGTCCGACCAGGTCGAGATGGGCGGCGGTGAGCGCGCGCATCGCCTCCGGACTGAAGTCGGGGCCCGTGCTCCACTGCCGTTCGGTGACCCGCAGCACCCCGCCGAACGCGGCCACCGCGAGGCGCGGCCGGGGGTCGGCGTCCACGTCCAGGCCCTCGCGCGCGGCGAGCAGACGCGCGAGCTCCTCCTCCCGCTCGGTGGACCGGCGCAGATGCACGGCCAGCAGCGCGGGCGTCGACTCGATCAGCCGGTACATCCGCAGATACAGCTCCACCGGTACGACGGCCGCGACGGCCTCGTTGATGGTGTCCCAGCCCTCCAGGACCGCCCGGCGCAGCGCCTCCATCGGGGCCTCGTGCGGCGGGCGGGCCCGCACGGCGGCCACGAAGTGCGCCTCGGCGAGGTCCTGGACGGCGAACGCGGCCTCCTCCTTGCCGCCCGCGAAGTAGCGGAAGAAGGTGCGCTGCGAGACCTCGACGGCCTCGGTGATCTCGTCGACGGTGGTCCGCTCGTAGCCGTGCGTGGTGAACAGTTCCAGGGCGGCCCGCAGCAGCGCGTCCCGCGTGCGCCGCTTCTTGCGCTCGCGCAGCGTCTCCATGGGCTCTCCGGATGTGGCTGTGGGTTCTTCGCGTGTGGCCGGTTCCGACCGGCTCGATGTGTGGGTGATGGCGTGACAGTTACCGACTTGTGAACACGTTTGTCAATTGTCAGTGGCTGTCACTAGCCTCCGGCGCATGACTAGTCAGACCACCATCGAGGCGACGGGACAGGGGGACGAGGCGCTCGCCGCCCCGGCCGCCCGGGGCCTGCGCGGGCACCCCTGGTTCACCCTCATCACCGTCGCGGTCGGGGTGATGATGGTGGCCCTCGACGGCACCATCGTGGCCATCGCCAACCCGGCCATCGCCAAGGACCTCGGCGCCACCTTCGCCGACGTCCAGTGGATCACCAACGCCTACTTCCTCGCCCTCGCGGTCTCCCTCATCACCGCGGGCAAGCTCGGCGACCGCTTCGGGCACCGGCAGACCTTCCTGATCGGCGTGACCGGCTTCGCCGCCGCGTCCGGCGCGATCGGCCTGTCGAACAGCATCGCCTTCGTCGTGACCTTCCGGGTCTTCCAGGGCCTGTTCGGCGCGCTGCTGATGCCGGCCGCGCTCGGCCTGCTGCGCGCCACCTTCCCGGCCGAGAAGCTGAACATGGCCATCGGCATCTGGGGCATGGTCATCGGCGCCTCAACCGCGGGCGGCCCGATCCTCGGCGGCCTGCTGGTGCAGCACGTCAGCTGGCAGTCGGTGTTCTTCATCAACGTGCCGGTGGGCCTGATCGCCCTCGTCCTCGGCCTGCTGATCCTGCGGGACCACCGCGCCGAGAACGCGCCGCGCTCCTTCGACCTGCTCGGCATCGCGCTGCTGTCCGGCGCCATGTTCTGCCTCGTCTGGGCCCTCATCAAGGCCCCGAGCTGGGGCTGGGGCGACGGCAAGACCTGGCTGTTCATAGTCGGCTCGGTCGCCGGCTTCGCCCTGTTCTCCTTCTGGGAGACGCGGGTCAAGGAGCCCCTGATCCCGCTCGCGCTGTTCCGCTCCGTGCCGCTGTCCGCGGGCGTGGTGCTGATGGTGCTGATGGCCATCGCCTTCATGGGCGGCCTGTTCTTCGTCACCTTCTACCTGCAGAACGTGCACGGCATGAGCCCGGTCGACGCGGGCCTGCACCTGCTCCCGCTCACCGGCATGATGATCGTCGGCTCCCCGCTCGCGGGCCTGGCCATCACCAAGCTCGGCCCGCGCATCCCGCTCGCCAGCGGCATGGCGGCCACCGCCGTCGCGATGTACGGCATGTCGACGCTGAAGGCGGACACCGGCAGCGGCCTGATGTCCGTCTGGTTCGCCCTGCTGGGCTTCGGCCTCGCGCCGGTCATGGTCGGCGCCACCGAGGTCATCGTCGGCAACGCGCCGATGGAGCTCTCCGGCGTCGCGGGCGGCCTCCAGCAGGCGGCCATGCAGATCGGCGGCAGCCTCGGCACGGCCGTGCTCGGCGCCGTGATGGCCTCGAAGGTCGACCACGACCTCGCGGGCAACTGGGCCAAGGCGGGCCTGCCCAAGCTGACCGACGCGCAGGAGGCGCTGGCCTCGCAGTCGGTGCAGCAGGGCGTGGCGCCGGTCGGCGAGGGCACGCCCCAGGCGATCGCGGCAAAGATAGCGTCCGTCGCGCACGACACCTTCATCTCCGGCATGAGCCTCGCGTCCCTGGTGGCCGCGGGCGTCGCCGCCGTGGCGATCCTGGTCGCGCTGCTGACCAAGCGCGGCGAGAACGCGGAGGCCGGGGCGGGCGTCGGCCACATCTGACCGGAGGTCACCACCCCTGCCACTGCCGCCTCCCGCCCGCCGCGGGGGGCGGCAGTGCTGTGCGCAGGTCTCATCCCGGCCGCACGGGGTACCCGCACACCGCACCACCAAGGAACCGAATCACCCAACAGGTCCCGGGAGTTGACGATGACGGGCTTCGGAAACGGAACGCGTAGGAACCCCCGCTCACCCGGCCGGACGTGGTCAGGGAGCAGGCCGGACGACGCGACGCTCGGCATCATCGGGACCGTCTGCGCGGTCGCCGGGTTCTTCGTGCTGGGGATCGTCCTCGGCCCCGTGGCGGTCGTCTGCGGCTGGCTGGCGATGGGCCGCACCTGGCAGCGTTCGGCTCCCGTACCGGCGCTCGTGGCCGTGGTCCTGGGCGCCATCGACACCCTGCTGGCCCTCATCTGGCTGGCGGGTGTCGCCACCCCGGGCGCGGGTCTGTTCTGAGCCTGGCGCGGCGGGCCCCGGCACTCCCGGGCCGCCCGCCCCCGCCAGCGCCAGAACCTGCGCGCGCAGCAGCCGCACCTCCTGCGTCAGCGCCTCGATGGCCTCCGTCTGGCGGCGCTCCTCCACGTCGTCCTTCTCGAACCGGGCGATGAACCACGCCGCGATGTTGGCGGTCACCACGCCAAGGAGGGCGATCCCGGAGAGCATCAGGCCGACCGCGATCACCCGCCCCAGACCGGTGGTCGGCGCGTGGTCGCCGTACCCGACGGTCGTCATCGTCGTGAACGACCACCACACCGCGTCACCCAGCGTGCGGATGTTCCCCCTGGGCGAGTCGCGTTCGGCGGACAGCACGGCCAGCGAGCCGAACATCAGCAGCCCCACCACCGAGCCCACGACATAGGTCGTCAGCCGGATCTGAGGGGCCATCCGGGCCCGCCGCCCCACCAGCAGCAGCGTCGCCACCAGCCGCAGCAGCCGCAGCGGCTGGAGCATCGGCAGGACGACGGCGCACAGGTCGGGCCAGTGCCGGCGCACGAACCGCCGCCGGTCGGGCGCCACGGCCAGCCGCATCAGGTAGTCCGTCGCGAACGCGGCCCACACCACCCACTCGGTGACCATGCACACGACCGTCAGCGAGCGGCTCGCGGAACTGTCCACGATCGGCACGGCGTAGGCGGCGGCGAACGCCACCGCGAGGGCCAGCAGCGGCCGCTGAGTACGCCGCTCCCAGCGCCCCTGCACGGTCAGCTCGTCCATGCCCGCATCGTAGGTCCGCCGCGGAAGGATGCGCGGGTCCGTCGTGGCCGTTCGCGCAGTTCCCCGCGCCCCTGACGGGGCACGTTCCCCGCGTCCCTGAGAGCGGACGTGCGGGTCCGTCGTGGCTGGTCGCGCAGTTCCCCGCGCCCCTTCCAGGGGCGCCGGTGACCGTGCCCCGGAAGGGGCGCGGGGAACTGCGCGAAGGGGCCCCACCGACCCGCGGACATCCGACGGCATCAGGCCTGAAAGGGGCGCGGGGAACTGCGCGACCAGCCCCCACGCGCCCGCACCCGGAGTCAACCGGCGCAGGCCCCCACGGGCCCCTGCCGAAGCGAGCGCAGCGCCTACGCGTCGCCGCCCGCCGCCCCCGGATCCGCCGCCGCCACATCCAGCAACTGGTACCGGTCGATCGCCTGCTTCAGCACCGACCGGTCCACCTTCCCCTCGCGCGCCAGCTCGGTCAGCACCGCCACCACGACCGACTGCGCGTCGATGTGGAAGAAGCGGCGGGCCGCACCCCGCGTGTCGGCGAAGCCGAAGCCGTCCGCGCCCAACGACTGGTACGTGCCGGGCACCCAGCGGGCGATCTGGTCGGGCACCGACCGCATCCAGTCGGAGACCGCGACGAACGGCCCCTCGGCCTGGCTCAGCTTGCGCGTCACGTACGGCACGCGCTGCTCCTCCTCCGGGTGGAGCAGGTTGTGCTCCTCCACCGCGACGGCCTCGCGGCGCAGCTCGTTCCAGCTCGTCGCCGACCAGACGTCCGCGCGGACGTTCCAGTCCTCGGCGAGGACGCGCTGCGCCTCCAGCGCCCACGGCACCGCCACGCCGGACGACAGGATCTGCGCCGGGACCGTGCCCGCGGTGCCCTCGCTGAGCCGGTACAGGCCCTTGACGATGCCCTCCGCGTCCACGTCCGGCGGCTCGGCCGGGTGGCGGATGGGCTCGTTGTAGACGGTGAGGTAGAAGAACACGTCCTCGCCGTGCGGATGGTGCGCGTCACCGCCGTACATCCGGCGCAGGCCGTCCTGCACGATGTGCGCGATCTCGTAGCCGTACGCCGGGTCGTAGGCCACGCACGCCGGGTTGGTCGAGGCGAGCAGCTGCGAGTGCCCGTCCGCGTGCTGGAGGCCCTCGCCGGTCAGCGTGGTGCGGCCGGCGGTGGCGCCGAGCACGAAGCCGCGGGAGAGCTGGTCGGCCATCTGCCAGAACTGGTCGCCGGTGCGCTGGAAGCCGAACATCGAGTAGAAGACGTACACCGGGATCAGCGGTTCGCCGTGCGTCGCGTACGCCGAGCCCGCCGCGACCAGCGAGGCGGTGCAGCCCGCCTCGGAGATGCCGTCGTGCAGCATCTGGCCGGTGGGGGACTCCTTGTAGGCGAGCAGCAGATCGCGGTCGACCGCCTCGTACTGCTGGCCCAGCGGGTTGTAGATCTTCGCGCTCGGGAAGAAGGAGTCCATGCCGAACGTGCGGTACTCGTCCGGCGCGATCAGCACGAACCGGCGCCCGAGTTCCTTGTCCCGCATGAGGTCCTTGAGCAGCCGTACGAACGCCATGGTGGTGGCGATCGACTGCTGGCCCGAGCCCTTCTTCACGCTCGCGTAGACCTTGTCGTCCGGCAGGGCGAGCGGCTTGGCGCGCACCACGCGCGTGGGCACGTAGCCGCCGCAGCCCCTGCGGCGGTCGTGCATGTACTGGATCTCCTCGGTGTCGCGCCCGGGGTGGTAGTAGGGCGGCGCGCCGTTCTCCAGGTCCTTGTCGGCGATCGGCAGGTGCAGCCGGTCGCGGAAGCGCTTGAGGTCGTCGGCCGTCAGCTTCTTCATCTGGTGCGTGGCGTTGCGGCCCTCGAAGTTCGGGCCCAGCGTCCAGCCCTTGATCGTCTTGGCCAGGATCACCGTGGGCTGGCCCTTGTGCGCCTTGGCCGCGGAGAACGCCGCGAAGATCTTCCGGTGGTCGTGCCCGCCGCGGCCCAGGTGCAGGATCTGGTCGTCGGTCATGTTCTCGACCATCGCGCGCAGCCGGTGGTCGTCGCCGAAGAAGTGCTCGCGGATGTACGCGCCGGACTCGGTGGCGTACGTCTGGAACTGGCCGTCCGGGGTGGTGTTCATCCGGTTGACGAGCAGGCCGTCGCGGTCCTGCGCGAGCAGCGGGTCCCAGGTGCGGTCCCAGACCAGCTTGATGACGTTCCAGCCGGCGCCGCGGAAGACGGACTCCAGCTCCTGGATGATCTTGCCGTTGCCGCGCACCGGGCCGTCGAGCCGCTGGAGGTTGCAGTTGACCACGAAGGTCAGGTTGTCCAGGCCCTCGCGCGCGGCGATGGAGAGCTGGCCGAGCGACTCCGGCTCGTCCATCTCGCCGTCGCCGAGGAACGCCCACACGTGCGACTTCGAGGTGTCGGCGATGCCGCGCGCCTGCATGTAGCGGTTCATCCGGGCCTGGTAGATGGCGCCCAGCGGACCGAGGCCCATGGAGACGGTGGGGAACTCCCAGAAGTCCGGCATCGAGCGCGGGTGCGGGTAGCTGGAGAGCCCGTTGGGGGCCTTCGACTTCTCCTGGCGGAACCCGTCGAGCTGGGTCTCGGTGAGGCGGTCGAGGAGGAAGGCGCGCGCGTAGATGCCGGGGGAGGCGTGGCCCTGGAAGAAGACCTGGTCGCCGCCGTCGCCCTCGTCCTTGCCGCGGAAGAAGTGGTTGAAGCCCACGTCGTAGAGCGAGGCGGAGGAGGCGAAGGTGGCGATGTGACCGCCGACGCCGATGCCCGGGCGCTGGGCGCGTGAGACCATCACGGCCGCGTTCCACCGGGTGGCGTTGAGGATCTTGCGCTCGATCTCCTCGTTGCCGGGGAAGAACGGCTCGTCCTTGGTCGCGATCGTGTTGACGTAGTCCGTGCTGCGCATCTCGGGGACGGCGACGCGCCGCTCGCGGGCGCGCTCGATCAGCCGCAGCATGAGGTAGCGGGCCCGCTCACGGCCGCGCTCGTCGACCGCGGCGTCCAGGGAGTCGAGCCACTCCTTGGTCTCTTCGGGGTCGAAGTCAGGGACCTGACTCGGAAGGCCGCCAATGATGATCGGGTTGCGATCGGATCCGGAAGCCACGCTGTTCCTTACCTGTCAGAGGGCCGCTTCTACACTTTCTTCACTGCACGTGCCTCGGCGCCTGCACGCTGTCCATCGTGTACCTCGGGGGGCCGGACGTCATCTCTACCGTGGGGTAGCCGAGTCGTCCGTACGGCGGCACTCGAGGCGTTCTCGGGCGGGAACGGTCAAAACGCAACGATACGCCCCGGCACTGACACGCCCGGGGCGGCCATTCGGTCATGGTGGGCGAGGATGATTCCCATCCGCGCAAACCGGGCAGAACGGTGTGGTGTACGTCACCCGCAGTCGCGATACGGTGCCGTAAGTTGCGGCGACACGGCCAGGATCGTCACCGTTTCGGCGGTCTGGAGGGCCGGGTACTTGCGCGATCCGCCGCGCCCGTGTGGACTACGGCCAATGCTTCGCGCACGCGCGTGGCTGAGTCATTCACCAAAACATGATCAGGAGGCAACCCGTGAGCGCGACCGCGGACCACGCGGAGGAGCGGACGAGCCCTGCCGTCAGGCTGGGGTTCCAGCCCGAGCAGGTGGTCCAGGAGATCGGCTTCGACGACGATGTCGACCAGGAGCTCCGCGAGGCCATCGAGGAAGTCATCGGCAGCGACCTGATGGACGAGGACTACGACGACGTGGCCGACGCCGTGGTCCTCTGGTTCCGCGATGAGGACGGCGACCTGACCGATGTGCTGGTGGACGCCACCACGTACATCGAGGAAGGCGGTTCGATCCTGCTTCTGACGCCCAAGACGGGGCGTGCAGGATACGTGGAGCCCAGTGACATCTCGGAAGCCGCGACGACGGCGGGCCTTTCGGCGTCCAAGAGCGTCAGCGTGGGCAAGGACTGGAGCGGCTCGCGTCTGGTGACGCCCAAGGCCGCGAAGTCCAAGAGGTAGGCAAGAGGCACACCACAGGCACAGAGGTCGTCCTGCGTCCCCTCGGTGATCGCTGCGTAGGGTGGTTCCCACCCGAACAGCCCCACCGAAGGGATGCAGGACGATGACGATCCAGGTCGGCGACAAGGCGCCCGACTTCGAACTCAAGGACAACCACGGCGCCACCGTGAAGCTGTCCGACTTCCGCGGCGAGAAGAACGTCGTGCTGCTCTTCTACCCCTTCGCCTTCACCGGCGTGTGCACGGGCGAGCTGTGCGAGCTGCGCGACAACCTGCCGAAGTTCTCCGACCGCGACACCCAGGTGCTCGCCGTCTCCAACGACTCCATCCACACCCTGCGCGTCTTCGCCGACCAGGAGGGTCTCGACTACCCCCTGCTGAGCGACTTCTGGCCGCACGGCGAGGTCTCGCGCGCGTACGGCGTCTTCGCCGAGGACAAGGGCTGCGCCGTGCGCGGCACCTTCGTCATCGACAAGGAGGGCGTCGTGCGGTGGACGGTCGTCAACGCGCTGCCCGACGCCCGTGACCTGAATGAGTACGTCAAGGCGCTCGACACCCTGTGATTGTCGGGCCCCAGGGCCTGCGGGGGGCGGGAACCCGTCACTAGGATCGACACGTTGATCCGGTATCCGACGCACGACGGGGCTCCCCGCCCCCGGACACACATGGAGGACTCGTGGGAGTCAGCCTCAGCAAGGGCGGCAACGTTTCACTGACCAAGGAGGCCCCCGGCATGACCGCGGTCCTCGTCGGTCTCGGCTGGGACGCCCGCACCACGACCGGCACCGACTTCGACCTCGATGCCAGCGCCCTGCTGCTGAACTCGGCGGGCAAGGTCGGCAACGACCAGAACTTCGTCTTCTTCAACAACCTGAAGAGCCCCGAGGGCTCGGTGGAGCACACCGGTGACAACCTCACCGGTGAGGGCGAGGGCGACGACGAGGTCATCAAGGTCAACCTGGCCGGCGTGCCGGCCGACGTCGACAAGATCGTCTTCCCGGTGTCGATCTACGACGCCGAGAACCGGCAGCAGTCCTTCGGCCAGGTCCGCAACGCCTACATCCGCGTCGTCAACCAGGCCGGCGGCGCCGAGATCGCCCGCTACGACCTCAGCGAGGACGCCTCCACCGAGACCGCGATGGTCTTCGGCGAGCTCTACCGCAACGGCGCGGAGTGGAAGTTCCGCGCCATCGGCCAGGGCTACGCGTCCGGACTGCGCGGCATCGCGCAGGACTTCGGCGTCAACGTCTGAGCGACGCTCGCACGACCTTGCCCCCGGTGCCGCGGTTTGCCCGCGGCACCGGGGGCGCAGGACAACCACACAGGCAGTACACAGGGGAGGACCAGCATCATGGGCGTCACGCTCGCCAAGGGGGGCAATGTCTCCCTCTCCAAAGCCGCACCCAACCTGACCAACGTCCTGATCGGGCTGGGCTGGGACGCGCGCTCCACCACCGGCGCCCCCTTCGACCTGGACGCCAGCGCCCTGCTGTGCAACGGCGGGCGGGTGCTGGGCGACGAGTGGTTCGTCTTCTACAACCAGCTCAAGAGCCCCGACGGCTCGGTGGAGCACACCGGCGACAACCTCACCGGTGAGGGCGAGGGCGACGACGAGTCGATCCTGGTGGACCTGCTCAAGGTGCCGGCGCAGTGCGACAAGATCGTCTTTCCGGTCTCCATCCACATGGCGGAGGAGCGCGGCCAGACCTTCGGCCAGGTCAGCAACGCGTTCATCCGCGTGGTCAACCAGGCCGACGGCCAGGAGCTCGCGCGCTACGACCTCAGTGAGGACGCCTCCACGGAAACGGCGATGATCTTCGGCGAGGTCTACCGCTACCAGGGCGAATGGAAGTTCCGTGCCGTGGGTCAGGGGTACGCGTCCGGGCTGCGTGGCATCGCTCTAGACTTCGGAGTCAACGTTTCGTAAAGCCGAGTACGGCACGGGGGAATCCCACCCCCAGACATCGTCTGGGAGGTACCCCCACAACACGATGGGGTAGCCAGTGCTTCTCAAAACATTCGGCTGGTCGTTCGCGATCACCGCGGTCGGCCTGGCCTTGGCCGCACTCTACGGGGGGTGGGAGGCCTTCGGCGTCGTGGCGATCCTCGCCGTGCTGGAGATCTCCCTGTCGTTCGACAACGCGGTGGTCAACGCCGGGATCCTGAAGAAGATGAACGCCTTCTGGCAGAAGATCTTCCTCACGGTCGGCGTGCTCATCGCCGTGTTCGGCATGCGGCTGGTCTTCCCCGTCGTGATCGTCGCGATCACCGCCAAGCTCAATCCGTACGACGCCGTCCACCTGGCGCTCACGGACAAGGACCGCTACCAGCAGCTGGTCACGGACGCCCACCCGGCGATCGCCGCCTTCGGTGGCATGTTCCTGTTGATGATCTTCCTCGACTTCATCTTCGAGGACCGGGACATCCAGTGGCTGCGCTGGATCGAGCGGCCGCTGGCCAAGCTCGGCAAGGTCGACATGCTGTCGGTCTGCATCGCCCTGATCGTCCTGCTCATCACCTCCTTCACCTTCGCCACCCACGCCCACCAGCACGGCGGCGCGCACGTCGACAAGGCGCAGACGGTGCTGATCTCCGGCATCGCCGGCCTGATCACGTACATGATCGTGGGCGGGCTCTCCGGGTTCTTCGAGGACCGGCTCGAGGAAGAGGAGGAGCGCGAGCACGAGCAGGAGGAAGAGGCCCGGCGCAGCGGCAAGGAACGCTCGCCGGTCGTCCTCGCCGGCCAGGCCGCGTTCTTCATGTTCCTCTACCTGGAGGTCCTGGACGCGTCGTTCTCCTTCGACGGCGTGATCGGCGCCTTCGCCATCACCAACGACATCGTGCTCATGGCGCTCGGCCTCGGCATCGGCGCCATGTACGTCCGGTCGCTGACCGTGTACCTGGTCCGCCAGGGCACCCTCGACGACTACGTCTACCTGGAGCACGGCGCGCACTACGCGATCGGCGCGCTGGCCGTGATCCTCATGGTCACCATCCAGTACGAGATCAACGAGGTCATCACCGGCCTGGTCGGCGTGATCCTGATCGGCTGGTCCTTCTGGTCCTCGGTCCGCCGCAACAACGCGCTGGCGGCCGAAGAGGGAAAAGCGGCGGGCTCCGACGACAAGACTGAGGTGTCGTCCGGAGTGTGACCACCCTCCGCGAGAGGGAACGCTCAGGGCGGGGCGGCCGTCGGGGAGAAGACCCTGAAGGCCGCCCCGTCGGCACGGTACGGCGGGGACGGCCCGGCATCGGACACGGTCGGACATGGGGGCGGGAATGGGATTCTTCGACGGGCTGCTGGGCAGCCGCGCGGCCGACTTCGACTCGGGGAGCGCCGCGACCAACGCCATCGAGCTGACCAAACGGCACAGCCAGGTCTCGCTCACCAAACAGGGCGCGGCCACCGGGAACCTGCGCGTCAACCTGACCTGGCGGATGCGCACCTCCGACCTCGGCGGCCCGCAGCGCGAGAGCCTGCTGCGCCACCCCTTCAAGGCGCTGCGCCCCCCGGAGGTCCTCGGGCACGGCCAGTCCATGGTCAACGTCGACCTCGACCTCGGCTGCCTGTACGAGCTGATGGACGGCACCAAGGGCGTGGTCCAGCCGCTCGGCGGCTACTTCGGCGACGTCAACTCGCCGCCGTACGTGAAACTCAGCGGTGACGACCGGTTCGGCTCGGCGTCCGGCGAGACGATGTACGTCAACCTCGACCACCGCGACAACATCAAACGGCTGCTGGTGTTCGTCTACATCTACGACCAGACGCCGGCCTTCGACCGCACCCACGCCATCGTCACGCTCTACCCGAGCAACGGCCCGCGCATCGAGATCGGCCTCGACGAGCGCCACCCGCAGGCCCGCTCCTGCGCCGTCGTGCTCATCGAGAACGTCAAGGGCGAACTCGTCGTCCGCCGCGAGGTCAAGTTCGTCTACGGCTTCCAGGCGGAACTGGACCGCCTGTACGGGTGGGGCCTGCAGTGGGGCCGCGGCTACAAGACGAAGGTCGAACAGTTGCCGTAGCCCCGCGGGCGGCGCGGGCGGACCGCCTCAGCGCCCGATGAACTGCGGCCCCTGCGGCGGCAGCCGGAAGTCCGGGTCCAGGGCCGCCGCCGTCACCGGCGCGGGCTGCGGATAGCCGTACGAGGGCTGGCCGGCCGGCTGCGGATAGCCGTAGGCGGACTGGGTCGCCGGGGGCTGCTGCGGATAGCCGTACGACGGCTGCTCCGGCGGCAGCGGCCGGCCCGGGGCCGTGCCGGCGGTCTGCACGGCGGGCGGCTCCTGCTGCGTCTCCGTCTCGTCGACCGAGATGCCGAAGTCGGTCGCGAGGCCCTTCAGCCCGTCGCTGTAGCCCTCGCCCAGCGCGCGGAACTTCCAGCCCTCGCCCCGCCGGTACAGCTCGCCGCAGATCATCGCGGTCTCCGCGCCCGTCTCCGGCTTGATGTCGAAGTACGCCAGCGGCTCGCCGTCGGCGACCGAGGCGTCGTACAGCAGGATGCGCAGGGCCGGCACCTGGCCGAACCGGTAGCCGTCCGCCGAGGCGACCAGCAGGATCTGGCCCACCGAGGGCTCGACCCCGGCCAGGTCGGTCTGGATCGTGTCGGTGAGGGCGTCGGCGACGCGCTTCTTGCCCAGCCGCCAGACCTTCCCCGAGGGGTGGCGGGGCTGGTTGTAGAAGACGAAGTCCTCGTCGGACCGCACACGACCGTCGGGGCCGAGCAGCAGGGCCGACGCGTCGACGTCCGGGCCCCCCTGGCCGGGCGTCCAGCGCAGCACGGCGCGCACCGTGGCGGCCTCGAGCGGGACGTTCGACCCCTTCAGCATCGCGTGCGTCATGCGGTCATCCTGCCCTCTCGGTCCTGATCACGACAACGTGGGGCACGGCGGCCGCATCCGGAGCGACCGGCCGGTAGTCCTCGAACGCCTCGGCCCGTAGTCTCGAACATGCCGCGGCGTCGTCACCGACCGTGCTCACCGGCGGTCACCCGCACCGCACCGAACGGCAGTGTGCCCGGCCGTGCCGCACTGTGCCGGTCCTCGTTACCGGAAATTCATGCCCAGCGGGAACCTGTGACATGAATCCCTACGTACTATTACCGGCCACCCATACAGAATCCACAGCCTTACTGTGCGCCACGGGGGAGTTCTATGCGTCATTTCGGGCACATCGCCCCTGAGGTGCGCGGCCGTCTGTTCCATCAGCAGCCGTGCGAGTTCACCGCCGACTCACCGGCCCGGCTGCTCTCGGCGGCCCTGGGCGCGACGCTGTACAGCCCGGCCACCAGGCCGCGGCTGGCCGACGACATCGCCAAGCAGGCGACGCTCGGCGTGGTCTCGATGGTGCTGTGCCTGGAGGACTCCATCGGGGACGAGGACGTCGAGGCGGGTGAGGAGAACCTCGTACGCCACTTCACCGACCTGGCCGCCCGCCCCGATGTCGAGCCGCCGCTCCTGTTCATCCGGGTTCGTACCCCCGAGCAGATCCCCGATCTGGTCGACCGGCTCGGTCCGGCCGTGCGGCTGCTGTCCGGATTCGTGCTGCCCAAGTTCACCGAGGAGCGCGGGATCGGCTTCCTGGAGGCGATCGCCGGCGCGGAGACGAGCAGCGGACGGCGGCTTTTCGCCATGCCGGTGCTGGAGTCGCCCGAGCTCCTCTACCGCGAGAGCCGCGTCGACGCCCTGGAGGGCATCGCCCGCGCCGTCGACAAGTACCGCGACCGGGTGCTCGCGCTGCGCCTCGGCGTCACCGACTTCTGCTCCTCCTACGGCCTGCGCCGAGCCCCCGACATGACGGCGTACGACGTCCAGATCGTCGCCTCCGTGATCGCCGACGTGGTCAACATGCTGGGCCGGGCCGACGGCACGGGCTTCACCGTGACCGGGCCGGTGTGGGAGTACTTCCGGGTCCCGGAGCGGATGTTCAAGCCGCTGCTGCGCACCAGCCCCTTCCTGGAGGGCCAGGCCGTCGGCCTGCGCGAGCGGCTGATCGAGCACGCCATGGACGGACTGCTGCGGGAGATCTCCCTCGACCAGGCCAACGGCCTGCTCGGCAAGACCTGCATCCACCCCTCGCACGTGCTGCCGGTGCACGCCCTGTCGGTGGTCAGCCACGAGGAGTTCAGCGACGCGGCGGACATCCTGCGCCCGGAGCGGCTCGGCGGCGGGGTGCTGAGGTCGCAGTACACGAACAAGATGAACGAGGTGAAGCCGCACCGCGCCTGGGCCGAGCGGACCATGCTGCGCGCGGAGGTCTTCGGAGTGGCGAACGAGGACGTCGGCTTCGTGGACCTGCTCGCCGCCGGAATATCCGGCTGAGACTGATGGGACTCATGAACAACGCGCAGAACGACGCGGAGAACGACCCGGAGACCCATCCGGAGACCCATCCGGAGACCAATCCGGAGACCGATCCGGAGACCGATCCGGTCTGGACCGGTACCTGGGTCGCCGAGCGGCTCGGGATCGCCCTGGACGGCGACGCCGGACTGACCGGGCTGCTGGGGCTGGCGCTGCGCCGCAACCCCAAGCGGGCCCACCTGCTGGTGTCGAACGTGCTGGGCAAGCACGTGCCCCAGTCGCCGTCCGTGGTCCACGGTCACGGATTCGTCCTGGGCCGCCGGGTGCGGGAGCTGCTCGGCGCGCGGGAGGCCGGGCGCGCGGTGGTGCTCGGCTACGCGGAGACCGCCACCGGGCTCGGCCACTCGGTCGCGGACGGCCTCGGCGACGCCCCCTACCTGCACTCCACGCGCCGTCCGGTGCCCGGGGTCGCGCGGGCCGGCGGGTTCGAGGAGTCCCACTCGCACGCCACCTCGCACCTGCTGCTGCCCGAGGACCCCGCCCTGCTGGCCGGCGACGGCCCGCTGGTCCTCGTCGACGACGAGTTCTCCACCGGCAACACGGTCCTCAACACCATCCGCGACCTGCACGAGCGCTATCCGCGCTCGCGCTACGTCGTGGTCGCCCTGGTCGACATGCGCTCCCCGGCCGACGCCGCCCGCCTGGACACGTTCGCCCGCGAGATCGGCGCCCGCGTCGACCTGGTGGCGACGGCCTCGGGCACGGTGCGCCTGCCGGCGGGGGTCCTGGAGAAGGGCCGCCGCCTGGTGGCCGAACACGAGGCGGCACCCGCCGCCGCGCTGGGCGGCGACGCGGAGGCGTGCGCCCCCGTGAAGCCCGGTCCGGTGGTCCGGGTCGATCTCGGCTGGCCCCGGGGGCTGCCCGACGGGGGGCGGCACGGGTTCGGTCCGCGGGACCGGGGGCGGCTGGAGCACGCGCTGCCCGCCATGGCCGCCCGGCTCGCCGAGGCGCTGCCCGCGGGCGCGCGCCGCGTGCTCGTGCTCGGCTTCGAGGAACTGATGTACGCGCCGCTCAGGCTCGCCCGCGAGCTGGAGCAGATCGTCCCCGCCGAGGTCCGCTTCTCCACCACCACCCGCTCGCCCGTCCTCGCCGTCGACGACCCCGGCTACGCCATCCGCACCCGCCTCGTCTTCCCGGCCCACGACGACCCGGCCGACGGCCCCGGCGAGCGCTACGCCTACAACGTCGCCGGCGGCGGCTTCGACGCCGTCGTCGCGGTCGTGGACTCGGTCGGCGACACGCCCGCCCTGCACGCCCCCGGCGGCCTCGCGGCGGTGCTCGCCGAGCACACCCCGCACGTGCTGCTCGCGGTCGTCCCGTCCTACGTGCCCGAGCCCCGGTCCGTACCCGAAAGGCCCGCCATGCTGCCCGAGCCCCTTCGCGGCCCCGCCTTCTCCTCGTACGCGCCGGAGGAGGTCGGCTGGCTGCTGCGGGACCTCTCCGACGTCACGCTGGAGGCGCCGACCGAGGAGCGCGAGGAGGCCATCCAGAGCGGCGGCGCGCACTACGCCGAGTCGCTGCCGGTGGAGTACCAGCCCAGCGAGCAGTACCAGGAGCTGTTCCACGCGGCCCTCGCGACCTCCGCGGAGCGCATCGCGCACGCCGTCGGCGTGGTCACCGAGACCGTGCTCGCCGAGTCCTCGCCGCGCCCGGTCCTGGTCTCCCTGGCCCGCGCCGGCACCCCGGTCGGCGTCCTGATGCGGCGCTGGGCGAAGGCCCGGCACGGCCTGGACCTGCCGCACTACGCGGTGTCCATCGTGCGCGGCCGCGGCATCGACGCCAACGCGCTGCGCTGGCTCGCCGCCCACCACGACCCGCGGGACGTCGTGTTCGTCGACGGCTGGACCGGCAAGGGCGCCATCACCCGCGAACTGGCCGAGGCCATCAAGGAGTTCGAGAAGTCCGACGGGATCACCGGCTTCGACCCGGAGATCGCGGTGCTCGCCGACCCGGGCTCCTGCGTGCGCACCTACGGCACCCGCGAGGACTTCCTCATCCCCTCCGCCTGCCTCAACTCCACGGTCTCCGGCCTGATATCGCGCACCGTGCTCCGCGCCGACCTGGTCGGCGAACACGACTTCCACGGCGCGAAGTTCTACCGCGAGCTCGCCGGGGCGGACGTCTCCGGCGACTTCCTCGACGCCGTCTCCGCGCGCTTCACCGAGGTCACCGACGCCGTCGACACGGCGGTCAAGGAACTGCTCGCCGCCGACCGCGAACCGACCTGGGAGGGCTGGGCCGCCGTCGAGCGGATCAGCGAGGAGTACGGCATCCACGACGTGAACCTGGTCAAGCCGGGCGTCGGCGAGACCACCCGGGTGCTGCTGCGCCGGGTACCGTGGAAGATCCTGGCGCGGGCCGGCGCGGGCGCCGACCTCGACCATGTCCGCCTGCTCGCCGAGCAGCGCGGGGTGCCCGTCGAGGAGGTCGGCGAACTGCCGTACACCTGTGTCGGGTTGATCCATCCCAAGTACACGCGCGGGGCGACCGGCGCCGACGGTCTGGCGGTGACGGTCTGATGCCGGTGCTGGTGGCGAGCGATCTCGATCGCACCCTGATCTACTCCCCGGCGGCCCTCGGGCTGACCATGCCGGACGCGCGGGCGCCGCGCCTGCTGTGCGTGGAGGTGCACGAGAGCCGGCCGCTGTCGTTCATGACGGAGACGGCGGCGCAGCTGCTGGTCGAACTCGGCGACGCGGCGGTGTTCGTGCCGACGACGACCCGGACCCGCAAGCAGTACCTGCGCATCAACCTGCCCGGCCCGGCACCGGAGTTCGCGATCTGCGCGAACGGCGGGCACATCCTCGTCGACGGCGTCTCCGACCCGGACTGGCACCGCGGGGTGACCGAGCGGCTGGCCGAGGAGTGCGCGCCGCTCGCGGAGGTGGGCGCGCATCTGGAGGCGACCGCGGACCCGCTGTGGCTGCGCAAGCACCGGATCGCCGAGGACCTGTTCGTGTATCTCGTCGTGGAGCGCGAGCTGTTGCCCGAGGAGTGGGTCAAGGAGCTGGCGGCCTGGGCGGAGAACCGCGGCTGGACGGTGTCGTTGCAGGGCCGCAAGATCTACGCCGTGCCGAAGCCGCTGACCAAGAGCGCGGCCGTGCGCGAGGTCGCGCGGCGGACCGGGGCCGAACTCGTCCTGGCGGCGGGGGACTCGCTGCTCGACGCGGATCTGCTGCTGGCGGCGGACCGTGGGTGGCGGCCGGGGCACGGGGAGCTGGCCGAGAGCGAGTGGAGCGCGCCGGCGATCACGGCGCTGCCGGAGCGGGGGGTGCTCGCCGGCGAGCGCATCACGCGGGAGTTCCTCCGCGCCACCAAGGCCTAGCGGCCCGCCGACATGCGCCCGCACCGGGCTGTGGACGAGTGCGGCTGCGTCGTGGCCGTCCGCGCAGTTCCCCGCGCCCCTTCAGGGGCGGTCAGGTCGTGGGTACGGCGCGGGCCCGTCGTGCCTGATCGCGCAGTTCCCCGCGCCCCTGACGGGGCGCTGGATCAGCGCCCCTGAAAGGGGCGCGGGGAACTGCGCGAGCAACCACAGCGCACCCGCACCCGCAGAACCGGCCGAGCCCGGCGCAGCCTCAGCCGCAGCAGCCGCCCCCGCAGCACCCGCCCCCACCCGAGCCTCCCGACGGCGCCGAACTCCCGGAGGACACCGCGACCGTGGAGAGAAGTCTCACCGTGTTCTCATGTCCGGCAGGACACGTCGCCGGAGCGGACGATTCCGCCATGGGACGGGTGACTTCGAACGTGTTGTCGCAGGTCCGACAGCGGAACTCATAGCGTGGCATGCGTTCAGGTTAACCGGCGTGACGATACTCACGCCGCTCCCGGCTCGGCATGTGTTCGTTTCTGTCCAGTTGTTAAGCGGAGAAATCGAAAAGATCACTGATAATTTTGTAATGCCGCGAGGGCCGCGATGCGGCTGGGGAATCAGGGGGCTCGCAGCCGTGCCAACGGCAGCCGTGCCATAACCCGCGCGAGCACGACCGAGTGCGGAGGAGGCACAGTTGTGACCGAGGCAGGGCAGGGGGAAGGCGTTCCCGAGGAACGCCGCCGCTCCCACGGTCGCCGCGCGGCGCCGAAACGATCCTGGCGCGACCGCCGCCAGCACGGCGAGGGCGACGCCGAAGCCGACGCCGGGCCGTCCGGGACCCCCGGCGAGCCGGCCGCGCCGGACTCCCGATCTCCCGACGCCACCATGCAGTTGAAGGTCGACGACCTGCGCAGGGCCGTGGAGCAGCTGGACCGCTCCGGCGCCCGCCCGGACGAGACCATGCAGCTGAAGGTGGACGACCTCCGCAAGGCCGTGGAGGAGATGGACCGTTCGGGCGCGCGCCCGGACGAGACGATGCAGCTGCGCGTGGACGACCTGCGCAGAAGCGTCAACAGGCAGGCCCAGGAGGCCGCGAGCGCTCCCGCCGGGCCCTCCACCGCCCTCGGCCGCCTCCTCGCCCCGCTGCTCGCCTTCCTGCGCCCCCTCACGGCCCGCGTGGCCGTACTGCTGGCCCCCGCGCTCGCGTTCCTGGCGCCGTACGCCCGCAAGGTCGAGCCGTACGCCCGCAAGTTGAAGCCGCAGTACCCGCGTCCCGGCCGTACCGGCTGGCGCCGGTGGATGCCGTCCTGGCGGCAGTGGATCGGCGGGTTCTTCGGGGCGATCGGGCTGACCGGCCTCTTCCTCGTCGTCGCATACGCCGCCACCGACATTCCGGACAACCTCAACTCGTACGCCACACAGCAGGACAACGTCTATTTCTGGTCGGACGGCACCCCCATGGCCCGTACCGGCTGGGTGCAGCGGCAGGCGATGCCGCTGAAGGACATACCCGAGGACGTGCGCTGGGCGGTGCTCGCGGCCGAGAACGAGAGTTTCTACACCGACCCGGGCATTTCCATGAAGGGCATCGCCCGCGCCCTGTACCGGACGGTCGGCGAGGGCGATACCGAGGGTGGTTCCACGATCACCCAGCAGTACGTGAAAAACGTCTATCTCACGCAAAATCAGACGGTCAGCCGAAAATTCACCGAGGCGATGATCTCCCTCAAACTCGACAACCGGATGAGCAAGGACCAGATCCTCGAGGGCTATCTCAACACCAGCTGGTTCGGCCGCGGCACCTACGGCATCCAGCGCGCCTCGCAGGCCTACTACGGCAAGGACGTCAGCAAGCTCAACGCCAGCCAGGCCGCGATGCTCGCCGGCCTCCTCAAGGGCGCGGGCCTGTACGACCCCACGCTGAGCGCGGCCAATCACAAGCGGGCGGTGGAGCGCTGGTCGTGGATCCTGGACCGCATGGTCAAGATCGGCAAGCTGTCCCCCGAGGAACGGGCGACGTACACCAAGTTCCCCGAGCCGCTCAAGACCAACCCGCTCTACGACACCGGTGAGCAGAGCGACTACCTCGTCGAACTCGCCACGCAGTACGCCAAGAAGGCCGGGCACATCTCCGACAAGGACTTCGACCTCGGCGGCTACCAGATCTACACGACCTTCGACAAGAAGCGGGAGACCGCGCTCACCGGCGCCGTCGCCAAGGCCCGCAAGGCGGCGGTGAAGCAGGACCCGGACGCCGCCAAGACGGCCCACTACGGCGCCTCGTCCGTCGCCACCGACGGCCGGATCCTCGCCGTGTACGGCGGCGCCGATCACCGAAAACAGGGGTTCAACGAGTCCAACGCCTCCACCGTGCCCGCCGGTTCGGCCTTCCAGCCGTTCGTGTACGCGGCGGGCCTGGAGTACGGCATCGTCAAGGAACGTGACGCGCCGCGCGAGTTGATCACCCCCGAGACCCTCTACGACGGCAACGACGGCATCGCCGTCAGCACCCCCGAGGGCCCCTACTGGGACCGCAGCGGCAGAAAGGTCGTCTCGCACAACGACGGCAACGCCTCGTACGGGCAGATCAGCCTGGCCACCGCGCTCGCCCGGTCGGTGAACACGCCGTTCATGCAACTCGGCATGGACACCGGCCTGGACAAGGTGAAACGTACCGCCGAGGCGGCCGGGCTGCTCTCGTCGAGCATGGGCCCCCAGGTGCCGGCGCTCTCGCTGGGCAGCTCCACGCCCAGCGCCATCCGCATGGCCAGCGGATACGCCACCTTCGCGGCGGGCGGCGAGCACACCGAGCCGTACTCGGTGCGCCGGATCACCCGCAACGGCGCCGAGGTCCACCTCGTGAAGCCGGCCCAGCGCCGCGCCGTCAGCTCGGAGGTGGCCGGGCAGGTCCAGCAGGCGCTGACGCAGTCCTTCACGATCGGCCACCCCGGCGCGGCCTCCGCCTCGGCCACCGTCTCCGGCAAGGCGGGCACCGACCAGGACGACACGGCGTCCTGGTACGTGGGGACCGCCAAGTCGGTCTCCACGGCCGTCGTCGTCTACCGGATGGACCTCACCAAGAGCCTCGAACCACTGCCGCTGAAGGGCATCGGCGGCACCGCCGCGAACAGCGCCGCCTACGGCATCTGGTCCGGAGCCCTGGACCCGCTCGGCTGACCCCGGGAGGCCGAGGCACCCGCACCCACCGTCAAACCCCCCACCCTTCCGAAGTGAGCCGCGCATGAAGTCCACCTCCGGCCGCCGCCGTAGGGCAAAAGTCCGCAACAAGGCCGCACGCCCCGGATTCCTGACCCTGGCGATCCTTCTCGTCCTCGCCTCGACGGTGACGGGCTACCTGGTGCTCAGCGGCCAGGACCACACCGCGCCGACCGCGTCCGCCAAGGGACGGACGAAGAAGGCCGCGGCGACACCCAAGTGGGACGGCAAGACGAAGGTCCTCGGCGACGGCTCCACCTCCTACACCGGGCCGCAGAAGAACCAGCTGAAGGCCGTGCCGCTCAAGCCCGGCGAGAAGCCCCCGCAGTTCGTCGTCTTCTCCTGGGACGGCGCCCTGGAGGGCAGCGACCATCTCTTCTCGCACTACCGGGAGATGGCCAAGGAGTACAACGCCCACATGACCTTCTTCCTCACGGGCATCTACCTGCTGCCCAAGGACAAGAAGGACCTCTACACCGGGCCGATGCACGAGGCGGGCGACGCGGCGATCGACTACGCCACCGACGAGCACATCCGCACCACGCTGGAGCAGCTGCGCCAGGCGTACGAGGACGGCGACGAGATCGGCACCCACTTCAACGGCCACTTCTGCGGGGCCAAGGGCGGCGGCGACTGGAGCGTCGACCAGTGGAAGAGCGAGATCGACCAGTTCTTCGACTTCGTGGAGAACTGGAAGACCAACACCGGCTTCAAGGACATCCCCGCGCTGCCCTTCGACTTCAAGAAGGAGGTCACCGGCGGCCGCGCGCCCTGCCTGGAGGGCCAGCCCAACCTGCTCAAGGCGATCAAGAGCTACGGGTGGCGCTACGACGCCAGCTCCCCGGGCGACTTCCAGATATGGCCGACGAAGAAGAACGGCATCTGGGACTTCCCGCTGGAGATGCTGCCGTACGAGAACGGCAAGTACCAGGGCCTGTCGATGGACTTCAACTTCCTCTACAACCAGTCCAACGGTGAGACGAAGGGCGACCCGTCGAAGTACGGCGAGTGGGAGCAGACGACCGTCGACTCCTACATGGCCGGCTTCAACCGCGTCTACTACGGCAGCCGCGCGCCGCTGTTCATCGGCAACCACTTCGAGGACTGGAACGGCGGCATCTACATGAAGGCCGTCGACCAGGTGATCAAGAACGTGTGCACCAAGAAGGGCGTCAAGTGCGTGTCCTTCAAGGAGCTGGCCGACTGGATGGACGTGCAGAAGCCGGAGACCCTCCAGCGGCTGCGCAGCCTGGACCCCGCGCAGTCGCCGGACTGGTCGACCGTCGTCAAGTGAGCCCGGGGCGTTTCGGGTTGTCCGGAGGGCTCATGGCGGCCCGTTGCGCCGCGCGGTCGTCGTACGCCGCCGCCTCGGGGTGCCGGGCGCGCCAGTAGGGGTTGTCGTGCGGCAGGGTCGTGCTCACCCTGCCGTACATCCCGAAGAACATCAGCAGCACGCCGACGACGAAACTGAACAGCACGTTCTGGATCTTGAAGGCGAGGAAGTTGTTGTCGGTGTCCAGCAGCGCGAGATTCAGGAAGCCGCTGAGGATGAAGAGGATGCCGAGGCCCATGTTCAGCGTGGAGGCGAAGTTGCCGCCTATCACCATGCCGACCAGGAGCAGCAGCCCCACACCGATCGACAGCCAACTGAGCGCGCCGTTGGTGTTGAGGCCGACGACCGTGTCGCCGCCGGTGTCGAAGAAGCCGATGTTGTCGACGACTCCGAAGATGCCGAAGACGAGCAGGAAGAGGCCCATCAGTCCGGCGCCGAACCGGTAGAAGGTGCTCAGGCGGTGGTCGACGGGAAGGTGTTCGTCGAGCCGGAACCGCTGCCGGGACGGCTGGGTCTGCGAGGTTCCCGGCTGAGCCGCGTGCGAGGCCATGTGCGCCTCCCTGTACCTGTTGACGTGCGCGGAGGCCGTACGTAGTTCCAATATCCGCCGTTTCGCTCCGCTCGGCCACACGGTCGCCCGGGGTGGGCTCAGCCGTCGTCACCTGCGGGTCGGTGGGGCTTGCTCGCGCAGTTCCCCGCGCCCCCAAAAGACCCAGGGGCGCGGGGAACTGCGCGAACGGCCCCCACCGGCCCGCAGGTGACAACGGCTGAGCCCGCCGTCAGGCGGTCCCGCCCCGCTCGTCGCGGATCTGGCCGACCACGCGGGACACGGTCTGCCGGACCGCCTCGGTCTCCGTCAGGAAGTGCCAGTAGTCGGGGTGGCGCCCCTCCAGGCCCGCGATCGCGCGGTCCAGGCGGGCCACCGAGTCGTCCAGCGGGCGGGCGTGCCGCGGGTCCGGGGTGGAGCGGCCGGCCATCGCGAGCCGCTGGGCGTCCCGGATCGCGAAGCGGGTGCGGTCGATCTCCTGCTGCGGGTCCTTCTGCACGGCGTTCAGCCGCTGGAGCCGGCTCCCCGCGGCCGAGACCGACTCGTCGGTGGTGTTCAGCAGCGCCCGCGCCGTCGCCAGCAGCGCCGTCGCGTCCGCCCACCGCTGGGCGTCCCGCGCGGCCTGCGCCTCGCGCAGCCGCGCCCCGGCCTGCCGTACGTTCTCCGCCGCCTGCTCGGGCACCCGCTGGAGGTCCTGCCAGCAGGCCGCGGCGAACCGCCGGCGCAGCTCGCTGAGGACCGGGTCCACCTGTCCGGCCCGGGTGGTGAGCGCCTCCGCGCGGGTCCGCAGCGACACCAGCCGGTGGTCGATCTCCGCGGCCTGCTCCGGCAGCCGCTGCGCCTCCGCGCGGATCGCCTCCGCCTCCCGCGCGACCCGCTCGGCCCGTTCCAGCGTCTGTGGGGCGCCGTGCCGGCCCGCGCCCTCGTTCAGCCGCGTCAGCTCCGGGGAGAGCGCGGCGAGCCGGGCGGCGAGCTCGTCGGCCCGCAGACCGGTCTGCCGTACGGCGTCCAGCGCGCCGGTCGCGGCCAGCAGCGCCTGGCGGGCCCGCTCCACGGCGGGCGCGATCCGCGCCAGCTGCGTCTCGGCCTTGCCCAGCAGGGGTCCGAGCCCCGTACCGAAACGATCCAGCTCCTGCTTGACCCGGACCAGCTCGTCCTTGGCCGCGGTCAGCTCGGCGCGGGCCCGGGAGGCCGTCGACGCGTCGAGGTCGTCCCGGTCGAGGTCGTGCGCGTCGATCGCCTGGATGTAGCGGTTGCTCACGTCGTCGATGCGGCGGCCCAGCGCCTCGAAGTCGGCGACCGCGCGCCGGGCGGGCGGGGTGTCGTCGACCGCGGTGATCGTCTCTATGGAGATCCGCATGTCCCGCTGTGCGGTGTCCAGTTCGTAGAACGCGGCGGCGGCGGCGTCCTTCGCGGCCTGGGCCTCGGCCCGCTGTCCTTCGGACCGGCCGCCGAACCAGCGCCGGGTGCCGCCCCCGGCGAACGCCGCCACGAGCGCCGGACCGGCCAGCAGCGGCAGCGCGGTCAGCGTGAGAAGGTCACGGAGCGGACCCCGGTTCCTGCGGGCTGTCGCCGTCACATCCCTCTCCCGTACCGTGGTTCGCCGTGGGTGGTGTCATTCTCCCACCCGGTGAAGACGAACACACGGCCCGGTCAGTTCGCCGTTTCGACCGTGATCCCTCCGTCGCCGGTGTGCGCGGTCACCACGTGCCGGCTGCTGTCGTCGCGCGGCACGGACACGTGCACCGAGCCGTCGCCCGAGCCCGTGGTCACCTTGTACGAGGACCTCGGCAGCACGACGCCGACGGAGCCGTCGCCGGAGCGGGCCTCGACCCGGTCGGGCACGACGCCGAGGCGCAGCCGGATCGAGCCGTCGGAGGTGGTCGCCCGCACCGTGCGGGAGGAGACGTCGGCCCGCACCGAGCCGTCGCCGGAGCGCAGGGTCAGCGCGCCGGTGCAGTCGCCGACCCGCACCGAGCCGTCGTCCGTGCGGATGTCCAGCGGATCGCGGAAGCCCTGCGCGCGCACGCTGCCGTCGCCGTCCTCGACGGTCACCGCGACGCCCCGCGGCACCTCGATGCGGTGCCGGGCCGAGCAGTCGGCGACCAGCCCGGAGCACTTCATCCGCAGCACCAGCCGGTCGTTCGCGAAGGACCAGGTCACCCGCGGGGCGCCGCCGACGGCCACGCTGCCCTGGAACCAGCGCGTCACGTCCACCGTCCCCGTCCGCACGGCGGAGGAGGCGACGATCTCCAGCGCGGAGTCGTCGGAGTCGACGGTGAGGGTGTGTCCGCGCAGGGCGAAGGCGCGGTGGTCGGGATGCTTGTCGTCGTCCGCGGACGCGCCGCAGGCGCTGAGCGCCCCGGCGAGGACGACGGCGCCCGCGGCGGCCGCGACGGCGCGGACGGAGGCGGTACGGGTCATGGCGATCTCCCCCTGAAGGCGAGCGGTCTGCTCCCTGACGACGGTAGGGAGCCGCGGCCCGGCGGGGGATCCGGCCCGCGCCCGGATCGGGGCGGGGGTTATCCCCACCCGCGGGGCGCCGATACGCGTTTGCCGGGCACCGTCCCGGGCCATGTAGGCTGTCGACTCGATCGGGGTGCGTAGCTCAGGGGTAGAGCGCCTGCCTTACAAGCAGGATGTCGGCGGTTCGAAACCGTCCGCGCCCACATCGTGAGAGGGTCCCGGCCGTCATGGCCGGGACCCTCTCACGTTCCCCGGGTGTGCTTGAGGCGGGAGCGTCCCTCCACCCCGTCCGGCCCGGTCACCTCCGCCCAGAACCGGTGCGTGCTGACGAACACCGCGAGCTCGTGCTCCCGCTGCCGCAGCTTCTCCACCTCGGCCTGCTCGTCGGCCGTCCAGCCCGGCGAGGCGGGGCGCACGACCCTGCGCCAGCCGGTGTCGTCGCTGAAGCCGTCCATGGGCTCGACCGACCAGGGGAGCCGCTTCAGCAGGGCCGACAGCTCGGCCCGGACCTGATGCAACTCCTCCTGACCGGCAAGGAGGTCACTCGGGAAGTCATAGGTCGCAGCCACGCGGCAATGCTACGCCTGTTCGATTTTGGGTGGCGAGTTGCTTCAGTTACTTCACACGAACGAGTGTGCGGGCCCGGGGCGGACCCCCGGGCGTTGTCGTACCCCTGCTCTACGGTGGCGGCATGGAGACTTCCGATGCGCGACCGGACGCCGGGCGGGTGCGGCTGGAGCCCTGGGGCGAGGGCGATCTGTGGCTGCTGCGGCGGACCAACACCCCCGAGATGACCGAGCACCTCGGCGGTCCGGAGAGCGAGGAACAGCTCGCCGACCGCCAGCGGCGCTACGCGGAGCTGAGCGCCGGGGCGATGTACCGGGTGGTCCTCGTCGCGGGCGGTGAGACCGTGGGCTCCATCGGCTTCTGGGAGCGGGAGTGGCGCGGCTCCACGGTGTGGGAGACCGGCTGGGGCGTGCTGCCCGAGTTCCAGGGCCGGGGGCTGGCGGCCGCGGCGGCCCGCGCCGTGATCGTGGCGGCCCGCGAGGCCGGCCGCCACCGGTATCTGCACGCCTACCCGAAGGTGGAGCACGCGGCGTCGAACCGTGTGTGCCGGGCGGCGGGCTTCACCCTCCTCGGCCAGGCCGACTTCGAGTACCCGAAGGGCAACCCCATCACGACGAACGACTGGCGGTACGACCTCGCGCGGGCGTCCGCCGGTCCGGAGAGGTGACACTGGAACCATGTGCCGGAGCATCAAGACACTGCGTCCACCCGCGCTGGAGACCGAGGCCACGGAGGAGGAGATCCGCGCCGCCGCCTTGCAGTACGTGCGCAAGGTGTCCGGGTTCCGGGCCCCCGCCGCGCACAACCGCGAGGTCTTCGACGACGCGGTCCAGGCCGTCGCGGAGGCCACGGCGGCCCTCCTGGGGGGTCTGCAGATAAAGGGCCGCCCCGCCTCCCAGCCCACCGGCTGACCCCCACACGGCCCACGGCTGCGCCGGGCTGCTCGGTTTTCGACCGCGGGTCCGTGGGGGCTGTTCGCGCAGTTCCCCGCGCCCCTTGAGGGTTCGTGTGCGGCTGCGTCGTGGTCGTTCGCGCAGTTCCCCGCGCCCCTAAGAGTTCGGGTGCGGCCGCGTCGTGGTTGATCGCGCAGTTCCCCGCGCCCCTTGAGTGCCCCTGTCGGGGCGCCCCGACAGGGGCGCGGGGAACTGCGCGAAGGGGCCCCACCGGCCCGCAGGTGTACGCACACAGGGGCGCGGGAAGCCCGCGCGGTCGAAGTCCCCTGAAGGGGCGCGGGGAACTGCGCGATCAGCCCCCACCGGGCCGCGGTCGAAGGTCGAGGGAGCCCGGCGCGGCCGACGCGCGCAGCCGGTTACGCCGGGGCGCGTCGCATCAAGAAGGCCGCCCCCGCGCCCGCGCCGAACAGCGCCGCGAAGGAGACCGCCGTCGCCAGCCACGTCGCGCCCAGCCAGTGCGCGCCGAAGTAACCGAGCGCCACGCTGTACGCCGCCCACGCCACCCCCGCCAGCGCCGACCACGGCAGGAACTCGCGCACCCGCCGGTGCGCCGCCCCCGCGCCCAGCGAGACCAGCGACCGCCCGGCCGGGGCGAACCGCGCCAGCACCACCAGCAGCCCACCGCCCCGCGCGAGAGCCGCACCGAGACGTTCCTGCGCGGTCCGCAGCCGCCGGGAGCGGGCGATGGCCCGGTCCAGCCGCTCGCCGCCGCGCCAGGCCAGCCGGTAGGCCACCAGGTCGCCGACGACCGACGCGCCCGCCGCGCACAGGATGAGGATCAGCACGCGCGGATGCGGGGTGTGCCCCGTCGCCGCCCCCGTGCCCGCCGCCGCGGCCGTGGCGGCCGTGATCACCAGCACGCCGCTCGGCAGCACCGGCAGGAACACGTCGAACAGCACCGACAGCGCGACCATGGCGTATATCCATGGGCTGCCGGTCAGCGACGCGACACTCTCGAACACGACCACTCCCGAAGAAATCCCCCGCGGGCCAGACCGTGTCGCGCTCGGCGTGAGCGGCAGGAGAGGCCGGACAACAGCCAACCAGCGTACGCGGCAGATGGGACAGCGGTTTCACGGGGGGCGTATGTGATCGTTACACACCGTCGACCCCGTCGACGGCGAGTTCCCGCTCCGTCACCGTCCGCAGCGTGCCGCCGCGCCGCGCCCGCTCCAGCCGCAGCCGGGCCGAGCGCCCGCGCAGCGTCAGGGTCATGAGCTGGTTGCCGAACCACGGTCCGCCCGTTCTGTCCCAGTTCACGGGAGGTGCGGGGCAGCGGCCGTGCCGGGCGAGCCGGCGCCCGATCAGCCGCGCCGCCCGGCTCCAGCCGAACCGGAACGCGGCCCTGACGTGCCACGGCACGGTGTTGTGAACCGGGGAACAGGTGAGCTGCACCACCCGCGCGTCCGGGCCGCCGCCCGCGGGCCAGACCGGCTCGGCGGCGTACGCGTGGTGCACGTCGCCGGAGAGCACGCACAGGGTCGCGGGCGCCCCGGCCCCCGTGCCGGCCTCCGCGACCAGGTCGGCCAGCGCGGCGAAGGAGTCCGGGAAGGCCGCCCAGTGCTCCAGGTCGGCCCGCCGCCGCAGCCGCTCCCCGAACCGCGCCCAGCGCGCGCCCCGCCCGCCCCGGCACAGCGCGGCGCTCCACTCCTCGGCGTGGTGCACCAGCGGCGGCAGCAGCCAGGGCAGCGAGGTCCCGAGGAGCAGGTGGTCGCAGCCGTCCCGGTCCAGCGCCTGCTCCCGCAGCCACGCCGCCTCCGTCGGGTCGAGCATCGCCCGGCCGTCCTCCGCGAGGACACGGGCGGCGCGGCTGTCGACCATCAGCAGCCGCACCCGCCCGAAGTCGCGCCGGTAGCTCCAGCGCACCGAGGCGGGATCGGCGTCGGCGCGCGCCGCGAAGGCCCGCAGCGTCTCGGTGCCGTCGGGGTCGGCGCGTACGGCGGCGTAGAGCGGGTCGGCGGCGAGTTCGGCGGGGGAGAGGTTGCCGAGGTGCTGGTGCACCCAGTACGCCATGAGCGCGGAGAGCACCCGCTCGGGCCACCAGGGCAGCGCCCGCATCCCGGCGACCCAGGCGGCGGAGGTGTTCCAGTCGTCGATCACGTCGTGGTCGTCGAAGATCATGCAGCTGGGCACGGTGGACAGCAGCCAGCGGACCTCGGGGTCGAGCCAGGACTCGTGGTAGAGCCGGGTGTACTCCTCGTAGTCGGCCACCTGGGCGCCCGGTGGTTCGGACGGGTCGCGGCGGGCGGCGAGCCAGGCGCGGGTGGCCGCGGAGGTCTCGTCGGCGTAGACCTGGTCGCCGAGCAGGACCAGCACGTCCGGCCGGTGGGCGCGCGGGTCCGCGGCGAGGCGTACGGCCAGCGCGTCCAGGGCGTCGGGGCCCGCCGGGTCGCCCTCGCCGACGGCGGGCGCGGCCCAGCGGCAGGAGCCGAAGGTCACCCGGACCGGGTCGCCGGGGGCGGGCGTGCGGATGACGGACGGCGGGAAGCCCGCGAGGCGCGGATCGGCGGCCGGCCACACCCGGGCGCCGTCGAGGAGCACCTCGTAGGGCCGCTCGGTGCCCGGCGCGAGGCCGGTCACCGGGACCAGGGCATAGTGACGGCCCGCGACCTGGAAGGTGCGGGCCGTGCCGTGGGCGCCGTCCGGGCAGCGCACCTCGGCGGTGCACGGGCGGCTCGTCTCGACCCAGACCGTCGCGGACGAGCCGTCGGCGTACCTCAGCAGTGGTCCAAGGAGCAGTCCCGCCACGGTGATCCCCCTCCTCCGTCGCCCGTACGGTATGCGGCGGCGGAGGGGTAGGGGGAGGGTCGGGCGATCACTGCTTGTGCGGACTTCCGCCCGAGGCTCAGCAGTTCGCCAGGTAGCCGGAGATCGCGGTCTTCTCGGCGGAGTCGACGGAGAGGCCGTAGTAGTACTTCACCTGGACGTAGGCGCGCACGTAGGTGCACACGTACGCGGAGCGGGTCGGCACCCACTCGGCCGGGTCGTCGTCGCCCTTGGAGCGGTTGGAGCTGGCCGACACGGCGATGAGCTGGGGGCGGGTGACGTCGTTGGCGAACGCCTGGCGCTGCGCGGTGGTCCACTTGCTCGCGCCCGAGTCCCACGCCTCGGCCAGCGGCACGACGTGGTCGATGTCGAAGGTGGAGGGGTCGGTCGTGGTGACGGCGTCGTACTGCGAGTACCAGCTGCCCGCGGTGGCGGCGCACGCGGAGTCGACGGTCACGCCGGAGCCGTCGCGCTTGAGCACGTACTCGCGGGTGTTGCAGGTGCCGCTGATCGTGATCCAGGTGGGGAAGAGGTCGCGGTCGTAGCCGGTACGGCTCTCCGTCGCGACGGTCAGCGAGGCGAGGTAGGTGCGGGCCGTCGCGGCGCTCACCGGGGTGGGCAGGGCGGCGGAGGCCGACGGGGAGTCGAACAGCGCCGCGGAGGCGAGGAGCGCGGTGAGCGCGCCGAGTATGCTCAACCGTCGACGCGCGTAGAACTTCGGCATGCGAACTCCCTTGTGACACATGGGTGTTGAGGTGCGGGCGTGGGAAGGATGGCGGGGCGGTGTTGCCGTCAGGTGTGCGTCCGGTAAGAAGTTAGTGACGTGTGCATGTCACGACAAGGTTTACGGTCGAACTTGTCCTCGCGTATCCTGGGGAGCGCAGAAGGGGAGTAGCTCTTCGCCGGACCGTCGACATACTGCTCAGCTCGCCTGAGCCGGCGCCCGGAGGCGGACCTCGATCGAACGGGGTCGGCCAGCGAGACCTTCGGCAAGCAGTGCACACCCGTGCCATGGGGCAGGGGTGACGTGTGCGCTGCCGTGCCGAGGCTCTCGCAGGATGTGCAGCGCTCTCGGTGGGGCAGCCCCGACCGATTGAGGACTTTTGTTCAGCATCACCGTCGCGGCCGTCGTCTTCGGCGTCGTCTTCCTCGCCGAACTGCCGGACAAGACCGCGCTCGCCGGTCTCGTCCTGGGCACCCGCTACCGCGCGTCCTACGTCTTCGCCGGTGTCGCCGCCGCGTTCGCGCTGCACGTCGTGCTCGCCGTCGCGGCGGGCAGCGTGCTGACGCTGCTGCCGCAGCAGCTCGTGCACGCGATCACGGGCGTGCTCTTCCTCGGCGGCGCCGCGGTGCTGCTGCTGCGCAAGGACGAGGGCGAGGAGGACATCCCCAAGCCCGAGAATCAGAGTTTCTGGAAGGTCGCCGGGACGGGCTTCTCGCTGATCCTGGTCGCCGAGTTCGGCGACCTCACGCAGATCATGACCGCCAACCTCGCGGCCCGCTACGACGACCCGCTCTCCGTCGGCATCGGTGCCGTGCTGGCGCTGTGGGCGGTGGCCGGGCTCGGCATCGTCGGCGGGAAGGCCCTGATGAAGAAGGTTCCGCTGCGCCTGGTGACCCAGATCGCGGCGGTGCTGATGCTGGCGCTCGGCGTGTGGAGCCTGTGGGAGGCGATCGCGGGCTGACCTGGCGCTTCGCCGCGCCGCGCGGCCGGCCCGCCGGGTGAACGGCGGGTGAACCCTTTCGGGGGGCGGTGGCGCGAGGGGCCCTTCGTTTTGTACCGTAGAGAAACAAAGTGGCCGCCGCCCGTTTTCCCTGACCGGCGGGCGGGGCCGCCTTGGTCCTTGGGGGTGCGTCCGCGTGCCCCCTTTGTCCTTTTGTCCGTCTGGAGTTGCCGATGCCGGCCCCCGCCACGTCCTCCGTCACGTCCCCCGTCGTCCTCACCGCCCGCGCCCTGCTGCTCGACATGGACGGCACCCTCGTCAACTCGGACGCCGTCGTGGAGCGCGTCTGGCGTCGCTGGGCCGACCGGAACGGGCTGGACGGGGACGAGGTCGTCAAGGTCGTGCACGGGCGGCAGGGGCACGCGTCGATGGCGGTGCTGCTGCCGCACCGTCCCGCGGCGCAGAACCTCGCGGACAACGCGCGGATGCTCGCGGAGGAGGCGGCCGACACGGACGGTGTCGTGCCGGTGGCGGGCGCGGCCGCGTTCATGGCGGCGCTGGCCGGGCTGCCGCACGCCCTGGTGACCTCGGCGGACGCGGCGCTGGCCGCGGTGCGGATGACCGCGGCGGGGCTGCCGCTGCCGGATGTCCGGGTCACCGCGGAGAGCGTCGGCGCGAGCAAGCCCGACCCCGAGGGGTTCCTGAAGGGCGCCGCGGAACTGGGGGTGGCGCCCGAGGACTGCCTGGTCTTCGAGGACTCCGGGGTGGGGATCGCGGCGGGGCGCTCCGCGGGGATGCGGGTGGTCGGGGTCGGGCCGCGGGCGGCGCTGCATGCGCCGGACGCGGTGGCGGCGGACCTGACGCGGGTGCGGGTGGTGGCGGGGCCGTCGGGCGAGATCCGGGTACGGGTGTCCTGACAGCCGCGAGGCCGCTCCGCTCCGGTTCGCCGGTCGCCCGCGGCCCGGCCCCGTCGTGGCTGGTCGCGCAGTTCCCCGCGCCCCTTGTGGGGCTGGGGTCGTGGTGTCCCCGCGGGCCGGTGGGGCTTGGTCGCGCAGTTCCCCGCGCCCCTTGAGGGGGCTGGGCTCGGGATGCCGTCTGCGGGTGCGTCGCGGCCGCTCGCGCAGTTCCCCGCGCCCCTTGGGGGGCTGGGGTTGGGTGTTGTCTGCGGCCTCGTTGTGGCTGGTCGCGCAGTTCCTCGCGCCCCTTGGGGGGGTGTGGTGTTCCTGCGGGTCGGTGGGGCTCGTTCGCGCAGTTCCCCGCGCCCCTATCGGGG